>CANQOF010000033.1 GCA_947625405.1 uncultured Atopobiaceae bacterium | reverse complement strand
GGCGCCCGATGCCGAGGAGCGCTTCAAGGAGGTCTCCGAGGCCTACGCCGTCCTCTCCGATGACGAGAAGCGCCGTCGCTACGACCTCATGCGCGCGGGCGTGCCCGTCGGAGGCACCACGAGCGGCCCCTCGGGGCAGGCTCCCTGGGGCCAGGGCTCGCCCTATGGAGGCTCGCCATTTGGCGGATCTCCCTTCGGGGGATTCCCCTTCGGGGGCACGGCGCGGCGCGGGCACGGGCGCGCGTATAAGCCGCAGGCGGGTGCCGATGTGGTCTACGAGCTCGCGTTCGATCCGAACGACCCCAACGCGCGCCGGCATCGCACCATCACCTACCAACGCTACGTCACCTGCGAGGTGTGCCACGGGCGTGGAAGCGAGGACGCGCAGACCTCTCGCACCTGCCCCACCTGCGGAGGCTCCGGGAAGATCAACGTCGATTTGAACGACGTGCTCGGCGGATTCGGCTTTGCCATGGGCACGATGGTGATGGAGTGCCCGGAGTGCCAAGGATCGGGGCGCGTCGTCGCGGATCCCTGCCACGCGTGCCAGGGCACGGGCCGCGTGATGCGGAGCTCCGAGGTGACGATCGACATCCCCGCGCACGCCCACGACGGCACCGACATCCGCGTGAGAGGCATGGGCAACGCCGGCACGAACAACGAGCGCGCGGGAGACTTCATCTGCAGGATCGTGGTGGCCAACGAGCGCCTCTCGAACAAGAGCGCGACGGGCTTCGCGGCACTCGGGTTCGCGTTCATCTTGTGCCTCGTGGGATTCGTCTTCCTCGGCGCCACCGTCGCGCTGGGATCCGTGCTCATCATTGCCGCCGTTCCCGCGATCTTCGGCCTTTATTGCGTGCTCTCCGGGGGCATCCTCGGGCACCCCGCGTTCTGGTGGAAGAAGGCGGGCCTCACGATGGTGACGGGCGCGAGCGAGGGCTTCCTCATGGCGCTTTTCCTCGTGCTCTTCATCAGCTGCACGTCGCTCAGAATGAGCGGTGCCTACGGGTTCTGGTTCTAGATGATCGCCGCGCGCGCCATGGCCGTGCTGAAGGCCGTCGTGGACGAGTATGTGGGGACCTGCGCGCCCGTGGGCTCGAAGGCGCTCGTCGATCACCACCAGATCGGCTACTCCACGGCAACCGTGCGCTCGGATCTCGCCGGCCTCGAGAGGACGGGGCATCTCACGCACCCCCATGTTTCCGCGGGGAGGGTGCCCACCGACCTCGGCTATCGCACGGTGGTGTCGGAGCGCCTTTCCGCGGGACGCTTCGCAAGGGGAAGCCTCACGAGGGAGACGAGCCGGGCGCTCGACCTCCGCTCGCTCGCGAGGACGATTGCGCAGGTGACGCACTGTCTCGCCGTGGTTTCCGAACCCGCTCCGCAGGAAAGCGACGTTGCGGGGATTTCGCTTACGCCGCTTCCCGATGGACGCGTCATGCTCGTGGTGGTGATGGGCGATGGGCGCGTGGCGTCTCGCCCCCTCATCGGCGCGCTTCCCAAGGAGAGCCTCGAGAGGGTGGCGGACTGCGCCTCCGAGCTCGTGGTGGGGGAGGCTCTCGCTCCCGCAACCGAGGGACTCGGGCTCGACGCGATGGAGCGCCGTTTCCTCGCGCAGGTCGTGCAATCGACGCTCGCGCTCGTGGCGAGCACGGGGGAGGCGAGACGCCAATCTTCGGGGATGGCGTTCCTCCTCGCCCAGCCGGAATTCAAGGATCCCGACGTCGTGCGTTTAGTCGCCGACGCGCTCGAGGAGAGCGATCTCGGGCTTTCCCAGATGGAGCTCGCGGACGAGGCGGGGCTCATGGTCTCGATCGGCCAGGAGAATCCCGATGAGCGCTTGCAGGGGCTCTCCGTGGTGGCTAAGGAGTACCATGCATTCTCTGGCGTGGGCTATGTGGCCTGCGTAGGCCCCACGCGCATGGACTACCCGCTCGTGATCGGCGCGGTCCTCGCGGGGGCGGATCGTGCCCAGGCCATCCTCGATCCCGAGGGCGAGCGATCGCCCGTGTAAGGTGGTGAGCGCGTGAGCGCGCCAGAACGCGATTACTACGAGGTGCTCGGCGTCGCACGCGACGCTTCCGCATCGGACGTCAAACACGCTTTCCTGGGGAAGGCCCGCGAACTGCACCCGGATGTCTCGAATGATCCCGACGCGGAGGCGAAGTTCAAGGAAGTGAATGAGGCGTACTCGGTGCTTTCCGATCCTCGCCGCCGCCAAAACTACGATCGCTACGGAGACGCGGACGGCCCCTCGGGCTTCGGCTCCATGGACGACATCTTCGGTGGCTTTGGCTCGATGGCGGACATCTTCAGCGACTTCTTCGGCGGAGGCCAAGGGAGGCGCCCGGCTCGCTCGCGCGGACGCGACATGACGGCGAGGATTCGCGTCTCGCTCGCGGAAGCCGCGACGGGCGCCACGCGCACCATCGCCTACGACCGGCTCGGCGTGTGCGACGACTGCCACGGCACAGGTTCCGCGGATGGCTCGGAGCCGGAGCCCTGTCCGGTCTGTGGCGGGACGGGCATGCGCACCGTCGTGCAGTCGACCATCCTCGGACGCATGCAGACGAGCGTGCCGTGCGACGAGTGCCATGGCACGGGCTTCGTGGTCGAGGACCCGTGCCCCACGTGCGACGGGCAGGGCCGCGTGCCCACCCACGAAGTGGTGGAGGTCGTCGTGCCGGTGGGGGTGCGAAACGGCGAGACGCAGCGCATGGAGGGCCTCGGCGAGGCGGGATGGCGAGGGGAGCGCGCGGGCGACCTCGTCGTGGAGTTCGAGGTCTTGGGCGATCCCCGCTTCGTGAGGAGAAACGACGATCTCGCCGCGGAGCTCGCGATCGATGCCCTCGAGGCGCTCTGCGGCTGCAACGTGGAGGTGGAGGGCATCCTCGAGGACGAGCGCTTCTTCGTCGAGGTCCCCGCGGGGTCCCTCGAGGGAGACCAGATCCGCGTGGAGAGCCGTGGCATGCCGAGGCGGGGCTCCGGTGGCCGGGGCGATTTCATCGGAGTGGTGAGCGTGAGCGCGCCGCCTGAGCTGAGCGATGACGAGCTCGAGACGATCGCCTCCATCTCTCGTGCGCACGGGGGAAGGGTTCCCGCCTCCCTCTCGGGCGTCCAAGCGTGATGCGCATGCGCGTGAGCCTCCAGAGCCTCGGATGTCGCGTCAATCGCGCCGAAACGGAGGACCTCCAAAGGGCGCTCGAGCAGAGGGGAGTTGAGGTAGTCGCTTCGGGGGAGGCGCCCATCGCGATCCTCACCACCTGCTGCGTCACGGCCGAGGCGGAGGCGAAGTCCCGCAAGGCGGCGCGTAGGGCCGCGCGAGACCCCGGCTTAACGCGCCTCATCGCGTGGGGTTGCGGAGCGCGCCTTTTCCCGAGGGAGTTTCTCGACATCTCCGAGCGCGTGGACATCGCGCGAGATCTCGACGAGGTGGTCGCGCTCGTCGAGGAGGCTTACGGGGAGATCGAGGAGGGCGATCTCGGGTGCCTTGGGAGCGCGGGAAGCTGCGAGCCCGCGGCGCTCCGCGCGCGTCCCAATCTGAAGATCCAGGATGGATGCGATCGTCGCTGCCGCTACTGCATCGTGTGGAAGGCGCGTGGGCCCTCGCGCTCGCTTCCCGCGGATGACGTGG
>CANQOF010000032.1 GCA_947625405.1 uncultured Atopobiaceae bacterium | reverse complement strand
CCCGTGGAGACCTATCGCCTCTACAACCAATGGACGGGCGAGCACCTCTACACCCAAAGCGCAGAGGAGAGGGAAAGCCTCACGACCGCCGGCTGGACGGACGAGGGATCGGCCTGGACCTCCCCCTCCAAGTCGAACGCCCCGGTCTACAGGCTCTACAACCCCTTTACCGGCGAGCACCACTACACCACCAACCGCACCGAGAGGGCCAACTGCGTGAAGGACGGCTGGCAAGACGAGGGCGTCTCCTTCTACTCCGACCCAAAGAGGGCTGAAAACGTCTATCGCCTCTTCAACCCCTACGAGGACGGCTTCACCCACCACTTCACCGAGAACTCCCAGGAAAGGGACGCCCTCGTGAGGGCCGGCTGGAGGACAGAGGGCATCGCCTGGTATAGCTGTTGACGCTGCGAGGCGCTGGGGTGCCCCATATACGCGCGATTTTGAGGGCTTACGTAGCGTAAGTACGCTACGCCCTCAAAATCCCACGTAGATGGGGCACCCCAGCGCCTCTCGCTGACGTTTAGCTCGTTCCTGGCTCTCTGCTTGTTGAAGTAAGAATTAATGGGAGGCCTCGCTGACGTTTTGCTCGTCCCTTGCTCGTAGCTTGTTGTCGCAATGCCTTGCGAGGGCGGGGGTGCCTATAGTCCCCGGAGCCCTGTGAGAGCCGTGGCGAGTAGGCCCTTTTTCTCGGCCCTTGAGGAGTGGTCCGCCGGTAAGAAAGCCCGTATGCCAATTGGAGGTGTGTCACCCGAGAAAAAGGGCCGGTGAAAGCCGGCTACCCGAGCGAGCGGGAACCGGGCTCCGGGGACTATAGGCACCCCCGACCCCAGGTGGCATCCCAGCGCGGGGACTATAGGCACCCCCGCCCCCAGGTGGCATTCCAGCGCGGTGCGCGGGCTTTCGCTTTTGGGTATATCTCGAGCTACTACAATAGGCAGGACTGTTCGCAAGGGCCCGAGGGCCCGCGACCATCGGCCAGGGGAGGACTGATGGCCCATCACGACGATCGCGCCGCCAGGGATCAAGCGAAAAAGCAGGAGAAGGCCGCCGAGAAGGCTGAAGAGCTGAAGAATCCCTATCCCGCGATGCCTGAGGACGACGACGCCACGCGTGAGGCGCTCAAGGCGGAGCGCGCGGCGATCACGAAGGAGATCGAGGCCAACGAGCAGGCCCACAAGGATCTTATCGCACAGCGCCGCGAGATAGACCAGCGCATTCGAGCCGACATGGCCGGCGACGCGATGGACGCGCTCTTGGGGCCGGTGCCGGATCTTCCCGAGCTCACGAATATCGAGACGCCCGAGGACAAGAGTCCGAAGATCGACTTCTATGGCGAGCGCCTTCCGCGAAAGACCGTCACCTACGGCATGCTGAGCCTCCTCTCGGGCATCGTCATGTTCGTGATGTTCTTCCTCGTGGTGTACCACGCGGTGCTGAACATCCTCGGAGGCTCGCTTGCAGGCAACGATCAAGTGGCCGCGACGATCGTCTTCTTCATCGTCTACATCGGCTGCATGTTCCTCTCGGCGGTGGGGTTCATCTACCAAGCCGTCCGCATGCTGCGCGACGAGCAAGGCGGGCGCGTGCGGCTCTGCAACGCGCTCGTCCTCGTGATGGTGGTGCTGTTCCTCAGCCACCTCACGGTCTATGGCGTGGGCAGCGCGCTCGTGTTCTACGGGCTCATGCTGGCGCTCCTCATCCTCATCCACGGCTACTTCCAGCCGGAGATCGCGCTTGAGCGCTACAACGAGATCTCGGACACCAAGACGCTGAAGCAAATGCTCAAGCGCACGGACACTGAGCGCACCTACATCCCGGGCAAGCGCACGGGCAAGGGCTACATCACGCTCAACTTCTTCAACCTGTTCTGGATCTTCACGATCTGCAGCTTCCTCGGCCTCGTGATCGAGACCATTTTCCACATGGTCATCGTCGACCCGGGCGTCTACCAAGACCGCGCCGGCATGCTCTGGGGCCCGCTCTCGCCGATTTACGGCTTCGGCGGCAGCCTCATGACGATCTTCCTGAACCGCCTGCACGACAAGCCCATCTGGGTGACGTTTGTGGTGTCGGCCATCGTGGGCGGCGCGTTCGAGTATTTCACGAGCTGGTATTTGCAGTACGCCTTCGGCATCACCGCGTGGGACTACTCGGGCACGTTCCTCAACATCGACGGACGCACGAACTTCATGTTCATGTGCTTCTGGGGCATCTTGGGCTGCGTGTGGGTGCGGCTGCTCCTGCCGATCATGCTCTACTTCATGAAGAAGATCCCGTGGAGGTGGAAGTACACGCTCACGGCCATCTTCGCCGTGCTCGTGATCTTCGACGGAGTCATGACCACCGTGACACTCGACTGCTGGTACCTGCGAGAAGATCACGTCCCAGTGCAAGGCGTGGTGGAGGAGTTCTGCGCCGAGCACTTCGACAATGAGTTCATGGAGCACCGCTTCCAGTCCATGACGATGAACGTCGACAGCGCGGCGCGCTCCGACGCGAAGACGGATAGCGAAACGGCGTCGAAGGCCTAGCGGGCACGACGTGGCGAGCGAGGCACGCGAGAGGGGAGGGGCGTCCGCGCACGTGGACGCGGCGCGGGCTCCGCTCGGCCTTGGCCTCTGGCTCTGCGCGGCCTACTACGTGGCGAGCCTCCTCGCCGTGCTCGCACTCGGCCTCTTCGCCACGGCGGACGACTTCGCCTATGACATCACGCTCGTGCGCCTGCTCGCCCAGAGCGCGATCGCCTCGGTGGGGCTCTGGCTGCTGTGGCGTCGCGCCGCGGCCTTTCCGCGCTTCGGAGTGATCTCCGGCGCATGCGTGCTCGCGCTTCTCGCCATCGACATCTGGATCGGCGAGGGGGTGGGCGGCGAGAGCGAGCTCCTCATCGGGTCCACCGCGCTCGTGGGCGCCGCCGTCTTCGCCGTGGAGACCCTCGCCGTGATGCTCTACCTCGCGCTCTCCTCACGAGTGCGCGTCGTGTGCACGCGGGTGCTGGGATGCGGGAGCGTCGATACCGATCCCGGCTCCGAGGGCTTCTACTTCGAGCGCCCGCTTTCCTGGCACTGGTGGCGAAACCTTGGGATCTACTACGCGGCGAGCACGCTCATCGGCCACTGGGGGGAGATCTGCTTTTGCTGGCTCATCGTCCTCGGCGTCTTCCAGGGCTCCTACGACTTCTCGCACGACCAGCTCTGGAGCTGGTGGCTCTATCCCTATCCCGCGGAGGGCATCGCGGCCGTGCTCTGCGTCGTCATCCTCTATCCCTTCAAGCAATGGCTCCTGAAGCGCTTCGGCGGCCGCCTCGCGCCCACTCTCATCGTGAGTTTCCTCGTGACGATGGCGGTGTGCGCGGCGATCGACTTTTCCGCGGGCATCCTCTTCAACGCGGACTACGAACTTTGGGATTACCGCGAGCTGCCGTTCAACTTCATGGGGCAGATCGTGCTGCAGAACACGCTCGTGTATTCGGTGATCGCCACGTTCGTGGTGTGGGTGCTCTACCCGTGGGTGGCGGGGCTCCTCCAGAAGGCGAACCAGACGGCCGTCGACGTCGTGTTCTTCTCGCTCGCAGGGGCCTACACCTTCCTCGAGGTGCTCTACTTCCTCACGATCACGCCCGCGGGCCTCGTGATCGGCTGAGGCCGGCCACACCTTCTCCATAGGTGGATACGCCTGGCTCAGTGGTTTTCGTTGACTCGGCGAGGTCAGCACACTAACATGACCGCTTGCGCGTGGGGTGAAACCTGCCGGTTTTGCCGTATGCGCAGAGCTTGAAAACGGAACTTCTGGGAGTGTGCCAGAGCGGCTAAATGGGACGGGCTGTAAACCCGTTGGCTTTGCCTACCTAGGTTCGAATCCTAGCGCTCCCACCATTCCGTGCCCGTGTAGCTCAGTCGGTAGAGCACCTCGTTGGTAACGAGGAGGTCACCGGTTCAAGTCCGGTCGCGGGCTCCATTCAAGCTTTTGCACCCGCGTCTCGCCGCGAGGCGAAAGGCGGGCGCGCCCCCCCGACCGGCGGTGTAGCTCAGTTGGTCAGAGCACGCGGCTCATACCCGCGGCGTCACTGGTTCGAGTCCAGTCACCGCTACCAGGCAACGCGCGGCCTGAGGGCCGCTTGGATAGCACAGCACAACGGCCCGAAAGGCCCAAAGGAGGTTTTGGTCCATGGCCAAAGAGAAGTTCGAACGCACGAAGCCGCACGTGAACATCGGCACCATCGGTCACGTCGACCATGGCAAGACGACCCTCACGGCCGCCATCACGAAGGTCCTTTCCGAGACCCCGGGCTGCAAGGCCAACTTCACCGCCTTCGAGGAGATCGACAAGGCTCCCGAAGAGCGTGAGCGCGGCATCACCATCTCCGTGGCCCACGTCGAGTACGAGACCGAGGCGCGTCACTATGCGCACGTCGACTGCCCTGGGCACGCCGACTACATCAAGAACATGATCTCCGGTGCTGCCCAGATGGACGGCGCCATCCTCGTCATCGCCGCCACCGACGGCCCCATGGCCCAGACCCGCGAGCACATCCTCCTCGCCCGTCAGGTTGGCGTGCCCTACATCGTCGTGTACCTCAACAAGTGCGACATGGTCGACGACGAGGAGCTCATCGACCTCGTTGAGATGGAGACCCGCGACCTCCTCTCCGAGTACGACTTCCCCGGAGACGACCTCCCCGTGATCCGCGGCTCCGCGCTCGGCGCCCTCGAGGGTGACGAGAAGTGGGAGAACTCCGTGCGCGCCCTCATGACCGAGGTGGACAACTACATCCCCACCCCGCAGCGCGACAACGAGAAGCCGTTCCTCATGGCCGTCGAGGACGTCATGACCATCTCCGGTCGTGGCACCGTCGCCACCGGCCGTGTCGAGCGCGGTCAGCTCCGCCTCAACGACCCCGTCGAGATCGTAGGCCTCAACCCCACGAACTCCTCCGTGGCCACCGGCATCGAGATGTTCCGCAAGACGATGGACTTCTGCGAGGCGGGCGACAACGTCGGCATCCTTCTCCGTGGCATCAAGCGCGACGAGATCGAGCGCGGCCAGGTTATCTGCAAGCCCGGCTCGGTGACGCCGCACAAGAAGTTCACGGCTGAGGTCTACGTCCTCACCAAGGAGGAGGGCGGCCGCCACACGCCGTTCTTCAACGGCTATCGTCCGCAGTTCTACTTCCGCACCACGGACGT
>CANQOF010000031.1 GCA_947625405.1 uncultured Atopobiaceae bacterium | reverse complement strand
ACCCGAGAAAAAGGGCCGGTGAAAGCCGATAACCCGTACGAGCGGGAACCGGGCTCCGGGGACTATAGGCACCCCCGACCCCAGAAGACATCCCAGCGCGAGGACTATCGGGACGCCGATCCCAGGTGGCATCCAAGCGCGGGGACCATAGGCGTACGAGCCCCGCACGCGTGCGAATCAAAAGTATCGAGCCAATTTTGAAATTAGTCATGATCAATTTGCGAAAAACGCTTGAAACATAGAGTGAAAACGATAACAATGTGCGTTACAGGAAGGGAGAGCGAGTCCAGACCACGAAAGGGGAGAGGAATGGCACTCGACTACGCAAAAGCAGCACGGGAGGTGCTGGAGAAGGTCGGTGGCGCTGACAACGTCGCATCCGCGGCGCACTGCGCGACGCGTCTTCGCCTCGTCATCGCCGACAACTCGAAGGTGGACAAGGAGGGCCTTGAGAACGTCGAGGGCGTGAAGGGCGTCTTCGAAGCACAGGGCCAGACCCAGATCATCTTTGGCACCGGCACCGTCAACAAGGTCTATGAGGAGTTCCTCAGGGCCGGCGGCATCTCCGAGGCCTCCAAGGAGGAGGCTAAGCAGGCCGCGGCCGCCCAGCAGAACATCGTGATGCGCGGCATCAAGCTCCTCGGCGACGTCTTCGTGCCCATCATCCCGGCAATCGTGGCGTCGGGCCTGCTCCTGGGCATCATGTCCACCCTGAATTTCATGATCGGCAAGGGGATCATCTCGATCTCCACCGAGAACCCGATCTGGATCGTCGCCGACATCGTGTCGAGCACGGCCTTCGGATTTCTGCAGGTGCTCATCGGCTTCTCCGCCGCGAAGGCATTCGGCGCGAACCCGTACCTCGGCGCGGTCGTGGGCGCCCTCATGATCTCCAGCTCCATGCCGAGCGCCTATGATATGGCCGCTGACGCCGAGGCCGGCACGCTTTCCACGCTCTCGATCTTCGGCCTCTACGATATCAACTGGTACGGCTACCAGGGCCACGTCGTGCCGATCGTCATCGCCTGCGCCATCCTGGCCTTCCTCGAGAAGCGCCTCCACAAGGTGGTGCCCGAGGCCATCGACCTCTTCGTCACGCCGCTCGTCTCGGTCTTCGTCACCGCGTTCGTCGTGCTCCTGGCCATCGGCCCGATCTTCGTCATCCTCGAGAACTGGGTGCTCTGGGCGGTCCAGTGGCTCATCACGCTCCCGCTCGGCATCGGTGCCTTCATAGTGGGTGGCTTCTACGCCCCGACGGTCGTCACCGGCCTGCACCAGATGTACACCGCCATCGACCTCGGCCAGCTCGCCCAGTACGGCGTCACCTACTGGCTGCCCATCGCCTCGGCCGCCAACATCGGCCAGGCCGGCGCCACGCTCGCCGTCGCTCTCAAGACCAAGGACGCCAAGGTCAAGGGTCTCGCGGTTCCCTCCGCTCTCTCCGCGTTCATGGGCATCACCGAGCCCGCGATCTTCGGTGTGAACCTCCGCTACATCCAGGTCTTCATCGCCGGCTGCATCGGTGGCGCGGTGGGCGCCCTCATCTGCTCCCTCACCGGCCTCTGCGCGTCCGGCACCGGCGTCACCGGCATCTTCGGCATCCTCCTCTGCATGGCGATGCCGCTCCAGTACGTCATCATGTTCTTCGCCGCCGCGTGCGTGGCCTTCGCCATCGCGTACGTCACGTATAAGGATCCTGAGGCCAAGCAGCTCGAGGTCTCCGCGGCCCTCGAAGAGGCCGAGGTGGGCGGCGACATCACCTATCCCGAGAACGCTCCCACTGTCTCCCACGAGGTGCTCACCACCCCCGTCGGCGGCACCATCGTCCCCGCGGCCGAGATCTCCGATCCCACCTTCGCCGCCGAGGTGCTCGGCCCCACCGTGGCCGTCGAGCCCAACGAGGGCGTCATCGTGGCGCCGGCCGATGGCCTCGTGGCCACGGTCTTCGACACCGGCCACGCCGTGGGCATTGTCACAGACAGCGGCTGCGAGCTGCTCATCCACATCGGCATCGACACGGTGCAGATGGGCGGCGACGGCTTCACCACGCATGTGAAGGTGGGTAAGCGCGTGAAGATGGGCGATCCGCTCGTCGAGGTGGACTTCGACAAGGTGCGCGAGGCCGGTCACCCCGCGACCACGATGACCATCGTCTCGAACGGCTACGATTTCGACGTCGAGAAGATCAACCACGAGGGCACCATCTCCCTGGGTGCCAACGTATTCGAGATCACCCGAAAGGACGCCGAATAGTTTCATGAGCATCCTCACCCGCGAATTGGGTAGGGCGAGCCTGGCGGCTGAGAAGGCCGCCAGGCTCGTGAATCCACCCAATCCCTATCGATGCACCTTCCATCTCTGCCCGCCCGTGGGATGGCTGAACGACCCCAACGGGCTCTGCCAGATGGATTCCACCTTCCACGCGTACTTCCAGTACTCGCCGCTCGACCCGGAGGGCGCCCTCAAGTTCTGGGGCCACTCCACCTCGAGCGATCTCGTGCGCTGGACGTATGAGGGCGTCGCGCTCTACCCGGACCAATGGTTCGATTGCCATGGCGTCTACAGCGGATCGGCGCTCGTGGAGGACGGCAAGTTGAAGGTCCTCTACACCGGCAACGTGAAGCTCGAGGATTCGGCTGACTACAACTACATCGACGATGGCCGCATCGCCACACAGGTCTACACGGAAAGCGAAGACGGCCAGCACTTCTCCCGCAAGGTCCCCGTCCTCTCGATGGAGGACTACCCCGTGGGCCTCACCTGCCACATCCGCGACCCGAAGATCTGGAAGGAGACGTCCGCTGACGGCTCCATCGCCTACTACATGATCCTCGGCGCGCGCAGGCGCGGAAACCGCCCCTCCGGCACCGGCATGGCCATGGCGCTCTCACTCGCGGGTCGCCCCATGGAGGCCCACGCCACGCAGGGCGCGGCGATCGTGGACCAAGGCGAGGTGCTGCTCTATAGGTCCGATCGCCTTGACGGCGGTTGGAAGCTCTACGCGCAGATCTCCACGCCCGAGCCCTTCGGCTACATGTGGGAGTGCCCGGACTGGTTCACCATCCCGGCCGCGCATGCCGAGGAGGGCCCCGCCGAGGCGCGCGTGGGCGTGCTCTCCTTCAGTCCGCAGGGCCTCCAAGGAGTGGCGGGCGAGGAGTGGGATCGCCGAAACGTCTACGAGGCGGGCTACTTCCTCTTCGAAAACGGCCTGCTCGGCGGCTCGCCGACCGATTTCCACCTCTGGGACGGCGGCTTCGACTTCTACGCGCCGCAGAGCTTCGAGGCCGAGGACGGGCGCCGCATCCTCATCGGCTGGATGGGCATCCACGACACGCCCGAGCACGAGAACCCCACCGTGCACGCGGCGGACGCCTGGCAGCACTGTTTCACCATCCCGAGGGAGATCACCTTCGAGGACGGCCTCATCCACCAGCGTCCCGTGCGCGAGCTCGACGCCTATCGCAAGGAGTCCGAGAGGCGCGACGTCGCCTCGACGCTCGAGGTGGTGGGGGAGAGTTGCCGCGCCTTCGACCTCTGCCTCGACTTCGGCGAGGAGGGCGCCAAGGACGGCTCGACCGTCACGCTCGCCCGCGAGCTCGCGATCTCGTATGCGAATGGCATGCTCACGCTCGCGTTCTCCGGCACGGGCGAGGGGAGTGCCGGCCGCGGGCGCGAGACGCGCTGGGAGGAGGTCGGGCCGCTCCACACGCTGCGCGTGATCGGCGACCACTCCTGCGTGGAGGCGTTCGCGAACGACGGCGAGATGGCGTTTTCCACGCGCTATTACCCGAACGAGTATTCAGTGGCCGTGGACGCGCCGGGCGCAACGGGCGCCTTCTGGCCCCTCGACGAGGAGCGCAAGGCGTAGCGCCGGCCAAGGCGCCCAAGGCGAGGGACTAGCGCTAGCCCTTGTCGTGGATCTCGAAGCGACTCCCCACGTGGTGGGAGAGCGAGTACTCGAAAGGACGCCCCGAATCAAGGGCGTTTACCTGCTCGACCTCGAGGAGCGGATCGTTTGGGCGGATGTCCAGGCGGTCCGCTTCCTCGCCCGTCGGCAAGACGGCGCGGATCGTGCGCGTGGAATCGGCGATGCGTAGGCCGAGATCCTTGCGAATGTAGCTGTAGACCGAGCCCTCGAGGTGGTGGCGCTTCAGGCCGGGGACGAGGTCGATCGGCGTGTAGGTGTACTCGATGGATATCGGCAGGCCGTTCAGCTTGCGCACGCGCTCGAAGTAGTAAGTGAAGTCGCCCGGCTCGAGCTCGAGGTAGCGGCGGATGTCGTCGGGCGGGGTGAGCACCTCGAACGCGTAGATGTCGCTCGTCACGTCGCCGTGGGGGTTTCCCGCGGTGAAGCCCGATTCGGGGATGGCGATGGACGCGATCGCCTCGCCGGGAAGATCGCGATTCCTGCGCACGTAGGTGCCGGAGCCGCGCCGGGCGCTCACGAGCCCCTCGTCCACGAGCAACTCGATGGCATGCCGGACGGTGACTTTGCTCACGCGGTAGAAATCACAGAGCTGGATGACGGTGGGAAGACGATCGCCGGGCTGCACGTCGCCCGATTCGATGCGCGCCCTGAGGTCGTTGGCGATCTCTTCGTATTTCGCCATCGCGATCACACCCCGAATGATGTCGCAGCGTAGGCCCGTCGGATATGCCTTTTCAGCATTGTGGCGGCCTTGAGTGTATCCTTTCGCGGGACGCTCACGGAGATCACGTCTCGGGACGTCAACTTTGAGGCGAAAAAACCGTGACAACTCCACAATCAAAGCGATACACTTTTCGCGGAGGTCATGACAATTCTGTGTTATGACGGGGATCGAGCGCCTGACCAGCGTTGATTCCACAGGGAGAGAGCGGGGCTTTTATGCCAGCGGAGTTCCTTCGCAGTGGCCTTACGCTGGGCGTACGTGCAAGCGACGCCACATGCGCGCCCTCTAAGGACCTCGCGCATCGCGCTCCCACTCAGGCAATCAGCGCCCGGAGCGCTCGAATTACCTCCCCCTCAATTCATTCGGTGTTTTGCGAGGCGCGTGCCCTTGCTCGGCCCCATGGCCAGGCGAGGGCTCAGTTTTCGCGTCGAGAGGAGGTGATCGGCGCGACAGCTGTCGCCTCGTAGTTGTGGACTAGCGTGGCGGACGTCGGTCTGGTCAACCGCGTCCTCGACAACCCACGCATTTCAATGGGAGAGAACTACTAGAGAGAGTAAAGGAGAGTGGAATGGCAGAAGGCTCGTCCTTCATGGATAAGTTTGCCGCGGTC
>CANQOF010000030.1 GCA_947625405.1 uncultured Atopobiaceae bacterium | reverse complement strand
ATCAAAACCGCGAGGAGCTCTGGGGTGCCCGAGATTCGTGGGATTTTTGGCACGTAGCGTACTAAACGCTACGTAAGTGCCAAAAATCGCGCGAAGATCGGGTGCACCAGAGCTCCGCAGCTAGCGGCTCACGAAGACCATGCCCAGCGCCTCGGGGCCGTTGTGGCAGCCGATCACGGGACCCACCTGGAGACGATCGGTGGCGTGGATGCCCGCGCGCACGAGATGGCTGTGCAGGCGCTCGGTGTTCGCCTCGCCGTAGGTGTAGATCTCGTAGCTCGTGTAGTGCTCGTCCACGCCGCGATCCTTGATGAGCCTGAACACCTGGCTCACGGCCTTGCCGCTGCCAAGCGCCTTGCCGAGCACCTCCACCGCGCCCCTCGAGGAAAACGTGATCACGGGCTTGATGTGCGCGATGTCGCCCACCACGGCGAGCGGATTCGAGATGCGACCGCTTCGCGCGAGGTAGGTGAGGGTGTCGAGGCCGGCGATGATGCGCACGCGCGGGCGCAGGTGAAGGATGCGATGCTCGATCTCGTCTGCCGTGCACCCCTCGGAGATGAGGCGCTCCGCGTAGTCCACCATGATGCGGATGGCATGAGTGGAATGGCGCGTATCGATCACGTGGATCGCGTCGGAGCCCACGATCTCCTTCGCCATGAGCGCGTTTTGGTAGGTCCCCGAGAGGCCGGAGGAGAGGATGAGGCAGATGAGCTCGTCTCCCGCCGCCACCGCCTCCTCGAAGGGGCCTACGAAGCCCTGTGGGGTCACCTGCGACGTCACGGGGAAGCCCGAGGAGTGGATGAGCGCCTCATAGAACTCGTCGTAGGGGCGATTGCCATAATCGACGCCGTCGAGGTCGACGAGGATCGGCACGCGAAGAATGTTGCGCTCTGCGCACTCCTCTTCCGAGAGGTCCGCGGCGCCGTCAACGAGGATCCTGATCATCGCCCAATCCCTTCGAAGGCAAGGCACATGCACTCATTCTAGACGGGACGTATCGGCAAAGAGGGAGCGTGCCTGCCACCGATCACGCGAAACCCATCGAAAGGCCGTGCGCTGCTGATTCCGCGGTGCCGGTTCCCGCACTGGGCTCGGGGGTGCCTATAGTCCCCGCGCTGGGATGCCACCTGGGGGCGGCGTCCTTATGGTCCCCGCGCTGGGATGTCGTCTGGGGTCGGCGTCCTTATGGTCCCCACGCTGGAATGCCATCTGGGGTCGGGGGTGCCTATAGTCCCCGGAGCCCGGTTCCCGCTCGTCCGGGTTATCGGCTTTCACCGGCCCTTTTTCTCGGGTGACACACCTCCAATTGGCATACGGGCTTTGGCTCCGGCGGACCACTCCTCAAGGGCCGAGAAAAAGGGCCTTCTCTTTTGCGGCTCCCACAGGGCTCCGGGGACTATAGGCACCCCCGCCCTCGCAAGGCATTGCGACAACAAGCTACGAGCAATAGACGAGCAAAACGTCAGCGAGGCTTTTCAGAGTGCCCTAGATTGGGTGCTATGGAAAGCCGCGGCGTCGAGCTCAGAGCCAGGCTACGCGCTCTTGCCCCGCGTTGGCGGCGCCGATTTCGAAGTGCTTGCGGACAATGCCGAGATCGAGGGCGGTGTAGGGGCCGGGAGCGGTCGTGAGCCTGCAGGTGCCGTTTTCGTAGGTGATGTGCCAGCGCTGCTGGTTGAGCGCGGTGGGGGCGAGGATGGCTGCCCACATGCCTTGCTTGAACCACTCCGGCGCCTCGCCCTTCACGGTGGAGAGCTCGCTCTCGGACTTCACGGGGTGGCTCGAGCCGGCAGAGACGCCGTAGCCCAAGGCGATCACGCAGACGAGCTTCTCTCCCGGCTTGAGCAGGCGCTTCACGTTGGATTTCGAGAACGTGAGGCCCACCCAGCAGGTGTTCAAGCCGAGCATTTGGGCTTTGAGCACGATGTCCTCGCCGAAGAAGCCGATGCGCTCGTCGAGGTCGGGGGCTTTGGGGCCCGCGCACACGATGAAGTTGCGGACGTTGTCGAAGTGGCCGTACTTCGCGAGCAGGCTGCTTTCAAAGGCGGTGGGATCGTCGGTTACGAGGGTGAAGGAGAGACGACTCCTGTCGTTGACTTCGCGAATGTGGGAATCAAGGGCATCCCACGTGGCGAAATCGAGGGGTTGCGGGGTGAAGGCGCGCACGGAGTGGCGCTCGGCGATGGCATCCATGATCGTCATCTAAACCAGCTCCTTTAAGGGGAAAGCGCCCGGGCACGGGACGCTCACCTCCATTGAGTACCCCAAAGCTGAAGCCGCGGCAAGGAAAAGACGGGGGATTGCTAGGATTGGAGCGTACCGGTGGCCCGAAGGGAAGGCGGAGGACCATGGAAGCGCATGACGTCGTGCTCGAGACCCCGCGTCTCATCCTTAGGCCGTGGCGCGAAGACGATGCGCACGCACTCTTCATCCATGCGCAGAACCCGCTCATCGGGCCCGCGTGCGGGTGGGAGCCGCATCGCAACGAGGCGGAATCGCTCTCCATCATCCACTCCGTGCTCATGCGTCCGGAGACCTATGCCGTCACGCTGAAGGAATCCTCGCACCCCGACGCGCCAATCGGCTCCGTGGGGCTGAAGGGGCCGGCGATCTCGAAGCTCGTGGGGCCAAGCGAGGTGGAGCTCGGCTATTGGATCGCCGTGAAGCTCTGGGGCCATGGGATCGCCACGGAGGCGGTCGGACGCGTGGGGCGCCACGCGTTCGAGGATCTCGGCCTCAAGAAGATCTGGGCGCAGGTGCTCGACGACAACGAGCGCTCTCTTCGCGTGCTCCACAAGCTCGGCATGAAGTGGCAGCGCTCTGAGCAGGTGGAGAGCCCTTGGGGGCCCGAGGACAAGGAGATCTACTCCCTCGACCGCACCCAATGGCTGGAGCGCGTGTACCGCTAGCTCGCCAAACGTTCCCCTTCAGGGCCGCGAAGCTGCTCGAGAAAGGCGCCCACGCGGGTGGCCATCTGGCCGTCGCTCGCGTTGCGGGGGTCGCAGCCGTCGCCATCGAGCACGAGCGTGGGAAGGCCATGCGCCTCGAAGCGATGCTTGCCGATCTGCGCGAGCCCCTGGGTCTGCTTGCATCCCCAGTGGCCGAAGACGACGACGCCGTCCGCGCGCGCGGCCTTCGCCTCGGCGAGCGCCGCGTCGATGCGCCGCACTGAGCCGCCGTTTGCCGAGCAACCCACGAGTCGACTCGCCATGAAGTCGTAGGGGCGTTCGGGATCGAGGTCGTTGATCAAGGCGAGGCTGTCGTAGGCCATGTCGTTTCCCACGAGCTCGGCCGAGGTGGCCTCGTCGAAGATCTCCCCCATCGAGCGCTGCCAGTTGGGGAGCGTGTGCACCCAGAAGACGCGCGGCACGTCGCTCGCCTCGGCGCGAGGCGCGGACGCGAGCTCGCGCAGCAGCTTCCAGGCGAAACGCTCTGCCGCGGGAGTGCCGAGCATGATGTGCGTGGCGATGAGCACGCAGAGCTCGCCGGTGAGGCTCATGGGGAGGGTGACTTCGTGGCGACGCGCGGCGAACTCGGCGACGAGCTCGAGGGTGCGCTTTGAGCGCCGACAGACGGCCTTGAGCGCCTCCTCGTCGATGACCTTGCCGAAGGTGCGCTCGAGCGTGGCGCCGAAGTCGCGGAGCTGCTCAGCCACATAGGAGACGGAGGCCTCGTCGGCCGCCTCGGGCACATCGATGACCACCTGCGGCACGACCCCACGACCGGCGATGCGGCGGAAGGAAACCTGGTTCGCGTCGCAGGCGAGCGTCGTGTTGGCCACGAGCGCGGGCGCGGGCATCACGTTCGTCTCGTTCATGCCGAGCATGAGCTTGTGGTAGCTGCAGAAGCTCTCCGGCACGCCCGAACTCTCGGCCGCTTGGCAAAACGCCTCGGGGCAGCGCGTGTTCGCCACGTAGACGGAGATGCCCTCGGGAAACATCGGCGTGATCTCGAGCGCGTGCAGAAGCTCGCAGGGAAGGAAGATGTTCACGATCGCCGCGCGCTCGGGATGACGAAGCGACTTCACGATCTCCGAGGCCACGGCGCCGTTGAACTGCGTGACGGCGCTCTTGAGCCCGTCCTTCTTGCTCGCGAGGTGGCCGGTCACGTTCACGTAGGTGTAAGCGACTTCGAGGAGGCGACGAGCCGTTTCGGGCTTCGCCTGATAGCGCTGCTCCACGAGCCTTCCCACCACGCTCGCCGCGTCCATGTCTCGCCTCCTCGCCTCCCAACGCGCGCAACGCCCGGCCCCTTGAGCCAGGCGTTGCTTGAACGTGCAACTTCGGCAGGAAAGCTTAGCGCGTTTCGCGAGGGATTACGCGCTGATGCGGCGCGGCCTCTTCTGGATGAACGCCTCTCGGAGCGCCTCGGCGAATTCCTCAATGAAGGGGTTCGCGCGCTGGGCGAGCCATACGCACGCGAGCTCGGTGGAAATCTGCCCCGCGTCGTCCACGAGCGGCACGCGACGCGAGATGCCCACGTCGCCTGTGCCGTGGTCGGGCGCCTCCACCACGAGGAGCCCGCGATTGGCGGCCACCATAAGCCGGCCTTCTTCAAGGTTCCTCGCGAAGAGGAAGTCGCCGTGGAGGCCGAGCTCGTAGGCGAAGTACGCCGCCTCCGCCTCGCCCTGGCGCTCCGAGGCCACGAGGATCACGGGGACGTTTTCGAGCTGCATGGGCGAGAGCTCGGGCGCCCACGCCCAAGGCGACGCCTCCGAGGCCTCGACCCAGAGTTTTGCCTGCGCGAGGGGCATGACCTCGAGGGCGGGGTTTGCGAAGGAGCGACGCTCGTCGGTGAAGATCACATCGAGCGAGCCGCGCTCGAGGCGATCGAAGAGGTAGTCGGCGGAGCCGGGCACGATCTCGATCGTGAGGCGGGGGTGGCCCTTCGCGAAGGCCGCGAGGCTGCGATTGATCTCGGCGCCCTCCCAGGAGCCGAGGCATCCGATGGAAAGGCTGCTCGGAAGGCCAAGCTCGAGGTCCTTCACCTCGCGCTCCAGCTCGTCGACGCTCGAGAGCACCGCACGGCCGCGGCGCGCCACGAGGGCGCCCGTGGGCTTCACGGAGAAGCTCCGCCCCTCGCGATCCAACAGCTCGACGCCGAGCTCGCGCTCGAGCGCGTGGACCGCCTGCGAGACCGCTGACTGCGATACCAGGCAGTTTTCGGCCGCGCGCGTGAAGCTGCTCTCCTCCACCACGGCGCAGAAGTACTCAAGTTGACGAAGCAGCATGTCTTCTCCTCGGTGGACCTACCAAATGTAGTGGTGCGCGTGGTTCATTTCTACGAGATATAGGCGAGCGTAGGGGATCTCCCGCACCCGCGCCAATCGTATCATAAGTGTTCCTTATGTATTTCTCCGATTTGCATCATTTTCGTTAAGCGTTTCTTATGAACCGAGCTCAGCCCCAAGACAGTAGGGACGGTTCTTTTGTCTTGCGAGCAGCGCCTCTAGCTGGGCAAACGTCGCAAGACAGTGGGGACGGACCTTCTGTCTTGGCAAAAGTGCTGGTAGAAGGCTTGCCACAAGACGAAAGCTCCGTCCCTAGTGTCTTGGTAGACGACCTGCCGCAAGACAGAAGAACCGTCCCTAGTGTCTTGCGGCCGGGATGAGGGGCTATCCTTCGGGGCGATTCCTGCTCGAATTCGAGAAAGGGGCTCTCATGGCGTACGAGATCACATCGCATCTGGAAACGCTCACCCACGACGGACTCTCCGTCCTCACGGAGATCTTCGCTCCCGCGGGCGTGAGGGCGCCGGACGCGGGGTGGCCCGCCGTCATCATCTCGCACGGCTTCAGCGGCTCGCACGCGGGCGGCAGGCCCTATGCCGAGGCCTTCGCCCCCGAGGGCTTCGTGGTGGCGAGCTTCGACTTCTGCGGCGGCGGTTCAGCGTCGCGGAGTTCGGGCTCCATGGACCAGATGTCGATCATGACGGGGCGCCAGGACCTCCTCTGCGTGTTCAACCACGTGCGCTCGATGCCCAACGTGGACCCCGCCCGCATCGTGCTCATGGGAATGAGCCAAGGCGGCGTCATCTCCTCGATGGTGGGGTGCCTGCGCCCGAAGGACGTGCGCGCGCTCGTGCTCTTCTACCCCGCCTACGTGCTCAGGCACGACGCGCTCGCCATGTTCCCCAAGCCCGAGCTCGTGCCGATGGCCTACGAGCACAAGAACGCGACGCTCGGACGCATCTACGCCGTGGACGCGATCGCGTGGGATCCCTTCGCCCACCTCGGCGAATACGACGGCCCCGTGCACATCTGGCATGGCGACAAGGACCCCATCGCGCCCCTCCCCGATTCCGAGCGCGCCATCACGATCTTCCCGCACGCCGAGCTCACGGTCGTGCCCGGCGCGGGCCATGGCTTCGGCGAGCGCCGCGTGGAGGTAATCCCCGGCGTCCTCGATTTCCTGAAGCAGGTGGTGTAGCTCGCCTTTCGCTCGAGCGGGGCGGCGCACGGTGAAATCAATCCGGAGAGGGCGTTCTGGGCTAAGCTTTCTCCCGTAGCCCCCAAACGCCAGCTTTCAAGGAGGACCCATGGCCACTGAACCCACCGCCGCCGCCCTTGCCCAGCACCAGCGCATGTTCAACAGCGAGAACTACACGCTCGAGGCTACCGACCCAGAGTTCGTCTCCCTCTTCGCGAGCTTCGCCTTCGACGAGGTCATCCGCGAGACGAAGCTCGACGACCGCACGCGCTTCCTCGCGATCCTCGCCACCTGCCTCGGTTGTGGCGGAAGGGAGGAGTTCCGCCGCATCCTCGTGGGCGCGCTCGAGGTGGGCCTCGACC
>CANQOF010000029.1 GCA_947625405.1 uncultured Atopobiaceae bacterium | reverse complement strand
AGGTGATGAGGAGCTGGCAGTGGCGTCCCACGAGGTCTCCCACGGTCGGCCCCACGGCCATCGCCTCGGCATCCACCTCGGGCGCCGTCGCCCGCACGAGCCCGAGCTTCTGCGCGAAGAGGCGCGGCCAGCTCTTGAGCTCGTCCTTGGTGGAGTAGGTGAGCTCCGGCTCCTCGCCCGTCATGGTGGTCACGCTCGCGATCACCTTCTGGTTCTCGTGGGCGGCGGAAAGGAAGGCCTCCATGACGTCGTAGCCAAGGCTAGAGGCGCTCTCCTCGAGGCCGCGCTCCGAGACGTCGATCGTCCAGGTGACGGACCCGTTCTGGTCGGGCTCGGAGGTCTCGATCGTGTAGGGTACGTCGGGAGTGCCCGTCATGGAGCCCGTGGATCCCGAGAGCACGCCGTCGATCGCACCTTCGATGGGGCTATCCTGCTCGCCGTTCCAGAGGATGCGACCGGTGCGGGAGTGGCGCCACGTGTTCAGCCCGGCGTCCATCTCGAGGCCGTGGGTGATGGTGCGGGCCTCGTTTGCCACGTGCTGCGCGTAGTAGCCGTTCGCCTCGAGGGTCGTGGCCTTCCATTGCGCGCTCTCGGATCCCTGCACGTTCGGCCCGGCGGTGACGATCTTGCCCGCGAAGGTGCCGTCGTTTTGCAGGCGCGAGGCCACGTCGAGCGTGAGCGTCGCGGGGCCGCGGCCAGAGGGGTACTCCGTGCCCGCGGTGTTCTTCGGATCATCGAACTCGTCGTAGAAGACGACCGTCTTTCCGCTCTTCACCTGGACCTGCGCGCTCTTGCCGGTGACGCTTGCGCCGGGCATGAACTTGAAGCTCTCGGAGAACGTGAAGATGCCCTTGCTCAGCACGAAGTCCATGTCGCCGTCGAAGGGATAGATGAACTGCCCCGTGGAGAGGTTCATCTGGATGATGAAGAGGGTGCTCTGGTTGAAGTCCGCGCCGCCGGAGATCGTCCACGTCTCGCGGCCGGTCTCGGCGTCGTACACGCGCGTCGTCGCGCCGGAGGTCTGGCGGATGAGGCCGTTTTCGGCGTCCACGAGCGGGAAGCGCGTGGAGTAGTAGCCGCTGTTCGCGTACATCGTCACGAGGCCCTCCAGGCGCCCGCCGGCGTTGATGGTGAGCGGCACCTCGACGTGGTGGCAGTCGTGCTCGTTCATCGGGTAGACGCCGTAGCCGTACATCGCGCCCGCCTGCGAGCCGCCGCGCCAGTTCTTCACGACGTAGAGGTCGCCCACGGTGCCGCCGCGCTCGGCGGTGACGATGCCGCTCCCGCGCACGTAGCCGTGGCTGTCGAGCACGCCCCCGGATTCGACGACCACGCTGCCGTCGTTTTTGAGGAGCGCCCAGCCGCCGGTGACGTCTTGGTCGGCGTGGCCGCCCGTCGCGCGGCCGATGAGGGCGTTCACGAGCACGTTTCCGCGGATGGTGAGCGTGGCGCCCGTGGGCACGACGAGCGTGCTGTAGGGCGTGGACGCCTGCGTGCCCGAAGTGGAGTCGTTCACCGGCGCCGCGGGGATGTGCTGGTTGTCGTTGCTCTTCGCGTCGTAGCCGCTGTCATTGGGCTCGTGCGGGAGGAGCAGCAAGACGTCCTCGGGGACGGTGAGGCCGACGGAGGGGATCGTGATGGGCTCAAGCGAGCCGTCGGCGCGCTCCTTCGCGTGGAGCGAGACGAGCACGCGGTAGTCGCCGGAGACCGGGTCCACGCCGAGCGCGGGGCTCACGATCTCGCCGTTCTCCCCCACTTCGCCCTCGGAGATGAGGGTCTCGAGGAGCGCCGGGGCGTTTTCCATCGCGATCTCGAGCGTGCGCCAGGTGGTGGCGCCGTCGGGGGTCTCGGCCTCGAAGGACTTCGCGAGGATGGCCTCGAGGACGAGGTCCTGCTCCACGACGGGCATCTCGGCGAGCTTCACGGGCTCGGAGCCGTCGTCGGTGGCGTAGCCCCAGCCCGCGAGGTCGCGGTGCGAGGCGTCGTCTTCCCACGAGCGCTGGCCGCCGCGGTAGACGGCCTTCTGCCCATAGAGGAAGGTCGTGGGCTCGGGCTGCGTCTCGGCGCCCTCCACGTGCCACGTGACGGTGTAGGGGTTGCGGTCGTAGATGATGGTGAGCACGGTGCGGCCCGCGCCATCGAGCGTGGCGTCGAGGACGCTCCCCTCGGAGAGGTGGAAGCCCTCGGGCACGTCCACCTGCGCGCGCACCGGCGCGTCCGCCGCGCCGCGAAGGGTCTCGCGCGTTTCCGTGTAGCCGTTTCCGTTGACGTTCTGCGTCTTCGTGACCACCGTGTAGGGCGTGTTGCCGGTGGCGTTCCACTCGGCCACGAGCGTGTGGTCCTCCGGGATGGCCACGGTGGTGGCGTTGGAGACGACGTCGCCCGTTTCCTCCACCTTCCAGTTCACGAAGGTGTAGCCGGGCTTGGTGGGCGTGGGGAGGCCCGCGCCGCGGAGCTCGGGGGCAAGGCGGTAGGCGGCGTCGTAGGTGACGCTGAGCGTCTCGCTCGTGCCCGTGGGAAGCGCTGCCCCGGCGCCCGGATCGAGCGTCACTTGGTAGGTGTTCGGCGCCCACTGGGCCACGAGCGTGGCGGTGGCGTCCTTGGCGCTCGCGAGCTGGGAGACGCTCGCGCCCGCCGCAAAGAGCGTGCCCTCGCGATCCCCCTCGAGCTTCCAACCGATGAAGTGGTAGCCGGGGACGCTGATCTCACAGGCGGGAAGCGTCGTCTTCGCCTCGAAGGAGAGGTCGCGCACCGCCTCGGGAAGCGTGCCTTCCACGGCCGCGTGGCCCGCCTTGCCGCCCGCGAAGGCGAGCGTGTAGGTGATGGGCATCCACTTCGCGTAGAGCGTGAACGAGCGCGCGGGCATGGTCGTGAAAGCGTACGCGTCGCCCGTGCAGTCCTCGCGCTCGTACCAGCCGCGGAACGTGTAGCCGGCGCGCGTGGGCGTGGGCGCGAGCTTCGAAAGGTCGGCGCCCTCGCGCTGCTCGATGGAGAGGCAATCGCTGCCGCCGCGCGAATCAAAGGAGATCGTCTGGAGGTCGCTCCACTCATAGCTCGCGCCCGAGGTGGTGAAGCGGATGAGGTAGCCGGCCTCGGCGGAGACGCCCTCGGCCGTCTTCTTGCCCATCACCTTCGCCACCAGGGACTTCCCCGCAAGCGAGCCCACGGTGAGGGTGTCCTTGCGCGGCAGGAGCCAGTCCTTGGTGAAGTTCTCCTTAGCCACGCCGGCCTCGTCCTTGAAGGCCGCCCAGCCCACCTCGTACATCACGGCGAACTGGTTGTTCTTCGAGATGCCGGTGCCGTTGATGAAGAGGGTGTCCTCGATCTCGTCGTAGGAGAAGAGCTCCTCGAGGAAGGGCAGCTGCAGCATGCCGAGGGCGAGGTAGTCCGGCTGCGCGATCTCCACGTTCAGTACGGTGAGGCCGCTCGGCAGGCGCTCGCCGAGCGAAAGCTTCGCGATCTCGCCGCTCTCCTTCGGGTTGAGCGTGTCGTTCACCTTCGGCAGGCGCTTGACGACGGCCTCCTCGATCTCGTCCTTCTGCCACTTCCGGATGGCCGCCTTGAGATTCGTGGCGTCGTAGCTCACCTTTTGCGCGGCGTTCAACTTGTTCGCGTAAAGGTCGCGCGCCTCGGCGAGCGTGCCCTCGTCCTCGAGCTTCGCGGGATCGCTCGTGAGCGCC
This sequence comes from uncultured Atopobiaceae bacterium, assembly GCA_947625405.1. Lineage (GTDB taxonomy): Bacteria > Actinomycetota > Coriobacteriia > Coriobacteriales > Atopobiaceae > CANRLS01. The sequence continues at coordinate 4,791 of CANQOF010000029.1, read as the reverse complement.
TCGAGGAGGGTCTGGTAGCTCGTCCACTTCGCATCGAAGGTGAGGTCCGTGGCGGGCATCGTCTCGGGCATGGTCTCCGCGCCGGAGGTGATGTGCCAGCCGTCGAAGCGATAGCCCTTGCGCTCAGGAGCCTCGGGGGTGGCGAGATCCGCGCCGAAGACGAGATAGGTCTTCGTCGCATCCTCGCCCGGCCACACGGACCACGTGAGCGTGTAGAGGTGCGGACGCCACGTGGCGGTGAAGCTGAGCGCGCCCGTCGTGCCCGCGGGCACGACGCCGTCCTTCACGCGGTTCGCCTGGTCGCCCTCCACCTTCCAGCCGAGGAAGTCGAAGCCCGTCTTCTCGGGGTTCGGCAGCGTGAAGCCGTCCTCGATCGTGTAGGTGTCGGGGTGCGTCGCGGGGTCGGTGCCCTCGGCCCAATCGCCGTCCGCGAGCTGGTAGGTGATGTCGTAGGACACGGCCTTCCAGACGGCGCGGTAGTGCGTGTCGTCCTCGAAGTGCTTCTTGAGGAGGCTGTCGTTCGTGATGATCGGCGCGCCTTCGGCGTCGGGGTCCTCCACGCTCGCGTCCACCCAGCCGCGCAACTCGTAGCCCTCGCGCTCGAGCTTCGGCAGCACGCCGAGGATCTGTTCGCACGTGACGCGGCGCTCGATCGTCTCGCCCCGGCCAGAGCCTTGGAACGTGCCGCCCGCGGGATCGAGCGTCACGGTGTAGATCTCAGCCTCCCAGTGCGCGGTGAAGGCGAGCGCGCCGGTCGTACCCTCCTCGACCTTTGCGGAGAGCTCGAGCTCCTCGCTCCCCTCGCGGGTCCAGCCGAGGAAGCGGTAGCCCGCCCGCTCGGGCACGGGCAGCGTGAAGGTCGGTGTGTCCACGTGGTAGCTGCTCGGCGCCTCCGTCTCGGCCGGCCAGTGGCCGCTCGCGAGCTCGTAGGTGATGCCGTATTCGTTTGCCTTCCACTCGCGCGGAGTGAGGGTGATGTCATGGTCCACGTCCACGAGGAGGCCGGAGTTCACCACTCTGGACGAGGAGCCTTCCTTGAGCTCCCAGTCGCTCATGGTGTAGCCGTTCTTGGTGGCCGTGGGCATCGCGCCAAACGGCTGGTCAAACGTGGCTTCGAGCACGAGCGTGGGCTCCTCGAGGGTCTTACCCTCCCAGACGATCGCCTCCCCCGCCTCGCGATCCACCTTGTAGGTCACTTTGATGGTCTTGGCCTTCCAGAGCGCCTTGAAGTTAAAGTCGCCCCACGCCTCAGCGAGGATGACGCCGTCTTTCACGAGGCCAGCGCACTCGCCCGTGACCTCCCAGCCGAGGAACTCATAGCCGCGGCGCACGGGATCGGCGATGGTGAGGCCCTCGCCCACGGTGTAGGTTTGGGGCTGCATGACGCCGCTCTCGTAGTCGAGATCGAAGTTCACGTTGTAGGACTTCGCCTCCCAGCGCGCTACGAGCTTCGAGTCCCGCGTGACAGAATCGAGGCTCTCGACGTTCGATTCCTCGCCGTCGAGGAACCAACCCTTGAACTCGTAGCCATTTCGCACGGGGTCAGCCGGCCACGCGGCAGGACGTCCGTACTCCACGGTCTGCGGCGTCTTAGTGCCTGCGGCGAGCGTCCCGTCGTTGGCGTCAAACGTCACGGTGAAGGTCTTGACGACGAGGCTCGCTTCGGAGATGGCGTTGAGCTTCGCCACGAGGTCGCTCACCCTCGCTTCGCTTTCGGAGGTATTCGGAGGATTCTCGTCGATGAGATCATTCGCCTGCTTGATGAGCGCCTCGACCGCGGCCCAGCTGTCGTCGGTGTACTTCACCCGGTCCGTGGCGTGCGCTTTGAGCACCTCTTGCGCCAAGGCAAGAGCCTCCTTCAGCGCCGTCACGTCGACGCCTTCCCAAACAATCTCCTTATCGGCGCCGACACGCCAGCCATAGCCCTCACGCTGGAGGTTGAGCTTGGTGTAGACCGTCTCGGCTTTTACGCCATCGGGCCCTGGCTCCGTCATCGCCACCGTTGTCACACCGTCTCCCCACACGGCAGACGAGGAGGCGGTGATGTTGTCGCTCGTTGTGATGACAATGCCGCCGAACTGCCCGTTGTTCACGAATGAGGAGCCGTCCTCCAAGACAAGCTTGGCATCGCCTCGGTTCGTGGGGTAGCCCCACGAACCACTGGGGACCGTTTTTAGGAAGTTCGCGTACGTCGTGTCGTCATAGAAGACGGTCGACTTGTTGTTCGTGAGCGTGGCGTCACCCTTCACGGTGAGCGTGGCACCGGGCATGAACCGGTAGTCGCTCTCGATCGAGTAATCGCCATCTGCAACCACGAAGTCGTAGATGCCGTTCACGGGGAAGGGAAACTTGCTGGAATCTAGGTCGAGGCTCACAACCCCTACGCTCACCTTGAGGCTCGTCGACGAGAACTGCGCACCGCCAGAAATCGAATAAACTTCCCTGCCCTTCTCTGCGTCATAGGTGCGCACTAGCGTGGAGCCTGAGCCCAGACGGATGATGCTATTCGAAGGACTGGCGAAGGCGAGTTCCGTATAGTGGTAGCTCTCAGCCGCATATAGGCGTGTCGCTCCCAAGAAAGACGCGCCACTGACAATGGAGATGCTCGATGTGATGTTGTGGCAGTAATACTGATTGAAAGGTATCACGTTGTGGTTATTGAATAGATCTTTTGCCTTGGTGCCGCCGACCCATTTCTGGAGAACGAACGTGTCGACGACGGTGCCACCACTCTCGGTGGTAATGGAGCCAGAACCGGAGATAAGGCCTCCAGCCTCGAGCCTCCCGCCGTTCTTCACGTGAATGGTGCCCTGGAGGTCGATCTGGCCATAGCCGCCATTGATCGTCTGCTCGGTAGTGGCCTGCTTAGCTCCCACCTCCGCATTCACCAGGAGCGTGCCCTCCACAGTGATGGTGGCACCTTGCGCAACCTTGAGCGTTCGATAAAGCGTCTTGGCACCCAGCGTGGTGCGATCCGAGGGCGGACAGATATAGGTGTCGCTGCCTAGTCCCAAAAAACCGTTATCGACGTGATAGCCCGCGTCGTTGTCCTTGCAAGGGACAACGAACGTCACGCCTGCGGGGATGGTAAATGTCTCTCCCGCTGCTAGGGTGAGATCACCGTTTAGCCTCACCGCATGGTTACGAGTATTTCTTGTACTTGATCCACTCTTCGCCTTCGCAAATGCCTCGTCAAAGCTAGAGAAGGTGCCCCCACTCTTCAAAGTCCATTTATGCCAGCCGCTTGATTCCTCGTAGGTATATTCAAGCTGCGGTGTGGCAGCGATAGCCGAAGGTTCGTCGAGATCCACAAGAGACACGTCCAGTGTATCGGCCGACTCCTCGACCGGAGCATCGCCCGCGGGATCCTGCTCGTCTGCGGCGTCGCTCGACTCCGGCGCGGCTTCTACCTCGCCGGAAAGCTCGTCGTCGCCGAGCTCGAGCGTTTGCGCCCCGGTGTCCAGGGAATCGGCGAGCGCCTCCCCCGCCTCAGCCCATGCGAGGGCCGGGACGCACTCGAACACCATGAGGGCCGTGAACGCGAACGCGAAAAATCGCTCAAGTTTCTTACGCATGGCAACCACCTCGCCTGAAGACAGACGCGACGAAAGTCAGCGCTATTCGGAAATCGTGTTGGATTGGAAACGGGTGGCGGGGGCGCCTTGGAGCGCCTGCCTGAAAACTCCCACCCTGAGCTGCGTGCGAGCGCACGTACTTGGAAGAGCCTGGCCATCAATTCGAATGGTCATGTGCATGCCTTTATGTGAGTGCCGCGAAGCGCGTAAAACCGCGCGCGTCGCGGTCGTGTGTGTAAGTTGGGGGCATTCTAAGGGCACTTTTCGAGGCTCCAGAAAAGTTCCAGATATGAGTTGGTTTTATGGAGCTCCCCGCCACCCCCAACGGCAAACTCGAGCTATTCCCCACATTTTGTCCACCTACCTTAAGGGGGGCCGGTTGCCGTGCAACCAGCCCCCCTTCGGTGAGATCAATCCGGCCTTACTCCTCCGGAGGGAGCGCGGCGGCGTACCAGCAGGCGTCCTCCTGGTTCCAGCCGAGCTTTCCGAGCTCCTCGTATTCGGTGGCGTCGGGGGTGTAGAGGTGGGCTCCCACGCCTCCGTTCTCCGTCATGTACTTGTTGAAGAGACGGTAGACCGGTTTGGCGTGCTCGTCAGTCGGGTCCGCGCTTTGGAAGACGGCTCCCTCGAAGTCCCACTTGAGGCGCACGAGCTCTTGCACCTCCTCGGTGCTCGAGCAGAAGAGGTGGTCGCCGTTATAGGGGTTGTAGAGGCGATACACGAGGTTCTCGGCCGCGGCGGGAAGGGCGTCGAAGGTGGTGGCCTCGGAGAGCTCCACCTCCTCCTGGTAGGAGGTGATGCCCTCCTGCTGCCAGCCGATCTTCGCGAGCTCTTCGTACTCATGCTCGTCGGTCGTCAAGAGGTGCTGGCCGTCGTAGGGGTTGTAGAGGCGATAGACCGGGATGAGGCCCGCGTAGAGGGCATCACGCTCCGAGCAGGTGAAGATGAGGTCGTAGGTGATCTTGGCGGGTTCTCTCATGCCCTCCTCCATGACGGAGGTGATGAGGAGCTGGCAGTGCCTGCCGACGAGATCCTCGACGGTCGGCCCTGCGGCCATTTCCTCGGCTTCCACCTCAGGGGCCGTCGCCCGCACGAGCCCGAGCTTCTGGGCAAAGAGCCTCGGCCAGCTCTTGAGCTCCTCTTTGGTGGAGTAGGTGAGCTCGGGCTCCTCGCCCGTCATGGTGGAGACGCTCGCGATCACCTTCTGGTTCTCGTG
>CANQOF010000028.1 GCA_947625405.1 uncultured Atopobiaceae bacterium | reverse complement strand
GGCACCTTCGACGTGTCGCTCCTCGAGCTCGCCGACGGCGTCACCGAGGTGCTCTCCACCAACGGCGACAACCACCTTGGCGGCGACGACTGGGATCAGCGCATCATCGACTGGGCGGCCGATCGCTTCCAGAAGGACGAGGGCGTCGACCTCCGCCGCGACCCGATGGCCCTCCAGCGCCTGAAGGAGGCCGCCGAGAACGCCAAGAAGGAGCTCTCCGCCTCCCAGCAGGCCACCATCAACCTCCCGTTCATCACCTCGGTGAACAACTCGCCCAAGAACCTCGACTACACGCTCACCCGCGCCGAGTTCGAGCGCCTCACCCGCGACCTCCTGAACCGCTGCAAGGAGCCCGTGAACAAGGCCCTCGCCGACGCGAACCTCAAGATCTCCGACATCAACGAGGTCATCCTCGTGGGCGGCTCCACCCGCATGCCCGCCGTGCAGGAGCTCGTGAAGACCATCACCGGCAAGCAGCCGAACATGGGCGTGAACCCGGACGAGGTCGTGGCCGACGGCGCCGCCGTGCAGGCGGGCGTGCTCACCGGTGACGTCTCGGGGATCCTCCTGCTCGACGTCACCCCTCTTTCGCTCGGCGTGGAAACGCTCGGCGGCGTGATGACCCGCATGATCGACCGCAACACCACGATCCCCACGAGCAAGACGGAGATCTACTCCACCGCGGCCGACAACCAGACCTCCGTGGAGATCAACGTCCTGCAGGGCGAGCGCAACATGGCCGCCGACAACAAGAGCCTCGGCCGCTTCCAGCTCACGGGCATCCCGGCCGCGATGCGTGGCGTGCCGAAGATCGAGGTCACCTTCGACATCGACGCGAACGGCATCGTGAAGGTCTCCGCGAAGGACCTCGGCACCGGCAAGGAGCAGCAGATCACCATCAGCGGCTCCACCGCCCTCTCCGACGACGAAGTCGATCGCATGGTGAGGGACGCCGAGGCCAACGCCGAGGAGGACAAGCGCCGCCAGGAGCAGGTGGAGGCCAAGAACCAGCTCGACAGCCTCGCCTACTCCACCGAGCAGACCGTGGCCGACCTTGGCGACAAGGTGCCGGCGGACCTCAAGTCCGAGGCTGACGCCGCGGTGGCGGAGGCGAAGCAGGCCCTCGAGGGCAACGACGTGGACGCGATCCGCGCCTCCTCCGAGAAGCTCCAGCAGGTGGGCCACCGCCTCGCCGAGGTCGTGTACTCCAACGTCCAAGGCGATGCCGGCTCGTCCGCGAACAATGGCGACGACGACGTGGTGGACGCCGATTACGAGGTCGTCGACGACGACAAGTAACGCGCATCCGTTAGCCCTCTCTCTCGCCCCGGGGGTGCGATAGCGCCCCCGGGGTACCCCCTGAGGAGCCCTGATGAAGAAGAACTATCGAAACGGTCCCGGCGCCGAGGGCGAAGAGCCCCTCGAGGACGGCATCGAGCCGAACGAGGTGGAGCTCCCCGAGGACCTCGACCCCGAGCTCGTGGAAGCCGCCATTCGCGCGGGCGAGGCGGCCGCGAACGACGACCTCAAGAAGGACGCGGGCAAGCTCAAGGAGGAGCGGGATCGCCTCCTCGCCGAGCTCGCGGAGACGCAGGACGAGGCCCTCTCCGCGAAAGCCGCGGCGGACGAAGCCGAGGCGCGCTACCAGCGCCTCCAGGCGGACTGGGACAACTTCCGCAAGCGCACCGCGCAAGAGCGCGTCACCGAGCGCGAGCGGGCGGCGGAGGGCGTGATCGAGGCGCTCCTCCCCGCCGTGGACGACCTCGAGCGCGCGATCGAGCACGCCGAGGCGGCCGAGAGCGAGGCGGCCCAGGGCCTTGCGCAGGGCGTGAGCGCCGTGCGCACGAAGATCCTCACCGTCTTCGAGAAGCACGGCGTGAGCGTGATCGACCCCCTCGGCGAGCCCTTCGACCCGCTCGAGAGCCAGGCGGTGGGCACGCTCGAGGATCCCGAGGTCTACGCGGATACCGTCACGGCGGTGCTGCGCCTCGGCTACGCCATGGGCGGCAAGGTCATACGCCCGGCCATGGTGCAGGTGTCCGTGGGCGGCCCCACGCGGCCCGCGGAGGGCGAATAGACGCAGCCCCGCGGCGCAAACGCAGCAGAAATGACGAACCACTGAAAGGAGGCATCCTGCGCCATGGCCACGAAGAACTTCTATGACGTCCTCGGCGTGAAGCGAGACGCCTCCGCAGACGAGATCAAGAAGGCCTTCCGCAAGCTCGCGCAGAAGCACCACCCCGACGCGGGCGGCGATGAGGAGAAGTTCAAGGAAATCTCCGAGGCCTACGAAACCCTCTCCGACCCCGAGAAGCGCAAGGAATACGACCAGATCCTCATGTTCGGCGGCATCCCGGGGGCCGACTTCGGCGGAAACGGCGGACGCGGGCGCGCCTACACCACGACGGTGAACGCCGGCGACTGGGCCGACATCTTCTCCGGCTTCGGCGACGGCGCGCAAGGCGAGGGAGGCGGCTTCGGGGGGTTCGACTTCTCGAGCATCTTCGGGGGCCAAGGCCGCGCCGCGCGCCCAGCCAAGGGCGGCGACCTCACGCTCTCCATCGAGGTCTCCTTCACCGAGGCCCTCGAGGGCGTGCAGCGAAAGATCACCTACCGCATCCCCTCCACGGGCGACGAGCAGTCGCTCACGGTGAAGATCCCCGCGGGCGCGGTGGAAGGCGGAAAGCTCCGCTACAAGAAGCGCGGAGAGTACGGCGCAAACGGCGGCGAGCGCGGCGATCTCGTGATCACCACCCACGTGGCCGACCACCCGATCTTCTCCCGCGAGGGCGCCGACGTGCGGATGGACCTCCCGATCTCCATCTACGAGGCCGCCCTCGGCACCACGGTGGAAATCCCCACCCCGAGGGGCCAGACGGTGCGCCTTCGCGTGCCCGCCGGCACGCAGGAGGGAAAGACCTTCCGCTTCAAGGAGCTCGGCGCTCCGAACGTGAAGAAGAAGGGCCAAAACGGCGCCCTGCTCGTGACGGTGCGCCTGCAGGTGCCCAAGGAGCTCTCCAAGGAGGAGCGCGAGGCCCTGGAGAAGGCGCAGGCAGCCGACGCCACCGCGTGGCGCGAGGACTTCTGGGCGAAGGCCCGGCAGGCCTAAGGCGCGCGGCGCGCAAGGCGAGCGCTCCCGCGCGAGCGCCCGTCGGTTGAAAGGAACGTCCATGAACCCTCAGGTTCCAGAGCCCGCTGACGGCACCGGAGCCAATCGCCGCCATCGGCCGCTCTACATGATCAGCGTCGCGGCGCAGCTCACGGGAATGCACCCCCAAACGCTTCGCGTCTACGAGGCTAAGGGGCTTGTGCAGCCCGGGCGCTCCCGCGGCAACACCCGGCTCTACTCGCAGGCTGACATCGATCGCCTGAACCTCATCGGCCAGCTCACGAGCGAGGGCATCAACCTCGCGGGCGTCGTGCGCATCCTCGACATGTCCGAGCAGGCGGAGGAGGCGGAGGCCGAGATCGACAGGCTCCGCGCGCGCCTTCGCGACATGACGCGCGAGATGCACGAGCTCAAGAGCCGCCTCACCATCACGGAGCTCGCGCCCTACGACGGCAAGAGCCCCGCGGAGATCCTTCGCGGACTTCTCGACGAGGGCTCCGACCCCACGCGCTCCTAGCGCATCTGAACCACCCACGAACCTCAAACGGAGGCATCCATGAGAATTGACAAGTTGGCCGTCACCGCCCAAGAGGCCCTCCAGGCGGCCATCGGCATCGCGGCTGACGCGGATGCCAGCCAGGCGGAATCCATCCACCTCCTGAAGGCGCTCCTCGATTCCGGGGACCGCAACATCGCATCCATCGTCGAGCGCATCGGCGTGAACCCGAGCCAGCTCGAGGGCGAGGTGGATGGCGCGCTCGCCCGCGTGCCGAAGGTCACGGGCGGCGGCATCTCGCAAATGGGCATGGGCCGCGACCTCGTGAAGGTGCTCGAGGACGCGGAGAAGATCGCCAGCCGCATGGGCGATTCGTACGTCACCACCGAGCACCTTCTCATCGCGCTCGCCAACGACAAGGGCGCGGCGGGAAGCATCCTCACCACCGCCGGGGTCACGGCGAAGCGCGTGGAGGAGGCCTACGAGGCGCTCCGCGGCGATTCTAGGGTGAGAGAGCAGGACGCGCGGCCGGAATTCGAGGCGCTCGAGCGCTACGGCCGAAACGTCACCGAGCTCGCGCGCGAGGGCAAGCTCGACCCCGTGATCGGGCGCGTGGAGGAGATCCGCCGCACGATCCAGGTGCTCAGCCGCCGCACGAAGAACAACCCCGTGCTCATCGGCGAGCCGGGCGTCGGCAAGACGGCGATCGTCGAGGGGCTCGCCCAGCGCATCGTCTCGGGCGACGTGCCCTCCACCCTCAAGGACAAGGACCTCGTGGAGCTCGACATGAGCGCCCTCGTGGCGGGCGCGAAGTATCGCGGCGAGTTCGAGGAGCGCCTGAAGAGCGTGGTGAAGGAGGTCCAGGCCTCGAATGGCCAGGTGATCCTCTTCATCGACGAGCTCCACACCATCGTGGGCGCCGGCGCCGCCGAGGGCTCCATGGACGCGGGCAACATCCTGAAGCCCGCGCTCGCGCGAGGCGAGCTTCGCGCCATAGGCGCCACGACGCTCGACGAGTATCGCAAGCACGTGGAAAAGGACGCGGCGCTCGCGAGGCGCTTCCAGACGGTGCTCGTCTCCGAGCCCGGCGTGGAGGACACCATCTCCATCCTTCGCGGCCTCAAGGAGAAGTACGAGATGCACCACGGCGTGCGCATCACCGACTCCGCGCTCGTGGCCGCGGCCGACCTCTCGAACCGCTACATCTCCGACCGCTTCCTGCCCGACAAGGCCATCGACCTCGTGGACGAGGCGGCGAGCCGCCTTCGCATGGAGCTCGACTCCATGCCGGCCGAGATCGACGCCGTCGACCGCCAGCTCACGCAGCTGCAGATCGAGGAGCAGGCCCTCATGAAGGAGGAGGACGAGGCCTCGAAGGAGCGCCTCGAGACGCTCCGCGAGGAGATCGCGACCGTGCGCGAGAAGCTCGACGGCATGAAGGCCGCCTGGCAAAACGAGAAGGGCGCGATCGATCGCGTCCAAGATCTCAAGCGGCAGATCGACGAGGCGAGGGGCGAGGAGGAGCGCGCCACGCGCGACGGCGACCTCGCGCGCGCCTCGGAGCTCCGCTACGGCACCATCCCCACCCTCGAGGGCGCCTACGAGGCCGCCGAGCAGGCGCTTTCCGAAAAGCAGGCCGAGGGCGGCGTGCTGAACGAGGAGGTCACCTCCGGCGAGATCGCCGAGGTTGTGAGCGCGTGGACCGGCGTCCCCGTCACCAAGATGATGCAAGGCGAGATGGACAAGCTGAAGAATCTCGAGGCCGAGCTCCACGAGCGCGTGGTGGGCCAGGACGAGGCCGTGCGTGCCGTCGCCGCCGCCGTGCGTCGCAGCCGCGCCGGGCTCTCAGACCCGAACCGCCCGATCGGCAGCTTCTTCTTCCTCGGCCCCACAGGAGTGGGCAAGACGGAGCTCGCAAAGGCCCTCGCCGAGAGCCTCTTCGACGACGAGCGCGCGCTCATCCGCATCGACATGTCCGAGTACATGGAGAAGTTCTCCGTGCAGCGCCTCATCGGCGCGCCCCCGGGCTACGTGGGCTACGACGAGGGTGGCCAGCTCACCGAGGCCGTGCGGCGTCGCCCGTACTCGGTGATCCTCCTCGACGAGATGGAGAAGGCGCACCCCGACGTCTTCAACGTGCTTTTGCAGGTGCTTGACGACGGCCGCCTCACCGACGGCCAGGGCCGCGTGGTCTCCTTCAAGAATACGATCGTGATCATGACCTCGAACGTGGGCAGCGAGTTCATCGCGAGCGCCGCCGCGGTCAGCGATCCCGAGGAGCTTCAGCATAAGATCAACGAGGCCCTGCGCGCCACGTTCAAGCCGGAGTTCTTGAACCGCATCGACGACGTGGTGGTCTTCAGCGCCCTCACGCTCGACGACATCGAGAAGATCGTGGACATCCAGCTGAAGGACGTGCGCGCGCGCCTCGATGCGCAGCGCATCGAGCTCCTGCTCACCCCCGGCGCCGTCGAGGCGCTCGCACTCGAGGGCCTCGATCCGGTGTTCGGCGCGCGCCCCTTGAAGCGCCTCATCCAGCGCCAGGTGGTGGACAAGGTGGCCTCGCTCGTGATCGACGGCAAGGTGCGCGAGGGCGATCTCGTGACGGTGGACGTGAACGACGCGAACGAGTTCTTCGCCGAGCCCGCCCCCAAGCCCGAGGACATGATCGCCGACCTCGAGGAAGCCATCGAGCCCGACGAGATCTCGTAGGGAGCTTGGCTCCGTTCATAGCGGGTATTAAGATGCCTCTCCTCGCATCCTTGCGGGGAGAGGCGCTTTCTATGCAAGGCCCCACGTGCCCTCGCAAACGGGGTACGAACCTCCCCATGAGCGATGCGAAGCACAATCTCGCGCCGAACACCGGCAGCGTGGCCCTCATCTTCGAGGGCGGGGGGATGCGCAACGCCTATACGGCGGGCGTGCTCCAGGCGCTGCTCGAAGAGGGCTTCAACTTCCCCAAGGTCTACGGCGTCTCCGCGGGCGCGGAACTCGCGGCGGATTACGTCTCGCGCGACATCACGCGAGCTCGCGGCATGTTTTGCGAGGCGCCTGGGCTTCCCGAGGCGGGCGGCATCGCGATGTTTCTCACGGGGCGCGGATTCTTCAACACGAAGTTCGTCTTCGGCGAGCTCTCCGAGATCTCCGTGAGCGAGGCATCGAAGCCCGAGCGCTCGGTGGTGGCCGACCTCGTCTTCGACGAGGAGACCTACGCGAAAAACCCCTGCGATCTGCAGATCGAGGCGCTCGACCTCAAAACCGCCGAGACGCGCGCCTGGACGAAGTCGAGCATGCCGAACACCGCCGAGGTGATGCGCCGCATCGAGGCCTCCTGCTCCTACCCCGTCTTCACGCCGCCCACCACGGTGGACGGGCGCGCCTACATCGACGGCGGCATGGGGACGAGCCACGGGGTTTGCCTCGAGTCGGCGAGGGCGGACGGCTTCGAGCGCTTCTTCATCGTGCGCACGCGCGAGCGCGGCTTTCGCCTGAAGCCCCTCACGCTCGCGAAACGCGCGCTCTACCGCCTCTGCTACGCGCCCTACCCCGAGGTCTACAAGGCGCTCCTCGCGAGGCCCGCGCTCTACAACGCCCAGCTCGACGAGATCGATCGGCTCGAGCGCGAGGGCACGGTGTACCAGTTCTGCCCGAAGGTGATGCCCGTGAGCTACATGACGGCGAGCACCACCAAGCTCAAGGCCGCCTACGAGAGCGGCCTCGCGCAGGCGAGGGGCGAGGTTGATCGCTGGCGCGCGTGGCTCGCGGGCTAGATGGAGAGGGTCTCCACCACGTGGTTGAAATGCTCGGCGCCGAGCAGCGAGAGCAGGAAGAGCGCGAAGAGGCTTCCCACGGGGTCCTCGTCGGCGAAGCGGTTGTAGAAGCGCGAGGCGATGTGGAACTGCCCGTCGTCGATGTGCTCGAGCCCGAGCATGTGCATCACGTAGTGCGCGTCCCAGTAGAAGACCACCGTGTCGGCGTCTTCCATGAGCATCTTGCAGGCCGCGTAGATGTGCTCCACTTCCTCGCCCTCGTTGGCCATGAGCCGGCCCGTGACCACCTCGAGCACCTCGGGGATCCACATGCCATCGCGCACGTCGTCCACGGACTTCGTCTCCGTGAGGTCGCCCATGATGTCGGGCGGCAGGAGCACGGAGAGCAGGACCTCGCCGCCGTAGCTCGCAAACTCGCCCGTCACGACCGGCTTCTGGGCGTTCTCGGGCACCTCCATCTCGCCGATGTGGGCGAACTTCGCGGCCCAGTTGATGCCCATGGCGTTTCCGCCGACGAGCATGGCGGCGAGGATGCGCGGGGTGAAGCTGATGCCCGTCCGCACGCGCGGGAGGTCGTAGTAGTTCACGTTCTCATCCCAATGCGCGGGAAGGGGAGTGGTTTCGTCGGCCATGGGAGATCCCTTTCAAGGCGGCGCTCGACGCGAGCGCGAGGAGGCGTGTGAGATGCGGCACCAGTTTAGTGCGATCTATCGCGATCCTCGGGCGCGTTCACACGATTGATTCCCCGTTCGAGCCCGCATGCTGCCGAGATAGACGTTCGAAAGCACCTCGTGTGCCACCTCCGCGAGGTCGCGTACGGATTTCCCACTTTCCCGAGCGTCCCCGCTTGCGGTGTCCCCGCCTCGCGAAGCCATGGCGCCACCGCTCGCCGATGTGGATTGGCGGGCGAATGGGTGCGAGAGTTGCGACGCGCGAGCGAGTTGTGTATTGTTCGCAATGCCGAGTTGTCTAGTACGCGAGTACTGGGCGTAAAAACCTATTGAAGTGTCAGCCAAGGAGGGCATCCCCTTTCTTGGGCACTCCAATAGGCCTGTCCAGAAGACAACTCGGCAGTTGAAGGAGATGTCCTCCCTTGCTGCCGATTCTTCGTCGGCGGGAGCCGAGAGCATCCCCTCAACTAAAAAAGGACCGGAAGCGAGAAACCGCAGCCCGTCCACGGCCATGGACGAGCTGCGGCAGAGGCACAGCAACGCTCGGCACGAGGTTTAGGAGATCCCGTGATGCCATCGCCGCGAAGCGGCGGTGCGGAGCCGCGCCAACCTCATTTTCCCACTTCCCATAGTCCTACGCGAGCCTTGGGCAGAGGACTCTCCCTCGCCCAGGGTGGTTTCGGGAAGGGGAGACGTGGCCGAGCGCCTTCACGCTCAGAGCCTTCGAAGCGCCTCGACGCGTGCGTCGGGGC
>CANQOF010000027.1 GCA_947625405.1 uncultured Atopobiaceae bacterium | reverse complement strand
CTTTCCCTCTCCTCTGCGCTTTGGGTGTAGAGGTGCTCGCCCGTCCATTGGTTGTAGAGGCGATAGGTCTCCACGGGGCTCGCGGGCGCGGGGAGCTTCGACTCGTCGTAAGGCGTGGTCGTGAGCGTGATGGAGTAGTTGTCCGTGGCGTACCACGCGGCGTCGAGGTCGTCCGGCACGAGGCCCGGCTGCATTGCGAGCGCGGCGTACTCGGCTTGCGCCTGCGCGTACTCGGCGAGGAGCGCCTGCACGTCGTCATCGTAGGAGCTCCCGCGCTCCACGCGGAGGTCCATCCAGGCGTTCAGCGCGTCGATGGCCTTGTCGTAGGCGGTGCCAAGCTCGGTGGTGTCGAGGATGTTCTGGAACTTTGCCTTGCCCGCGTCGAGGCTCGTCGCGAGGTCCGTCCAGGTGTAGTTGCCGTATTCGTAGGATCCGTCAGCGTACTCCGTGCGCTCGGCCGGAGAGCCGAGGAAGCTCTCGCCCTTGTTCACCACGGCCTCGCCCCACGCCTGGTTCGCGGGTCGGCCATGATGGCCATCATGTAGTGGCGAGAGACGCGCTTGTTCTGCTGGATCTCGTAGTTGCCGTCCGGAAGCGTGGTCGTGATGACGACGCCAATCCTGTCGCCCGCGTTCGCCGTCACCGGCTGGTCGATCTCGGCGCGGTGGAAGCCGCCGTACTCGTAGTGCACGTCCTTCGACCAGAGGAGCTCGCCGTCCGTGGGCGTGGTGGCATCCTTGTTCAGAAGGTAGAGGTCGTAGCGCACGTCGGTGCCGAGGCTTCGCGTCTGGACGGCCGCGTCGCGGATGATGGACTTCGAACCGATTTCATAGATGTTCGCGGACGAGACGACGTTCTCGTAGCTCTTCGCCTCGGGATCGCCCGGCATGAACGCGTACTGGTACTCGTCCACGACCTCGGCGTCGTCGCCCTTGCCGAACGTGAGGTCGTCGTCGTTCGGCGTCACGAAGTCGAAGGCCTCGGGGTAGGAGAGGCTGTGGTCGCAGTAGGAGAGGTAGAAGTAGCCGGTGCCGTCGATGCCCCAGTCGAAGACCTCCCAGTCAGGCGATTGGAGCGAACCCCAGCTGTTCTTCACGATGAAGGCGCCGTCGCCCTCGGGCTGGTGGTCGGCGAGGAAGTTCGACGCGGGGTAGGTGTCGTCGTAGCCCACGATGCACACGGCGTGGTTCATCACCGCGCCGTCATAGGTGTAGTGCGCCCAGGTGTCGAGGTTGATGTACTGGCTGCCCGTGACGGTCTGCCCGGGAAGCGATTGGTCGGCGTGGAAGCTGATCGCCACGGCGCGACCTTGGAGCAGCTGATCCTTGATGGCGTCGAGGCCGTCTTGGTTGAACTTGTATTCGCCGGTGTAGGCGCCCGACACGGGGTCCTGAGGGCCGGTCCACGTCGCGGGGCTCGGGAGATAGAAGCTCTCCTCAAGCTCCATGCTCGCCACATGGCGAAGATTCTCGTCGATGGACCAGTCTCCGTAGCGATCGGGCATGAAGGTGCCGTCGCCGGCCGATTCCATGGCGCCATCGGCGGTGGCGTAGACGAGCGAGGGATCGGCGGATTCATCGACCGGCCCCACGAGCGTCGAGAAGAGCGTGGTGGCGTAGGCCGTCTGGCCCGCCATGTAGCGCCCGCCCATGCCATCGCCGAAGGCCACGGTGGCGTTCGGGTTGTTCAGGAAGCCCTCGCCCTGCTGGTTGAAGTAGTTCGTGGCGATGGGCGTCGTGGTGAACCACGCGGTGTGCTTCTCGGAGAGGTTCAGGCCGTTTGGGTGCGCTTCGGTCTTGCTGTCCTCGAAGGTCATGCCGCTTTCCGTGAGGAAGGCGGTTTCGGCCGCGGCGTTCGCACCGAAGCTCCAGCAGGTGCTCCACGGGGACTGCTTCTTCACCGTGGTGACGAAGCTGCCCGTGGTCCCGTTGAAGGTGGCGTCGCGGAGGTCGAACTTCGCCGGGCGCGCGGCCATGGTGGTCGCGGCGTCCTCGCTCGCCTCGGAGGCCTGCGCATTCGCGTCGATCGGCGTGCCGGCGCCGCTTGAGGTGATGATGCTCCCGGAGAGCTCGCCTTCGGAGAGCGAGTCGAGCTCCACCACCTGGGAGACTTCCTTCTCGCCGTCCGTGGCCTTCGCTTCGGGAGCGCCGAGGATCCCCGCGGTGAGGAGTGCCCCGAGCACGCCCAGCATGGGGATGGCGAGCAGGAGATATCTACGTTTCATAAACTGCCTTTCACACTGCATCTTGGTGTGGTCCATGGGGCAACGCCCCAAGATCCGCTACTGTGGGCGGATCAATTGCCCGATGGAGGGCATGATAGGGGAGAAGGTACGCGCCAAAGGCGCGCGTAGGCGACCTCGCGCGAATGCGCATCCTTGGCGCACGGAAAGCGAGCTACCCCATAAGTTCTTCGTAAATAGCGCGGCAATCGACGGGGGCCGCGTGGTGCTTTTCCGCTACGGTGGGGCGTGTGCATTTACCCACCCATGAAGAAGGAGCGCGAGCATGGCGAAACGCGCACCCGCCACGCAGGAGGTGCCTGGGCAGGAATCGACGCATCGGGAGTCCGAGACGCAGGGGTGGAACCTCAGCGCGCCCGCGCGCTTCGCCATCTACGCGTTCGTGCCCTTCTTGGTCTTCTTCCTCATCGACGGTCGCTTCTTTGCGAGCGACTTCCTTGCCGAGCACTTCTCGGTGTCGCCCTTCTTCTCCTTCGCGCCCATCGTGTGCCTCTATCTCGGATGGCCAGCGATGGTGGGATGCACCGTGGCGGAGGCGATCGTCTGCCTCTCCACGGGGGTGACGGTCTTTGATCCCGGCGTGTGGTTCGCGGGCATCCTCGTCTATGTCTTCCTGCCGCATTTCCTGTGGTACGCGGTGAACGCGAGTTCCGCCGACCCTTATCCTCGCTGTTCGCGCGCGGGGGCGCTCGCCAAGCTCTTCTGGATCCTCATCCTCGCGAACCTCGCGTATTCGCTCGTTGCGGGGTTCTCCGCCACGCAGATGAACATCGCGAGCGGCTACGCGTGGGGGGTGATGTCGGAGTTCCTGATGATGACGTCGATCGCGCTCACGCTCGGCATCGTACTCCTCATCGCGCTCGAGGCGAGCCCGCTCACCCCCATTCCCGCGAGTTGGATCGTCGTGCCCTACCAGCAGCGCCGTTCGCTCTCGCTCACCCAGCGGATCGTGCTCGTGTTCGCCGCGCTCGCCACGGTGGTGCTCTTCGGGCTCATCCTCTCGATGTACGTCTTCATCTACCCGGAGGGCGAGAACGGCGCCGAGAGCATCATCGAGCTCGTCGTCGCGTCATTCATCCTCGGCGACGTGATCATCGTCGTGCTGTGGTCCTTCGGCATCCTCGTCATCCGCTACCTGCAGACGCGCTTCACCATCCCCATCGAGCGACTCTCGGAGACCACGCGGGCGTTTCCGCAGGAGATGGCGGACTATCAGAAGGCGGTGGACGCGGGGGTGGCCGGCGACGCGCTCGCCGAGGCCAAGGCGAGGGCCGAGGACCCCGTGGACATGGGCGACCTCAAGCCCTCGGGCGAGGTGGCCTACCTCGTGGAGGACACGGACACGATGCGCGCCTCGATGGTGAGCTACCTCGATGAGATGCGCAGCGTGACGGCCGAGAACGAACGCGTGAAGGTGGAGCTCGAAACCGCCAAGGGGATCCAGCAAGGCGCCGTGCCGCACGACTTCGCCGAGCTCGACAAGGATCTCGGCGTGCAGGTGGCGGCATCGATGACGCCCGCGCGCGACGTGGGCGGCGACTTCTACGACGCCTTCCGCATCGACTCGACGCACCTCGGCGTGATCATGGCGGACGTCTCGGGAAAGGGCATGCCGGCCGCGCTCTTCATGATGCGCGCGCTCGCCGACCTCCGCGAGCAGATGCACGCGCATCCCGAGGACGTGGGCCTCGCGCTCACACGCGCAAACCAGGCGCTCTGCGAGAACAACGACGCGATGCTCTTCGTGACGGTGTTCATCGGCATCCTCGACACGAGGAGCGGCATCCTCTCCTATGCGAACGGAGGGCATAACCCCGCGTGGATCCTCGGCGCCCACGGCACGTGGCTCGAGGCGCGCAAGGGCCTCATGATCGGCATCATGGACATGGTGCGCTACAAGACCGAGACGCTCGAGCTTGCACCCGGCGGGGGCCTCTTCCTCTACACCGACGGCGTGACGGAGGCCATGGACCCCGAAGAGGCCCAATACGGCGAGGACCGTCTCGACGCAAAGCTCAAGGAGATCGAGGCCTCGGCTGGTGGCGAGGCCCCAAGCGAGGAGCTCGTGGACGCGGTGCTCGCCGACGTCCACACCTTCGTGAACGGCGCGGAGCCCTCGGACGACATCACGGCGCTCGCGTTCAGGTGGTTGCCGGCTTGACGCTGCGAGACGCTGGGGCACCCCATCTACGCGCGATTTTGAGGGCTCACGTAGCGTAAGTACGCTACGCCCTGAAAATCCCCCGTATCTGGGGCACCCCAGCGCCTCTCGCTCACGTTTTGCGTGTCCCGGATTCCACGGTTATTGCGAGGAACGATTCCGCTAGTACGTGGTGCCGATGCTCGCTAGGTCGGAGTTCTTGCGGATGTCGATCATGCGCTTGAGGACGACGAAGATGCACACGAGCTCGTCGGTTTTACGCTCGTCGAGCACCTCGAGGTCGTAGATGCGATGCAGGCTCGCGAGGCGGCGGTGGCCACGGGCGAGCTCCTCGTTCGTCGTCGCGTCGACGATGGTGAAGTTGAAGTCCATGATGTTGCCGCGGAGCTGCATGTCGAGCTCGGGGATGTCCTTGATGTCCTTCAGGTGGAAGAACTCCGTGGAGAGCTGGAAGTGCGTGCCGTCGGCCATGTCCACGTAGTAGATGTGGTGGAGCGAGACCACCTTGGCGTTGATCTCGGCGATCTGCTGGCCGGTCTTCGCGTTGGTGACGTAGGTGGTGTGGTGGACGCTCGCGACCTTCGCGGCGACGGTGTAGACCACCTCGCCGCTTGCGTCGGTGATGTCCATCTTCTTATGGGCGCTCGCGAGGCGTCCGGTGATGGTGAAGGTCTGGGACATGGCTCCGCTCCTTTCAGCGGATGGGGTGCGCACGTGCTGCCGCGCGCTCGGAATCGTTCTAGGACCTGCTGCTAATGGTACCCGTGCAACTCCTTGATTCTTCGCTCTGACGTACGGGCGCATGCGAACCTTCCCTTGCGGAGAAGCTTTGGAGGTGGCAGGAATTCGTGCAGAGATAATGCGCATTCGTGCATACTTCACAAGGTGCGCAATTGTTGTAAAGTTCGTTCGCTACCATGCGCACGTCAGCTAAATATATGCACCCGCGAGAGCGGATCTTGGGCTGCGGCCTGGCGTGCTCCCCAAGATGCAGTATGAAAGGCAAGGCATGATCAAGAAGCTTCGTAGCGTGGCCGTTCCCGTGCTCGGGATCGTGGCTGCACTCCTTGCGATTTGCTTCCTCTCCGCGCCCACGGCCGAGGCCGCGGACGGTGAGAAGGAGGTGGTGGGCGTCGTAGACCTCAACGGCGCGAAGGACCCCGACGAGCTCACGAACCGCATGCTCGACACCGACGAGACCACCTTCGTCGACCCCGACGACTACACGAGCGCCGATTCCACGCTCAAGCGCGAGAACGCGGCGACCACCATGTCCACGCGCCCTGAGAAGTTCGACCTGCGCAACGCCACCTTCGGGGGCAAGACGGGCAGCTTCGTCACGAACGTGAAGATGCAGAACCCGTGGGGCACCTGCTGGAGCTTCGGCTCGAACGCCGCGGCGGAGAGCTCGCTGCTCTCCGAGTACGGCGTGCCCTTCGTGGACGGTGCCGAGAACGCGCTGAACCTCTCCGAGAAGCACCTCGCGTGGTTCTCGTTCCGCCCCGTCGAGGAAGGCTCGCAGGCGGGCGAGGGCCTCTACACTAACAGTTCCGACGCGAGCGACATCTACAACGCAGGCGGGTTCATCTCGACGGCCTCCTCGCTTTGGGCCTCGGGTGTGGGCCCGATCGACGAGAGCGTTGATCCGCTCCTCGAGTACCACAACGCCGAGAGCACCTACGACGACCCCCTGAAGATGAGCAACGGCAAGCAAGTCGTGCTGCCGAGCGCGAGCGGCGACTGGTCCATCCCCGAGGAATTCCACTACCAAAACTCCGGCGAGCTCGAGGAGAGCTACTACCTCCCGAGCCCGGCATCTTGGGAGGCCACGAGCGACCCCACCAAGCAGGTCTACAAGTACAACCAAGCCGGCGTGGACGCCATCAAGGACCAGCTGATCGCCGGCCGCGGCGTGGCCATCATGTACCACGCGGACCAGTGGATGCCGAACCAGTCGCCCGACAACAAGTACCTGCGTTCGGACACCGTGGCGCAGTACACCTACGAGTTCTACAACGAGGACACCACGAAGGATCCGCAGAACCCCGTGCGTGAGAACCACGCCGTCTGCATCGTGGGCTACGACGACACCTACCCCGCGTCGAACTTCATGCAGGGCCATCAGCCTCCCGGAGATGGCGCCTTCATCGTCAAGAACAGCTGGGGCGCGCTCGACGCCCTCAAGGACACCGATCGCGGCTCCTTCGGCGGCGCCATCACGAACGGCTACTTCTACCTCAGCTACTACGACAAGAGCATCAAGTCGCCCGAGGCGTTCGACTTCATCACGCCCTATGACGACCTCACCTATGGCACGAGCGGCGAGGACTACGTGGCCTACACCTGCACCTACGCCTTCCTGCCGAACGACCCCACCGGCATGGTGAACGACGAGGTGACGAGCTATGCGAACATCTACCCGATGACGCGCGATTCGGTGGTGCGCTCCGTCTCTACGCAGACCTTCAGCTTCAATTCGCAGACGCGCTTCGACCTCTACCTGCTCGAAGCCGACGCTGAGAACCCCACCGACGGCGAGCTCGTGTGGTCCCATGACGAGTTCCTCCCCTATGGCGGCTACCACCGCGTGGAGGTGGACAAGCCCATCGTGGCGAAGGCCGGCCAGAAGCTCGGTCTCGTGTGCACCTCCGAGCTCTCGAATGGCAACTACGAGGTGGTGAACAACCAGGTGATGAACCACCTCTCCGCGCAGATGCAGATGCCCAACGCGGAGGGACTCAAGTGGGGCCAGGCCGTGGTGAACGAGGGTGAGAGCTTCATCGGCCAGCCCACGAAGCGCTACGACTACGCCGACGGTTCCTACGACTACGCCGGCTACACCTGGCAGGACTACACGGAACTCGTGGACGAGGGCGAGGCGAAGGGCAATGCCCTCATCGAGGACTCCGGCGTGAAAGACCTCATCGCCCAGCGCGATTCCGTGTACAACACGCTTATGGCGATGGAGCCCAGCGACCCTGCCTATGCCGAGACCGCAACTGAGTTCTCCCAGCTAAACAGCCAGGTCTACGCGATCGCGAGCCAGATCAACTCCATGGACGGCGGCCGCTACGCGATGAATGCGCAGGACAACTTCCCGCTGATCGTCTCCGTCGAGGACTACGACCCCGAGAACCCACCGGCAGAGGCGGGCACCGTCGACACCTATCGCCTCTACAACCCGTGGACAGGCGAGCACCTCTTCACCCAAAACGAGGGGGAGAGGGCGAGCCTGAAGGCCGCCGGCTGGTCAGACGAGGGCAAGGCGTGGACCTCGCCTTCTAAGTCCAACGTGCCGGTCTATCGCCTCTTCAACCCCTACACGGCAGAGCACCTCTACACCACGAGCAGGGTGGAGAAGGACACGCTCGCAAATTCGGGCTGGACAGACGAGGGCGTCTCATTCTACTCCGACCCCGCGAGAGAGGGTGCGATCTTTAGGCTCTACAACCCTTACGAGAAGACCTTCACCCACCACTTCACGGCAAACGTCAAGGAAAGGGACGCGCTCCTTCTGAGCGGCTGGAGGTTCGAGGGCGTGGCCTGGTACTCAGCCAGTTGACGCTGCGGTTTTCCATAGCACCCAATCTAGGGCCGATCCTGGAGCCTCGAGTAGCGAAGTACGCTACGGCTCCACGATCGGCCCTATCTCGGGCACTCTGAAAAGCCTCGCTGACGTTTAGCTCGTCCCTAGCTCTCTGCTTGTTGAGCAAGGATTCACGAAGGGCCTCGCTGCCGTTTCGCATAATCTGTAATCTCAATCTGTCGTTGCCGAATGTTCGAGTTGAAAGGCACGAAATGAAGCAGTCAGCTCGTCTTTTCGTCCCCGCTTTGGGGATCGTTGCGGCGCTTTTCGCCGTGTGTCTCGCCATTGCGCCGGCCGCAAAGGCCGACGATGGTGAAAAGGAGGTCGTGAACGTCGTCGAGCTCGACGGCACCCTCAGCGAGGAGGAACTCTCGGAGAGCGTCACGAAGGGCGAGCTCGTCGATCGCACCGACTACACGAGCCCTGATTCCACGCTCAAGCTCGAGAACGCCGCGAGCGAGATGGCCACGCGCCCGACGCGGTTCGACCTCCGCAACGCCACCTTCCGCGGCCAAACGGGAAGTTTCGTCACGCCAGTGAAGAACCAGAACCCGTTTGCCACATGCTGGAGCTTCGGTGCCACCGCGGCGGCGGAAAGCGCCTATCTTTCCGAGATGGGCCTTCCCGTCACGGACCCCGCAAACACGCTCAACCTCTCCGAGAAGCACCTTGCGTGGTTCTCGCTTACGCCCCTCAAGAGCAGCGTGAACGGCCAGCAGGGTGAGGGCTTCTCCATCAAGGCCGACCCTACAACCGAATCGAGCGCCATCTACCAGGGCGGAAACGTCTACAACGCCACATGGCTCTTCGCCTCGCTCACCGGCCCCGTCGACGAGGGCCTGGATCCCTCGCTCGCCTACCACAACGCGGCGAACGAGTACCAACCCTCAACGGCGGACCCGAACGAGATGTGGCCCGTGAAGTCCGGTGACTGGTCCATCGACGAGAAGTGGCGCGATTACGCGTCCATGGAGCTCGAGGAGAGCTTCTTCCTGCCGTCTCCCGCCTCTCAGGACAAAACGCCAGACGGCGCCTACACCTACACCTTCAACCCGCAAGGCCTTGACGCCATCAAGGACCAGCTCCTTGCCGGCCGCGCCGTGACGATCGGCTTCGCGGCGGATCAGTCCACGCCCGGCCAAACCGCGACGGGTGGCCACTACATCAACACCGACACGTGGGCGCACTACACCTATGAGGTCGCCGCGCCGGGCCACGAGGTGTGCATCGTGGGCTACGACGATTCGTATCCGGCAACGAACTTCAACGTCGACCATCAACCGCCCGCAGACGGCGCCTTCATCGTGAAGAACAGCTGGGGCGGAACCGATGCCGTTGGCATGGACAAGGCCACATGGGGCATCGATGGCACCGGCTACTTCTACCTCAGCTACTACGACCAGAGCATCTACCTGCCCGAGGCCTACGACTTCGTGACCCCTTATGACGACGACCTCACCTTCGGCAAGGAGAGCGGGGAGAGCGCCGTCAGCCAGTATCAGTACTCCTACATGCCGGGCGAGCAGAACAGCAAGACCTACGACGCGGTCACGAGCGCGGCGAACGTGTACGAGATCGCCGAAGACTCCGTGCTGCGTGACGTCACGTCAATCACGGTGAGCTATGACGTGGACGTGCGCTACGACATCTATCTCCTGAATGACGGCGCCGAAACGCCCACCGACGGCGAGCTCGTGTGGTCGAAGGACGCGCACTACCCCTATGGTGGATTCCACCGCGCCGAGGTGGACCAGCCAATCGTGGCGCACAAGGGAGATGTGGTGGCCATCGTGGTGACGACCTCGCTCCCGAATGGCTCCTACGAGGTGCAGCAGAACCAGTACTACTCGAAGCTCGGCGCCGAGGGACAGGCGAAGGACGTCGCGACGATCGTCACGAACCCGTACCACGATAAGTGGGGAACCACCGTGGTGAACGAGGGCGAGAGCTTCCTCGGCCAGCCCGGCAAGCGCGTGGAGTACGCGGACGGCTCCTACGAGTACGAGAACTACACCTGGACCGACCTCTCGACGAGCCTTGCCGAAGCCAAGACGAAGGCCGAGGCGGCGCTCGCCGGCGTGGATTTCTCCACGCTCGAGGCGGCCATCGACAAGGCGTTTCCCGCCTACGAGGAGAGCGTGAACCGCATGCTCTCCGGGCAAGTGTCCCTCGATCCCACTGACCCCGACTTCCAGAAGATCCAGGCTGACGTCAAGGCGTATCGAGACGCGTCGGACGCGATGGTCGCGGCCGCCGCACCCTATGCCAGCGATCGCAATGGCGACGCCGCCGCGGCGTTCTACGTGTGGGATAACTATCCGATAAACCTCACGACCGAGGCGTACGATCCAGAAAACCCGCCCACCGCCGCTGATCCCGTGGAGACCTATCGCCTCTACAACCAATGGACGGGCGAGCACCTCTACACCCAAAGCGCAGAGGAGAGGGAAAG
>CANQOF010000026.1 GCA_947625405.1 uncultured Atopobiaceae bacterium | reverse complement strand
AGTGGCCCCGATCGACCGGATGGCACCTCGACACCCAATGCGCCGGACGGCGTAAGCCCCAGCGGCCCGAGCACCGGCGTCTCGCCGCACAAGGCGCCCGTCTCCGTCATCCCCAAGACCGGCGACGACAGGCCCCTCGTGCTCCCCGTGGCGCTCGCCGCGAGCGGCTTCGCGCTCCTCGGCGCCGCTCTCCACCTCGTGCGCAAGCGCGTGCGGTAAACCCGCAAGACAAAAGAACCGTCCCTCATGTCTTGCATCCCTGCGCCAAGCACGGCGTAGGGCAGCTTGGGGTGTACGAGAATCTGGCGCCTGAGCCCTTGCGGTGTATCTCGTGGCACGGGTGGCCTTGCGGTGTAGGAAAACAAGCCGGAAACGCCCGTTTTTGCCTCATTTCGTACACCTTAAGGCTGGGCGTGGCGCAATTCGCTACACCCTAAGCCCATCCGTGCCACGAGATACACCGCAAGGCCAGGCATAGCGCGTGGCCTCATTCGCCCCGTTCAGAGGTCTCGCCGCGCGCTTGCGCACGGAGCTCGATGGCCGTCTGCATCTGGGCCTCTCGTTCGCGTTCCGATTCGCGTTCCGCCTTCTGGGCCTCGTATTTCTCCTTCATCTTGCGCTGCTCGCGCACCTCTTCGACTATGGCGCGGATGATGCGATAGATGGCATAGACCGTGGTGATGCTGAGCACGATCACGAGCGCGACGAGGAACCAATCCATCGGCGTCAGCTTGCTCAGAATTTCCACAATCACGCCTTTCTTTAAGCTAGCTGAAAGCTCTCGTGGGTACGTGCCCCGCAACGCAAGGATACGGCATCGGGCGGAGCCGGATCGGAGCCACAGACGGGGAAGGCACGATCATGAGCCGCCACGAGAGCACGACATTTCGCATCCGCGACCTCTTCTACGGTTCGGTGATCGCCGTCTCCATTGCGTGCACGGGCAGCTTGATCAGCCTTCTGGGCACTGCCGGCACGGGGGGCTCCGTCGCCATGGCCACCCCGCTCGCCTTCGAGATGAGCGGCGTGCGTCCCGCTTCCACCACTTCCGCCACCTTCACGGGGGGCGCGAACCTCGCGGCAAGCACGGATGCCGCCGACCTCGCGCCCACTCCCGTTTCCGCCCATGGCGCGCTCAGCGTGCAGGGGGCGGGCCTGGTGGACGCGTCTGGCGAGCCATTCCAACTTCGTGGCATCTCCTCCCACGGCCTCACGTGGCTCGAGGATTACGTGGGAAGCCCCGCGCTCGAGAAGGAGACCGAGGACTGGGGCGCGAACAGCCTGCGCTTCGAGCTCTATACCGGTGAAAACGGCGGGCATGTGAACGGCGACACCCCGGCCGACCTGCTTGATCAGGTGAACGTGGGCGTGAACGCGGCCACGCGCGAGGGGCTCTACGCCATCATCGACTGGCACGTGCTCAACAACGGAAACCCGCTTTCGAACGTGGACGAGGCGCGCGCCTTCTTCTCCAAGGTGAGCGAGCGTTATGGAGCGCAGGGCAACGTGCTCTATGAGATCTGCAACGAAAGCGCGAGCTCGGTGCCTTGGAGCGACGTGAAGGCCTACGCCGAGGACGTGATCGGCGCCATCCGCGCGAACGATCCCGACGCGGTGGTGATCGTAGGCGCGCCAGCGGGCGCGAGCACCACGAGCCTTTCCGAGCAGCCGCTCAGCGACACCGCGGGCGAGAACGTGCTCTACGGCATTGATTCCAACCAGATGGTTTCCGCGGGCCAGGGGCTCGATGAGCGGCTCGAAGCCGTGATCGCGAGCGGGCTTCCCGTCTACGTGAGCGAATTCGGAGATCCCGAGAGCGCGCTCGCCACGAGCGACGAGGGTGGCACGTGGCTCGATCGCGCTGAGGCGGAAAACGTGAGCTTCGCGTGCGGCAGCCTCTCAGACCGCGATGAGGCCGCGGCGCTCGCCGAGAACGGCGCGCTCGCCGGGAGCCAGCACGACGTCTTCGATAGCGAGAGCTACAACGACAGCGGCACTTGGGACCGCGCCTGTCTCCGCGACACCCTCGGCTTGGTGTAGGCGTTCAGAGCCCGCATCCTCCTAATTTGACGTGCCATAGCGGGGGAGATGCGGACTGGAACCGTATGAGCTCCCTAGTACACGAGCACGGTGGTGCCGGAGGGGATGTTTTCGTTGATCCACTTCGCGTTCTCGATGGCGAGGCGCACGCAGCCGAGCGAGCGGGGCTGGCCGAGCGTCCCGTCGAGGACGTCGAACGTGCCGGGGTAGTACTTAATGGAGTGGAAGAGGTAGTCGCCGTAGAACTGCGTCCAGTAGTAGCAGGTGTAGCCGTGGCCGAACGCATAGCCGCGGCTTCCCACGTGGAAGACGCCCTTCACCGTGGGCGTGGCATTCGCGCCCGGCGCGCAGACCCAGTACGCCTTGTTGCTCCAGTTTCCGCGGCTGCCGGTGTAGACGCCCACGAAGCAGTTCTTCGTGTCCACGGCGAGGAGGTAGCCCGTGGGGCTCGAGAGTCCGCTCACCCGCTCGTTCATCGAGCGTTGGGCGGGGGTGATGAGCTCCCAGGATTGGACGGAGAAGTCGCGCGCGTTGCGGTATTCGCCATCGGCGTAGGCGTGCGCGTGGACGGTGCCGGAGTGGCGCAGGTTCACCGTGCCGATCGTGGCCGTCCACCAGCCATTTCCCTGGTCTTTGGCGTCATACCACACGAGGTCGTCCTGTCCGCCGGCATCCGACCACGCGGACACCTGTACGCGGCTCACGCTCCCGGGATTGTAAAGTCGCGCGGAATAGGTGTACGGGCCGCCCTCGATGGTGAAGTAGTTCGCGAGGGTGAGTTCGGTGGGGGTTTGCTCGACGTTCACCATCACGCCGTTTCCCGCCGTCACGTAGCTGTGGCTCACGAAGCTCCGCGAAAACGTGTGGTTGGACACCCGCACCTGGGCTCGGTAGCTGCCGTCTCCCTCGGGTTCTGCGTCGTACCACACGATGTCTTTTTGGTTGTTCTCGCTCGACCACGTGGGCACCTGCACCTTCGCGACGCCGGAGGGGGAGGAGATCTCGTCCACGACGACCTCGAACGTGCCCTGGGCGTTGTCGATGTTCTCGACGTGCGCCGAGGCGGTGGGTGTGGTGATCGAGAAGGTCGCGCTTCCCACGACCTCGCTCGTGGCTGACGCGGAATCGCTTTCCACGCCCTCGTCGACGCTGACGCCGGAATCGGCGTCGGCGCTCGCCGAGGGCGTGTCGGTCTCTTCACTCGAGGCGAGCGCGAGGGCCTCCACCTGGTAGTCGCCGCCTCTCGCGAAGGTCTTGCCCTCGGAGACGGCGCTCCACGTGCCGTCGGGGTTCACCGCGCAGCCGTACCACGCGATGCCCTCGTCTTCCCAGCCGCTCGCCTTGAGGGTCTCGTACTCCTCCTCGCTCGCGGTGAAGTGATGCGTGTTCTTCTGCTCGTAAGGGTTGAAGAGGCGATACACGGGCGCCGCCTTCGCCTCGTCTGAGAGGAAGGCGATCTTCTCCCGCGTCCAGCCGATGTTGCCGAGGCCCTCGTACTCGCTCACGTCGGTGGTGTAGAAGTGCTCACCACTCCATTCGTTGTAGAGGCGATAGACCGCGTTGGCGGGCGCGGGCTCCTCGGGCTCGCTCGGGGTGTCCGTGCCGTCGGTGGCGTCGCCGTCGGGCACATCGCCGACGGTGGCGTCGTCGTCCGCGGCGTCGCCGGCCGTATCCTCAGAGCTACTAGGCGTGCTCGTGTCGGCGTCCTGCGCGGTGCTCGCATCCTCGTCCGCGGCGCGCGCCTCCGCGCCGTCCGTGGGAGCCTCGGCTACGGCGCTCTCGGGCTGGATCCACGCGACTCCCTCGTAGCGCCAACCCGCCTCCGCGAGGCCGTTTGCCTCCTCGACGCTGCTCGTGAAGAGGTGCGCGGATTCCCAGGGGTTGTAGAGACGATGCACCGCGTTCACGACGTCGCAGCTGTAGGGTACGCGGACGCTTCCCGCGGGGTCGCCCGCGATGAAGGTGGTCGCGTGCCAGCTGCCGTCCTCGGCGCGCACGGCCTCGTAGGAAATGGCGCTCGCGGCGCCGCTCGCCTCGGGCCAGATGCGGAAGAGCACGCGCGAGGCGTCCCGCACCCCGCGGCCCGAGGCGCTGAGATTGATGAACGTCTCGTCTGCGGACACGCTCGCGCTCACGGTGGCGCTACTCGCCGCGGGCGTGGTTGAAGAGGGGGCTCCCACGGCGGGGGCCGGAGCGCTCGTGAGCGTCGCCGCCACCGCGGACGCGGCGAGCAAGGAGCCGAACAGGGAGAGGATCGTCGAGCGCTTCATGGCCCTCCTGGAGTTCGCAGGCACACCCGCGGATGCGCACCGCGGGTCAGGCCATCGTAGCACGGGCTTCGCTCTTCAAAGCGGCCGCCTGCTTCTCGCTTTCCCTGTTTGGCGCCGCTACCTCGGCACCTCGAAGATGACCGATTCGTAGGGGCGAAGGCCGTAGGCGAGCGTGTAGGGGCGGCCGTCGCACTCGTGCTCGTAGGCCGTGAGGGGCGCGACGCCGCTTCCCCCTTCGCCCGGGAGCTGGTCGTAGGTGGTGAACACGCGCTCGTAAAGCCCGCCTTTCGGCGCGCCGACGGTGTAGTCGTCGATCCGGCTCGGTGAGAAGTTGCACACCACGAGGAGCGCGCCGTCGAGGTTCCATGGGTTCTTGCGGATGAAGGCGATGGTCGAGCGCGCACTGTCGTTCCTGCTCACCCATTCGAAGGTCGAGGGGTCCATCGAATCGCTCGAGAGCGCGGGGTGGCTCCGATAGAGGGCGAGGAGGGCGCGCACGGTCTCGCGCACGTCTCGGTGCCCGAGCTCGTCGGCGAGGGCCCAGTCGAGGCCGGAGGCGTAGTCCCAATCATCCACGACGCCGATGTCCTGCCCCATGAAGAGCAGCTTCTTGCCCGGATGCGTGAACTGGAACGTGTAGAGCGTCTTCAGCGCGCCGAAGCGATCGAGCTCGCTTCCCGGCAGGCGCGAAAGGAGCGATCCCTTGCCCGGCGACACCTCGTCGTGCGAGAACTCGAGCACGTAGTTCTCGTTGAACGCGTAGTCGAGCGAGTGCACGAGGTCCTCGTGGTCGGCGTGCTTGCCATCCACGCTCGTTGCCGCGTAGCGCAGCACGTCGTTCATCCACCCCATGTTCCACTTGAAGAGGTAGCCGAGGCCGCCCTGCTCGGGCGAGGTGGTGATGCCGGGGATGGAGGACACGTCCTCGGCGATGAGGTAGCCCGAGGACTGGTCGCGTACGACGGAGTTCACGTGGCGGAAGAACTCGAAGCTCTCGAGGTTCTCGGCGCCGCCGTAGGCGTTCGGGCGCCACTCGCTTCGGCTGAAGTTGTTGCAGAGCATGGCGTAGACGGCGTCCACGCGAAGCGCGTCCACGTGGAACTCGTTCAGCCAGTAGAGCGCGTTTGAGATGAAGAAGCTCTTCACCTCGGGGCGGCCGTGGTCGAACGCCTTCGTGCCCCAGATTGGGAACTCCGCGCGAAGCGGATCCGCGTACTCGTAGAGCGCCGTGCCGTCGAAGTCCGCGAGGCCGAAGTCGTCTTTCGGGAAGTGCGCGGGCACCCAGTCGAGGATGACGCCGATGCCGTGGTTGTGGAGGTAGTCCACGAAGGAGCGGAAGTCGTCGGGCGTGCCGTAGCGCGAGGTCGGCGCATAGTAGCCCGTCACCTGGTAGCCCCACGAGCCGTCGAACGGGTGCTCGCAGATGCCGATGAGCTCGACGTGCGTGTAGCCCATGTGGTTCGCGTGGGCGGCGATGTCGCGCGCGAGCTCGCGATAGTTCATGAAGCCGCTTTCGGGGTCGGCCTCGTAGTCCTTGCGCCAGCTTCCGAGGTGCACCTCGAGGATCGCCATCGGGCGCTCGAGTACGTCCTTGTTGCTCTCCTGTGCGCGGTAGGCCTCGTCGCTCCACTCGAAGCCGTCGAGGGGGAAGATGCGGCTCGCGTTTTGCGGGCGACGCTCGGCGAAGAAGGCGTAGGGGTCGCTCTTGTAGCGGCGCACGCCATCCGCGCCGTCGACGACGTAGCGATAGGAATCTCCCGCGACGGCGCCGGGTACGAAGGCCTCCCAGACTCCTGAGGCCGAGGGTCGCATCTCGCCTTGAGCCTCGTCCCAGTCGTTTGCGGTGGTGATCACCGCCACGCGTCGCGCGTTCGGTGCGAAGACGGCAAAGCGCGCTCCCGGCTTGCCGTCTTCCTCGGCGAGGTGCGCGCCGAGCTTGCGGTAGGCGCCGTAGTGCGTGCCCTCGTGGAAGAGGTACGCGTCGAGGTCGGTGAAGGTGGGGGATGTCTCTTGGGTTTGGCGAGGAGCCTCGTCGCTTTCGGGACGAGGCGCGCGGAGTACGGCGGTGGAGGTGGTCTCTTCCATGTGATCGCCCTTTCGTAGGTCGTGGACTGAGCGCGGCCTGCGCCGCCCGCAGTTTCCCCACGGAAATCCCCTTTCAAACACTTGAGGGTTCCTGAAAAAAAGCGAACTACCATGGACGCAGTCGATGAAGGAGGTGCGCGATGGTGCGCGTGGGGAGGTCGACCATGGAGGCTTGGCTGGGCGACATCACGACACTCGAGGTCGACGCCATCGTGAACGCCGCGAACTCGGGACTTCTCGGCGGCGGGGGCGTGGACGGTGCCATCCATTCCGCGGCGGGCCCCGGGCTTCTCGAGGAGTGCCGCACACTTGGCGGGTGCCCCACGGGCGAGGCGCGCATCACCTCCGGATATCGCCTGCCGGCGCGTTGGGTGATCCACGCCGTCGGGCCGATCTACGCGCGCCACACGCCCGAGCGCTCTGCTGAGCTCCTGGCGAGCTGCTACACCGCCTCGCTCGACCTCGCTTTCGAACGGGGTCTCTCGAGCGTCGCCTTCTCGGCCATCTCCACCGGCGTCTATGGCTACCCGCTCGGCGCGGCGACGCGCGTGGCGGTCGAAGCGGTGCGCGGATGGCTCGAGGCGCACCCCGAGTGCGCCATGCGGGTGGTCTTCTGTTGCTTTGATGAGCGCACCCTCGCGGCCTACGAAGCGGAATTTGCGCGCCACACCATCGGCTAGACTTGATTTCGGACCGCATTACCTGCGAACGGAGGATTTCCATGGCAAAGCCCGTCGTCTATTTCATGAGGGAAATCACGCCCGAAAACGTCGTCAAGATCTTCCACATGCTCGACGCCGACCTCCCGGGCAAGGTGGCCGTGAAGGTGCACTCCGGCGAGCGCGGCAACCAGAACTACCTGCGTCCGGAGTTCATGAAGCCCATGATCGACGAGGTGGACGGCACGATCGTGGAGTGCAATACGGCCTATGACGGTGCGCGCGACACCACTGAAAAGCACGAAGAGCTCATGGCCGAGCACGAGTGGTCGAAGTACTTCGACGTCGACATCATGGATTCCGAAGGGCCCGACCTCGTGCTCCCCATCGAGCATGGCCGCGTGCTCCATGAGAACTACGTGGGCAAGCACCTCGCGAACTACCCCTCCATGCTCGTGCTCTCGCACTTCAAGGGCCACCCCATGGGCGGCTTCGGCGGCGCGCTCAAGCAGCTCGCCATCGGGTGTGCGTCGAACGCTGGCAAAACGAACATCCACACCGCCGGCGCGACGAAGAAGCAAGCCGAGTTCTGGGATAAGCTCGCGAGCCAGGAGGACTTCCTCTGCGGCATGGCCGAGGCGGCCGAGACGATCGTGAACCACTTCGGCAACCAGATCGCCTACGTGAGCATCGCGTGCAACCTCTCCGTGGACTGCGATTGCTGCGCGGTGGCGAAGGATCCCTGCATGGGCGACATCGGCATCTTCGCGAGCCTCGACCCCGTGGCGATCGACCAAGCCTGCATCGACGCGGTGAAGGCGTCCGACGACCCCGGCGCGGCGACACTTCTTGAGCGCATCGAATCGAAGATGGGAACGAAGACGATCGACTTTGCCGCCGAGCGCGGCTACGGCTCGAAGGACTACACACTCGTGGTCGTGGAGCCGGATGTGGAGCATCCCCATCCGTAGCCGGCGCCGCGAGACGCTGGATGCACCCCATCTAGCCACGATCTCAGCTACAGCTCGACGCTGCGGCTTTCCAGAGCACCCAATCTAGGGCCGATCCTGGAGGCTTACGTACCTAGGTACGCCGCGCCTCCACGATCGGCCCTATCTCGGGTACTCTGAAAAGCCTCGCTGACGTTTTGCTCGTTTCTGGCTCATTGCTTGTTGAAGCGAGGATTAACGAGAGCGCCTCGCTGACGTTTCGCTGACTCCCCGACTCCTCGTTTGCTGCACGAAGCCAACAAGTGAGCTCCTCATTGCTATGCGGTGGCGATGAGCCAATCTTCGTAGAGCCTCTGGAGCTTGGCTGGCAGACCGCGCTCGTGCTTCGCCATGAGGTCGCGAAACTCCTCGCTTTTCTCGAAGTCCGAGGTGTCGAAGCGGCGCGTTTGGATGCGACGCCAGACGGCATCGATGAGCTTTTCGAGATGCTCGACCGTTTCGGGCGAGGTTGTGTGGCTCTTCACCTCGACGAGGTCTCCCGTGGTGCGATACATGGGCTCGACGAAGATGTCGCGCACATCCGTGACGTGATAGCCCTGGTAATCCGTCGAGTTCTCGAGGAGGATCGTGTAGAAGTCGAGCTGGCGCGTGTAGGAGGCATCGCGCTGCTTAGTGGATTGGCCGGTCTTGTAGTCGATCACTCGGAGCGTTTTCGCATCGTCGTCCACCATGAGCACGTCGCACTTGCCGTAGAGCGGCACTCCGCTTGGGGTGAGCGCATGGATCTCGGCTTCGCTTCGGTGCGTGGCGCCAAGGAGCGCGGGCAATTGCGGCGTGAAGGTGCGCACGATGCGCTCGAAGCGATTGACCATCAGGCGCACGTCGTCGCTTGGATAATCGAGCCACCGCACGAGCTCGCGATACTTATCCGCGAGGGGCCCTGCGGATTCGCGCCCTTCAAGCACGCGGGTGGCGTATTCCTCGAGATAGGCGTGGACGAGGTTTCCGAAGTCCAGCGAGGCGGAAGGCGCGCTCGGCGCGCCGAGGATCCTCTTCGCGGGGTGGAGCACGCTGTTCTTGCACCCGGGCACGTAGGTGACGAAGTTGTTGAGGCTGCTCGCGGAGAGGTGGTCGGGCAGGTCGTCATCCGTGAGGAGCGCGCCGCGCTCCGGCGTGGAAACGGCGATGCGATCGCGCCAGTTCACTTCGATGATGCGGGAAAGCGAATCGGGATCCACCTTCTCCGGGATTGCCTCCACGTTGCCCTCGAGCTCGCGTATGGGAATCTCCTCCGCGCTCGTGATCTCGAGGAAGCGCTTGGCGCGAGTGATGGCCACGAAGAACAAGCGAGTGACGTCCTCGTCGTGCGGCTCCGTGCCCGTGAGGATGTTCTTGGGGAGCATGCCGCGGCTCGACCCCGAGCGATGCCAAGTGTTTTGATCGGCGTCGATCACATAGACGAGGTCGTATTCGAGGCCCTTTGACCCGTGTGCGGTGGTGAGCGTGATGGCGTCGGGGCGTCCGAGCGGCACCGACGCATCGATCTCAATCTTGAAATCCCGGCAGCGCGCGAAGAGGTCCATCACCTGGGGCAGACGAAGCGCCCGTTGCTCGATCGCCGCTGCGTGGAGCTCGTCTTCGGCAAGCTTCAGCAGGCGACGCACGCCCGCTTGGAATTGCGCGGCAGCGAGGGGGTCGGCCTCCTCCTGGGCCTCGTAGTAGGCGATGAGCGGACGCGCGATCTCGAAGATCAGCTCGCGCACCGGCGCGCTCGGCGCCTTGGCCGCCCATCCGAGGAGTTCGTCGTGGAGCTTCCTCAGTCGTGGGATGCTCGAACGGCCGAGCTCGGCGAGCCACCCGTCATGCGAGCGGTGGGCTTGCACCATGAAGGTCACGACGTCGAGGGGATCGAGCCCGAGCTCTGGCGACGCCACGATCTGCGTGAGCTCGGACTCCGTACGCCGCACATCGCCATCGGCGAGCGCGCAGACGGCCCTGAGGAGGGCAAAGAACGTCTGGAGCGATTCGATTTCCGTGAGCTGCGCGTTCACGCGGTAGGTGAAGGGCACGCCACGGGCCGAGAGGTAGGGTATGAGGGCGCGAAGACTCGCGTGCTTGGAGGCGATGACGGCAATGGCCTCTTCGGGCTTCTTCGCATTCGCGACGAATCCCTCGTCGATGTGGCGCCGAATGTCCGTCGCCACCGCGTCGTATTGGATATCCGCGCCCTCGAAGATGCGCACGAAGAACTCGTCTTGGTCATTATCCAGTCGCGCGGCTTCGATGGCCTTGTCCTCGCCGCTCACGAGGCGGTTCACGATTTGGTTCGCCACCTTCTGGCCGAGCTCCACGAGCGCGGGCGTGGAGCGGTAGTTCTTCTTGAGTACCACCGAAACCGGATCGAAGCGCTCGCGGAACTGGCGGATCCCCGTGACGGAGGCGCCCTGGAACCGCATGATCGCCTGGTCGTCGTCGCCCACGGCCATCACGTTCGGCTGCTCGAGCCCTTGGCAAAGGAGGCTCACGATGCGCATCTGTGAGCCGTTGGTGTCTTGGAACTCGTCCACTTGCAGGTAGCGATAGCGATCCTGGAGATCTGAGAGGAAGTCGGGGTGGTTTTCGAGCGATTCGATGGCCTCGTTGATCATGTCCTGGTAGTCGAAGAGGTCTCGCTCGAGGAGTGCCGCGCGATAGCGTTCGAACACATCCGCCAGTTCGAGCGCCCTGAGCGAACACGCTTGTTCCGCGAACGTGAACTCGCCCTTCGACGCCTTGCCGAGGGAATCGCGCACGTCTCGATAGCCCTTGGTGTTGTTGCCCTCGATGAGCGTCGCATTGGCCACGAGGTCGCGCACGCTCAAGAGGAGCGGCTGGTAGATCCCCGGTGCGTCGATCACGAAACGCATGAGCTCACGAGGCGCGAGCACCTCGATCCGCGCCGCCGCCTCGGCAAAGCCGCGCATGAACTCTTCCTTCTTCGCCTGGCCTCCCTTGACTGGCTGCGAGAGATAGCTCCGCACCACCTCGTTCTCCGAGAGCCATGCGATGCTCTCGAGGTTTTGATGGGCGATGGCGCGAAGCTCGTCCGGCGTGATGCCCAAGCGCTCGAGGTTTTGGATGGCGGAGGCGACGTCGCGCAGATTGGCGCGCACCCTTCCTCGCGGCGCGGAGAAGAGCGGGTTGGACGCATTGAGCTCGCTGAGCAGGGAATTCAGGATCTCGTGCTGTTGGAGATCCGTCGCGAGGCGCGCCGAGGCGGATGTTTCGAAGTACTCCGGATCGAGGTTCTTCAGCCGGTTTGCGAAGGCGTGGAACGTGTAGACCTCGATGCCATAGCCCTTGCGACCCACGAGCTCCACGAGGCGCTTCTTCATGGCCCGCGAACCGGCGTCCGTGAAGGTGAGGCAGAGGATGTTCTCCGGCGCGACGTCGCGGTTTGCGAGGATGTTCGCCGCGCGCACGGAGAGAAGCTGGGTCTTTCCCGTGCCTGGGCCCGCGATCACGAGGAGTGGCCCATCGAGGGTTTCCGCGGCGAGCCGTTGGCTTTCGTTCAGTGCGGCGAGCTGGGCGTCGAGTTGCGTGGTGCGGGGCATGGATCCCTCCTCGGGCGGGTGCGCGAGTGGCATGGAAGCGCATGGCGCGGCGTGCAGGCGCGCACGGGCCTCGGCTTCGCTTCGCGAACAGGCTAGAGCACAAGTCCAACAACAATTAGCGCACATCCTCACATGGCTCATACGCTGGGGTTTTGGAGATATTGCCCTTTCAAGGCGCGCCGCTTGGCCCTGCGTGAAGCGTATCGACCTTTTATTCAAACAATATCGCTACAATATCAAAGGTCGTGCACCCGCCCTCCGGCACGTGCGCACGATAGCCAGGCGACGCCGTCGCCGCGACTCAGACGGTCGGCTCTGGCAGGCACTTCGAGAAACGGACGCTCTTCGGGGCATCGTTTCCATGCGACGGCATCCCGCCGTGGGTTTGAGACTTCAGGTCTTAGAGAGAGGGGAACCCACGCGCGAGGTGCCGTCTTTTCGTGCGCGCGGCCTCATCGCGCTCGGGAAACGACCATGCGAGAATGGGCGCACGTTGAGGAGACACGGCAAGGGGGATCCATGGCCATCACGGTGAACATTTACTACACGGGCG
Source organism: uncultured Atopobiaceae bacterium (assembly GCA_947625405.1). Taxonomy (GTDB): domain Bacteria; phylum Actinomycetota; class Coriobacteriia; order Coriobacteriales; family Atopobiaceae; genus CANRLS01. Next base: position 934 of record CANQOF010000026.1, on the reverse strand, counting down.
AGGGCACGGCGGCGCGCGAGTTTGCTCGCGAGATGACCGACGCCGGCATCGTCTCCGCCATTCGCTCGGAGCCGGGCAACCTTCGCTACCAGTACTTCCAGCCGCTCGACGATCCCGAGACGACCCTCCTCATCGACAGCTGGACCGACCAAGAGGCAATCGACATCCACCATGCATCGCCGATGATGGCGACCATCGCGGAGCTCCGCGATAAGTACGACCTCCACATGCGGGTCGAGCGCTACGTCACGGACGAATCCGGCCCCGCTCCCCAAGACATCGCCTTCATCCGCAGCTAATCCAGCGTTTTTGGCTCCTCTGGGGTCGGCGTCCCGATAGTCCCCGCGCTGGAATGTCGCCTGGGGTCGGCGTCCCTATAGTCCCCGCGCTGGGATGCCACCTGGGGTCGGGGGTGCCTATAGTCCCCGGAGCCCGGTTCCCGCTCGCTCGGGTAGCCGGCTTTCACCGGCCCTTTTTCTCGGGTGACACACCTCCAATTGGCATACGGGCTTTGGCTCCGGCGGACCACTCCTCAAGGGCCGAGAAAAAGGGCCTTCTCTTTTGCGGCTCCCACAGGGCTCCGGGGACTATAGGCACCCCCGCCCTCGCAAGGCATTGCGACAACAAGCTACGAGCGATGGACGAGCAAAACGTCAGCGAGGCCTCTCATCAATCCTCGCTTCAACAAGCAGAGAGCCAGGGAATCAGCTAAACGCCAGCGAGAGGCGCTGGGGTGCCCCATATACGTGGGATTTTGAGGGCGTAGCGTACTTACGCTACGTAAGCCCTCAAAATCGCGCGTAGATGGGGTGCACCAGCGCCTCGCAGCGTCAACAGCTATACCAGGCGATGCCTTCTGCCCTCCAGCCGGCCCTCACGAGGGCGTCCCTTTCCTGGGAGTTCTCGGTGAAGTGGTGGGTGAAGCCGTCCTCGT
>CANQOF010000025.1 GCA_947625405.1 uncultured Atopobiaceae bacterium | reverse complement strand
ACAACCGCAAGCTCGTGGCCCTCACCTTCGACGACGGTCCCTCGAGCTACACGCCCCAGTACCTCGACATCCTCGAGCAATACAATGCGAAGGCCACCTTCTTCACGATCGGCAACCAGATTGCCGGCCACGAGGAGCTCGTGCAGGAGGCCGTCGCGAACGGAAACGAGGTCTGCACGCACACGTGGGACCACGCGGACGGCTCGGGCCAGGGCGTGAACCTCACCTACATGAGCGCCCAAGAGCAGATCGACGAGGTGGAGAAAGGGCGCCAGGCCATCACGGACGCCACCGGCCAGGAGGCCCCCACGGTGATCCGCTCGCCGGGCGGCAACTACTACGGCGACATCATCCAGACCCTCGAGCCCTATGTGACGGCGGAGATCAACTGGAACATCGACACCGAGGACTGGAGGCGCCCCGGGGTCGACGCCATCGTCGCGCAGATCGAGAGCGCCCAGCCGGGCGACATCATCCTCATGCACGACGGCGGGGGAGACCGCTCCCAAACGGTCGAGGCCCTGAGGATCGCGCTTCCGTACCTTAAGGAGCAGGGTTTCTCGTTCGTGACCATCGACCAGCTGCTCGAATACCCTATCCCGGGAAATAGCGAGAGCGAGTAGCGTGCGGAAGCGCGCTCGCAAAGCGCCCCCGTGCCCTTTGGGGCGCGGGGGCGCTCTACGTGGGAATTCCTCCCGGGAAATGGCCTAGAAGTGCGTCCAGGGCTCATGCGGACGGCTCTTGAGGTAGCCGGCCTGCCAGTCCCATTGGGGATGCGCCTCGAGGAACGCGTCTGCGTCGAAGGGCACTCCGTCGGCGCGGCCAAAGCGCGCCCACATGGCCACGTTATCGATATCCGTCGCCTCGGCGCATTTGCCGTCAACCGAGCCTGCGGGATAGAACGGGACGTTCCACACTCCGCCGGGGTCGTCCGCGAAGTACTGGGGATCGGCGTCGTAGTGCGCGCAGATGTTCCTCGAGGACGGGCAGTCGTAGCCAAGGTAGGGGTCGAAGGTGTCGGCGAGCACGAGCTTTGCCTGCTCGGCGTCCATCTTTCCCTTGAGCCCGGGGATGATCTGCTTGAAGCGCAGACGGCGCGCGCCGGTCTGCTGGCGGGGATCGTTGTAGCCGTTATCCACGCATTCGAGGTTGCGCACGCGAGGATCGTCGGCGGCGTTGCAGCCCACGAGGAACCCGTCCTTGGTGCGCACGAGCTGCTGGAACTGGAGCCCCTGCTCGTAGCGCGCGACCTCGCCCGTCTTGGCGTCCGCCACGAACCAGATGTTGGCGTAGCCGCCGTTGTTGCCACGCTCGATGCGCTCGACGAACTCGTCGATCGAGTTCGCGAATTGCGCCGCGTCGCGCGCACGCACGTACTCCGGCGTCTTTGTCTCGTCATAGCCGCGGAATCCCGCGATCGTGGTCTCCGTGATGGCGATGCCGCCGGAGGTCACGTAGAAGTCCATCATCGAGGCGATGTAGCCGGGCACGGTCTGCATGATGAAGCGATTTCCCTCGGAGGGGCTCACCTCTTCGATCACGTTGAAGTTCTGTCCCGCCCAGAAGTCGTCGAAGGCCTCGTGGGCGATCACCGGGCGTCCATCCCTGGTGTAGGATCCCGTCGCCACGAAGCCGGAGCAGTGGGAGCCCTTGGGGCCGCTCTTCGGGGGATTGTTCGCGTAATTCGCGGCCACGAGCGGCCACCAGTAGTCGGTGAGCTCCATCCACGCGTTCCAGCCGATGACGCCGTCGAGGTCAATGGGGCATCCGTTATCCGTGGCGCCCTCGGCGATGCCGCGCATCTCCTCGAGCTGCCAATCGGGGATCTTGTCCTTGTGGAGCCTCACGGCGCTCTCCACGAAGAAGGAATAGGGCATGCCGAAGGTCTGAAGGGTCATGTAGTCGTAGACGCGCAGGGCCTCCGAGAGGGCGTCTGCGAGGAGGTAGCCGTGCTGGTAGCCGAGTTCGTAGGGGGCGCCCGAGATCTTCACATGGTGCCAGCCGTGCACGTCCTGCCGGGATGCCTTGGCAAGAATCGCCTCGTGTTGTGCGTCGAGCATGGTTCGTCCTTTCCTTCGCCGGCTCCCCGCTCCCCGCGCCCCTCTTCCGTGTGGCTCTTTCCCATCGCGGGAGCCTTGCGCGCGAGATCCGGGCAAACGTCACGAGAACTTCTCAAATGCGGCAAAAGCGCGCGTTTTGGCGCGCGCAAAACGCATGGGCGCGCGTTTCATGCGACACTATCCCCGCAAGGGGGAGATCTATCAAAGGGTGTCCAATGCCTATCAGGAAGCATGCGAAGAGCGCGGAGGAAGAGGCCGCCACGGCCGAGCAGGAGCGCGCGAAGAGGCACCACTTCGATGCGGTGGAGGATGTCTCCGACGAGGAGGACCTCGCAAGGCATCGTCGCACGTATCGCCTCTTCGACACCTCGGTCGAGGTGCGCACCGACCAAGGCGATCGCATGTGGGAGGTGGCGATAGAGACGGCGCTCATCGAGCGCATGGGGTGCAACAACACGGGCTACATCGCGCGGGTGTGCCCCGCGGACGACTACAACCGCTTCGTGCTCTCGAAGCGGGGCGAGAACTTCTTCGGCTGCTCGACCGACATCACCCAGCTCCCCTACTTCGACGTCTACTACGACCGCGCGACTCGGCTTTTGGGCGCCCACCTCGCAAACGCGCGCTACGGCATGCCGCTCTCCGTGTTCAGGCGGGGCTACGAGCGCAGGATGCGCGATATGCCCGCTGAACGCATGGAGCTCGAGGCCATGCTCGAGGAGCGCATGAAGGTCGTCCTCAAGGAAACGAAGGAAACGTGGGCCGAGGACTGCGAGAAGTATCGCAGCCGCTACGGAGACGTCTACGCGGAGGTGTTCGGCCCCGACGCGCCGCCGCCCTCGCCCCATTCCGCTGAGCTCGAATAGGAAACCATGGCCAAGGCAAACAAGAAGAAGCGCGCTCGGCGCATGCCGAAGATGCCCGAGCGCGAGCTCCACGTCGACACCATCGAGGAACTCGAAGACGGCTCGCTCCTCTCCAAGGAGGAGAACGTCGAGACGAGCGTTCGCACGTTCCAGGACGATGCGGAGGAGGCGAGGCGAAGGGGCATCACCCCCAAACCCTCGAGCGAGACGGAGAACCCGTCGTTCGTCGACCAGTTCATGCGCAACGGCGCGGAGAAGCACGAGATATATCGCTATATCTCCCAGCACACGGGTGACATACCGAACTACGACGCCGACGACTGGATCCAAACCTTCTACGTGGCGAAGGTGCAGGGCACGAGCGTCGCGTTCTTCATCGCGCTCATTCTCTCCGTGGGTGCCGTGATCATCGGCAACTTCCGCGGCACCGCCACGATCGGGATCGTGATCTCCTACCTGCTCTCCTTCGTGGTGCTCGCGGCGATCATCGTCTTCGTGATGGTGTGGTTCATCGGGCGGCGGGTGTATCCGAAGATCGCCATCATGCTCGACAACGGGCGCGATCCCGAGACGTATTGCTATCGCTATCTCGCGTACCTCCGCGAGAAGAACGAGAAGGACGTGCTCACGGCCATCGCGAACTACTCGCGGGGCCTCAGGTGGCAGGGGCGCTGGAAGGACGCGAGGGCGCTCTTCGAGAGCTATATCGAGGACTACGGCATGCTGGGCGATCCCCGCGCGCAGTACCTCCACCACGCGCTCCTCGCGAGCTGCGCCTTCGACCAAGGGCGGCTCCAAGCGCTTCGAAACGAGATCGTCTACATGAAGAGCGTGCCCGCCGAAGAGCTCGACGAGGGCGTCACCGCCTCCCTGGAGACCCTCGAGCGCCTCGAGAAGGTCCTCTCCCTCGAGCACGATGGCAAGAGGCAAGAGGCCTATGAGCTCGTGGAGAGCTTCTACTATTCCTCGGAAAACGTGCTTCGCGTGGCGCTGGCGCTCCACCTCGGGACGGATTCCGATAACCGCAACGACGCGGTCGAGTGGATCAACTTCGTGGTGCAGATGGGCTGCACCACGTGGTGCGTGAAGCGCGCGAAGGCCATTCGCGCGGCAGGCCAGCTGCAGAAGCTTCCCGCGGGCGAGAGCCGCTTCGGGAGGAACATCCGCGAGCGCCGGCGCGAGGAGCGCGAGAAGAAGAAGGCCGAGCGCGCGCGCCTTGCCGAGCTCAAGGATGCCGAGGAGACGGTCGAAAACGAGGCGACCATCCCGCGCTAGGGGAGTCGAAGTGCTCCATTCGCCGAGGCTTTCGAGCCATTACCACCTTCTCCATAGAAAACATATATCTTTTGCGTCCCGGAGCAGGGAGAATTGCGACGAGGCGCGAAAGGGTGCGCGCCCGCTTGCGTTGACACATACGACCGAGAGTTCTCGCTTCCAGACTCAGCACTCTCGGTGAGGAGGTGAAGGCCCCGGGGACGGGGCCTTCACCGTGTTAGCATTGGCGTTTGGCCTCACCGCTTGAAAAGCCGATGAAGGAGTATTCCGTGGCAAACGAGTATCGCCAAACGATGAACTTGCCCAACACGAGCTTCCCCATGCGCGCCTCGCTCGCCACGCGTGAGCCCGAGCGGCTCGCCGCGTGGGAGGACGCGGGTGTCTACGAGCTCGCCCTCGAGAGGGCGAGGGAGCGCGACGCGGAGCCCTTCGTGCTCCACGACGGTCCTCCGTACGCGAATGGCCCCATCCACCTCGGCCACGCGATGAACAAGATCACGAAGGACATCATCAATCGCTACGAGATCATGCAGGGGCGCGCCGTCACCTACGTACCCGGCTGGGATTGCCACGGCCAGCCGATCGAGCACAAGGTGGAGGAGACGCTCGGCACGGAGAAGTTCAACGCCACTCCCGCAGAGGATATCCGCGCCATCTGCAGGGAGTTCGCGGTGGAGAACATCGACCTCCAGCGCCAGGGATTCAAGCGCCTCGGCGTCCTCGGAGATTGGGAGCATCCCTATCTCACGCTTTCGAAGAGCCACGACGCGGCCGACATCGAGATCTTCAAGCGTTTCTTCGAGCGTGGTCTCATCTACCGCGGGCGAAAGCCCGTGCACTGGTGCACGCATTGCCACACCGCGCTCTCCGAGGCGGAGATCGAGTACGCGGACGTGTCCGGCCCCTCCATCTACGTGGCCTTCGAGCTGAGGACGATGCCAAGGGGGCTCGAGGGCTTCCGCGGCCCCGTGGACCTCGCGATTTGGACGACGACTCCCTGGACCCTTCCCGCGGACGGCGCGGTGGCCGTGAAGCCCGATGGGCGCTACGTGGCGCTCGCCCACGACGGCCGCGCCGCGATCGTGATCGACGAGCTCGCCGAGAGCGTGGCGGAGCTCGCGGGGTGGCCCTCCGCGCTCGTGGAGGTGGAGGGCGAGGTGTGGAGCGCCACGGGCGAGGAGCTCGCCGGGCTTTCGTACGCGCACCCGATCTTCGACGACTACGACGGCGCGAAGGTGATCGTGGCGGATTACGTGGGCACCACCGAGGGCACCGGCCTCGTGCACATCGCCCCCGGCCATGGCGCCGATGACTTCTACGTGGGCGTGCAAAACGGCATTCCCGTCGTGAACCCCGTCGACGACGATGGCCATTTCCTCGAGGGCTCCTCGTTTGGATCCGGCGGCCCGTGGTCCGGCCTCGAGGTGACTGAGGCAAACCCGCTCATCATCGAGTGGCTCGAGGATCATGGCACGCTCATCGCCTCGCGCACCATCACGCACTCCTACCCGCATTGCTGGCGCTGCAAGAACCCCGTGATCTTCCGCGCGACGAGCCAGTGGTTCGTCTCGATGGACGACACCGGGCTCCGCGAGCGCTCGCTCGACGCGATCGACCACGAGGTGAGGTGGTATCCCGAGGCCTCGTCCAAGCGCATCCGCTCGATGGTCGAGGGCCGCCCCGACTGGTGCCTCTCGCGTCAGAGGGTCTGGGGCGTGCCCGTGCCCTCCTACACCTGCGCGAACTGCGGCGAGAAGGTGATGAGCGCCGAGACGCTCGACGCGGTGATCGCGCTCTTCAAGGAGAAGGGCTCCGACGCCTGGTTCACCGACGATCCGGAAAGCTACCTCGGGGATGCCTGCACGTGCCCCCACTGTGGCTCGCACGAGCTCGTGCCCGATCGCGACATCCTCGACGTGTGGTGGGATAGCGGCGTCTCGCACACGGCCGTCCTCAAGACGCGCCCCGAGCTTCAATTCCCCGCGGACCTCTATCTCGAGGGCTCGGACCAGCATCGCGGTTGGTTCCAGGCGGCGCTCCTCACCTCCATGGGCGCGTGGGATTGCCCGCCCTTCCGCGCGGTGCTCACGCAGGGCTTCACCCTCGATGGCCAAGGCCGAAAGATGTCGAAGTCGCTCGGCAACGTGATCGACCCGAACGAGGTCATGGCCACCATGGGCGCCGACATCATCCGCCTTTGGGTGGCCTCGGTGGACAGCTCCCAGGACGTGCCCTGCGATAAGGAGATCCTCGCGCAGGTGGCGGACGCCTATCGTCGCTTCAGGAACACGTATCGCTTCCTCCTCGGCGAGCTCGAGGGGCAATTCGACCCGGTGCGCGATTCGTTTACGTTTGACGAGCTTTTGCCCTACGACCAGCTCGTGCTCGCGCGCGCCGCCGAGGTGCACGAGGAGGTGTCTCGCGCCTACGCGGACTTCCGCTTCAACGCGGTCTATCGCCAGCTCTACCGCTTCGTGACGACGGAGCTCTCCAACGGCTATCTGAACGCCACGAAGGATCGCATGTACTGCGAGGAACCCCGTTCGTTTGCGCGGCGAAGCGCCCAAACCGCGTGGGCCGAGCTCCTCGCCATGCTCGTGCGCGATCTCCAACCCGTGCTTTGCTTCACCACGGACGAGGTGCTGGGCCACATGCCGGAGGGCATGCGCGAGGGCGTGGAGTACGCGGCGCTGCTCTCGTGGTACGAGAGCCCGGTGCCCGAGCACGCGCGCGATGGGCTCACGACCGCTTACCAAGACCTCCTCACCATCCGCACCGCCTACACGAAGGCCTACGAGGAGGCCCTCGAGGCGGGGGTCGTGGCGCAAAAGACCACGCAGGCCACGCGTGCGATCGTGAGGGCCCCGAAGGAGGTGAGGGAGCGCCTCGCGCGCCTCGAGGGACTCGACGTCTCCGAGGTGCTCGTGTGCTCGTCGGTGTCCTTCGAAGACGCGCCCGAGCTCGAGGTCGTCGTGGAGCCGGCGGAGGGCGAGCGTTGCGATCGTTGCTGGATGTGGCGCGAGACCGACGAGAGCCATCTCTGCGCGCGGTGCGAGAGCGTGGTGGACGCGGAGAGGGACGCCTAGCCGATGGCGCTCGCGCGTTCAAAGGCGAGGCGGGAGGCGATCTTTGGCCTCGTGGCGCTGATCTGTGTCATCGCGGACCAGGCCACGAAGGCGCTCGCACGGGAGTACCTCGCGCCTGGCGAGGCGGTGCCGTTCATTCCCGGGCTCTTGAACCTGCAGTTCACGGTGAACACCGGCGCGGCCTTCTCGATGGGCGAGGGGCTCTCGTGGCTCTTCGCGGCGATCGCCATCGTGGTGGTGGTCGCGCTCGCCATCGGCGTGTGGCGCACGGGAGACCTGCCCATCTCCCTCTGCGTCTTTGCCGGCGTAATCGCGGGGGGCGCGGTGGGTAACCTCATTGACCGCCTCGCGTCCGGAGGGGTGGTCGATTTCTTCGCCACGGCCTTCATGGACTTCCCCATCTTCAACGTGGCCGACGTCTGCATCGACGTGGGGGTCATCCTCGGCTTCATCGGCTACGTAGTCTGGGATAAGAACCGCGAACCCGCCTCGAGCGAGCCACACGAGGACGAGGCGTGATCAAGATGGCCATGCGCGAGCTTGTGGTGGACGAGCTGGGAAGCGGAGAGCGCCTCGACGTGTGGCTCGCCCGCGAGGTGGAGGGACTTTCGAGGACGGCCGCGCAAAGGCTCGTGGGCTCGGGAGCGGTGCTCTTGAACGGGGCAGCCTGCGAGAGCAAGTCGTGTCGTCTCGAGGTCGGGGATCGCGTGCTCGTGGCCCTCGACGAGCGCGAGGTGCGCGATGCGGATAGCGTGATCGCCCCGAGCGCGATCCCCCTTGACGTGCGCTATGAGGAGGGGGGCGTGGTCGTCATCTCGAAGCAGGCGGGGCTCGTCTGCCATCCCTCTCCGGGCCACGAGGACGACACGCTCGCGAACGCGCTCGTGGCGCGCTATGGTTCCGTGCACCTCGGGCGACTCCAAGGCGAGGAGCGCCCGGGAATCGTCCACAGGCTTGATCGCGACACCACCGGCCTCATGCTCTGCGCGCGGACCGACGAGGCGCAGGGCGCCCTCCAAGACCTCATTCGGCTTCGCGAGCTCGATCGTCGCTACGCCGTGCTCGTGCAGGGCTACGTGGCGCCCGAGACGGGGCTCATTGACGTGGGGATCGCGCGCTCGCGGCGCGACCGCCAGCGCATGGTGGCCTCGGATGGGGGGCGAGCGCGCGAGGCGATCACCACCTTCACGACTCTCGAGCGCTTCGACGCGGGCGTGAGGGATGATGGCTACAGCCTGCTCGAGTGCCATCTCTACACGGGGCGCACGCACCAGATTCGCGTGCACATGGCCCACATCAACCATCCGGTGGTGGGAGATCCCGTCTACGGCCAGGGCGATGCGCGGAAGAACCTTTCCCTCACGCGCCAATTTCTCCATTCGTGGCGCCTCTCCTTCGAGAATCCCGAAACGGGGGAGAGGCTCTCCTTCGTGGACGCCTTGCCCGAGGACCTCTCCCAGGCGCTTCGCTCGATCGAGGACCGCTCTCTTGGAAGGACGCAGAGGGGCGCGCGCCTCGTGCCCGCGCTCCTCGGAGACGCCGAGGCCCTCGAGGAAGTCGTGGTCCTTGGCATGGGCGATAAGGAGCGCTGATGTTCAACCTCTTCCGCTTCACCGCGCTCGGACTCACGCCCATCGTGGTCTTCAACCTCGCGATGTTCGTGGTCTTCACCGTCGCGTTCTTCTATCAGATTGTGTTCCTCTTCGTCGGGCTTCGCAGGGGCGTCGTGAGCCTCCCCGAGGCGAGGAGCCTCCATCGCTTCGCGGTGGTGATCGCCGCGCATAACGAGGAACTCGTGATCGGCGAACTCATTCGCTCCATCTCCGATCAGGACTATCCGGCCGAGCTCATCGACGTCTTCGTCATCGCCGATGCCTGCACCGATTCGACGGCCGAGCGAGCCCGAGAGGCGGGAGCGCGCGTATACGAGCGAAACGACCTCGCGCGTCGCGGTAAGAGCTGGGCGCTCGACATGGGATTCCATCGTATCCTCGACGAGTACGGGGACGACCACTACGACGCGTTCCTCATCTTCGACGCCGACAACCTCCTCTCGCGGACGTACGTCTCGGAAATGAACAAGCTCTTCGACCTCGGATTCCTCGCGGGCACGAGCTATCGCAACTCGAAGAACTTCGACAGCTCGTGGATAAGCTCCGCCTACACCACGTGGTTTCTCCGCGAGGCGCGCTACCTCAACAACTCGCGCATGGCACTCGGCACGAGTTGCGCGATCTCGGGATCGGGATGGATGGTGTCCTCGCGCATCATCCGCGCCATGGACGGCTGGGACTTCCACACCCTCACGGAGGACATCCAGTTCTCCACCTTCTGCGCGGCGAACAACGTGCGCATCGGCTACGCCCCCGCGGAGTTCTTCGACGAGCAACCCGTGACGCTCAAGGCCTCGTGGATCCAGCGCATGCGATGGACCAAGGGCTTCTACCAGGTGTTTTTCTCCTATGGCGGCGACCTCGTGAAGGGCATCAAGAGCGGGATATTCTCATCCTACGACATGCTCATGACCATCGCCCCCGGCATGCTCCTCACGCTGCTCTCGCTGATCGTGAACGGGGCCTACCTCATCCTCGGCTACCTCAGCCACGGCTTCCTCGCCACCGAGCCGGAGATGATGATGGCGGTGGGCTCCATCATCGCGTGCTTCGCCTCCATCTACTTCATGTTCTTCTTCCTCGCGCTCATCACGGAGATCACCGAGCGCCACCACATCCACTGCCGCAAGCGCTGGCGCCTCATCGCGAACCTCTTCACGTTTCCCATCTTCGAGTTCACCTACGTGCCGCTTTGCGTGATCGCCCTCTTCAAGAAGGTGGAGTGGGTGCCCACCAAGCACGACCTCGCCTACACCGTGGACGATGTGATGGGCAATTCGCAGGGCTAGTGCCCCGCGCACTCGAAAATCGCGGCTCCCGCCTATAATCTGCTCAGGGCACGCCGAACGTCCCACAAGAAGGCGGCGGGGTTCCTTCGAACCATCGCCATCGATGCGTAGAGGAGATCCGTTGGCAGAATTCTTTCCCGGCACCTCGCACACGTTCTCGGAATACCTCTTGGTGCCCGGCTATTCCTCGTCTGCGTGCATTCCCGCCAACGTCTCGCTCGCGACCCCTCTCGTGCGCCATCGCGTGGGCGAGGAGAGTCCGATCACGCTGAACGTGCCGCTCACCTCGGCCATCATGCAATCGGTCTCGGGCCCCGAGCTCGCGATCGCCCTCGCGCGCGAGGGCGGCATCTCGTTCATCTTCGGCTCGCAGACCAAGGAGAGCGAAGCCCAGATGGTGCGCGAGGTGAAGGCCTACAAAGCCGGCGTCGTGCACTCCGATTCGAACCTCACGCCTGACATGACCCTCGCGGACGTGATGGCGCTCAAGCAAAAGACCGGGCACTCGTGCATGCCCGTCACCGACGACGGCACCTCCTCCGGGCGCCTCTTGGGCATCGTGACCTCGAGGGATTGGCGCCCCTCGCGCGACGACCCGGCCAAGAAGGTGCGCGACTTCATGACGCCGCTCGATCGCCTCATCGTGGGTTCCGCGGATCTCACCCTCTCCGAGGCGAACGACATCATCTGGGAGAACAAGCTGAACCAGCTTCCCCTTGTGGACGAGGAGGGCCTGCTCGCGGGCCTCATCTTCCGCAAGGACTACGACATGCACAAGTCGAATCCCCTCGAGCTCCTCGACGGCTCGAAGCGCTATCTCGTGGGCGCGGGCATCAACACGCGCGACTACGAGGAGCGCGTGCCCGCGCTCGTGGACGCCGGCGCCGACGTGCTCTGCATCGATTCCTCCGAGGGCTTCTCGGAATGGCAGGAGCGCACGCTCACGTGGATCCGCAAGAAGTACGGGCATTCCGTGTACGTCGGGGCGGGTAACGTCGTCGACGCCGAGGGATTCCGCTTCCTCGCCGAGGCGGGCGCGGACTTCGTGAAGGTGGGCATCGGCGGTGGGTCGATCTGCATCACGCGCGAGCAGAAGGGCATCGGCCGCGGCCAGGCCTCGGCGCTGATCGACGTCTGCCAGGCGCGCGACGCCTACGCCGAGGAGACGGGCGTCTACGTCCCCGTGTGCTCCGACGGCGGCATCGTCTACGACTACCACATGACGCTCGCCCTCGCGATGGGCGCCGACTTCCTCATGCTCGGTCGCTACTTCGCGCGCTTCGACGAGAGTCCCGGCCAGCGCGTGAGCGTGAACGGCACCTACATGAAGGAGTATTGGGGCGAGGGCTCCAGCCGTGCGCGCAACTGGGCGCGCTACGACCTCGGTGGCGAGGCGAAGCTCTCCTTCGAGGAGGGCGTGGACAGCTATGTGCCCTACGCCGGGCCGCTCAAGGAAAACGTGCAGAACTCGCTCGCCAAGGTGCGCTCGACGATGTGCAACTGCGGCGCCATGACCATTCCCGAACTGAAGGAGAAGGCAAAGCTCACGCTCGTGAGCGCGACCTCCCTCGTGGAGGGCGGCGCGCACGACGTCGTGCTCAAGGATGCCATCACGCAGGTGAGCGCGAACTTCCGCTCCTAGCGCATCCACGTTGAAATTCTCGGAGGTGGACGGTGATCCGAACGCAGATCCCCGACTACGACGCCCATGCCATTGAGGAGAAGTGGCAGCGCGTGTGGGAAGAGACGGAGCTCTTCAAGACGGAAGAGGATCCCTCGAAGCCCAAGCGCTACGTGCTCGAGATGTTCCCGTACCCCTCGGGAGACCTCCACATGGGCCACGCGCGCAACTACGCGATGGGCGATGCGATGGCGCGTCAGGCGCGCATGGCCGGCTACGATGTCTTGCATCCGATGGGATTCGACGCCTTCGGCCTGCCGGCGGAAAACGCCGCGATCAAGCACCACACGCAACCCGGCACGTGGACCGAGAAGAACATGGCCACCTCGCTCGCGACGATGCGACGCATGGGCTTCTCCTACGACTTCGATCGCCTCGTGCGCACGTGCGATCCGTCCTACTACCGTTGGGAGCAGTGGCTTTTCCTGAAGATGTGGGAGCGGGGCCTCGTCTATCGCAAGACCTCGCCCGTGAACTGGTGCCCCTCCTGCCAGACGGTGCTCGCCAACGAGCAGGTGGTCGACGGCGCGTGCTGGCGTTGTGGAAGCGTGCCCGAACGGCGCGAGCTCGAGCAGTGGTACCTGAAGATCACCGACTACGCCGAGGAGCTCTTAAACGGCCTCGACGAGCTCACGGGCTGGCCCGAGCGCGTGAAGCAGATGCAGCGCAACTGGATTGGCCGCTCCGAGGGGGCGAACATCACGTTCGCCCTCGCGAACGAGGAGGGCGATCCCACGGAGCGCACCTTCACCGTCTTCACGACGCGCCCCGACACGCTCTTCGGCGCCACCTTCTTCCTGCTCTCGCCCGAGTTCGCGGGCCTCGGCGAGCTCGTGGACGACACGCATCGCAAAGAGGTGGACGAGGTGTGCGAAATCGCCGCCTCCGCGAGCTCCTTCGAGCGCCAGGCAACCGAGCGCGAAAAGCACGGCGCCTTCACCGGGCGCTACGTGGTGAACCCCGTGAACGGGCGACTGCTTCCCGTGTGGGTGGCTGATTACGTGCTCACCGACTACGGCACCGGCGCCGTGATGGGCGTTCCCTCGGGCGACGAGCGCGACTTCCAATTCGCGCGCAAATACGGCCTCCCCATCCCGCCCGTCGTGGTGGAAGAGGATGACCCTCTCTACGCCGAGCTCAAGGACGAGACGGAGCTCGTGGTGGAAGACGTGGACTGGGACCACGCGATGGCCGCCGAGGGGCGTCTCGTGCAGTCCGGCCCCTTCACCGGCATGAAGGGCGGCCATGGCTCCGAGGCCGTTTCCGCCATCATCTCGTGGCTCGGGGAGCGTGGCCTCGGCGAGGCGAAGGTGGAGTGGCGCCTTCGAGATTGGCTCATCTCCCGCCAGCGCTATTGGGGCACCCCCATCCCCGCGGTGCATTGCCCGCATTGCGGCATCGTCCCCGTGCCCGAGGAGGAGCTTCCCATCGTGCTTCCCGCGTCGCTCGACCTCGCGGCGGGGGAGACGCTCGCGGAATGCCCCGAGTTCTATGAGACCACGTGCCCCGTCTGCGGTGGCCCCGCGCGTCGCGAGACCGACACGATGGACACGTTCTGCGATTCCAGCTGGTACTACCTTCGCTATTGCGATCCGCATAACGACGAGGCGCCCTTCGCGCCCGAGGCGGCCGCGCGTTGGATGCCCGTCGACAACTACATCGGCGGCATCGAGCACGCGATCCTCCACCTCCTCTACTCGCGCTTCTGGACGCGCGTCCTGAGGGATTTCGGCATGCTCGACTTCTCCGAGCCCTTCACGAACCTCCTCTGCCAGGGAATGGTGAAGGACGAGGAGGGGCGCGTGATGTCGAAGTCCCTCGGCAACGTGGTGCCTCCCGCCTCGGTGATCAAACCCTATGGCGCCGATACGATGCGCATGGCCGTCCTCTTCGTGGCGCCCCCGGTGAAGGACTTCGATTGGGATCCCAAGGCCGTCGCGGGCTGCAATCGCTTCATCAAGCGCGCCTGGCGTCTCGTCTTCGAGCTCGCGGGCGAGGGCTGGCCGGAAGGCGGCGTGGAGATCGACCCCACCTCGCTCACGGGAGCGGACGCCGATCTCAACCACGAGCTCCACAGCCTCGGGCTTCGCTCGACGCGCGACTACGAGCGCGCCCAATACAACACGGCCATCTCGGCCATCATGGAGCTCGCGAACGCCGCCACGTCCTACCTCTCGAACGTGCCCGAAGAGGCGAGGAACTCTGCCCTCATGGCCTTGGTGGCGCGCGATCTCGTGGCGCTCCTCGCGCCCATCTGCCCCTTCGTGGCGGAGGAGCTCTACCACGAGGCGCTTGGGTTCGAGACGTCCGTCTACGACGAGCCATGGCCCTCCTTCGACGAGGCGCAAGCGGCCACGAGCGAGGTGGAGATCGCCGTGCAGATCAAGGGGAAGGTGCGGGCGAGGATCACCATCCCCATGGACATCCCCAAAGACGAGCTCGAGGAAAAGGCCATCGCCGCCGTCGCCGATCGCATCGGATCCGCGACGATCCGCAAGGTCGTCACGGTTCCGGGAAGACTCGTGAACATCGTCTGCTAGGGCACGAGGCGGACCGGCCGCGCGGGCGCTTTGCGCGCGGGAGCCGGCACGTTCATAGGAGGGCGCGTGGACTGTCCCAAGTGCGGGAGATATCTGGGCGAGGGGATGCTTCCCGCCCGATGCCCCCACTGCGGGGCGAACCTCTCGAACCCCACGGATTCCATCCGCGGGAGCAGGGCGGCCGCGTCACGCAAGAACGTCGAGGGCCTCACGGGCATCGGCAAGGGCAATACGCAGGATAGGCGTCGCCGCTACCTGCAAGTGCTCGTGGGCATCCTCCTCATCGTGGGCTTCGGGGCGCTCCTCTCCTACGCCACGAGCGGATTCGGCACCGAGGGCGAGCTCGCCGTGCCCGACGTCGTGGGCTGGAACCTCGAGCGCGCCGAGGAGGAGCTCGCCTCGCTCGGGTACACCCCGGTGATCGAGGACGTGCTCTCCGAGGACGGCTCCTCGGGGCTCGTGGTGTCCCAAGATCCCGCGCCCGGCACTCCGCGTCCGAAGTTCTCCGAGGTCAAATTATGCGTCTCGAGTTCCATCGCCATGCCCGATATCGTGGGAAAGCCGTGGGCGGAGGTGGCACCGATGCTTGATTCCCAGGGCATCGCCTACGAGGTCACCGAGCAGCTCTCCGAGGAGG
>CANQOF010000024.1 GCA_947625405.1 uncultured Atopobiaceae bacterium | reverse complement strand
TGCGCGTCCTCATGTTCGACCACATGCGTCTGCATGTGGTCGAAGATGCGCGTCCTCATGTTCGACCACATGCAGACGCTGCCGATCCGCTACTTCGACACGCACTTCCACGGCGACGTGATGAGCTACTACACCAATGACATCGACGCGCTCCGCCAGCTCATCAGCCAGTCCATCCCGAACGTGCTGCTCTCCGGCGTGCTCCTCATCTCCGTCTTCTTCATCATGCTCTACTTCAGCGTCTGGATGGCGCTCGTGGTGGTGGGGGGCGTGTGCGTGCTCGCCTCGGCGTCGCGCTTCCTCGGCGGTCGTTCCGCGAAGAACTTCCTCGCGCAGCAGAAGACGATCGGCATCGTCGAGGGCCACGTGGAAGAGGTGATGAACGGCGAGCGCGTGGTGCAGGTCTTCTGCCACGAGCGCGAGGCCGAGGCCGACTTCGACAAGGTGAACGAGGAGCTCTACCGCGCGAGCCGCCGGGCGAACACCTTCGCGAACATCCTCGGGCCCGTGCTCATGAACACCGGCAACGTGATCTACGTGGTCGTAGCCGTGGTGGGCGGCGTGCTCCTCATGCTCGGCGTGCCCAACCTCTCCATCTCCGGCCTTCCGCTCACGATCGCCGTGGCGGTGCCCTTCCTCAACATGACGAAGCAGTTCGCGGGGCAGATCGGCCAGATCTCCCAGCAGATCAACGCCATCGTGATGGGCATGGCCGGCGCGGAGCGCATCTTCCAGCTCGTGGACGAGCCCTCTGAGCAGGACAGCGGCTATGTGCGCCTCGTGAACGCCGGCATCAAGGACGGCCAGCTCGCGGCCGTGCCCGAGCGCACCGGCATGTGGGCCTGGGAGCATCCGCACCAGGCCACGGGCGACGTGACCTACACCGTGCTCGCCGGCGACGTGCGGCTCTTCAACGTGGACTTCGGCTACGTGCCCGAGCACACCGTGCTCCACGACGTGTCGATCAACGCGCGGCCGGGCATGAAGGTGGCCTTTGTCGGCGCCACGGGCGCGGGCAAGACCACCATCACGAACCTCATCAACCGCTTCTACGACATCGCCGACGGCAAGATCCGCTACGACGGCATCAACATCAACAAGATCCGCAAGAGCGACCTTCGTCGCTCGCTCGGCATGGTGCTCCAGGACGTGAACCTCTTCACCGGCACCGTGATGGACAACATCCGCTACGGCCGCCTCGACGCCACGGACGAGGAGTGCGTGGACGCCGCCCGCCTCTCCGGCGCGCACGACTTCATCACGCGCCTGCCAAACGGCTACGAGACGATGCTCACGGATAACGGCGCCCAGCTCTCCCAGGGCCAGCGCCAGCTCCTCTCCATCGCGCGCGCTGCGGTGGCCGATCCTCCCGTGATGATCCTCGACGAGGCCACGAGCTCGATCGACACGCGCACCGAGGCCATCGTGCAGCGCGGCATGGACGCGCTCATGAACGGCCGCACCACGTTCGTGATCGCGCACCGCCTCTCCACCGTGCGCAATTCCGACGACATCATCGTCCTCGACCACGGCCGCATCATCGAAGAGGGCACCCACGACGAGCTCCTCGCCAAGAAGGGCACGTACTATCAGCTTTACACCGGCGCCTTTGAGCTCGAATGACGCTGCGGCGCTCTGGCGCACCCCATCTTCGCGCGATTTTGACCACTCACGTAGCGAAGTACGCTACGTGGTCAAAATCCCACGAATCTGGGGCACCCCAGAGCGCCTCGCTGTCGTTTAGCTCGTCCCTGGCTCTTTGCGACAGATCGCTCGCTGAGGTTTAGCTCGTACCTGGCTCGTTGCGACAGATCGCTCGCTGGCGTTCAACCCAATTTGCGATTCATGGAAAGGACCCCCGGCACGGTGCCGAGGGTCCTTCTGTTCATAGTCCGCGCTTCGGGTGCGTCAGAAGTCTCTACAGGACGTCGCCGTTTGTTGCGATGACTTCCTTGTACCAGTCGAAGCTCTTCTTCTTGTAGCGCTCGCGGGTGCCGGTGCCGTCGTCGTTGATGTCCACGTAGATGAAGCCGTAGCGCTTGGACATCTGGCCCGTGCTCGCGGCCACGAGATCGATGCAGCCCCAGGGCGTGTAGCCCATGAGGTCCACGCCGTCGACGTCCACGGCCTTCTTCATCTCCTCGATGTGGGCCTTGAGGTAGGCGATGCGCGCGTCATCCTCGACGGTCTTCGTGCCGTCGGGGAGGGTGATGAGCTCGTCGATCGCGCCGAAGCCGTTTTCCACGATGAAGAGCGGCTTCTGGTAGCGGTCGTACATGTCCACGAGGCTCCAGCGCAGGCCGGATGGGTCGATCTGCCAGCCCCAATCGGAGGCCTTCACGTAGGGGTTGCGCACGGCGTGCGGGAAGGCGTTGATGCCGGGGTCCTTCTCCACGCCCTCGTCCTTCTCCTTCACCACTTGGCTCATGTAGTAGGAGAAGCCGATGTAGTCCACGGTGCCCTCGGCGAGGATCTCCGCGTCGCCGGGCTCCATGTCGGGCGCGGAGTCCGTGAGCTCGAAGTTGCGGAGCGCGTAGCCGGGGTAGTAGCCGCGGCAATGCACGTCGAGGAAGTAGTACTTGTTGTGCATGGCCTCCTGGGCGCAGATGATGTCCTCGGGGTCGCAGCTGTAGGGATAGACGGGCACGAAGCCGATCATGCAGCCGATCTTGAAGTCGGGGTTGATCTCATGCCCGCGCTTCACCACGAGCGCCGAGGCCACGAACTCGTTATGGCAGGCTTGGTGGATGACCTTGAGCGGGTTCTCCTCACGCGAGATGCGAAGGCCCGAATCCGTCCAGCCGAAGAGGTCGTTGCCGAGGTTCATCTGGTTGTTGATCTCGTTGAAGGTCATCCAATACTTGACCTTCGTCTTGTAGCGCTCCATGACGACGCAGCTATAGCGCACGAACATGTCGATGAGCGCGCGGTTCTTCCAGCCGCCGTAGTGCTGGGCGAGGTAGAGCGGCATTTCGAAGTGGCTGAGCGTGATGACGGGCTCGATGTTGTACTGGAGGAGCGTGTCGAAGAGGTCGTCGTAGAACTTCAGGCCCTCCTCGTTCGGCTCGAGCTCATCTCCCTTCGGGAAGATGCGGCTCCAGGAGATCGAGGTGCGGAAGCAGCGGAAACCCATCTCCGCGAAGAGCTTTATGTCGTCTTTGTAGGTGTGGTAGAAGTCGATGCCGAAGTGGTTCGGGTAGTTCGTGCCCTCTTCGATGGTCTCGGTGATGCGGCGGTCCTTGCCGTGCGCGCCCACCTCCATGACGTCGGCGATGCTGGGGCCGCGGCCGCCCTCATCCCAACCGCCTTCGAACTGGTGCGCGGCCACCGCGCCGCCCCACAAGAAGCCTTCCCGAAGCGCCATGCGAGCCTCCCTTGCTCGAGGAGTGAAAAGACATCTCCTACTTTACGCCGTTCGAGCGCGCACTCGGGCAAAACCTTCAATCGGCCCTGCTCAGCGCGGGATCGGGCTCGGTTGCCTATGCTCAGTCGAAAGCGAGGAGGGGAGGGCCGATGGGCGCGGAATTCGAGAGGCTGCGGGCGGCTTTGGCGAGCGTGCGCGAGGAGTGCGCGCTCGTGCCGCGCGTGGGGATCGTCCTGGGCTCCGGGCTCGGCGGCTTTGCCGAGCGTATCGACGTCGCGGCGAGCCTGCCCTACGCGCGCGTCCCCGGACTTCCCGTCTCCACGGTGGAGGGCCACGCGGGGCGGCTCCTCTTCGGCCGCGTTTCCGGGGTGCCCATCGTGGCCATGGACGGGCGCGTGCACCTCTACGAGGGCTATTCTCCCGCGGACGTGGTGGCGCCGGTGCGTCTGCTCGGCCTCCTCGGCGCGACGACGCTCATCATCACGAACGCCGCCGGCGGCGTGGCGCCCCGCCTCGAGCCCGGCGACCTCATGCTCATCACCGACCACATCTCCACGCTCGTGCCCTCGCCCCTCGCCGGCCCGCACGAGGCGGAGCTCGGCCCGCGCTTCCCTGATATGACCGAGGTTTACAGCCCGCGGCTTCGCGCGCGTGCCCACGATGCGGCTCTCCGGCTGGGCCTTGTGCTCAAAGAGGGCGTCTACCTGCAGATGCCCGGCCCCGCCTATGAGACGCCGGCCGAGGTGCGCATGGCCGCCGCGCTCGGCGCGGACGCCGTGGGCATGAGCACCGCCCTCGAGGCGGCGGCCGCCCACGCCATGGGCCTCGAGGTGGTCGGCATCTCCTGCATCACGAACAAAGCCGCCGGCCTTTCGCCCGCGCCGCTCTCCCACGAGGAGGTGCAGGCCGTGGCCTCCCAAGCGGCCGAGGAGTTCGAGGCACTGCTCTCTCGCCTGATCGCCCTCGCCTAACCCCTCCTCCAAGGCAAAAGATCCGTCTCTCCTGTCTTGTGACGCGTGCGTCGCGCTGCAGAATGGGAGGCTTTGGGCTAGGCTCAAGGAGGAACGCATCGTCTTTCAGCCGCGCGCGAGGAGGCCCCATGCCCGAAGGCAACTCCCCCCTGAGGAACATCCCAAACCCCGACCTCGACGGATCGGACGACACCCTGCTCAGCGCCACCCCCGTCGGGGGCGTGAACCTCGATACGACGCCCACGTCGCAGATGGTGGGGGTGGCCCCCGAGCTCGACCTCGACGCACAGGAGCCCGACGAGGTGCCCATCGAGGCGGGCCCCGTGAAGCGCGGCATGAGCGAGGGGTTTTCGGCGATGAGCGAGGTGCGCCGCGCCAAGCGCGAGCACGCGGACGCGCGCGACAAGCTCGACAAGCTGCAGGCCGAGATCGCAAACGACAACCATACGCTCGAGCATCGCATCCAGGTGGAGCGGGATTTCGAGAAGATCGTGGACGAGCAGACCTCCGCGATCGACGCCGCCACGCAGCGCATCGAGGAGCTCCAGGCCTCCCTCGACGACGCCGACGGCAAGCGCCAGACCCTCGAGGCGCAGCTCGAGCAGATGAAGGCCACCCACGCGAAGGATCTCGCGCCCTATCAGCAGCTTTCCGAGTCTGCGAAGAAGCGCGCCGATGGCGACCAGAACGCTTTCAACAGCGCGCGCAAAGCCGCTCGCGCCGCCGAGAAGCACCTCAAGGACCTCACGAAGCGCCGCGATAACGAGCTCGACCAGGCGAAGCGCACAATCAACGCCGCGGGCGAGCAGATCGCCCGGCTGAACGAGCGCCTCACCGAGCTCTCAAGCGATCCGGTGGAGAACGCCACGCAGATTTCGCAGGTAAATGGCGAGATCGCCGCGCAGACTTCCCAGCGCGAGAACGCCACCGCGCGCCTTCGGGCCATCCCGAACGAGGCCGCGGGCGCCATCCAGGCCGCCCAGACCACGCTCGCCTCCGCGAAGAAGCAGCTCGAGAGCGCCAAGGCGGCCGTTGACGCCTCCAAGAGGGAAGCCGATGCCAAGACGAGCGACTTCAAGAACCTTCGCGCGAAGTATCGTGACGAGGAGGGCGCGCTGAACGACCAGATCGTCGACGCGCAGAAGCAGATCCGCGGCATCAACAACGAGATGGCGAGCGAGCGGCAAAACCTCGAGAACGCGCAGGCGCTCCTCAAGGAGGCCGAGGATATCCACGCCACGCCCGAGGCCACCGAGGCGCTCGCGGAGAAGGTTCGCGACAACTCCGCCGCGGCCACCGTGCAAAAGCAGCAGGTGGATGCCCTCGCCGAGGCCGAACAGGAAGTGCGTGCGCGCACGCGTCAGTCGCGCGTGCGGCTCATCATCATGCTCATCCTCATCGCCGTGGTGGTCTGCCTCATCATCTGGCTGATCCTCGCCTACGCGGGGTGAGCCCTTCAGGCGAGCCTGCGCACGGACAATTACAGGATCAGCATGGCGTCGCCGAAGGAGAGCATGCGGTAGCGCTCCTCGACGGCGTGCTCGTAGGCGCGCATGATGAGCTCGCGCGACGCGAACGCGGAGACGAGCATCATGAGCGTTGAGCGCGGCACGTGGAAGTTCGTGATCATCGCGTCGACCACGTGGAACTCGCTTCCCGGCAGGAGGAAGAGGTTCGTCGTCGCGTGGTGGCGCGGCACGACCGTGCCCGCCTCGGGGCTCCACGCGCTCTCGAGCGAGCGCACGGCCGTCGTGCCTACGGCCACGATCCTCGAGCCACGCGCGTGCGCGGCGTCGATCGCGGCCACGCAGCCCTCGCCCACGTCGTAGCGCTCCGTGTGCATCACGTGGTCGGCGGGGTCGTCCTCCTCCACCAGGCGAAACGTGTCGAGCCCCACCTCGAGCTCCACCGTCTGCCAGCCGATCCCCCGCTCTTGAAGTCGCGTGATGAGCTCGGGGGTGAAGTGGAGCCCGGCCGTGGGCGCGGCCGCCGAGCGCGCGACGTCCGTGGCGTAGACCGTTTGGTAGAGCTCGAGGTCGCCGTGGTATTTCGAGATGTAGGGCGGCAGCGGGAGCGTGCCCACGGCATCCACGGCCTCCGCCATCGAGAGGCCCGCCTGCGGCTCGAAGCGCACGAGCCGGCCGCCGCGCTGGCTCATCATGAATCCCTCGATCGTGCCCGTGAGGAGCACGCCGAGCTCGCCGGTCTTCGGGTTCTTACCGCGATACTCGATGACGGCGCCGCTCTTGAGGCGCTTTCCGGGCTTCACGAGGCATTCCCACACCTGCGCGCCGCCTGGCTCCTCGTGGTGGCGATGCACGAGCAGCGTCTCGGCCACCCCGCCGGTCTTCGCCTTCTCGCCGACGAGGCGCGCGGGACGCACGCGGGTTTCGTTCGCCACGAGGAGGTCTCCACGCGAGAAATAACGCCCTATCTCGGAAAACACGCGGTCTTCAATCTCGCCGGTGCTTCGGTGCACCACCATGAGTCGGCAGCTGTCCCTCGGCTCGGCGGGCGATTGCGCGATGAGCTCCTCGGGAAGCGCGTAGTCGAAATCATCGGTGCGCATCAGCGACGCTCCTATCCTTGCGGGCCTTGCGGGCGTTGCGGGCTGCGATGCGCTCGGCTTGCGCCTCGGCCGCGGAGAAACGGCACCCGCAGTAGCTCTGGCGATAGAGCCCGAGCTCGCGAGCCCTACGGGTGGCCTCGGGATAGCGGGGACGCCAGTCGCGCACGAGCGCCTCGAGCCCGCGCGAGGTGGCGATCTTCACGAGGAGCTCGTCGCACACCTCGTGGAGCTGGTAGGGCGAGACGGCGAGCGTCGTGGTGAGCGTGGTGAAGCCGCGCTCGCGCGCGAGGTCGGCCGCGGCCGAGAGACGGAGCGCGTAGCAGGCACGACACCTCGCCTCGCGGTCGAAGCCGTGTGGCGCCACCGCGCGCTCCCAGAGCTCCGCGCGCTCGCGATCCTCGGGCACCTCGATCACCTCGATGCCCTCGCTCGCGGCCCAGCCGAGGAGCGTCTCGAGGCGCCGCTCGTACTCGGCGGCGGGCTGGATGTTCGGGTTCGACCACGCGATCGTGGGCTCGAAGCCCTCCTCGCGAAGGAGTCGCACCGGCTCGAGCGAGCATGGCCCGCAGCACGCGTGCACGAGCACCGCCTTCGCCATCGCGCCTCCCTTTAAGCCGAGTCTCATGCCCATTATCCCCTAGCCCCCTCGCCAAGACATCAGCCAAGACACAAGGGACGGTTCTTTTGTCTTGCGGCAAGGCGTCTACCTGCGCCTCTGCCAAGACCACCGTCCCTTCCAAGACAAAAGAACCGTCCCCAATGTCTTGCCAATGTCTTGGATGCGGCGAGCGCGCGGGCTGCGCGCGGCCAAAAGGAATGGGGAACCCGAGGTGTGGGATACTAGCGCGTGGGTTGTAGCCGTTGTCCAGCGAGGAGGAGTGCGCATGCCAGACGCCGCTCGCGAAACCACGCCCCGCTATCCGAGGCGCGCCATCATCACCGGTGGCATGCCCTATGGCAACAAGGGCTTGCACTTCGGCCACATCGGCGGTGTCTTCGTGCCGGCGGACTTCTTCGCGCGCTTCCTGCGCGACCGCATCGGGCCCGAGAACGTGCTCTTCGTCTCCGGCACCGACTGCTACGGCTCGCCCATCGTCGAAGGCTATCGCAAGGCCTCTGAGCAGGGCTTTGAGGGCACGCTCCTCGACTACGTGCGGCAAAACCACGAGGCGCAGGAAAAGGCGCTCTGGGCCTACGGCATCTCGCTCGACATCTTCGCCGGCAGCGCGCTCGAGCCCGCCGCCCCCTACCACGACGAGCTCTCGGAGGAGATCCTGCGCCGCCTTTACGAGCGCGGTTGCCTCGAGCGCCGCGAGACGCCGCAGTTCTTCGACACGCAGGCGCAGACCTTCCTGAACGGCCGGCAGGTGGTGGGGAAGTGCCCTGTCGTGGGCTGCAAGAGCGAGAAGGCCTACGCCGACGAGTGCGACCTCGGCCACCAGTTCGACCCGGAGGAGCTCATCCAGCCCGTCTCCGCGCTCACCGGCACCACGCCGGAGCTCCGCCCCTCCGCGAGCTGGTACTTCGACCTCCCCGCCTTCCAGGGCACCCTCGAGGAGCTCATGGACGAGTGGCGCGAGAGCCCGCAGGTGCGCGACGTCGTCGTGCAGACCGTCTCCGAATCGCTCGTGGACCCCGCGATCTACATCCAGATGAAGTTCCGCGAGGCCTTCGATGCCATCTCCGGCGGCCTGCCGCCGCACGCGCTCGTGGCGCCCAGAGGCAACCAGGCCTCCTTCTCGCTCGTCTTCGAGAACTGGCGCGACCGCGATCTCGCGCGCGACCTCCTCGAGGAGGCGGGCATCCGCTTCCGCACGGGGAAGTGCCTCCTGCCCTTCCGCCTCACCGGGAACATCTCCTGGGGCGTGGCGGCGCCGTCGCTCGAAGGCGAGGAGGACCAGACCGTCTGGGTGTGGCCGGAGAGCCTCTGGGCGCCGATCTCCTTCACCCGCACCGCACTCGCGCTCGACGAGGAACTCTCGCAGGCAGCGGGCGATGAGGCGCGCTACAGCTCGCACGACTGGCGCGACTGGTGGTGCGCCGACGACGCGCAGGTGTTCCAGTTCATCGGCCAGGACAACATCTACTTCTACTGCGCCGCGCAGCCGGCGATGTGGGCCGCGCTCGATTGGGGCCTTTTCCATGACACGCCGGTGGCGAACTACCACATCCTCTTCATGAACAAGAAAGCCTCGAGCTCAGGGGCCATAAAGCCGCCGATGGCGGAGGAGCTTCTCGACTACTACACGCCCGAGCAGCTGCGCCTCCACTGGCTCTCGCTCGCGCTCGACCAGAAGGCCGTGAGCTTCTCGCCGAAGCCCTTCGACACCTCCGTCTCGCACAGGGACAAGAAGACGGGCGAAGAGGTGCTCGTGAGGGACGACCCGCGCGTGGCCGACCCTGCGCTCAAGGAGGGCGCGTTCCTCTCGAACATCTTCAATCGGCTCGCGCGCAGCTGCTTCTACGGGGCGCAGCGCCACTGCGAGGGACGCCTTCCCGCCGTGGCCCCCACGCCCGAGGTGGTGGCGGCGTGCGACGAGGCCACGCGCGCCTTCGACGCCGCGGCGCACGACCTCGACCTCCATGGCGCGATCCACATCGCCGAGGAGCTCTGCCGCGAGGCGAACCGCGCGTGGTCTGCCGAGACGAAGGCCGCGGGCGAGGACGAGGCGGCCTACCAGCAGGCGCTCGCGAACGCGTTTCGCGCGCTCCGCACGGTGGCGCTCCTCCTGCATCCCGCCGTGCCCGACGGCACCGAGCTCATCTGCGAGCACTTCGACTTCCCCGGCGAGCTCTTCTTCAACTGGGAGCATGCCTACGACGGCCCCGCCGAGCTCGCCGAGGCGCTCGGCGAGGAGCCGGGCGCGCACGCCCTCACGGAGCTCCCGCCGCGCTTCGACTTCTTCCCCTGGCACGAGAGCCAAAGAAAGAAGTAGTGCCCGGGCCGAGCCACCCTGTCTTCGCCGCCACCGCCGTCGCCGCTGCCGTGCTGCTGAGGCCGTCGTCGTTGCTGCCTCGGGCGGCCTTGCGGTGTATCTCGTGCCACGGGTGGCCTTGCGGTGTAGTGAAACTGGCCGAAAACGCCCGTTTTCGCCCCTTTTCGTACACCGCAAGGAGAGGCGTGGCTCAATTCGCTACACCCTAAGCTACTCCGCGCCATGGGATACACCGCAAGGCCGCCCATGGCAGCTTCCCGAACACCGCAAGCCTCTTTGCGCCACGGCCGCCATAGCGCGCATCCTTCTTTGTGAGAGTGGCTACGCGGCGTGAGGGTTGGGCTCCGGGCTACACTAGCTCTCGCCGAAACGCGGGAGGGGAGGTGAAACTCGTGGACCTCGAATTCGTGGCCTTTGACCTCGACGGCACCGTCTTCAAGACGGTGGGCGTCCCGAGGATCGCCCCTCGCGTGAGGCGCGCCCTCGAGGCCGCGCACGGCGCCGGCTTGCAGGTGGTGAGCGCGAGCGGACGGCCGTGGATGATGACGGGCTCCACTCTGCGCAAGGCCCCCTGGCTCGACTGGCAGGTGGGGATGAACGGCGCCGACGTGACGGACAATCGCCACGAGCACGTGCTCATGAGCCCCCTTCCCGAGGAGTGCGCCGACGAGATCCTCGCGAAGGTGCGCCATCCGCGCACGTACTGGAACATCGCCGTGCCCGACGCCTTCTACTTCGAGTTTCGCCGTGGCCGCTTCCTCCTCAAGGGCCCGCTCGCGCACCTCAAGCTGCGCAAATGGGACCAGCGCGGCCCCATCCCGCGCTGCTACCACGTCGTCTGCGCCGAGCCGGGCATGTTCGGCGGCAAACCGGTGCTCAAGATGGACGTCGTCGCGCCCGAGAAGGCGCTCCAAGACGAGATCATGGCCGAGGTCGCCGAGATCGCGGGGCCCTATGGCGGCCTCGAGATCGCGAACATGAGCTACGGCATCGAGCTCACGGCAAAGGGCGTGACCAAGGCGACCGGCCTCAGAAGGCTCATGCAAAAGATCGGGATCGACCCCGCGCGAGGCGTCGTCTTCGGCGACGCCGCGAACGACCTCTCGATGACGCGCAAGGAGTGGACGTTCGTCGCCATGGAGAACTCCGCGCCGGAGATCCTCGTCGCCGCGGACGAGATCACGGAATCCGTGTACGACGACGGGGTCGCCGTCTGGCTCGAGCGCGCGCTCGGCCTGAGGAACTCGAGGTAGAGCCCTATGTCGCGCCCATTCGACTTCACGATCCTCGCAGAGGACCCCGAGACTTCGGCGCGCACGGCCACGCTCGCCACGCCACACGGGCTCGTCCCCACGCCGATCTTCATGCCTGTGGGCACGAAGGCCACGGTGAAGGGCATCGCGCCCTCCACGCTCGCGGAGCTCGGCGCGAAGATCTGCCTCGCGAACACCTACCATCTCGCGCTTCGCCCCGGCGAGGAGCTCATCTCGCGTCTCGGCGACGTGCACGCGTTCATGGCGTGGGAGGGCCCGATCCTCACGGATTCGGGCGGCTTCCAGGTGTTTTCCCACGGCCCTTCCGTGAGGCTCACGGAGGATGGGGTCGGCTTCCACGCGGTGGAGTACGGCGGCGAGAAGATCTTCTGGACCCCCGAGTGCAACATGGAGATCCAGCAGGCACTCGGTGCGGACATCGCGATGCAGCTCGACGTGTGCCCGCCCTACCCCGCGCCCGAGGGCCAAGTGCGTCGCGCGGTCGACCTCTCCGCGCGCTGGGCCGAACGCTGCTTCGCCGCGCACACGCGCGAGGACCAAGCGCTCTTCGGCATCGTCCAAGGCGGCATGGACCTCGAGCTTCGCCGCGAATCGCTACGACGGCTCCAAGAGGCGGGCGACTTTCCCGGCTTCGGCATCGGCGGGTACTCGGTGGGGGAGAGCCACGAGACGATGTACGCCTCGCTGAAGCCGCTCGTGTCCGAGCACATGCCGAAGGATAAGCCGCGCTACCTCATGGGGGTCGGCAATCCGACGACGCTCGTTTTGGCGGTGGGCTTCGGAGTGGACATGTTCGATTGCGTGCTCCCCACGCGCACCGCGCGCATGGGCACGGCGCTCACGCACGAAGGCCGCGTGAACCTTCGCCACGCGTGCTTCGCCGAGGACCCGCGCCCGCTCGACGAGGCGTGTGGCTGCCCCGCGTGCACGGGCGGCTTCTCGCGCGCCTACCTGCACCATCTCGTGAAGTCGAGGGAAATGCTCGGCGCGATGCTCCTCTCCGAGCACAACGTCTTCTACCTGCTCGACCTCATGCGCCGCATCCGCGCCGCCATCACTGAGGGAAGCTACGCCGCCTTCCAAGCGGCCTTCCTCGCCTCCCCCGAATCCCACGATTGGTAGGAAGAGCTGACGAACCTGCCAACGCGCTGGTGGGCTTGTTCGCGCTCTCTCGAGTTCGACTTCCGCCTCAAGGAGACGGAAGAATCAAAAGGGCCCTAAAAGGACCCTTTTGCTCCTTTGGTGCCCGAGGCGAGAGTCGAACTCGCACGACCTTGCGGTCAGCGGTTTTTGAGACCGCCGCGTCTGCCATTCCGCCACTCGGGCTTGCACGAAAGCTCAGCCTACCAGATACGGGTTCGAGCGCAGCTCGTCGGCCATCGTGGTGGCGTCGTCGTGGCCGGGGAGGAGCACCGTCTCGGCGGGGATGCGATCTCGCAGCCGCTTGAGCGCCTCCGCGAGCACGGTGGGGCTTCCACCGGGGAGGTCCGTGCGGCCGACGGCGCCCTTGAAGATCGTGTCGCCCACGAAGGCCACGCCCTCGCCGAGAAGGACGATTCCGCCGGGAGTGTGGCCGGGTGCTTCAAGCACCTGAAACGTCGCATCGCCCACGCGCACCTCGTCGCCCTCGGCTAAAAAGCGCGAGGCCATCGGCGCATCGTCGTCGTAGGCGATGCCCAAGGAGCCGGGGGAGCCCGAGTGTGTCGCGCGCTCCGCGTCCGGCTCGCCGATCCAAAACGGCGCGCCCGTGGCGTCGGCGAGCGCCTTTACGCCGCCCACGTGGTCGCCATGCCCGTGCGTGGCGATGATCTCGTCCACTACCACGTCGCCGAGCTCGCGTGCAATCGCCGCGCCCGCGGCGCCGGGATCGATCACGATCGCGTGCCCGTTGCTCACGACGGCGTAGCAATTCGTTTGGATGGGCCCGACGACAAACCGGCGAATCTCAATATCTGGCTTCTCGTTCGCCATCAGCTCATCACCCTTTGCTTCATTTCGCTGCCGCCTTCGCCGGGCATGATGCGGCGGGCGTCGAAGACGCTTGGGACTCGGCTCACGCGGCCGAGCAGCGGGTCGAGGAGCGAGGCGGCGCTGATCTCCACCACGAAGCGCAGCCGCGCGATGCCGGTACGCGTGGTTTGCGTCGAGGCGGAGAGGATGTTGCCCCCGGCCTCGCCGATCGCGATGGTCACGTCCTTCAGGAGCCCCATGCGGTCGCTCGCCTCCACGACGATCTCCACCGTGAACTGCGTCGCGCCCGAGGTGTCCCACGCCACTTCGATCATGCGCTCGGGGTGGTTCATGAGCGCCTTCGCGTTCGGGCAGTTCGCGCGGTGGACGGAGACGCCGCGGCCGCGCGTGATGAAGCCGACGATCTCGTCGCCCGCCACGGGGTTGCAGCATTTCGCGAGGTGCGCGTAGAGGTCGGGGTCGCCCTTCACCACGACGCCGGAGAAGTTGCCCTTCGCGCCGGGCGCGCGCCTAGGCGGCCTCGGCACGGAGAGCTGCACCGTCTTCGGCTCGCCGTTCGCGGCCCCGGCGCCCGAGGCGCCGGCTCCCGCGGACCCCGCCGCCTCCGCGGGCTTCTCGGCCTCGAGCACGGCCTCCACGCGGTGCGCCGCCTGCTTCGGCGAGAGCTTGTTCGAGCCGATCGCCGCGAAGAGGTCGTCCGGCTCGCGGAACTTCAGGATCTCGCATACCTTCGCGATCGCGCGCACGCTCCGGCGCGTGGAGATGCCGTAGCCGGCCTTGCGCAGCTCGCTCGCGAGCATCGCGCGCCCCTGCTCGGCGTCGATCGACTTGTTCGCGCTCGAGAAGTACTTGCGGATCTTCGCGCGCGCCGACGGGGTCTTCACGATGTTCACCCAGTCGGCCGAGGGATGAGAGTTCTTGTTCGTGAGGATCTCGACTCGATCGCCCATCTCGAGCGTGTAGGTGAGCGGCACCACCGAGCCGTTCACCTTGGCCCCCACGCAGTGGTTTCCCACCTCCGTGTGCACTTGATAGGCGAAGTCGAGCGGCGTCGAATCACGCCGAAGGCTCATCACCTCGCCCGCGGGCGTGAAGACGAAGATCTCGTCCTCGAAGAGGTCGATGCGCAAGTTCCGGAGGAACTCTCGCGGGTCGTCGACGTCCTCCTCCACCGTCCAGTCGAGGCTCCGGCGGATCCACGAGATCTGCGTGTCCATCGACTTATCCGCCTGGCTCTTGTTGCCGGCGCTCGTGCCCGAGGCCTTGTAGAGCCAGTGCGCGGCGATGCCGTATTCTGCCTGCTCGTGCATCTCGACCGTGCGGATCTGTATCTCGATCGTGCGCGCCGAGGGTCCCACCACCGTCGTGTGGAGGGATTGGTAGAGGTTCGGCTTCGGGGTGGCGATGTAGTCCTTGAAGCGCCCGGGCAGGGGGTGCCAGAGCGTGTGGACGGCGCCGAGCGCGGAGTAGCAGTCGCCCACGGTTTGCGTGATCACGCGGAGGGCGATGAGGTCGTAGATGTCGGAAAACTCTTTGTCTTTGCGGCGCATCTTCTGCCAGATGCTCCAGAGGTGCTTCGCGCGGCCGGTGATGGTGAAGTTCTTGATGCCGGCGCGGCGGAGCTCGTCGTCGAGCACCTTGATGGCCTCGTGGGTGACCTCCTCGCGCTGCTCGCGGCTCTCCTGCACCATGCGCGCCACGCGCTGGAAGGTCTCGGGCTCGAGGTACATGAAGGAGAGATCCTCGAGCTCGGCCTTGATGGCGGAGATGCCGAGGCGGTCCGCGAGCGGGGCGTAGACGTCCATCGTCTCGCGCGCCTTGAACTGCTGGCGGTCGGGCTTCAGGGCGGCGAGTGTCCGCATGTTGTGGAGGCGGTCCGCGAGCTTGATGATCACCACGCGGATGTCCTTGCTCATGGCGAGGAACATCTTGCGAAGGTTCATGGCCTGCTTTTCGTCCATCGAGCCCATCTCGATGGTGGTGAGCTTGGTCACGCCGTCCACGAGCTCGGCCACGTCGTCGCCGAAGTTCTGGCGGAGCTGGTCTTTGGTGGCCGAGGTGTCCTCCACCGTGTCGTGGAGGAGGGCGGCGGAGATCGTGTCCGCGTCCATGCGCAGGTCGTGCGCGAGGATGAGGGCAACCTCCACGGGGTGGTTGATGTAGGGCTCGCCGGAGCGCCGGCGCTGCTCGGAGTGGTAGTTCGCGGCGAAGCGATACGCCTGCTCCACCTGGTGGAGCGCCTGTTCGCCGAGGTAGCGCGCGCAGGCCTTGCGAAGCGCGGGGTAGTTGTCCGCGCCCACCTCGGGCTTCGGGAGGTCGAGCGCCGCCGAGGGGTTCTGCCCCGCGGGCGCGAGCTCCGCCTCCGCCGGCGGCGTGGCCTGCGCGGCGCTCGCCGTCTCCTCGAGCACGGGAGCCGTATGCGGAGGCTTCGTCATCTCTTCAGCGCGTCCTCGTCCCTCGTTGGCCGCAAGGCAAGCCGCAAGACAAAGGAACCGTCCCCTTTGCCTTGCCTACGGCGTGATAGGCCTGATGATACGTTCTCGAAGCGCCTCGGGGCTCGCCGTGAGCGCCCAATCGCAAAACTCGTCGAACGCCTCGAGCGCGCGCTCGCCCTCTTGGTAGCGCACGGATTGCTCGAGATCCGCCGGCGCGGGCTCGGCCGAAAGCGTGATCACGGGCCCCTCCGCCGAGGGACGAAGCGTGAGAAATCCCAGCTCAGAGAATATGCCGAGCCCGGCCTCCACCATCGGCTCCGGCATGGCCGGGCCGCCCGCGATCCTCCCGACGCTCTCGCCGAGGAGCTCGAGCGGCCCCTCGAGGCGAAGCCCCATCTGACGCCGGAGGGTTTGAAGTGTTTTCCAGAGCGAAACAAGTTCGTCTCGCGTGGGGGCGCCCGTGGCGAGCACTTGTTGGTTGATCGCGGCGTCGTGCGCGCCGAATACGAGGTGGATCGTGGAGGGCTTGCCGTCGCGCCCGGCCCGCCCGCTCATCTGGTTGAAGGCGGTCACGTCGTAGGGGAGGTGGTAGAGGACCACGTGGCGCACGTCGGGGAGGTTCACGCCCTCGCCGAAGGCGCTCGTGGCCACGAGGCAGGAGACCCGCCCCTCGCGGAAGGCCTCCTCCACGGCCTGGCGCGTCTCGCGGGGAAGGCCGCCGTGGTAGAAGGCGATCTTCTCGCCCATGGAGCCCAGGCGATGGCGGAGCTTTCGGCAGAGCGTCACCGCGCCCGCGCGCGAGCTCACGTATATAAGAGTCTTCTCGCCGCCGGAGGCGATCCTTGCCACGGCGTCGTCTCGCTCGATGAGGTCGCGAAGGTCGTCCACGAGGAGGTTCTCGCGAAGGGCGTCGTCCACCACGAGCGTGCGGGCGCCGAGGAGGCGGCGGGCCTCCTCGGCCACGGTGCGCTCCGCGGTGGCCGTGACGCCGAGGCACACGGGCTCGCCGAGCGTGTCGCGCACGCGGGGGAGGTCTTGGTAGGCCGCGCGCGAGCCACCCTTCGACTGGCCCGCGTGGTGCGCTTCGTCCACCACGAGAAAGCCAATCCTCCGGCTGCGCGCGAAGTCGCCCACGTGGAGCGCGAGAAATTCGGGCGTCGTGAGCACCACGTCGACGGAACCCTCGCAAAGCCCCTGGTAAACAGCCTCGCGTTCCTCGGCGGAGCTCTCGCCCGTGAGGGTTGCCACGCCCACCCCGAGCGCCGCGAAGCGGTCTTCCATGGCATGCGATTGGTCGGAGACGAGCGCGCGCAGGGGGTAGACGATCACCGTCGCCTCGTCCCGCGTGATCGCCGCCTCGAGGGCGTGGAGCTGGAAGATGAGGCTCTTGCCGCGCCCCGTCGCCATCACGCAGAAGGTCGACTCGCCCGCGCCGAGGGCGTCGAGCGCCTCGCGCTGCGCGCGCAGGAGCTCGGAATCGCCGATGAGGACGCGCGTGAGCTCGGCGCGAAGCTCGCCCGCGCCGAGCGAGGCGAGCCGCGCGCGTTCCGCCGCGGGATCGCCCCCGTCGG
>CANQOF010000023.1 GCA_947625405.1 uncultured Atopobiaceae bacterium | reverse complement strand
GTGATCACGGCGATGAGGGCGAGCTGGCAGATAGGAGCACGCCAGTCGCCGGCGGTGGCGAGGAAGGAGTTGATGAGCGGTGGCGTCGTCCACGGGACCATGATGAAGCACGGGTTCATGAGGCCGAGCACGGTGAGGAAGTAGGAGCCCACATAGCCGATGAAAGCGGAGGCGACGAAGGCGATCATGAGCGGCAGGTTGTAGACGATCGGATAGCCGTAGATGATCGGCTCGTTGATCTCGAAGATGCCGGGCGCGGTGGCGAGCGCGCAGATGGCGCGAGCGCTCTGGCTCTTCGAGAACGCGAAGGTCGCGATGATGAGGCCGATGGTGCAGCCGGAGCCGCCCATCGTGCCGAAGCAGGCCTGCGTGTCGTAGTTAAGGTAGTGGTAGTTCTCCATGTTGATGGGCTGGACGCCCGCGTTGAAGGCCTCGGTGTTCTCGTTGATCATCACGAGCATGATCGGCTCGAGAAGGGTGCCGTTGATCGTGGTGTGGTGGATGCCGAGGGTGAAGAGGAGCTGGCCCATGCAGAAGATGAAGGCGGCGCCCCAGATGTTCTCGCCCACGAAGACGCGGAGCGGCTCCTGCACGACCATGTTGATGATCGCGGGAATGCTCGTGTCGAAGAAGCCGGCGAGGAGCGCGGCGATGAGGCCGCAGCCCATGAGCACGATGGCCATGGGGATCATGACGTTGAAGGATGCCGCGACCGCGGGGGGCACGCCTTCGCCGAGGTTGATCTTGAGCTTGTCGATGCCGGAGAGCCAGATGAAGACGCTCGTGGCCACGAGGCCCATGACGATGGCCACGAAGAGGCCGTTCGTGCCGAGCTGGTTCGAGGTGAGGGCCTGGGACATCACGACGCCCGTGCCGAGGGAGGCGGCGGTGGCGTCCTCGGTCTCCTGGACGGCCTGGTTGAAGTTGACGGTGGTGCCATCTTCGGTGATGAGGCTGGTCACGCCGAACGGGATGACGTCCTCGACGTCGCCGTCGTTGGTGTTGGCGTCGGTGTTGGCCTCTTCCTCCTGCTGGATCTTGAGGAGGGCGTAGTTGCCGTCCTCGGAGGTGACGTACTGGCTGACGTCGTAGTTGCCCTCGCCAAGCGTGAGGCCGTCGAGGGAGGCAAGGTTGCCGGAGACCTCGATGGACTGCGGGATGACGATGATGAACGCGGCGATGCCCACGACGACGCAGGAGATGGCGTTGTCGAAGCGGACGTTACGCGCGTAAGAGAAGCCGATCATGCCGGCGAGCATGACGGACGCGAAGTTCTGCGTGCCCTGGAGCACGGCGTTGCCCCACGTTTGCCAAGCGGTGAGCATATCGCCCTGCATGATGGCGGGGAAGATGACGTTGTTGAACAGCACCGCCACACCACCGAGGATGAACAGGGTGATGATGGACGAGAAGCTGTCGCGGAGT
This sequence comes from uncultured Atopobiaceae bacterium, assembly GCA_947625405.1. GTDB lineage: Bacteria > Actinomycetota > Coriobacteriia > Coriobacteriales > Atopobiaceae > CANRLS01. The sequence goes on along the minus strand of CANQOF010000023.1, from coordinate 18,259 downwards.
GACCTCAGGTGGATCTGGTTGCCGATGGCCGTGGAGACCGCGGCAAACTTATCCATGAAGGACGAGCCTTCTGCCATTCCACTCTCCTTTACTCTCTTGGATCTCTCGTTCCTTCCGCGCCGCGTCGGTTGTTGACCGGACAACCGCCCAGACGCGCTGCCCTGCACCCGCCCCTCATGCGGCTCCGCGGGAAAACTCCAGCGTGGCCGGCCCGGGTTCGCAGGAACTTCCCGAAAGTATCGCTATGCCTTTTTTCGAGGATCGATCCAATATGAGGATGCTCGTCGACTATTAGTCATCTCATGAATCGCGAGGAAGTTCATATCCTCTGCGCTGGAAGCGAAGGCCCTTCCGCCGCTCAGGGGCAACGCGGCTCCATGACGTCGGTGAGGCCGAGGAGCCAGTCGCTGGAGACGCCGTATACCGCCGCGAGATGCTTGATTGCAATGGCGCCGGGCTCGCTCGTGCCCTTCTCCTGAAGCGAGAGGGCGGCTTGGCTGATCTTCGCCCGACGCGCGGCTTCGGTTTGCGTGAGGTGCTTGGCAGCCCGGCCCATGCGCAACCGCATCGAGAGCGCTTGGAGATCCACGTCGAATTCATCTATGGCCATGCCGGTACTCCTGAGTGAGAGCGACTTTGCAGTCACTCTAGGAGCTTTTCCGCTGGTGGAGGGCCTTGTGAGCCAAGTCGAAAAACGTTTTCAGGCAAGCCTCGCGCTCGCGAGGGGCGATGAAAATACTTTTAGTTCACGAGCGTCTTCATGGTGGTGAGACCGTTAACCATCCATCAGGGTAAGGCGCTTCACCTCATCGCGATAGGCTCGGCTCGAAGCGAAGTCAAGCGCGTAGACGAGCCCGTAGATGCAGTTGAGGATGTAGCTGATGGAGGTTTGCGAGTAGCAGTTCAAGATCTTCGCCTGCTCGTCCTCGAGAGGGGGTATTCGCAGGTAATAGTCGAATTCCGGCTGCGGCTTCGCCGATGAGATGAGCGCCGTCTTGCACCCGCGACGCCGAAGTATCTCGAGGCAGTTCTGCATATGGTTGAAGGCGAGCGTGCGTCCCGTGTAGGAGACGACGATGGCGATGTCGTTCGATTTGGCCGCCATGGTCGAGGCCACGCGCTCGCCATAGCTGTCGGCGATGGTGCAGGTGATGCCAAGGCTGATGAGCATGTTCGCGAAGAGCGTCACTTTGAGAAGCGACTCGCCCACCCCGTAGAGAAGCACATGCTCGGCGTCGCGGATGTTCCTCGCGATGCTCTCGACGGTTTCCACGTCGAGCTCTTCGGCGCACACGTCGATGGCGCGGCGCATGAGCGAGGCGATGGACTCCGTGATCTCGGCGGACATCTGCCCGGATGCGAACGGATAATCCACGTCCACGACGGCGCCGTGCGCGCGCCGACGCTCGAGATCGGCCGCAAGTTCGAGGCAAAACTGCCGGTAGCCCCCGCAGCCACGCTTCTGGCAGAAGCGCACGATCGTTGCCGGCGCGCAGGGCACGGCATCAGCGAGGGCGGTGATGTCCATGGCGGGCACCGCTTCCGCGTTTGCGAGAACGTAGTCGGCGATGCGCCGCTCGGCGTCGGTGAATCCCTCCGCGCACGTGAGCTCTTCGAGGATCATGGCCACGCTCCCTGCCTCGCGAGTCGCGCTGGACGCGCGCCTCGCCTTTACGCCTCGGGCTCGATCACGCGCACGCCGCCCATGTAGGGCACGAGTTTCTCGGGCACGGTGATGGTGCCATCGGCGTTCTGGTAGTTCTCGATGATCGCCGCCATCGTGCGCCCGACCGCGAGGCCGGAGCCGTTCAGCGTGTGCACGTAGCGCGTGCCCTTGAAGTTCGCGGGGTCGCGATAGCGGATGTTCGCGCGGCGCGCCTGGAAGTCCCCGCAGTTGGAGCAAGAGCTGATCTCCTTATACGCGCCGTAGCTCGGCAGCCACACCTCGACGTCGTAGGTCTTGCAGGCACCGAAGCCGAGGTCGCCGGTGCAGAGCGAGACGACGCGGTAGGGCAACTCGAGCTCTTGGAGGCAGCGCTCCGCCTCGGCGGTCATGGATTCGAGCTGGTCCATGGAATCATCCGGCGTGGCGAACTTCACCATCTCCACCTTGTCGAACTCGTGCACGCGGATGATGCCGCGGGTGTCGCGCCCGGCGCTGCCCGCCTCCTCGCGGAAGCACGGCGTGAAGGCCGTGTACCAGAGCGGCAGCTGGCTCTCGTCGAGGATCTCGTCGCGGTGGATGTTCGTGAGCACCACCTCGGCAGTGGGGATGAGGTAGAGGTCGGGCCGCACGTGGTAGAGATCCTCGTCGAACTTCGGCAGCTGGCCGGTGCCGAAGAGCGTGGCGTAGTTCGTGATGACGGGAGGCCACCATTCCTTGAAGCCGATCGAGGTGTGGAGGTCGATGAAGAAGTTGATGAGCGCGCGCTCGAGGCGGGCCCCGAGGCCGCCGAGGAGGTAGAAGCGCGCCTCGGCGAGCTTCACGCCGCGTTCGAAGTCGATGATGCCGAGTTCGGGGCCGAGATCCCAGTGCGGCTTGGCCTCGAAATCGAACTCGCGCGGAGTGCCCCAGCGCCGCACCTCGGGGTTGTCGTTTTCGTCCTTGCCAAGGGGAGTCGAGGGGCTCGGCAGGTTCGGAAGCGCCGCGACGAGCTCCGTGAGGGCCGCCTCCACCTCGGTCCGCTCGGCCTCGAGGGCCTCGATGCGCGCGTTACCCTCGCGCACCTGCGCCTTCGCGGCCTCGGCCTCCTCGCGCTTGCCCTCGCGCATGAGCTGGCCGATCTGCTTCGACGTGCGGTTGCGCGTGGCCTGCAGCTCCTCCACCTCGGAGATCACGGCGCGGCGGCGCTGGTCGAGCTCGAAGAAGCGCTCCCTATCCCACGTGGTGTTGCGCGAGGCCATGGCAGCGTCCACGGCATCGGGGTTTTCGCGGAGGAACTTGATGTCGAGCATGGGATCTCCTCGGGTTTTGCCTGCGGCTTTTCGCCAACCAAAGCAGTATATACTCGCCTCTGGCGCTCGCCCTCCCGCGCAAGACGCGCACGCGGGCGCCGCAAAAGCCGCGCCGAGGAAGGTGCTTCGTGGAGTTCTTCGATTGGTTGTTCAACACCCGCGAGGGGGTGCTCTGGCTCTTCGTGGGCGGCTTTGTGGTCTGCGCCATCCTGGCTCTCGTGTTCGAGCGTTCCACGGCGAAGCGATTCCACGACCACGAACCCGTGGAGGGCGAGGAAGAGGGCGGTTTCTTCGACAACCTCTTCAACCTCGGCGGCGACGATTCCGAGGATTCCGAGTAATTCCCTCCGTGCGCGTGTCATTCTTTAGTGCATTTGTTGGATATCGATAAAAATCGATATTTCCGTTCGGCGTTTGCAAGGTTTTTCGACGATCTCCCTCTGATAGTGAAACGCCACAGCCTCCGCTGTGCCCGTTCGATCAGAGAAGGGAGTTCTCGTGAGTCGCAGCTCGAACACACGAAATCCGAACCACCACTGGCCCACGCTGAGACGCGTGGTCGTCGCCCTCGGCGCCATCGCACTCGCGGTGTGCGCGAGCCTCGGCGTCGGCGGAAAGCCGGCCCGCGCCGCTGATCCCACAGTGATGTTCACGAGGCCCACCCTGAAGACCCTCACCGAGGGGTCGATCGCCGCGGGCGACTCCGTGAGCTGGGTGATCACCGTGCGCCTCGACGACCTGCAATACGGCGGCCTCAGCGCCATCACCTCGCTCAGCATCTCCGACACCCTCCCCAAGACGGTGGGAAACGTGAAGGGCGCGCTCTATCTGAATGATTCCGAGCTCCACAACGATTGGGGCACGCTCGTGGAGCCCGATCCGGTGCCCGACGCCCAGAGCGATAAGGCGAACAAAATCGAATTCACCTTCAACCCCGCGGGCATCAGCGCCCTCAAGGCCAAGGGCTCGAACTCCAAGACGATCGACTTCCACATCACCGGCGAGATCTCCTCCAAGCTCAAGGAGGGCGATGTGGTCTCGCACTTCGGCATCGTGCGCATGAACGAGACCACGCAGGACACCTACACGCGAAAGATCACCCTCTCGGGCGAGCCCGCCTACACGCTCTCGAAGGACGCGAACAAGACGCAGGCAAAGAAGGGCGAGACCGTGAGCTACACGCTGAGCGTGGCGAACACGGGCGAGGGCGACGGCCGCAGCGTGGTGATCGAGGACGCTCCGGGAGACGGTCTCACGCTTTCGGGAGGCACGATCAAGGTGAACGGGCTCGAGGACGGAAGCAGCTCGACGATCGACGAATCCGCACGCTCGAGCGGCAAGGTGAAGGTGACGGTGCCGCTGCTCAAGCAATCCGATGACTTCACCATCACCTACGACGCCACCGTCTCCTCGGAGGGGAGCGAGGGCACGACGCTCGAGAACTCCGCCACCCTCTCCGACGAGAAGCACCGCACCCAGACCGCCGAGAAGTCCGTCACGCTCGTCGCGCCCGGCCTCTCCATCGAGAAGAGCGCCACGCAGGAGACGGTGAACGAGGGCGAGAAGGTGGACTACACCCTCACCGTGAAGAACACCTCCACGCTCGTCGCGGCCGCGAACGTCGTGGTCACCGACGCGCCTCCCGCGGGCCTCACCATCGACACCTCGAGCGCGCAGGTGCAGGGAGCGGATGGATCTCCGCAGGTGAGCGCCACGGAGAGCTCGCTCAAGGTGGAGATCGAATCGATCCCCGCCCAAAAGACCGTGACGATCACCTACCAGGCAACCGTGCAGAAGAGCGCCGAGCGCGAGAAGCCGCTCACCTCCTCCGCGTCCGTGAAGGCCGACGGCATCCCGCAGGTGTCGAGCGAATCGAGCGGAGGTGGCATCACCATCCTCACGACCCCGCACTTCGAATTCACGCTCACGGGCCACGCGCCCGAGGAGGGCACCGCGAGCGTGGGCTCGACCGTGAGCTTCGACGTGTCCATCACCAACGACACACCTCACCCCATCAACCAGGTGAAGCTTTCGAACCCGCTTCCCACGGGGCTCGTGCTCACGAAGATCCCCGAGGTCACGACAGGCGAGGTCGCGCGCGCCGCAGTGGGAAGCGACGTGCAGGTGGACGACGCGACGCTCACCGTGAGCGTGCCCGAGCTCGCGAGCAGCGACACCATCCACTTCTCCTACAACGCGATCGTGACGGAGGAGGCCGCGAACAGCATCACGAACACGGCGACCGTCTCCGCGCAGGGCGCGGAATCGCAGGACCAGAGCTTCTCGTTCAACGTCACGCGCGAATCAACGCCGCTTCCCCAAACCGGCCTGCCGCCGGTGATGGGGCTCCTCATCGGCGGGGGCGCCTTGAGCGGCACGGCACTCGGCGTCACGGGCGTGGTGCGCGCGATCGGACGTGGCAAGCGCAACGAGTAGCGCGACGGGCGACTCCGGCCATCGGCTGGACCATGTGCAATGGGTGCGTGCGGGGCCCAGCCGAGGCCGAGCTCGAAGTCATGGGGCTCTATACTGGGCCCCATGACTGATGCAGATCCCCAAGCCTTCGCCGCGCTCGGCCTCTCAGAACCCCTCGTGGAGGGCGTCGCGGCCCTCGGCTTCAGCGACCCCACCCCGGTGCAAGCGGAGTCGATCCCCCTCGTGCTCGCCGGCCACGACGTGATCGCGAGCGCGCAGACGGGCACGGGAAAGACCTGCGCCTTCGTGCTTCCCCTCCTCCAGCGCATCGCGGAGTGCAAGGGCAAGGGCCCGCACGCGCTCGTCGTGACCCCCACACGCGAGCTCGCGCAGCAGATCGACGACGTGTGCAAGGTGGTGTGCAAGAAGACGCACCAGAAGGTGGCCATCGTCATGGGCGGCGCGAAGTTCAAGCCGCAGATCGACGCAATCGCGCGCGGGGTGGACCTCCTCGTTGCCACGCCCGGACGCCTCATCGACCTCATGCAGCGCAACCAGGTGAACCTCGCCGGCGTGCGCGTGCTCGTCCTCGACGAGGCGGACCGCATGCTCGACATGGGCTTTTGGCCAAGCGTGCGCCAGATCGTGCGCGCGTGCCCGAAGAAGCGCCAGACGCTCCTCTTCTCCGCGACGATCCCGCCCTCCATCAAGCCCACCGTGGACGCCATGCTCGACGACCCCGTGCAGGTGGAGATCTCCACGATCGGCGAGACCGCCGAGACGGTGGAGGAGGCCCTCATGCCCGTGGTGCCGGGGCAGAAGACCTCGCTTCTCGAGGCGCTTATCTCCGAGAAGGGCTACGAGCGGGTGCTCGTCTTCTGCCGCACGAAGAGCCGGGTGGACCAGGTGGCCGACGCACTCAAGAAGCGCGGGCTCAAGGTGGGCGTGATGCACGCCGATCGCCCGCAGAAGGCTCGCGAGCGCGCCCTCGAGCGCTTTCGCGACGGAAAGCTCTCCGTGCTCGTGGCCACCGACGTGATGAGCCGCGGCATCGACGTCTCGGGCATCGACGCCGTCGTGAACTACGACGTGCCGCTCGACCCCGAGGACTACGTCCACCGCATCGGGCGCACGGGCCGAGCCGGCGCCCCCGGCCACGCCTTCACCTTCGTGGGCCCGGATGAAATCGGTCCCATGCGCGAGATCGAGTACTTCACGAAGACGATCATCCCGGTCGTCGACCTCGAGGGCTTCACGTACTCCGCGGGCCGCATCGTGCCGAGCGCCACGCGGAGCGCCGTGAAGGCGAAGCGCACGATGTTCAGCGGGTCGCGCTCGCGCGGTCGCGGCCCCATGGGCGGCCGCTACGGCCGCCACACGTAGGCCCCGCCTTTAAACCGAGCTTATTTGCCCGAAGGAGCTAGGCGCTGCGGCGTTGCTTCGCGAGGAGCGTGACGCCGCCCGCGAGGCACGCGATACCCGCGAGCCCGAACGCCGCGTAGGCGAGAAGCGGCGTGTCGTCGCCCGTCTTGGGAAGCTCGTCCTTCGCGTGCGTGGGCTGAGGCTCCTGCTGCTGGCCGCGCGTGGCACCCGTGAACTCGGGGCCATCCACGATGGGCTTGCCCGAGGGATCGGCGCTGGTGCCGGCATCGCCCTCGGTGGCGGGGCCGGTGCCGGTGGAACCGGTGCTGGTGCCGTTGTCGGCGTCGTCCGAGGTCCCGCCAGTCGCATCTCCACCGGTGCCTTCCGAGATCTCGCCGTTCGCTCCGTCGTCATCGGCCTCGTTCTCGCCAGTCGAGCCGGGAGAATCGATGCCTTCGCCATACCCGGGCTCGCTCGCCCCGCAGACCGCGCAGGCGCCCTCCACGTAGTCGTGTGGGACCATCTCGAGCGTCTGCACGTCCTTAACCGCGCCGCATTTCGCACAGTGGATTGAAGCCTCGCCCGTCGAGAAACAGGTGGGCACCACGTCCACGCGGGAGGTCTCCTCCCAGGCGTGCTCGTAGGGCACGGCCTCGGCGATCGTCTCCTCGCACGTGCGGCAGGTATGCTGTCTGAGCCCGCCCGTCTGCGTCGCGCAATCCGCCTCGTGGAGGATCTCCCAATCTCCCCAAGAGTGGCCTATCGCGGGAATCGTCTGGGTCGATCGCACGAGCCCGCTCTTCTTGCAGACCGCGCACGTGCCGAGGATCTCGCGCACGCCATCGTCTTCGCAGGTCGCGGGCACCATACGCTCGGTCGGCTCCTCCTCGCCGCCATCCTCTGAGTCGAGCGCCACCACCGCCGCATCGTCGAAGCGGTGCCCGAGCGGCTTCACCACCCGCTCCTCGCGGATGTGGCACGTCTCGCACTCCCGCGCCTCGAGCCCCTCACCCTCGCAGGTGGGGTCCTTGATCGTGCTCCACCCGCCCCACGCATGCTGCGCGGCGGACGTGGTATCGAGGCCCTTGTACTCCACGTACCCGCAGGTAGCGCACTTGCGGTGCTGCACGCTCCCTTCCTGGCAGGCGATCTCTTCGCTCTCGCTCCAGTTGCCGAAGGTGTGTCCGGTCGCGGGGATCTCCACGAGCTCGGCGCCCATGGCCTCGCCGCAATCCACGCACTTATAGGCCACGAGCTTGTGCCCCGCCGTGGTGCACGTGGGCGCCACTTGCTCCTTGACCTCGCCCTTGTCGCGCCCATGCGTCCAGCGCGCGTAGATCGTCGTCGTGTCCTCGTGCGAGTTCGCGGGGATCTCCGCGATGGGCTTGCCCGAGAAATCCGATTTCTCGTACCAGCCGAGGAACTCGAAGCCCTCGCGCGTGGGCGTCACGAGCTCCACCGTCTCCTCGAGAGAGCGGTGGTCTTGGTAGCTCGCGGGGAGCTTGCCGCCGTTGGGCCGGTAGTTGATCCAATAATTGCCCTTCGACCACTTCGCCCAGTACGTGACGTTGCCCTCGGCGGTGGCTGGCACACACTTCACCGACGCGCCCTCGAGCTCCTTGTTGTTGAACCAGCCCACGAAGGAGTAGCCGGTCTTTTTCACGTTCGTGGGGAGGAAGGTCTCCACGCCCGCCACGTAGCCGTCGATGTCGCCGGATATGATTTCCCCGCCGTTCGCCTCGAGGGTCACGGTGCCGCCGCGCTTCACGTAGACGCCGGGGATCTCGGTTTCCAAGGCGCCCCTCCAGCCAAGGCTGAGCGTGCCCACGCTCGTGCGGCCCGCAAGCCGCACATGCTCGGCGAAGTCCTCGTCCTCGAAGCCCGTGACCTCGGCCACCGCCTGCGCGCGACCGATCTCCCCTACCTCGAGGTCGAGCGTGCCCTGCGTCCAGCCATCCGCGACGATCACGCGCGATTCGTCCATCTCGGCGACTATTCCCGTGATGGCGCTCGCGTCATTGGTGGCGAAATCGCCCTTCATGCCTCTGAACGTGTTCGCCCACCTCGTGTCGCAATCGTTGAGGTCGGCGTTCAGCACGAGCTTTCCCTGCGCGATCTGCACGGTGCGATGGCCCTCGTCGGCGCCACCCGAAAGCACGGCATCCGCCACGTAGACCGCGGTGTCTTTGGTGCCCGCCATGTAGAGCGCGTCGCCCGCAAGCGCCGTGTTGCCCTCGATGGTCGTCGGCACGTCCTCGCGATCGTCGAGGGCGATCGCCCGCCCTCCGAGGCTCGCGTCGAGGCCGCCGCCGAACTTCGCGCTGTTGTGCTCGATCGTGCAGCCGGCGAGCATCGTCGCGCCCTCGAGCGAGGCCGCGCCGCCATAGACGCTGGTGTTGCCCGTGAATGCGCAGCCGTTGAGGGTGACGATGCCGCCCGAGAAGTTGCGAAGCGCGCCTCCGCGGCTTCGCGCGGTGTTGTTCGTGAAGGTGCAATTCGTGAGCGTGTTCGTACCGCGCGAGGCATAGGCGCCGCCCTCGTTTGCGGAGTTTCCCTGGAAGGTGCAGTCGCTGAGCGTGATCGTGGTGGCCGCGACGGATGCGCCGATCGCGCCTCCGCGCCCGGCCTCGCCTTCGGCCGCGTTCACGAAGTTCTGGAAGGTCACGTGCCGAGCCGTGAGCTTCGCCCCCGCACTCGCGAGGCGCACCGCGGGCGCCTGGCCCTCGCCGAAGTAGCCGTCGAGCGTGAGGGGGCGCTCGCTCGTCCCCTCGAGCACGAGGTTCGCGCCTCCCGTGAGGTCGAGGATCGGGCCAGATCCCGTGCGCGAGATCGTCACCGGCCCTTCCGCGTCTGCGGCTACCTTAAGCGTGACGGAGCCCTTCACCTGAAGGTTTTCCGCATAGCAGTCGCCGAGGAGCTCGATCTCCTTCACTTGGAATTGCTCCTTGGCCGCGCTCTCCAATGCCGCGGCGAGGCTCTGGAAGGTCTTGGTCTCGCCCACCTGGCCCTCGGGTGCGGGCTCTGCGTAGCGCGCCACGATCCCGGGATCCTCGGCGGCCTTCGGCTCGGAGTACGCCGATTCGTGAAGCGAGCGATCGACCGCCTTCACGCGGTACTCGAAGCCGCCGCCCGCCGCCTCCGCGCGCTCATCGGTGAAGACGCCGCCGTGCGTGGAGCCGGCGGAGGTCCACGCGCTCTCGTCTTGCGAGCCCTTCGGGCGGCTCTCCACGAGGTAGCAGAGGTGCATCGGGTCTGCGCTCTTCTCGAGCACCACGTTCACGACGTCGCTCGTCACGCTCGAGCCGTCCTCGTCCGTGACGGTCTTCGTCGCGGGCACCACGTGCGAAATCACCGGAGCGCCGTTCGTGCCGTCGTAGATGTGAAGCGCCTCGCGATTGCCCTCCGCGCCCGTCACCGCCGCGTACTCGCCGCGATCAAGCAGCCAGAGCGGAAGATCGGCCACGTCGCCCTCGAAGCCCTCGACCCGCTGCGAGATCTTCCCCTCCGCCACGCGCGTGGCGAAGAGCGTCTGGAACGCCTCGCTCGCCGAGCTCGCCTTGAACGCGGGATCCGTCGCATCCATGTTGAGGCCCCAACGCTCGTAGAAGGGGCGCAGGTCGTAGTGCGCCGCCATCGAGGCGTAGAGCACGAGCCGCTCGGTCTTGTTCAGCTGGTCCTTGCCGTTCGCGTAGCCATTCGTGGAGTCCGCGGGCTGGTAGCGGTAGAGGTTCTCCACGTCGCCCCACCAGCCGGGCCAATAGCTCTCCACCAGCCAGAACGGCATGAAGTTGAAGCGGTTCTCCGCGAATTTCGTGCCACTCACGTAGTCCGGCTGCGCCATTTGGTGGGCGCGCTCGATGTCCTGGGCGTTGCGCGTGAACTCCGGCGTGAAGGTCGATTCGAAGTACGCCGGCATGTTGTTCGTGGTTTCCTGCAGCGTGCGCGCGGGGATGTCGATCGAGTGGCCCCACTCGTGGATGAGGCCCCAGTTGGCCGCGATCTTGCTCTGGCCGTAGGAGTCGAGCGGGTCGATGAGCACGTCCTGCGCGTCGCCACCGGTGTAGACGCCGATGTGCTCTCCCGCGGTGAACATCCAGCCGAGGTCCCACACTTGCGACACGCGATAGTTCTCGTTCAGATACTCGTTTCTGAGGTCATAGCCCTCGTTGGCGGGATTCAGCTCGACGCCCTCGAAGGCGTAGCAGCGCGTGAGCGTGGTGTTCCAGCACTCGAGCGCTTCCTTCGCGTTGTGGCCGTGGGCGCCGTAGATCTCGTCCGCGCGCGTGGCCTGCACGGTCATCATCACGTGGTTGCTCACGATCTCCGTCACGTCCATCTCCGACGTGTGATCGGCGCGCACGCGGTCCGCGTGGGCGCGGAGCTCGGCCATGTAGGCGTCGATGTCGTCGCCGAGGCGATACACCGGGAAGGTGCGACCGCCCTCGAAGTAGACCCTCACGAGGCCGTCCTGCTCATCGGCGGTATAGGGATTCTCGAGGTAGGCGGCGCATCCGGCCACGATGTCGTAGGTCTTGTAGTCGACGGTCTTGTAGTTGGGCACCTTCACGAGGTTCAGGCCCTCGACGAGCTGCGTCGCGCCGCCCTGCCAACTCGCCCAGTAGCCATAGGGCTGGGCCCAGCGCACGATCGGCAGCGGATCATCGGGGTTCTCGCGCTCCACCCAGATCCTCGCGACCTCGTCCGCCGGGTACCACACGCCCGTCACCTGGCGGTTCGTCGTGTTGTTCGAGAACTTGAGGATGCTTCGCGCGTAGGAGGCCACGTCGCCCGCCCGCACGAGCGCGCGGGTCGAGCGCTCCCCGTCGGGCGTGTGCGCCTCGTTCGAGATCTCGAGCCGCTCGTTCGGCGTGAGCAGGCCCTCGGCCGCCGCCTTCACGCGCTCGAGCTCGGGCTGGTAGATGTGCGTGTAGATGGCTGGATAGCTCGGGTTGTCCCGGACCTCGGCGATGCGCGCCTGCACGCTCTCGAGCGTCACGTCCTTGGCGAGCGTCGTGTGGTTGTAGTTCGCCCAGATCCCGTCGAGCACGTGCTCAGCGGGATCTTCGCGATAGAACCTGAGCGCGCGACAGCTGGGATAGCTCTGGAGCGATTGCTTGAAGGTGAAGCGCACGCGCCGCGCCTCGAGCTCGCTTCCCTCGGGGCACGCGTCAAACGCGCAGAGGGACGAGGTCGCCGAGCCCGTGCCGTGCGTGACCGTCGTCCAATCGGTGGCGCCCTCGCCCTTTCCGCTCCCGGAGATGGCGAGCTCGAACTCCGTCGGGAAGCCCTTGAGCCCCGCGTCGAGGCGAGAGCCGTAGACCACCCACTGGAACTTCTCAGGCTTCTCGAACGTGATGGTGATGGAGATCTTCTCCGCGTTGGTGTTGTTGCCCGGCTCCCAGAAATCGTCCGTGTCGTCGGCGATGTGCTCTCGGACGTTTTGGCCCCAGTTGCCGTTGGTGACGGCGACCTGCTTCTCGGTGTAGCCCACGCGATAGGCCTGGTCGTAGGCGGTGAGCGCGTGCTCCTCGCCCGCGAAGGAGGCGAACTCCCATGGCGCCATCTTCGTTTCGAAGACCTCGGGAGCGGACGTCGCCTGCGCCTCGCCCAGGCTCGAGGTCGATGCGTCGTCAGCCAGGGCGGGAGCGCTCCATGAGAGCGCGCACGCCGCGGCGATGCAGGCGATGAGGGCGCAGAGCCCACGCTTTCGAGCGTTCATGACAACCTCACAACAACACGTGGTGTGTGTTAGCGACGTTCGTGTGCGTTCGTGGGTGCTATCCGGGCTTTCCGGCTCCTCTCGAGTCCAAAAATCCCTCGAGGAAAACTTGAGCCAACCCCGCCCGGGGCTCTGATTGTACCCATGAATTTAGCTATGTCTAGCTGGGATTTTGAACTCTCACCCTATGCTTGAGCGTTACGGTCCGCGCGCTGCCGACGGCTCTTGAAGAAGCTCCTCAGCAGCTCGGCGCTCTCCTCGGCGCCCACGCCGCTCGCCACCTCGAACTCGTGGTTCAGTCGCGCGTCATGCGAGACGTCGTAGAGCGTGCCGAGCGCGCCTCCCTTGGGATCTGCCGCGCCGTACACGCAGCGATCGATGCGCGCGTTCACCATGAGGCCCGCGCACATGAGGCACGGCTCGAGCGTCACGTAGACCGTGCAGCCGCTGAGCCGCCATTTCCCGAGCTCGCGGGCCGCGCGCTCCATCGCGAGGAACTCCGCGTGCGCCGCGGGATCGGCGTCCCCCTCTCGCCGGTTATGCGCTCGCGCGACCACCTCGCCATCGCACACCACCACGGCGCCAATGGGGACCTCGCCCTCCTCCGCCGCAAGGCGAGCCTCGTCAAGCGCAAGCTGCATATAGCGAAAATCGCGATCGTCCACGCGACCCCCTTGCTCGCTGTCATTGAGCTGTTTCAGTAGTTCGATGCTTGCTGGGGGAGAAAGAAATGTGGCGGAGGGAGGGAGATTCGAACTCCCGAGACGCTTGCGCGCCCAACGGTTTTCAAGACCGCCGCATTCAACCGCTCTGCCATCCCTCCGTGGACACCTATGCTAGCGCACGAAACGACAGCGAGACGCTCTGTGGCGCGCCATCGTCTCGCAGCGTCAACCCACCGCGAGCCAAGTGGCCGTTTCTGGCAGCCAGCCCAGGGCGGCGAGGGCGTCGCATTCGGACTTGCTCGTGGTCCAGAGGTGGTTGCCGAGGCCGCCGTTCTCGGTCATGTAGGGGTTGTAAAGGCGATAGACGGGGATGCCGACGCCTTCGGCGGCGCCTCGCCAGGCGATGTTCTCGCGAGTCCATCCGGAGCGCTCGAGGCTCGCGGCCTCCTCCTCGCTCTCGGTGTAGAAGTGGTCGCCGTTGTGCTCGTTGTAGAGACGATAGACGGGGGTGCCACCCTCGGTGTTTGGCTCGTTCACGATGATGCTCGCGTCGTCGCCGAGCCAATCGCCGTAGTGGTTGAGGCGAAGGCCCACGTACTCGTCCTTGTCGGCCGTGAGGAGGTGCTCGCCCGACCAGCGATTGAAGAGACGGTGCGCGCGGGTCGTGCCCGCGGGGAGCTCGGAGGCACTGTTGCGCGCGATCGCCGCGGAAACGGCAGCGCCGGCGTCGAGGGCGCCCGCGGAGCCGGTTTGGCCGGTGTGGGGGTTCGAGTCGTTGGGAAGCGGTGCCGCGGTGGCGCGCACGAGGTCGTGCAGCTCAGCGGGCGTGAGGCTGGGATTTGCGGAGGCCATGAGGGCGACCACGCTCGAGACGATGGGCGCGCTGAAGCTCGTGCCATCCACGCGCGCGCCCTTCTCGTCCCTGTCGCCGTAGGCGTTGGAGCGCAGGGTCGTGTAGATGCCCTCGCCCGGCGCGGAGATGTCCTTGTTGCGCGTGTAGTCGGAGAAGTAGCTGTTCGCCCCTTGCCTTGAGAGGGAGGTCACGGAGAGCACCTCGGGGAAATCGCTCGGGTAGCACGGGGTGGTGTAGCTGCCGTAATGGCCGTTGCCACCGGACGCCACGCAGAGGATGCCGTGCTCCTCGAACTCGTCGAGGATGTGCTGGAAGAGCTTGTCCTCCGCCTCATCGGTCGCGTAGGTCCCAAGGCTCATGTTCACGACTCGAAGGTCATCGAGCTCGCCGCTTTCCACGAGGTCGATGAGGTAGTCGACGCCCTTCGCCAAGAGGTCGATGGGGATGAGGTTGTCGGAGCTCCGGCTCACGTTCACGGGGAGCACGCTCACGTGCGGCTCCGTGAGCGAGGCGCAGGCGCCGGTCGCGCCGCCGGAAACGCCGAGCGCGTTGTTCGCGGTCGCGGCGATGATGCCTGCGACCTTGGTGCCATGGCCCGTCGCGTCCCCTGTGAGGGGCTTTTCGGTCTCGGCGCTCCAGGCGAGGTCGAGGCGCACGTTTTCCTGGAGGTCGGGGTGCGACACGTCCATGCCGGAATCGAGCACCGCCACCGTCACGCTCGCCGGCTCGTCGACCGTGGCGTAGGCCTCCCAGGCGGCGAAGAGGTTCGCGCCGGAATCGCTCGTGCCATCGCCGAGGGGGCCGAGGTGGTACTGCTTTGCGAGGTCGGGGTCATCAACGTAGGCGCCCTCGCCCTCGTCGAAGGGCTCGTAGAGGTAGTTCGGCTGGGCCGTTACGCCGGGGATCTCGTCGAGCGCGTCGATGAGGGCAGAGGTGTCCGCGTCGTCCGCGAGCTCGAGCGACACGACCGCGTGGCCCGCGAGATCGGGGGCGACGACCTCGGCCCCCTCTACCTCGAAGCCCTCCACCACGACGGGCGCGGCGTCCTTTGCGGGAGCATCGGACGAGGCGTCGAGCGCCATCGGCCTCGCCACGCCCTCGGCCGCGTCCACGGAAAGCGCCGCGGCCGCGGGGTCCTCGAAGAGGACGAGCACCTCGCCCGGCACGGCATCGGGCGCGCTCGCCGACGAGGCGTCGGAGCCCTTGGCCACGCTCGCGCCGAAGGCGAGGCTCGCGAGCACGAGGGTGAGGAGCACGGCACACGCCGCACTCAGGCGGCGAAGCGTTCGCACTGGACGATTCATGGTTCTCCCGAGGTAACGCGCTACGCGGCCGCGAGATTTCCACTGCGAGCCGCGGGGGGTTCTTCATCAGCCGCGCATGATCGCGATGCCACGCGCGCACGTCAATATCTTCTCATCGCATCCATACGAAAACCCCGAATCCACGGGGGAATTCGGGGCTTTTCGTCATGTGGCACCCGCGGTGGCCCGCAAGGCGCGCTGCCGCGGGCGATGCGCACGGGGCTTAGAGCTCGTACTTCCAGAGGCCGTGGAGCGAGCAGAACTCGTAGACCCGAAGGGGCGTGTCGCCGGGCGCGATGGCGAAGACGGCGCTCGGCTCGTCCTCGGGCGTGAGGTGCGCCACCTGGTAGGTCTTCTCGCACTCGAGGGCGATGAGCGTGATGTAGTGCTCGGCCGTCATCGGGTGCATAACGCTTCCCACCGCCACCTTCACGAGGTTTCCCTCCACCATCACCGCGGGCACGTGCTTCTCGAGCGCGGCCTCGACGGTGTCGGCCTTGAGCTCCTCCATCGGCACGCCGTGGCACGAAAGCTCGTTGCCGTTGTCCTTTGCCTCGATCACCACGGCATTGCAGCTGGGGCACTTGTAGAACTTGAGAGACATCGCCGTTCCTTTCGCTCGGGGAGTACGGTTGCGCGGGTTTTCCCTAGGGTAGCCAATGGCCCCGTTCGGCGCGCCCAGCGCTCCCGCGGCGAGCGCCCACGCCACGCTCAACGCGCTGACCTCGCAAATGTAGTAGGGTAGCGAGGGCTTTGATCGAGGGACGTGTTTGGTCTCGCGCCAAATCTGCTAGGGCGTCCAGCGTGAAGCCACGTGAAAGGCCGCGCCCGCTCGGGTCGCGGCCTTTATTCGTCGCGCGCGCCTTTCCGCCGCTAGGAGCGGGTGACGTCCACGAAGAGACCGTTCACCTCGGCAACGTCGTAGTCGCCGGTGGAGATCTCGCCGTAGGCGAAGGTCTGGTCGATCCCGAGCTTGAGCGACGCGTAGTCCGCGACGGTGAGGCCCTGCACGCGGACGGTGAGGGTCGTCGAATCCTGGTTGCCGTCCACGGGGCTCACGATGAAGTACGGGTCGGGGGTCTCGGTCGTGTCGCCGGTGTACTCGTTATGGAGCGTGAGCTGAAGCGGGGTATCCGCGGCGAAGGGGTCGAGCGTCTCCCCGTTCACCTCGACGCTCGTCACGTGCACGGTCGTGTAGGCGGCATCGGTGTCGCTCATGAATCTCAGCGTGATCCCGTCATCCGACACGCTCTCGAGCCTCACCTCGGAGTGGAGGTCGGAGTCGAGGCTATAGGTCGCGCCGTCGGAGGCCTGCACCGTTGCCGTCTGTGGTTCGGTGATGGCGCCGGGGTGCTCGGGAACGCCCGCATTCTGGGCGCCATCCTCTCCCGTCGCGCCCTGTTCCCCTGCGCCCTCGTCGGCGGCCGGCTGCTCGCTTTGCGTGCTCACGAAGTCGCCGATGACGGGGACGTTCTCGAAGAACTCCGGCCACACGAAGAGCCCGACGAAGAGCACGCCCGCCGCGATGATGACGATGAGGAGGAGGACGATCGGCCACTTGCGATGCGGCTTCTTCTCGGGGAGGTCGAAGTAGTGGTTGGCGCTCTCGGAGCCCGCGGTGTCGGCGGCGCCCGCGGCTTCGGCGCGATTCTCGGTGAGCGAGGGTGAGGCGGCAGGCTCCACGCCAATCTCGGGAACATCCGAGACGCTCGCCGGGCGCACCTGCGTGTGCTGCGGGTTCGCGGCGGCGTGCGATGGCGCGGGCTCGGGCTCGCTCGACGACGCGTTGACGTCCACCTGCCCCTTGAAGTGGCGTGCCATACCAGCTCCTTGCCTCGCACATCTCGGATTTCGCGGGATCACCGCATTCTACCCTCCGAGTTTCCGGCATCTTCCAAGGCATCGCACGAGCGGTACATCGCGCGAGGCGATAAATCTAAGTGTGATTAGTGGAGATTTTCTATGCGGGCCTTGTGACCGTGCACGAGCGTGGGTACCATAGCGCGTGGATTAGCACTCTGCGGCTTCGAGTGCCAAACACCTCGCGCGAAGCGGCCCTCCGCTCACGCCCCTCGCATGGCCCCGAAGCTGCGAAGCCATCGGTTCAGCTAGCGCGTTTCGGCGCTCGAAAAGGAGGATCCATGAAACTCAAGCCTCTGGGTGATCGCGTGCTCGTAAAGCCCGCTCCCAAGGAGGAGAAGACGGCGTCCGGCCTCTACATCTCCTCTGGCGCTCAGGAAAAGCCCCAGCGCGGCGAGGTCATCGCCGTGGGCCCCGGCAAGCTCAACGACAAGGGCGAGCACATGGCCCTCGACGTGAAGGTGGGCGACGAGGTCTTCTACGGCAAGTTCGGTGGCACCGAGGTGAAGGTGGACGCCGAGGAGCTCCTTCTCCTCCGCGCCGACGATATCTACGCCATCATCGAGCACTAGCGCCATCGCGTCAGCTCACACGCAGTTTTCCCATCAATCAGGAGGATGAACTCTATGGCCAAGGACATTAAATTCGGCGGCGACGCGCGCACTCGCCTCGCCAAGGGCGTGAACACCCTCGCCGACGCCGTCACCACCACCATGGGCCCGAAGGGCCGCTACGTGGCGCTCGAGCGCTCCTACGGCGCCCCCACCATCACCAACGACGGAGTCTCCGTCGCCAAGGAGATCGAGCTCAAGGACCCCATTGAGAACATGGGCGCCCAGCTCGTGAAGGAAGTCGCCACCAAGACGAACGACAACGTGGGCGACGGCACCACCACCGCCACGCTCTTCGCGCAGGTGATCGTGAACGAGGGCCTTCGCAACGTGGCCGCCGGCGCGAACCCGCTCGCCATCCGTCGCGGCATCGACAAGGCCGTGAGCGCCGTCGTCGAGGACATGAAGGACGCCGCGCACGAGATCTCCACCAAGGATCAAATCGCGAGCGTGGGCACCATCTCCGCGGCCGACCCGAAGGTGGGCGAGAAGATCGCCGACGCCATGGAGAAGGT
>CANQOF010000022.1 GCA_947625405.1 uncultured Atopobiaceae bacterium | reverse complement strand
ACCAAGGAGGAGGGCGGCCGCCACACGCCGTTCTTCAACGGCTATCGTCCGCAGTTCTACTTCCGCACCACGGACGTGACCGGCAACATCGAGCTTCCCGCCGACACCGAGATGGCCATGCCGGGCGACCACGTGACGATCACGGGCGAGCTCATCTATCCGATCGCCATGGAGCAGGGCCTTCGCTTCGCTATCCGTGAGGGTGGCCACACCGTGGGCGACGGCCGCGTGGCGACCATCATCGAGTAGAACCCGAGATAAGCGAGGCAAACGCTCATGCGAACCATGGTCACCTTGGCGTGCACCGAGTGCAAGCGCAGGAACTACACCACCACCAAGAACAAGGCCATCACGCCGGACCGCTTGGAGATGAAGAAGTACTGCCGGTGGTGCCACCACCACACGCTCCATAGGGAGACCCGCTAGCATAGGCGCCGCACACCCCAGTAGCTCCAATTGGTAGAGCGGCGGTCTCCAAAACCGTTTGTTGTGGGTTCGAGTCCTACCTGGGGTGCCAGCTAACCCACCGGTCTCCTTGGGGATTTCCTCGAGGAGACCGGTTTTTCACGGCGGGTGGCCCATAATAGGCATCCCCAGCGTTAGACGAAACGACCTTGCGAGGTTTGATAAGGCGATGGCAAAGACCAAGGGCGGAGAGAGGGCGAGGCGCCAAGCCCGCCAGGCCAAGCGCGCCCGGGCCGAGGAGCAAACGCGACTCCAGCAGCCCGCCGCGGCGCAGGCCACGGGCTCGAAGGCGGCGAAGACCGACCTCGCGAAGCCCGACAAGAAAGAGGCGAAGAAGGCCAAGGGCGGAAAGCCCGGTCTCACACAGCGTGCGCGCAACTACCTCGGCGACGTGAAGGCCGAGATGCGGCGTGTCGTGTGGCCGTCGAGGCGCGAGCTGCGCAACTACGCCATCGCCGTCATCTGCCTGCTCGTCGTCTTCGGCGTGGTCGTGTGGCTCGTGGACACCGGCGTCGTTGCGGCTCTCGTGGGCTACGTGGGCTTGAGGGGCTAGCGATGGCCAAGCGCTGGTACGTCATTCACACCTATTCGGGCTACGAGAACAAGGTCAAGGACGACCTTGAGCATCGCATCGCCTCTTATGGCCTCGAGGACCAAGTGGTGGACATCAAGATCCCCACGGAAACGGTCACCGAGCTCAAGGAAGGTGGCAAGCGCGAGTTGAAGGAGTCCAAGGTCTTCCCGGGCTATGTGCTCGTGAGGATGCAGGTGGACGACAACTCCTGGGCCGTCGTGCGCAACACCCCGGGCGTCACCGGCTTCGCCGGCATCAACGGCAAGCCCACGCCGCTCACCCGCGACGAGTTCAACAAGATCATGCGTCGCACCAAGGAGGCGCCCTCCGCCACGAGCGCGCATCCCAAGACCAACATCAACTTCGAGCTCGGCCAGCCGGTGCGCGTCACCTCCGGCCCACTCGAGGCATTCGACGGCGTCATCTCAGAGATCAACCCCGAATCGGGCAAACTCAAGGTCATGCTCACGATCTTCGGGCGCGAGACGCCGGTGGAGCTCGGAGTGGATCAGGTCGTCTCTTTGGTGTAGACCCCACGCGCGGAAACCTCGCGCTTTTGAGCAAAGGAAGGGCATCGAGCCATGGCTAAGGAAGTCGTCACCCAGATCAAGCTGCAAATTCCCGCCGGTCAGGCCAACCCCGCGCCCCCCGTGGGCCCGGCGCTGGGCGCCGCGCAGGTGAACATCATGCAGTTCTGCCAGGCCTTCAACGCCGCCACGAAGGACCAGATGGGCGACATCATCCCGGTCGTCATCTCCGTCTACGACGATCGTTCCTTCGACTTCGTCACGAAGACCCCGCCCGCGGCCCAGCTCATCCTGAAGGAGCTCGGCATCGAGAGCGGTTCCGGCGTGCCGCAGCGCGACAAGGTCGGCGAGCTCTCGCAGGCCCAGCTCACCAAGATCGCCGAGATCAAGATGCCGGACCTGAACGCCAACGACATCGAGGCCGCCAAGAAGGTTGTCGCTGGCACCGCGAGGTCCATGGGCGTCACAATCGCCGAGGCGTAGCCCTCGCGCGTTTGCTTTGAGATGAGGGATCGCCACGCGATCCCGAAACCTACGTGGGAGGGGCGATCGCCCCGTTGACCACAGGAGGTAGTGAGATGCCGAAGCACGGCAAGAAGTACGAGGCCGCAGAGGCCAAGGTCGGTCGCGAGCTCCACACCCCGCTCGCCGCCGCCGAACTGGTGAAGGAAGTCGCCTTCGCGAACTTCGATGAGACGGTGGAGGCCTCCATTCGCCTCGGCGTCGACACCCGTCGCGCCGACCAGAACGTCCGTGGCTCCATCAGCCTTCCGCACGGCACCGGCAAGAGTGTCCGCGTGGCCGTCTTCGCCGAGGGCGATAAGGCGCGCGAGGCCGAGGAGGCGGGCGCCGACATCGTGGGGTCCGACGACCTCATCCAGCAGATCCAAAACGGCGAGATCAACTTCGACGCCGCCATCGCTATTCCGCCGATGATGGCAAAGGTCGGCCGCATCGGCCGCATCCTCGGCCCCCGTGGCCTCATGCCGAACCCCAAGCTCGGCACCGTCACCATGGACGTGGCCAAGATGGTGAACGAGCTCAAGGCAGGCCGCGTGGAATACCGCGCCGACCGCTACGGCATCGTGCACGTGCCCATCGGCCGCGTGTCCTTCCCCGCGAACGACCTCGCCGAGAACTACGGCACGCTCCTCACCGAGCTCCTTCGCGTGCGTCCGAGCGCGGCCAAGGGCCGCTACGTGCGCTCCGTCACGCTCTCGAGCTCCATGGGCCCCGGCGTCCGTGTCGATCCGCTCGTCGTGAGGAACTTCACCGAGGCCTAGCGTCCCATCCCGCGCTCCCCTGCGTCGCGCGGGCTTGACGTGTTCCCACGCGACGCGGAAAATGCTCTTCGCAACCACGCACGTTGCTGCCA
The DNA here is from genome assembly GCA_947625405.1 of uncultured Atopobiaceae bacterium. Classification (GTDB taxonomy): domain Bacteria; phylum Actinomycetota; class Coriobacteriia; order Coriobacteriales; family Atopobiaceae; genus CANRLS01. Next base: position 16,873 of record CANQOF010000022.1, on the reverse strand, counting down.
CAGACAGCCGGTACCTTCATGGTCCAATGGGAAACCGCCGGCCGAGGCGCCAAAGATCGTCCCTTCAGGGCCGAACCTATCTGAGGCTCCGTCTGGCAGGCGCCGGCGGGGCCTTCTCCATTCGAGAACCCGCTCGCCTCGAGCGACGTGCCCGATCAGGCACGAAGGAGGTGCAGCAATGCCATCTCAAGCGAACGTCACCATGCTCGAGAACGCGCAGAGGTCCTTCGACGAGGCCAAGGGCGTCTTCGTCATCGACTATCGCGGTCTCACGGTGCAGGAATCCCAGGAGCTCCGCCGCTCCCTCACCCAAGCGAACGCGACGATGAAGATCTACAAGAACACCATCGTCAAGCTCGCCATCAAGGAGCACAACCTCCCCGAGATCGACGACGTGCTCAAGGGCCCGTGCGCCTACGTCTTCTACGCGGACGACCCCGTCGACGCCGCGAAGGCCATCAAGCAGACCTCCGAGAACCTCAAGAAGATCGAGTTCCTCGGCGGCATCTCCGACGGCAAGGCCATCAGCGCCGAGCAGGCCCTCGCCATCGCCGACCTCCCCGGTCGCACCGAGCTCATCGGAATGCTCGCGAACGTGCTCGCATCCCCGCTCAGCGGGTTCGCGCGCGTTCTTAACGGCCCCGTCCAAGGTCTCGCCACCGTGCTCACGCGCATCAGCGAGAACGAGGAGCAGGCCGCCTAAGGGATCCTCGGATCCGTTCCAGAGAAGAACCACGGGCCCGAGGAGGCCCCACACCAAAGAAGGAGGACAACCACCATGGCTGTCACCAAGGACGAAATCATCGAAGCCATTAAGGAAATGCCCGCGCTTGAGCTCTCCGAGCTCGTCCATGAGCTTGAGGATGTCTTCGGCGTCTCCGCCGCCGCTCCCGTGATGATGGGTGGCCCCGTGGCCGCCGCCGCTGAGCCCGCCGAGGAGAAGACCAGCTTCGACGTCGTGCTCGAGGGCTTCGGCGACCAGAAGATCCAGGTCATCAAGGCCGTCCGCGAGCTCACCTCCCTCGGCCTCAAGGAGGCCAAGGACCTCGTCGAGAGCGCTCCCAAGCCCGTGCTCGAGGGCGTCAAGAAGGACGAGGCCGAGGCCGCCAAGGAGAAGCTCGAGGCCGCAGGCGCCGCCGTCACCCTGGCCTAGTTCCGCGCGTTAATCAATTGAGGGAGGCCGGACGTCGTCCGGCCTCCTTTATTTGTCGTGCGGAGCTAGGCTCGACGCCGCGAGACGCTGGATGCACCCCATCTTCGCGCGATCTCGGGCGCTCACGTAGCGTACGTACGCCACGTCCTCTCAAGTTCGCTTGGGAGGTGAGCTCGCGTTTCAGACCCGTATTGCATTGCTTTCGCAACAACCCACTGGGCTGTTGCGCCCGAGATCTCGCGAATCTGGGGCACCCCAGCGCCGCTCGCTGACGTTTTGCTCATCCCTGTCTCACCACGACAGATTACGAGCTTTGCGGTTGTTTTGCGGTTACCTTGCGTTGCTTCGTGGGCATCTCTTGCGCTTCACGATTCCCCCATGTGGCGAGAAAGAGCTTGACGGCGGGAGGGAAGCCTTGTATTCTACTCGTTTGCGATGATCGAATTAGTGTGCCGATGGCATGAGGAGGAATCACCTGGTGAGTACGCCGAAATCCTCCGCTCCGGTCGCATCCAAAACGGAGCGCGTGAGCTTTTCGAAGATCCCGCTTTCGATGGAACTTCCCAATCTTATTCGAGTGCAGAGGGAATCGTACACGCGTTTTTTGGAGGAGGGTGTCGCCGAGGTCCTCGCGCAGAGTTCGCCTATCACGAACAGCGCCGGAAACCTCAAGCTCGAGTTCGGCGAGTACCTCTTCGTCGATCCCGACAACACGGTGGAGGAGTGTCGCCTGAAGGACCTGAACTACCAGGCCTCCCTCATGGTGCGCTCGCGTCTCGTGCCGCAGGGCGGCGCGGGAGAGATCACCGAGGAGCTCATCTACTTCGGTGACTTCCCGCTGATGACCGATCGCGGCACCTTCATCATCAACGGCACCGAGCGCGTGGTCGTCTCCCAGCTCGTGCGCTCCCCGGGCGTCTTCTTCGAGAAGAAGCTCGAGAACTCCGTGGAAACCATCACGTGCCAGTTCATTCCGGCGCGTGGCGCGTGGCTTGAGTTCAAGGTCGACCGCCGCCATCGCCTCATGGTGTCGATGGAGCGCAAGAAGTTCATGGATGCCACGCTCCTCCTCCGCGCCCTGGGCATCGCCGAGACCGATCAAGAGATCATCGATCTCCTCGGTGATTCGTCGGTCGTGCAGGACACGCTCGCCGACGACCACACGCAGAATCGCGAGGACGCGCTCCTCGAGGTGTTCTCGATCCAGCGCTCCTCGGAGCCGCCCACGATCGATTCCGCGGCGTCCATGATCCGCGGCCTCTACTTCGACCACACGCGCTTCGACCTCGCGAGGGTCGGGCGCTACAAGATCAACAAGAAGCTCGGCCTCGACGTGGACCCCACGAAGCTCACGCTCACCAACGAGGACATCGTCGCGGCGCTTCGCTACCTCATCGCGCTCGTGGAGGGCGATCCCACCAAGACGTTCGACGACATCGACCATTTCGGCAACCGTCGCGTGCGCACGGTGGGCGAGCTCGTGCAGAACGCCTTCCGCACCGGCATGACGCGCCTCGAGCGCATCGTGCGCGAGCGCATGGCCTCGCAGGACCAGGAGACCATGACGCCGGAGAAGCTCATCCACAACCGCCCGATCCAGGCGGCCATCAAAGAGTTCTTCGGCTCCTCGCAGCTCTCGCAATTCATGGACCAGCCTAACCCGCTCTCCGGCCTCACCCACAAGCGTCGTCTCTCGGCGCTCGGCCCCGGCGGCATCGCGGGCCACAAGAGCGGCTCGAACCGTCGCTCGAACGTGCCGACCGCGGTGCGCGACGTCCACAACTCGCACTACGGGCGCATGTGCCCCATCGAGACCCCCGAAGGCCCGAACATCGGCCTCATCGGCTCGCTCGCGCTCTACGCGCGCGTGAACGATCTCGGCTTCGTGGAGACGCCCTACCGCAAGGTGGTGGACGGGCGCGTCACCGAGGACATCGTGTGGATGACGGCCGACGAGGAGGAAAAGCACGTGATCGCTCCGGCCGACCAGCCGGTGGATCCGAAGACGGGCACGTTCCTCGACATCGACCCGCTCACGGGCGAGGCCTCGGAGGCCAAGCGCGTGATCGCTCGCACCCGCGACTTCGACGGCACCTTCGGCGCGCCGGCGGAGTGCCCCGTGGGCATGGTGGACCTCATGGACGTCTCGCCGCGCCAACTCCTCTCCGTGGCCGCGACGCTCATCCCGTTCCTCGAGCACGACGATGCGAAGCGCACCCTCATGGGCGCGAACATGCAGCGCCAGGCCGTGAGCCTCATCAAGCCCCAAGCGCCGCTCGTGGGCACCGGCATGGAGTTCCGCGCCGCCTACGACTCCGGCGAGCTCGTGTGCGCCGAGGAGGGCGGCATCGTGACGGAGGTCGACTCCGCGCACGTCGTGGTGGACAGCGGCTCCGACGAGGGCCCGAAGACCTACAAGCTGCCCAAGTTCCAGCGCTCGAACCAGTCCACGTGCATCAACCACCACCCCATCGTGCAGGTGGGCGACACGGTGGTTGCCGGACAGCCGCTCGCGGATTCGAACTCCGTGGCGGGCTCCGAGCTCGCACTCGGCGCGAACCTCACCGTGGCCTACATGCCGTGGGAGGGCTTCAACTACGAGGACGGCATCGTCGTCTCCGAGCGCGTCGTGCAGCAGGACCTCCTCACCTCCATCAACATCTCCCGCCACGAGGTCGACGCCCGCGACACGAAGCTCGGCCCCGAGGAGATCACCCGAGAGATCCCGAACCAGTCCGAGGAGTTCCTCGCGAACCTCGACGAGGACGGCATCATCCGCATCGGCGCCGAGGTGCACCCCGGCGACATCCTCGTGGGCAAGGTCACCCCGAAGGGCGAATCGACCCTCACGGCCGAGGAGCGCCTGCTCCGCGCCATCTTCGGCTCGAAGGCCAACGACGTGCGCGACACGTCGCTGAAGATGCCGCACGGCGCGCACGGCCGCGTCGTGGACATCGCGCGCTCCTCCAGGGGCGACGGCGACGAGCGCGTGCGCCAGCCCGGCGTGAACGAGAGCGTGCGCGTCTACGTGGCGCAGCGCAGGAAGATCGCCCAGGGCGACAAGATCTCCGGCCGCCACGGCAACAAGGGCGTCGTGTGCCGCATCCTCCCCGTGGAGGACATGCCCTACATGGCAGACGGCACCCCCGTCGACGTGCTCCTCGACCCCTTGGGCGTGCCCTCGCGCATGAACGTGGGCCAGCTCCTCGAATGCCACCTCGGCTGGGCCGCGAAGGCCGGCTGGGATAGCGAGAACGCAAATTCCGAGCGCTACGTCGAGGGCCCCATGCCCGTGGCGACCCCCGTCTTCGACGGCGCGACCGGCCCCGAGGTGGGCGAGGTCATGCGCCGCGCGAACACGAACCTCATGAACCACGCGAGGGAGCTCTACGGCGACGACGTGATGGTCGAGTTCGTGCCGCAGGTGAACGAGCAAGGCAAGATGACGCTCTACGACGGCCGCACCGGCGAGGCGTTCAAGGAGCCCATCACCGTGGGCACGAGCTACATCCTGAAGCTCGGCCACATGGTGGAGGACAAGATCCACGCGCGCTCGACCGGCCCCTACAGCCTCGTCACCCAGCAACCGCTCGGCGGCAAGGCCCAGTTCGGCGGCCAGCGCTTCGGCGAGATGGAGGTGTGGGCGCTCTACGCCTACGGCGTCTCGAACGTGCTCCAAGAGATCCTCACGGTGAAGTCCGACGACACCGCCGGCCGCGTGAAGACCTACGAGTGCATCGTGAAGGGCGAGAACATCCCGCCCGCGGGCATCCCCGAATCCTTCAAGGTGCTCGCAAAGGAGATCCGTTCGCTCGCGCTCAACATCGAGCCGCTCACCTTCGCCAAGCCCGAACCGCCCGCGCCACCGGAGCCCGCGATCGAGGAGGCCGAGGACCTTCTCGACCTCAACGCCTTGGACGGCCTTGATTCGGACGACGAGGCGCTCATCCAGCTGGTCGGCGAACTCGAAACCTCGAAGGAGTAGGCGTGGCAGACTTCGACAACCCCAATTTCGACGCCATTAAAATCTCGCTCGCCTCTCCCGAGCAGATCCGCAGCTGGTCCCACGGCGAGGTCAAGAAGCCCGAGACCATCAACTACCGCACGCTCAAGCCCGAGCGCGACGGCCTCTTCTGCGAGAAGATCTTCGGCCCCACGAAGGACTGGGAGTGCTCCTGCGGCAAGTACAAGGGCATCCGCTTCAAGGGCGTCATCTGCGAGAAGTGCGGCGTGGAGGTCACCACGGCCAAGGTGCGTCGCGAGCGCATGGGCTCGATCGAGCTCGCCGCGCCCGTCTCGCACATCTGGTACGTGAAGGGCCAGAGCGCCCCCCTCGCGAAGCTCCTCGACATCAAGTCCAAGGACCTCGAGATGGTGCTCTATTTCGCGAGCTACATCATCACGTCCGTGGACACGGAAGCGCGCGCGATGGACGCCGACATCCTCGCCGAGGAGCTTGCGGCCGAGCTCGAATCGCTCGACGTCGAGCGCGACGAGCAGATCGAGCGCGTGCGCGAGCAGGGGCTCGTGCCCGAAGGATTCGATGACGAGGACGTGCTCTCGGAGGAGGACATCCGCGCCGAGATCGCCGACATCGAAGAGGAATACGAAGAGGAGAAAGAGCTCCGCCAGGAGGCCTACGACCAGTTCATGAAGCTCGAGGAGCGCCAGCTCATCACCGATGAGCAGCTCTTCAAGGCCCTTCGCACGCACTATCGCCGCTACTTCACGGGCGGTATGGGCGCCGAGGCCATCCGCGAGCTCCTGCGCAACGTGGACCTCGCGGCCGAGAGCAAGGCCCTCCGCGAGATCGTGGCCGACGAGAACGGCCAGAAGCAGCGCCGCGAGAACGCCGTGAAGCGCCTCACCGTGATCGACACCTTCATGAAGGGCGGCAATGATCCGGCGAATATGATCCTCGACGTCATCCCGGTGATCCCGCCCGACCTGCGCCCGATGGTGCAGCTTGATGGCGGCCGCTTCGCCGCGAGCGACCTGAACGACCTCTATCGCCGCGTCATCAACCGCAACAACCGCCTGAAGCGCCTCCTCGACCTCGAGGCGCCGGACATCATCGTGAACAACGAGAAGCGCATGCTGCAGGAATCGGTGGATGCGCTCTTCGACAACGGCCGCCGCGGCAACGCCGTGAAGGGCAGGGGAGGGCGCTCCTACAAGAGCCTCTCCGAGGCCCTCAAGGGAAAGCAGGGTCGCTTCCGCCAGAACCTCCTCGGCAAGCGCGTGGACTACTCCGGCCGTTCGGTCATCGTGGTCGACCCGCAACTCAAGCTCCACCAGTGCGGCCTTCCGAAGGAGATGGCGCTCGAGCTCTTCAAGCCCTTCGTGCAGCAGCGCCTCGTGGACCTCGGCAAGGCCGACAGTTCCAAGGCCGCCAAGCGCGCGATCGAGCACTCCGACCCCATGGTGTGGGACGTGCTCGAAGAGGTGATCAGCGGGCGCCTCGTTCTGCTCAACCGCGCCCCGACGCTCCACCGCCTCTCGATTCAGGCCTTTGAGCCCGTGCTCGTGGAGGGCAAGGCCATCCACCTGCACCCGCTCGTCTGCAAGCCGTTCAACGCGGACTTCGACGGCGACCAGATGTCCGTCCACCTGCCGCTCTCGAACGCCGCGCAGACCGAGGCGCGCGTGCTCATGCTCTCCTCGAACAACCTCCGCAGTCCCGCGTCCGGCTCCGTGCAGACGGTGCCCTCGCAGGACATGGTCTTCGGCGTCTACTACCTCACGACGCAGACGGACGGCGCCGAGGGCGAGGGTCGTCATTTTGCGGACTTCTCCGACGCGCAGCTCGCCTACGACATGCGCGAGGGCCTCGACCTCCAGGCGAAGATCACCGTGCGCGTGCGTCCCGAGGACGCGAACTGCGAGGAAGACGGCCGCAAGATCTTCCGCGAGCTCGTGAAGGAGGAGTACTTCGTCGAGCGGACCGTGCCCGACCTCAACGGCGAAGACCAGGTGAAGAGGGAGAAGCGCTTCCGCGTGGCGTCCAAGGACGTCGACGTCACGGACGGCGACGTGAACTTCGAGACCACCGTGGGCCGCATCATCTTCAACACCACGTGCCTGCCGAAGGACTTCCCCTTCGTGAACTTCAAGATGAACTCCGGCGACATGTCGAAGCTCGTGAACCAGTGCTGCGATCGCTATCCGACGGCCGAGGTGGAGCCGATCCTCGACGCCATCAAGTACGCCGGCTTCCACTACGCCACGCGTGCGGGCCTCACCGTCTCGCTTTGGGATGCCGCCATCCCCGAGGAGAAGGAGGCCATGCTCGAGGAGACGCAGGACGCGGTCGACCAGATCAACGAGAACTACGAGATGGGCTTCCTCTCCGAGGCGGAGCGCCACCGCGAGGTCGTCGAGGCATGGACCAACTGCACCAACGACCTCGGCGCCAAGATGCTCGACGGCTTCACCGAGGACAACCCGATCTACATGCTCGCCGACTCCGGCGCCCGTGGCTCGAAAACGCAGCTCCGCCAGCTCGCGGGCATGCGCGGCCTCATGAGCGACATGTCCGGCGACACGATCGACCTCCCGATCAAGTCGAACTTCCGCGAGGGCCTGCGCCCGCTCGAGTACTTCATCTCCACCTACGGCGCTCGCAAGGGCCTCGTGGACACGGCCTCGCACACCTCCGACTCCGGCTACCTCACGCGTCGTCTCGTCGACGCCGCGCAGGAGGTCGTCGTACGCGAGGAGGACTGCCACACGCACGATGGCGTGACCTACAACCTGCTCATCCCGGGCACCGATACCCCCAACACCGACCTTATCGGCCGTTGCACGCTCGAGCCCGTGGTGGATCCCGCCACCGGCGAGGTGCTCCTCGACGCGGACGCCTACATCACCTCCGCGGACGACATCATGCGCCTCGTGGATGCCGGCCTCGAGAAGGTCGAGCTCCGCGCCCTTCTCACCTGCCGCTCCAAGTACGGCGTCTGCCAGAAGTGCTATGGCTGGGATCTCTCCACGCGCCGCCCCGTCGACGTGGGCACCGCGGTGGGCATCATCGCCGCGCAGTCCATCGGCGAGCCGGGCACCCAGCTCACGATGCGCACGATCCACTCCGGTGGCGTGGCGGGCGCCGAGGACATCACCCAGGGCCTGCCCTTCGTCGACCGCATGTTCAACGTCGTCGGCAACGTGAACGAGCGCATCCTCGGACGCGAGGCCGACCTCGCGAACCACTCCGGCATCCTGCACATCACGCCGCTCCAAAACGAGTACCACCTCGAGATCGTCGCTGAGGACGATCCCAACGTCGTGCTCGAGGAGAAGGACGTGCCGGCCTCCGTGCACTTCATGTACGGCATCGAGGACGGCAGGCCCGTGCGCGCCGGCGAGCAGCTCACCTCGGGCTTCGTGAACTTCCGCAAGCTACGTTCGCTCACCGACATCGAGAGCACCATGCATGCCTTCGTGCAGAGCGTCAAGGACGTCTACACGAGCCAGGGCGTCGAGCTGAACGACAAGCACATCGAGACGATCGCGCGCCAGATGCTGCGCCGCGTGGAGATCACCGATCCGGGCGATTCTATGTATCGCCGCGGCCAGTACGTGGACCGCTACGAGTTCGCGGACGCGGTCGAGGCCATCGTGCGCGAGGGCGGCACGCCGCCCGAGGCCACCCCCACGATCATGGGCACGCTGAAGGTGGCGGGCTCCATCGGCTCATGGCTCTCCAACGCGTGCTTCATCCGCACGACGGGCGTGCTCGCCGACGCCGCCATCTCCGGCGACGTGGACAGCCTGCTCGACCTCAACTCCAACGTCATCGTCGGCAAGAGGATCCCCGCGGGCACCGGCCTCAAGGCCTACCAAGACGTCGAGCTCACCTACCACGGCGAGCGCATCAGCCGCGAGACCTCGCCCGAGAGCCGCACGCTTCCCGAATGGGCGCCGGCCGAGCTCAAGTCCATCGAGGAGAACATGCCCGCCAAGAGCGAGTGGGTGGGCAACGACTTCTACGGTGGCTACTCCAAGAACGGCCACACGCTCTCCTCCGAGGACGCCAAGCTCTACCTCTTCGACGACCTCGGCGTCTCGCAGCGCTGGACGAACAAGTTCAGCGAGGTGGGCATCGAGACGGTGGGCGACTTGCTCGGCAAGACGGAAGATGACCTCATCTCCATCGAGGGCATCGGTGGCAAGGCGCTCGAGGAGCTCCGCCAGGGGCTCGAGCAGCGTGGCCTCCTCTACATCCTCGAGCCCGAGGATGACGGGGCCGACGACGAGGACATCCACGCGCTCCTCAACATGGTGTTCTCGCCCGATGCCGACGACGTGCTCCTCGGCACGGGCATCATGAACTCGAACTCGGCCTTCGACGACGAGCTCATCGGCGGCACCTCTGAGGGCGCCGCGCCCGACGCCATCAACGAGGACCTCGCCTCGCTCGACGACCTCCTCTCGCGCGTGGAGCAGAACGAGGATCTCTTCGGAGACGACGACTAGCCACGCACCGCACGCTTCAAGAAGGCGGCTCACGTCCCGTGCCCGGCGCATCGTGAGCCGCCTTCGCGTGGCGGCGCCTTCGGCGATCTGAAGCGAATCGGGGGTATGGATACGCCCGGAACGGTGTTCATTGACACCCTAGCTCAGGACGTCTAATGTTGCCCCTTGCGCTCTTAGGGGGTTGCTGTGCTTTGGCAGCCCGCTTCGCGCGCGAGAACCGAGACCAAGGGAGTTCATGTGCCAACCATCAACCAGCTTGTCCGCAAGGGACGCGAGACGGTGAAGTCCAAGTCCAAGAACGCAGCTCTGAGGGGCAATCCCCAGAAGCGCGGCGTGTGCACGAGGGTCTACACCTCCACCCCCAAGAAGCCCAATTCGGCGCTTCGTAAGGTGGCTCGCGTGCGTCTCGTGAACGGCATCGAGATCACGGCCTACATCCCCGGCGAGGGCCACAACCTCCAGGAGCACTCCATCGTGCTCGTGCGTGGCGGCCGCGTGAGGGATCTCCCTGGCGTGCGCTACAAGATCATCCGCGGCGCCTACGACTGCGCCGCAGTCCAGAACCGCAAACGGGCTCGCTCGCGCTACGGCGCCAAGCGCTCCTAATCCCGCATCGAAAGGATCGCGTCCATGCCGCGTCGTGCCGCAGCTACTCGCCGGGAGATCGCTCCCGACGCCGTCTACAACAACCGCCTGGTCACCCAGCTCATCAACAAGGTGCTCCTCCACGGTAAGAAGTCCGTGGCCGAGCGCATCGTCTACGGTGCGTTCGACGAGATCGCCGAGAAGAGCGGCCAGGATCCCCTGTCCGTCTTCAAGAAGGCCATGGACAACGTACGCCCGACGCTCGAGGTGAAGCCCAAGCGCGTCGGCGGTGCCACGTATCAGGTGCCCATGGAAGTCAACGCCCGTCGCGCCCAGACGCTCGCGATCCGCTGGATCGTCACGTTCTCGCGCGGTCGCCGCGAGAAGACCATGAAGGAGCGTCTTGCCGCCGAGATCCTCGACGCCTCCAACGGCGTGGGCGCCTCCGTGAAGCGCCGCGAGGACGTTTTCAAGATGGCCGAGGCCAACCGCGCCTTCTCCCACTACCGCTGGTAGCGGAAGTACGCAAAGGAATTTGAAGCCAGATGAGCAAGTACAAGCTCAAAGATATCCGCAACATCGGCATCATGGCCCACATCGATGCCGGCAAGACGACCACCACCGAGCGCATCCTCTACTACACGGGCAAAACCCATAAAATCGGCGAGGTGCACGACGGTGCGGCGGTCATGGACTGGATGGTGCAGGAGCAGGAGCGCGGCGTGACCATCACCTCCGCCGCCACCACGTGCTTCTGGAAGGACAACGTCATCCAAATCATCGACACCCCGGGCCACGTGGACTTCACGAGCGAGGTCGAGCGCAGCCTTCGCGTGCTCGACGGCGCCGTGGCGGTGTTCGACGCGGTGGCCGGCGTGCAGCCCCAGTCCGAGACGGTCTGGCGCCAGGCGACGAACTACAACGTCCCGCGCATCGCGTTCATCAACAAATACGACCGCATCGGCGCGGATTTCTGGAACGCCATCGAGACGATGAAGGATCGCCTCGGCTCGAACGCCGTGGCGGTGCAGGTGCCGATGGGCGCCGAGAACCAGTTCTGGGGCCTCATCGACCTCGTGACCATGACCGCCTGGGACTTCAAAGAGGATTCCGACGGCATGATCTACCCCGAGGAGCTCGACGAGATCCCCGCGGAGTTCGCCAGCGTCGTCGAGGAGAAGCGCACGGAGCTCCTCGAGGCGGCATCCGATTACTCCGACGAGCTCATGGAGCTCGTGCTCGAGGACGCCGAGATCCCGGTGGAAGTGCTCAAGGCGGCCATCCGCAAGGGCACCCTCGCCAACGAGCTCAACCCCGTGCTCGTGGGCTCCGCCTATAAGAACAAGGGCATCCAAGAGCTCCTCGACGCCGTGGTGGACTACCTTCCGAGCCCTCTCGACATCCCGCCCGTGGAGGGCGAGAACCCCAAGACCGGGCAGATCGAGGAGCGCAAGGCCGAGAACAGCGAGCCCTTCAGCGCGCTCGCGTTCAAGATCATGACCGACCCCTACGTGGGCAAGCTCACGTACCTGCGCGTGTACTCGGGCTCCGCGAAGAGCGGCTCCTACGTGCTCAACGCGGGCAAGGGCGAGCGCGAGCGTCTCGGGCGCATCCTCGAGATGAACGCGAACGATCGCCAGGATCTCGATGCCTGCTCCACCGCCGACATCGTGGCCTGCGTGGGCCTCAAGAACACCACCACGGGCGACACCCTCTGCGACGAGAAGCACCCCATCATCCTCGAATCCATCGACTTCCCCACGCCCGTCATCGACGTGGCCGTGGAGCCGAAGACGAAGGCCGAGCAGGACAAGATGAGCGTGGGCCTCGCGAAGCTCGCCGAGGAAGACCCGACCTTCCAGGTGCGCACCGACCACGAGACCGGCCAGACAATCATCGCCGGCATGGGCGAGCTGCACCTCGAGATCATCATCGACCGCCTGCGTCGCGAGTTCAAAGTGGACGCGAACGTCGGCAAGCCGCAGGTGGCCTACCGCGAGACGGCCGGTCAGGCGGTGCCGAAGGCCGAGGGTAAGTTCGTGCGCCAGACCGGCGGCCATGGCCAATACGGCCACGCGGTCATCAGCCTCGAGCCCCTCGAGCCGGGCAGTGGCTATGAATTCGAGAACGCCATCGTGGGAGGAGTCATCCCCAAGGAGTTCATCCCGGCCGTGGACAAGGGCATCCAAGAGGCCCTCCAGGCAGGCGTCATCGCGGGCTACCCCGTGGTCGACGTGAAGGTGAGGCTCATCGACGGCTCCTACCACGAGGTGGACAGCTCAGAGGCCGCATTCAAGATCGCCGGCTCCATGGCGGTGAAGGACGCGCTCAGGCGCTCGAAGCCCGTGCTCCTCGAGCCGATCGAGGCCGTGGAGGTGGAGACCCCCGAAGCCTACATGGGCGACGTCATGGGCAACCTCTCCAGCCGCAGGGGAAGGATCGAGGGCATGGAGGATCGCCGCAACTCCAAGGTGATCAAAGCCAAGGTGCCCCTGGGCGAGATGTTCGGCTACGCCACCGACCTTCGCAGCCAAACGCAGGGTCGCGCGAGCTACACGATGCAATTCGCCGAGTACGAGCCCGTGCCCGCCTCGGTGTCCGAAGAGATCCGAGCCAAGGCAGGGACGAACTCCTAACGGAGCGGCGTCCAGCGAACGACAACCGGCGGCGCGCGTCGTGCGCGCCCCGAGAAGAAGGAGCGGTTTTGCCAAGCGAGAAGATCAGGATCCGCCTTCGCGGCTTTGACCACGAGGTCGTGGACCAGTCCTCCAAGCTCATCGTCGACACCGCGCAGCAGAACGGTTCGAGGGTTGCGGGCCCCATTCCCCTCCCCACCGAGCGCTCGCTCTACTGCGTCATCCGCTCCCCGCACAAGGACAAGGATTCGCGGGAGCAGTTCGAGATGAAGACGCACAAGCGCCTGATCGACATCCTCGACCCGACGCCCTCCACGGTGGACAAGCTCATGAACCTCAAGCTTCCCGCCGGCGTGGACATCGAGATCAAGCTCTAGGCGGCCCGAGCTAAGCCGAAAAGCATGCGGTCCTCCGGGAGCCTCACCCGCGACCGCCGAAGAGATTTGGAACGCGAACTATGGTCAACACCCTCCTTGGACGCAAGATCGGCATGACCCAGATCTGGGATGACGCCGACAACGTCGTCGCCGTCACTGCCATCGAGCTCGGCCCCTGCGTGGTCGCGCAGGTGAAGACCCCCGAGACCGATGGCTATTCGGCCGTGCAGCTCGGCTTCGGCGAGGTCAAGGCCTCCCGCGTGAACAAGCCCATGGCGGGCCACTTCGCAAAGGCCGGCGTGGAGCCCGTGCGCTACCTCCGTGAGGTCAAGGCCGAGGGCGATTCCGAGTACAAGGCCGGCGACGTGGTGAGCGTCGAGGAGTTCAAGGACGTGAAGCTCGTGGACGTGGCGGGCATCTCCAAGGGCAAGGGCTTCCAGGGCACCATCCGCCGCTGGAACTTCGCCTGCGGCCCGATGACCCACGGCTCGCGCAACCAACGCCGCCCCGGCTCCATCGGTCAGTGCGCCTATCCCGGCGAGGTTCGCAAGGGCCTCAAGATGGCCGGCCAAATGGGCAACAAGCGCGTGACCGTGAAGCACCTCAAAGTCATGTCCGTAGACCCCGAGAAGAACCTCATGCTCGTGCGGGGCGCGGTGCCCGGCGGCAAGGGCGGCCTCATCGAGGTCTCCCGCGCTCGCTAAGCCAGGCGAAAGATCGAAGAGACAGGATAAAGATCGATGGCTTCCGTAGAAATGAAGGACCAAACGGGAAAGGCGGCGGGCGAGCTCGAACTCGCCGACGCGGTCTTCGGCGTCGAGCCGAACCTCCCCGTGGTCCACAGTGTCGTCACGAACTACCTCTCCTCCCTTCGCCAGGGGACGCACGCCGTGAAGGGTCGCTCCGACGTGTCCGGCGGCGGCCGCAAGCCGTGGCGCCAAAAGGGCACCGGCCGTGCGCGCCAGGGCTCCACGCGTGCCGCGCAGTGGACGGGCGGTGGCGTGGTCTTCGGCCCCACCCCGCGCTCCCATGCCAAGCGCTCCAACAAGAAGGAAGTCAAGCTCGCCATGCGCTCCGTGCTCTCCGGCAAGCTTGCCGACGGTGAGCTCGTCGTGGTGGATAAGCTCGAGTTCGACGCACCTAAGACCAAGGACGCCGCCAAAGTGCTCGCCGCGCTCGGCGCCGAGGGCAAGCGCGTGACGCTCGTCGTGCCGCGCGAGAGCGACGTCGTCGAGCTCTCCTTCAGGAACATCCCCGGCGTCCGCGTTGTCGAGGACGCCCAGGCCAACGCCCACAATCTCGTGGACAACGCCTGCCTCATCCTCACCGAAGCCGTCGCGACCCACTTTGGGGAGGTGCTCGCCTGATGAACTCGCCCTACAACGTCATCATCCGGCCCATCGTCACCGAGCGTTCCTATGACCTCATGGACGCCAACAAGTACACCTTCGAAGTGGCGCCCGACGCTCCCAAGGAGGAGATCAAGGACGCGGTGGAGAAGGTTTTCGGCGTGCATGTGACCAAGGTGAACACCCTCTGGATGAAGCCCAAGGCCAAGCGCGTGCGCTACCAGCGCGGCCTCACCCGCACCTGGAAGAAAGCCGTGGTCACCCTCGCCGAGGGCGACACGATCGAGATCTTCGGCGACCAATCGACCAGCGCCTAGGCGCACCTCGGAAGGACGTAGCAGATGCCCGTTAAGAGACTAAAGCCCACGAGCGCCGGTCGACGCTTTCAGACGATCTCCGATTTCTCCGAGATCACGAAGACCACGCCGGAAAAGGCGCTCATCGAGCCGCTTTCCAAGAAGGCCGGACGCAACAACGACGGCCACCTCACCATGCGCCATCACGGTGGCGGCCATAAGCGCCGCTATCGCGTGATCGACTTCAAGCGCAACAAGGACGGCGTGCCCGCGAAGGTGGCGGCCATCGAGTACGACCCGAACCGCTCGGCTCGCCTCGCGCTCCTCCACTACGCCGACGGCGCCAAGGCCTACATCCTCTGTCCGAAGGGGCTCAACGTGGGCGATGTCGTAGAGGCCGGACCCGACGCCGACATCAAGCCCGGTAACGCGCTCCCGCTCTCGGCGATCCCCGTGGGCACCCTCATCCACGCCATCGAGTTCCAGCCTGGCAAGGGCGCCGCGATCGCCCGTTCCGCCGGCACGTCGGTGCAGCTCATGGGCAAGGAGGGCAAGTACGCCATCCTCCGCATGCCCTCCTCGGAGATGCGCCGCGTCCTCCTCACCTGCCGCGCGACCGTGGGCGAGGTGGGCAACGCCGACCACAGCAACATCAAGATCGGCAAGGCTGGCCGCAATCGCTGGAAGGGTCGCCGCCCGCACGTGCGCGGCACCGTCATGAACCCGGTCGACCACCCGCACGGCGGCGGCGAGGGCAAGAACCACACCTCTGGACGCCCGTCCGTCTCCCCGTGGGGAAAGCCCTCCAAGGGCAAGAAGACCCGCAACCCGAAGAAGCAGAGCAACGCGCTCATAATCCGTCGTCGCCGCACGAAGTAGCGCCAAAGGAGCGAATCCCATGAGTAGAAGCCTTAAAAAGGGACCGTACGTGGAGACCCGTCTCCTCGAGCGCGTGATCGCCCAGAACGAGGCAGGCACCCACGACGTCATCAAGACGTGGTCTCGGGCCTCGACGATCTTCCCCGACATGGTGGGCCACACCATCGCCGTCCACGACGGACGCCGCCATGTGCCCGTGTATGTCACCGAGTCCATGGTGGGCCACAAGCTCGGCGAGTTCGCTCCCACCCGCACCTTCCGCGGACATAAGTCCTAAGCGCGCTAAGGAGACCGCAAAACATGGTCAAGACCGACACCAATCAAAACCACGTCTCCGCGACGGCCAAATACGTGCGCGTGGCCCCGCGCAAGGCGCGCCTCGTGGTGGATCAGATCCGCAAGAAGAGCGTGACCGACGCCTTCGACCTCCTGCACTTCAGCCCGAAGGCCGTCGCCACCGACGTCGAGAAGGTCCTGCGCTCCGCCGTGGCGAACGCCTACGAGAACAACGGCATTCGCGAGGACGATCTCTACGTCTTCGAGACCTACGTGGACGAGGGCCCCACCCTGAAACGCATTCGCCCGAGGGCCAAGGGCTCCGCGTCGCGCATCAACAAGCGCACGAGCCACATCACCGTCACCGTCGCACCGAGAAGGGAGGCGTAGCGCCATGGGCCAGAAGGTCTCTCCCACCGGCTTTCGCCTCGGCGTCACCGAGGACTGGCGTTCTCGCTGGTATGCCGACAAGGACTACGCCGCCAACGTCAGTGGCGACATCAAGATCCGCAACTTCCTGAAGAAGAAGCTCGCCCGCGCCGCCCTCTCCCACGTGGAAATCGAACGCGCCGGCCAGGACATCAAGGTGACCATCTACTCCGGCCGCCCGGGCATCGTCATCGGCAAGAAGGGCAAGGACATCAACGAGCTTCGCGAGGAGCTCGAGGCCCTCACCGGCGCGCCCAAGGGCTCGGTGCACGTGGACGTCGTGGAGATCAAACGCCCCGAGCTCGACGCGCAGCTCGTGAGCCAGTCCATCGCCGAGCAGCTCGAGCAGCGCATTGCCTTCCGCCGCGCCATGCGCAAGGCCGTGCAGAACGCCTCAAACGCGGGCGCCAAGGGCATC
>CANQOF010000021.1 GCA_947625405.1 uncultured Atopobiaceae bacterium | reverse complement strand
CAAATCGCGAGCGTGGGCACCATCTCCGCGGCCGACCCGAAGGTGGGCGAGAAGATCGCCGACGCCATGGAGAAGGTCGGCAAGGACGGTGTCATCACCGTCGAGGAGAGCCAGACCTTTGGCATCGACATCGAGACGGTCGAGGGCATGCAGTTCGACAAGGGCTACATCTCCCCGTACTTCGCCACCGACAACGAGAACCTCACCGCGAACCTCCGCGACCCCTACATCCTGCTCACGGACCAGAAGATCTCGAACATCCAGGACATCCTGCCCATCCTCGAGACCGTGCAGCGCTCCGGCGCCGCGCTCCTCATCGTGGCCGAGGACGTGGAGGGCGAGGCGCTCGCCACGCTCATCCTCAACAAGCTCCGCGGCACGCTGAACGTCGCCGCCGTGAAAGCGCCCGGCTATGGCGACCGTCGTAAGCGCATGCTCGAGGACATCGCCGTGGTCACCGGCGGCGAGGTGGCCATGGAAGAGCTCGGCGTGAAGCTCGCCGACGTCACCGAGAACATGCTCGGCCGCGCCAAGAGCGTGAAGATCACCAAGGACGAGACCACGATCGTGGGCGGCGAGGGCACCAAGCAGGCCATCGACGACCGCATCGCGCAGATCAAGGCCGAGATCGACGCCACCGACAGCGACTTCGACCGCGAGAAGCTCCAGGAGCGCCTCGCCAAGCTCTCCGGCGGCGTGGCCGTGATCCGCGTGGGCGCCGCCACGGAGGTGGAGCTCAAGGAGGTCAAGCACCGCATCGAGGACGCGCTCCAGGCGACGCGCGCCGCGGTGGAGGAGGGCATCGTCGCCGGCGGCGGCGTCGTCTTCCTGAACGCCATCTCCTGCCTTGATAGGGTGGAGACGGCCGACCCCGACGAGAAGATCGGCGTCGACATCGTGGCCAAGGCGCTCGCCGCGCCCGTGAAGACCATCGCCGACAACGCCGGCTTCGAGGGCGCCGTGGTGGCCGAGAAGATCCGCGAGCTGCCCAAGGGCGAGGGCCTCGACAGCGCCACCGGCAAGTACGGCAACATGATCGACATGGGCGTGCTCGACCCCGTGAAGGTCGCGCGCGTGACGCTCCAGAACGCCGCGAGCGTCGCCGGCCTCATCCTCATCACCGAGGCCACCGTGTGCGACGAGCCCAAGGACACCACCATCGAGGAGGCCATCTCCGCGGCCGCCGCGCAAGGCGGTGGCGGCGGCATGTACTAGTACTAGTCGACGCTGCGGCTTTCCTTAACGCCATACGAAAGGAGGCGGTCGGATTACCGGCCGCCTCCTTTCGTGTATGCACGCGTGGCGGCTTAGAACACGGCGCCGCCGTCGACGGAGACCACGCACCCCGTCACGTAGGAGGCTTTGTTCGAGGCGAGGAAGCTGAAGACGTTGGCCACCTCTTCCGGCTCGCCGGGGCGCCCGAGGGGGATGCCGGCGGACACGCGCTTGACCATCTCCTCGGGAAGCGCGGCCACCATGTCGGTGGCCGTCACGCCGGGCGCGACGGCGTTCACGCGGACGCCCTTCGGCCCGAGCTCGCGCGCGAGGGACTTCGTGAGGCCGTTCACCGCGAACTTCGAGGCGGGGTAGCCGCACCCCGCGGCCTGGCCGTAGAGCGAGACGATCGAGCTCGTGTTCAAGATCACGCCCGAGCCCTGCTCGACCATGACCTTCGCGGCGGCCTGGCATCCGTTGAACACGGAGAGGATGTTCAGGTCGATGACCTTCTGGATCTCCTCGGGGGTGTAGGAGACGAGCGGGGTCGACTGCGAGATGCCGGCGTTGTTCACCATGATGTCGAGGTGGCCGCCGAAGGCGCCCATGGTCTCTTCGATGCAGGCGCGCACCTCGGCTTCGTCGGTGAGATCGGGATGGGCGCCGCGCACGGGGGCGCCGGGCATGAACTCCTCGATCTCCGCAAGCGCCTTCTCCACGGTCTCCTTGCGCGAGCCGCAAAGCGTGACGGACGCGCCATGGTGGAGGAACGATTTCACGATGGCGAGGCCAATGCCGCGCGTTCCGCCGGTGACGACGGCGACCTTTCCCTCAAGAAGCATGGGATTCCTTTCGATCGGGATGTGACGGGACGCAAGAGATTATCGATCCTCGCACGCGGTGCATGCCCATTCCAGCCGTTGCCGATCTGCCAAAGGCGAAGAAGGAGACACACGCAACGAAAAACTGGTGAGCAAAACGAAAGCGAGAGGCGCTGGGGTGCCCCAGATTCGTGGGATCTCGGGCGCAACAACCCAGTGGGTTGTTGCGAAAGCAATGCAATACGGGTCTGAAACGCGAGCTCACCTCCCAAGCGAACTTGAGAGGACGTAGCGTACTTCGCTACGTGAGTGCCCGAGATCGCGCGAAGATGGGGTGCATCCAGCGTCTCGCAGCGTCAAGCAAAAAGAGAAGCCGGTCCATGAGACCGGCTTCTCTTTTGTGATCTGGTGCGGGCGAAAGGACTTGAACCTTCATGAGCTTGCGCTCATACGGACCTGAACCGTACGCGTCTGCCAATTCCGCCACGCCCGCTGATGGGACGCCCATCATAGCACGCCGGACGCGCCTCGCGCGAAGCGGGGGTGGTGCTCGCGGCACGGCCGTTCACGCCCGCCACCTGCGCTGATGCGGACGCTGAGCTATGCTGGACGAGCTGATACCACACGCCCCTGAAACGCAGCCTCGTGGTGAGCCATGGCCTGGTCCCAAACTCAAGAACCCGCGCCGCGCGGTCCGTCCTTGCCGCCGAATGTGCCCGAGAGCGCCTTCGTGGGGCACGAGGCCGCCGTGGCGCCCGCCTCGCTCAGCCCGTCGGCCCGCATGCGCCAATTCGGCGTGGCGCCCGAGAGCCTCTCCGACGAGCCGCTCCTCGGGCGCTACCGAATCCTCGAGCTTCGCGACGTGGGCGGCTTCGGATCCGTGCTCGTGTGTTGGGACGTGCGGCTGCAGCGGCGCGTGGCGGTGAAGTGCCTGCCGCTTGAGCTCGGTGCCTCCGCCGTGACGCTCGACGAGGCCCTCGCCGAGGCACGCGCCTCGAGCTTCCTCGCGCATCCCAACATCGTGACCGTCCACGACTTCGAGGTGGAGGGAAGCTGGGCCTACCTCGTGATGGAGTACGTGGACGGGGTGACGCTCGCGGAGCTCCAAGCGCGCGTGGAGGGCGGCGTCCTCGTCTTCGATGAGGCGGCCTACGTGCTGCAATGCCTCGCCTCGGCGCTCTCCTTCGCCCACGAGAACGGCGTGCTGCACCTCGACATCAAGCCCCAAAACGTGCTCATCGATCGCACCGGGCAGGTGAAGCTCGGCGACTTCGGCATGGCGAGCCTCGCGAGCGCCGCGGGCTGGGGCGGCGCGCGCGGCGGCACGGTGGGCTACATGGCGCCCGAGCAGCTAGAAGGGGAGCTCGTCGACGAGCGCTCCGACGTCTTCTCGCTCGCGTGCGTGCTCTACGAGGCCCTCACCGGCATCGCGCCCTTCCGCGCGCAGACCGCGGAGGCCTCCGAGCGCCTGATCGAAAAGGGCGCACGCGCAATCGACGAGGTCGAGGACGAGCTCGACCCGAGCATCGCGCAGGCGATCATGGCGGCGCTCTCGCCCGACGCCGCGGCGAGGCCCTCGTCGGTGGCGGCGTTTGCGAACGTCCTTCTCGGCGGCACTCGCGCCCGCGCGGCCGCCCCCTCGCAAGGCACCCTTCCCGGCGTGGAAAACGCGGGCTACGCGCCACGCCCCGCGCTCGGCGACCCCGCGCTCGGGCTCGCCTCGATCCGCCAGCTGATGGACCAGACCGCCGAAGACGCCCCGGCGCTCGCGGACGAGAACCTCGCGGCGCTTGATCCACCGGGAAGGCGCCTGCCGCTTCTCGCCCACGCGCTCGCTCGCGCGAGCGCGGCGGTGGCCGCCTTCGTGGTGCTCGCCCTCGCGGGCCCCGCGTTCGGCTTTCCGCCCGAGACGCTCCTCGATTGGAGCGGTTCATGGCCCTACCTCGCGGTATGCGGGGTGGCGGCAGCGCTTTCGGCCATCTGGCCGCCGCTTGGCGCCGCGCTCGGCATCGCGGGCGTGGCGATCGCGACGCTCGCCGGCGGCCTTGTGCCCGCCACGCTCGCCCTCGCGCTTGCCGTGCTCGCGGCGGGAGGCGCCTGGTGGATCGCCTTCGGCAGGCGCGGGCGCCTCGCCTCGGCGTCCTTCCTCGCGCCGGCCGCGCTCCTTTGCCCCATGGCCTGCCCTAGCCTTGCGGGCTACGCGCTTTCGCCCCTCACGGCGCTCTTCACGGGAGCGCTCGCCCCCGCGTTTGCCGAGGTCGTGTGCATGGCCATGGAGAATGGCTGGGCAGGCGAGGCCGCCGCGCTCGCCCTCGCTTCCCGCTTCTCGGGCCCCGGCCCCTGGGTGCTCATGGCGGCCTGCGGGGCGGGCGCGCTTCTCGCCTCGCTTCTCTCGCGCGCCGCGGCGAGACGCAAGCAGAGGAGCTGGCTCGATTTCGAGATGCGGCTCGAGACCACCCCCTACTCGGCCACGCAGGCGCCGAGCAGCGCCTTTGCCACGAGTGCGCGCGCCGAGGACGGCTGGGGCGAATCCCTCGATGCCACCGCCGCTCGCCCGCCCTCGAGCGGGCGCCTTCTCGCGGGGTTTGGCCAGGTGTGCGCCACGGCGTGCGCCTTCGCCGGCGAGGGCTTTTCGCGCTATCTGGAGAATGGCGGGATATACGCCCCTCCAAGCACCCCCACCCTTACCGTTGCGCTAGCATTTTTCGCGCTTATGCTGCTCGTCGTCGGCCTCTTTGGCCCTGCCGAGGAGCCGCTCGAGCTTGCGCGCGAGCGGCGAGAAGCGGGCACGCGGAGCGCGGGAGAGAGAGAAGGAGCGAGGCCGTGAACTTCCTCAACGTGTTTGAAGAGCGGGTGTCGGGCATCTTCGGCACTGCCTCGGCGCCCATGCCGTTTTCCTTCAAGAAGATGGCCAAGCGCGCCGCGCACGAGATGGAGAACGAGACGTATGTGATCAACGGCGTGGACACGGCGCCCGCGCTCTACACGATCCTCGTCTCGCAGGAAGACGACACGCTCATGCGCCCGGTGTACGCCGAGCTCACGCAGGAGACCGCGCAGTTCCTCGAGGCGCAGGCCCAGAGACGCGGCTACTCGTTCATCGGCCAGCCGCTCGTGCGCTTCATGGTGGATCCCTCGCTGAAGAGCGGCCGCTTCTCGGCCTTCGCGGAAAACGTCGACGCGCGCACGCTCGAGCGCCTGCGCGACGAGGAGGAGCGCTTCATGGCGAGCCGCCGCGCGGGAGGGCTCGGCGGGGCGGTGGCGATGGCGCCGGCGCCCGTGCCCGTCACGCGCCGCGCGCCCGAACCGCCGGTTGCGCCCGTGCCCGCACCCGCACGGCACGCCGCGGCCGTACCACCAGCGCCCGCACAGCACGCCGCAGCCGTGCCACCAGCGCCCGCGGTTCCCGCGGTTCCCGCCGTGCCGAGCGTGCCCGACCTCCCGCCGCTCACGAGCGACGCCGGCCTCGACGCCATCCCGCCCGTGATCGATCCCCCCTACGGCGCGGGCACCGACGGCTCCTACGGCGCCGGCGCGGGACTCACCCCGCCCTCGCCCTATCTCGATGAAACGCCGAGCTACCCCGCAGAGCCCATTCCCGCTCCCGCGACGCCGAGCGTGCCCTCAGCCATGCTCATCGATCGCCAGAGCGGCCGCACCTACCCCATCCGCTCCTCGCGCGCCATCCTCGGCCGCGAGCGCACGAGCGGCGGCATCGTCCTTCGCGACCCGAACGTGAGCCGTCGCCACGCGGAGATCGACTTCGACGGCGTGCACTGGCTCGTCACCGACCTCAACTCCACGAACGGCACGCTCGTGAACGACGTCGACGTGGACGAGTGCACGCTCCATGACGGCGACGTGATCACGCTCGGCCTCACCAACCTCGAGTTTCGCGAGGCCTAGTGGGCGGCGAGCCGCAGGAACGGGAGGGCGCGCATGATTGACCTCGTCCTCTTCATCGGGCGCGTCGTCTTAGTCGTGCTCCTCTACCTCTTCCTCTTCGCCGTGATGCGCACGGGCATCGGCCTCGTGCGCGGGCAGCGCAAGGATCCGGCCATTTGGACCCTTGACCTCGAGAAGGGGCCGAAGAGTCTCCGCGGCCTCCACATCGACATGCTCGGGCCGGTGGTGATCGGGCGCTCGCCCTCCTCGGACATCCAGATCAACGAACCCTACGTGTCCGCCACGCACGCGCGCCTCACGCTGCAGGGCCCGGCGCTCGTGCTCGAGGACCTCAACTCCACGAACGGCACGCTTGTGAACGGTCGCCTCATCGCCGAGCCCGTGACGCTGCGTGACGGCGACGACGTGCAGGTGGGCGACGCCGTATTGAGGGTCAGCCGCCGATGATGCGCGCTCGGAGAGGCCGCCTGGCGGCGAGCGACGTCACCCAGGCAGCACCGGTCTCGAGGCCGGTGCTGGATCTCTCCGGCCGCCCCGAGGCCACCTCCACCGAGGGCAAGAACGCGCACCTCTCCTGGGCCGCGCGCTCGGACGTGGGCTCCGTGCGCGACCACAACGAGGACTCCTACCTCGTAGACCCCCCGCTCTTCGCCGTCTGCGACGGCATGGGCGGCCACGCGGCGGGCGAGGTGGCGAGCTCCATCGCCATCCGCACGCTCGCCGAGGAGGCGCCCAAGGAAGCCGACGCGCAGGCGCTCGGCGAGGCCGTGGAGGCGGCGAACCAAGCCGTGATCGCCGGCCCCGCGCATGGCGAGGGGCGCGAGGGCATGGGGTGCACCTGCACCACCTGCGTCATCTCGAACGACCACATGGCGGTGGCCCACGTGGGGGATTCGCGCCTCTACCTGCTCCACAAGGGCATGCTCGTGCGCGTGACCCACGACCACTCCCTCGTGGAGGAGCTCGTGGACGCGGGCGAGATCACCGCCGACGAGGCGCGCACGCACCCCAATCGCAGCTGGGTCACCCGCGCGCTGGGCTCCGACCCCGACATGTACGCCGATCGCTTCGACGTGGAGGTGGAATCGGGCGAGCGCATCATCCTCTGCTCCGACGGCCTCTCGTCGATGATCGAGGACGCGGAGATCGAGGACATCGCCGTCTCCACCGCGAGCCCCTCCGTCTGCGTCGACGCGCTCGTGACGGCGGCGATCGTCGCGGGCGGCCACGACAACGTCACCTGCGTGGTCATCGACATCGTCTCCGACGGCATCGAGGAGGCCGCGCACTCGAACGCCAAGCGCACGGCGCTCCTCTTCTCGCTTGGCGGCGTCATCTTGCTCGCCGCCATCGTGATCGTGAGCGTGCTCGTGATCGGGAGCGCCTGGTATCTCTCGAGCTCGGGAGGACGCGTGGCCGTCTACCAAGGCATCGAGGGCGACCTCCTCGGCCTTCCCCTCTCGAACTTGAACTACGTGAGCGAGATCGAGCTCGAGGAGCTCCCCGAATCCCTCCAGCGCCAGCTCGCGGAGGGCATCCCCGTCTCGAGCCAAGAGGAAGCGCTCTCCGCGCTGGATTCCTATCGCGAGCAGCTCGCGGCCGACCACGCCGAGGCGGACGAGACGGCCTCGGCCGTGGGCACGACGCCCGATACGACTCCCACGGGCGAGCCCATCGAGTCGCAAGGCATGACCTCCACCTCGGAGCCGCTCACCACCGACGAACCGGCCGCCACCTCCGAGCCCGTGGCGGGCCCAGTCGCGCGGCCCGGCGCAACGGGCACCGCCGGCGCCTCGAGCGGCGCTGCGACCCCCTCGAGCAAGGGAGGTGAGTAGCATGGCTCACGCCATCGGCGAGGCGCGCTCCCACGCCGACCGCCGCACGACGGAGCTCCTGCTCCTCATCGCGGGTGCCATCCCGGTGCTCGTGATCTACGCGCTCTACGTGGTGAACACCGGGGTCGACCTCAGCTTCGAGACACTCGCCGTGCCCATCGGCCTCCTCGTGGCGTTCTTCGGCGCCCACATCGCGATCCGCGTGCTCGCCCCGGGCGCCGACCCCGCGATACTTCCCGTGGTCTTCGTGCTCGCGGGCATCGGCATCACCTTCGTCACCCGCCTCGCGCCGGACCTCGCGGTGAACCAGGTCGTGTGGCTCTACCTCGCGGTGTTCTGCATGGTGGTCGTGCTCGCGATCGTGCGCAACATCGACGACCTCGCGCGCTACAAATACACGCTCGGGGTGATCGGCCTCGTGCTCATCCTCTTGCCGATGCTCTTCGGCGTGGAGCAGTCCGGCTCGAAGCTGTGGCTGAACATCTTCGGCATCTCGTTCCAGCCGGGCGAGCTCGCGAAGATCCTCGTGACGCTCTTCCTCGCCGCCTACCTCGCCGACAACCGCGAGCTCCTCTCCGTGGCGCAGCATAAGGTCGGCCCCTTCACGTTCCCGCGTCTGCGCATGCTCGCGCCGGTCTTCCTCATGTGGGGCATCTCGCTCGCGATCGTCGTCTTCGAGCGCGACCTCGGAAGTGCCATCCTCTTCTTCACGATCTTCGTGATCATGCTCTTCGTGGCCACGGGACGGGTGGGCTACGTGGTGGTGTCCGTGATCCTCCTCGGGCTCGGCGCCTTCGCGTGCTACCACCTGTTCGCGCACGTGAAAGTGCGCTTCGACATCTGGATCGACCCCTTCCAAGACCCGTCGAACACGGGCCTGCAGATCGTGCAGTCGCTCTACTCGCTCGCGGATGGCGGGCTCGTGGGCCAAGGCATCGGCCGCGGCCTGCCCACCCTCATCCCCGTGGTGGAGAGCGACTTCATCTTCAGCGCCATCGGCGAGGAGATGGGCCTCCTCGGGGGCGCGGCCGTGATCTTCCTCTATATGCTCTTCTGCGTGCGCGGCTTTGCCACGGCGGCCCGCGCGAAGAGCGACATGGCGGCCTTCACCTGCGTGGGCCTCACCTCGGCCATCGGCTTCCAGGCCTTCCTCATCATCGCCGGCGTGACGAAGCTCATGCCCCTCACGGGCGTGACGCTTCCCTTCATGAGCCAAGGCGGCTCGTCGCTCCTCGCGAGCTTCATCATCGTGGCGCTCCTGCTCCGCGCGGGGGACCAAGCCACCGGCCGCGAAGCGCTCCTCGCGGGCGCGGGAGTGGGCGAGAAGGGCAGGCAGGGCGAGGCGCACGCCGCGCCTGGCGCCACCGGAAGCGGCCTCCACGCGCGCCTCTCCTTCGGCCTCGAGACCCCCGAATCCGGCGTGCTCGGCCGCGTGGCGCTCGGCAAGCGCCTCACCGTGCTCATCAGCTTCTTCTCGATCATCTTCGCCGTGCTCGTGGGCAACCTCACCTTCGTGCAGACGGTGATGGCGAGCACGTATCAGAACATGCCGAACAACAACCACACGCTCGCGAAATCCGCGCAGGTCCAGCGAGGCGCCATCATCACCTCCGACGGCGTGACGCTCGCCGAGAGCGAGAAGGGCGACGACGGCTTTTACTACCGGAGCTATCCGAACGGCGCGCTCGCCTCGAACGTCGTGGGCTACCTCTCCACGCAATACGGCTCGACGGGCATCGAGAATTCGATGAACGACGTGCTCACGGGCCACGCGGACTACTCGAACTGGATCTCGGCGCTCTACTCGCTCGCGGGCACGCAGGTGCCGGGCAACACGGTGCAGCTCACGATCGATTCCCGCATGCAGCAGGCCGCCGAGACGGCGCTCCAGGGCCGAAAGGGCGCGATCGTGCTCCTGAACCCCTCGACGGGCGCGGTCCTCGCGTGCGCGAGCGCCCCGAGCTTTTCCTACGACCAGATCGGCGACCTCATCGCAAACGGCTCCACGGACGGCGAGCTCCTGAATCGCGCGACTCAGGCGCTCTACGCCCCCGGCTCCACCTTCAAGGTGATCACCCTCGCGGCGGCGCTGCAGACGGGCGTCGCGAACCTCGAGACCACCTACGACGCGCCCGCCACGATGGAGATCGGCGGCGCGAACGTCTCGAACATCAACGACACCGACTACGGCGACATCACGCTTCGCTATGCGCTCGCCGTCTCGGCGAACACCGTCTTCGGCCAGGTGGCGGTGCAGGAGGGCCCGGAGGTGCTCTGCGCCTTCGCGAGGAGCTTCGGCTATGGCACGGAGCTCGGGCAGGACTTCGCCTGCCTCGCGTCGGTGATGCCCGATCCAGGCGAGATGAGCGAGTGGGAAACGGCGTGGGCGGGCTGCGGTCAGCCCGTGGGCGAGCACGCGAGCCCCGCGGGCCCGCAGACCACCGTCATGCAGAACGCCGTGGTGGCGGCCGCCATCGCCAATGGCGGCATGGCCATGAACCCCTTCCTCGTGGCCCGCACGCTCTCGCCCGAGGGAGTGGAGGTGAGCGCCACGCAACCTCGCTCGCTCGGCCAAGCGGTGAGCGCGACCACCGCCGCCTCGCTCGGCGAGGCCATGCTCGACGTCACCACCGAGGGCACCGGCGCCTCGGGCCAGGAGTGGGACGCCCTCGTGGCTGGCAAGACCGGCACCGCCGAGGAGGGCGACCACACGAACTCGCTCTTCATCGGCTACGCGCCCTATGAGCACCCCACGATCGCCATCTCGGTCCTCGTGGAGGGCGCGCCCGACGAGGATGTGCGCAGCGTCGCCACGCGCATCGCCGGCCAGGTGCTCGCGGAAAGCCTCTACGTGCAATCACAGGGAGCCCAGCAATGATCCCGTTGAAAGAGCCACAGACCCCGAGGTTGGCCGAAGGCGCTTCGGGTATCGTAGGAGAGGTACAGATGAGCAGGGGAGCCATCCATGCCTAACACCATGCCAAACACCGTGCTCGGTGGCCGCTACCAGGTCCTCGACAAGATAGGCATCGGCGGCATGGCCAGCGTCTATCGCGGCATGGACCAGACACTCAAGCGCAGCGTCGCCATCAAGATCATGCTCGAGCAGTACGCGAACGATCCGTCGTTCGCCGCGCGCTTCAAGCAGGAGGCGCAGGCCGCCGCCGCGCTCTCGAGCCCCTACATCGTGAATGTGTACGACTGGGGCAAGGACGGCGACACGTACTACATCGTGATGGAGCTCCTGCGGGGCACGGACCTCAAGACCGGCCTCAAGAACCACGGTGCGCTCGAGCCGCGCAAGGTGGCGCAGATCGCCTCGCAGATCTGCCAGGCGCTCACGGTGGCGCACCGCCACGACATCATCCACCGCGACATCAAGCCGCAGAACATCATGGTGCAGCCCGACGGCAACATCAAAGTGATGGACTTCGGCATCGCCCGCGCGAGGAACTCGCACCTCACGGCCACGAACTCCGTGCTCGGCACGGCACACTACGTGTCCCCCGAGCAGACGCAGGGCAAGGAGCTCGGCCCCACCTCCGACATCTACTCCCTCGGCATCGTGATGTACGAGGCCGCCACCGGGAAAGTGCCCTTCGATGGTGACGACGCCATCTCCGTGGCGCTGAAGCAGGTGAACGAGGCCCCGGTGCCGCCCTCGAAGCTGAACCCGAAGGTGGACGCGAACCTCGAGGCCATCATCCTCAAGTGCATGGCGAAGGATCCGAAGGACCGCTTCCAGAGCGCCGAGGAGCTCCGCCGCGCACTCGCGGACTACCTCGCCGGACGCCCGATGCCCCTCTCCATGGGCGAGGCCACGCAGTTCGTGCCGGCGAGCCCCACCATGCGAAACGCCGTGGCGCCGGGCCCCGCCACCCAGCGCATCAACCGCCCCGCCGATCAAAGGCTCTCCACGAGCGGCTCAATCGGCGACACGCAGCCGCCGCAACCCTCTCGCCAGCGCCATCGCGGCCTCATCGCGGCGGTGATCATCGCGCTCCTCGCCGTGGCCGGCGTCGTGGGCTGGCTCATCTTCGGCTCCTCCGGGCAATCCGAGCCCGTGCCGAACTACGTGTCGCTCACGCGCGCGGCGGCGGAGAAGGCCATCACCGATAGCGACTTCTTCGAGCTCGGCGATGTGAAGGAGGAGTACTCCGACACGGTCGAGCGCGGCATCGTGCTCTCGCAGGATCCCGCGAGCGGCACGCCCGTGGGCCGCGGCACGCGCATCAACCTCGTCGTCTCGCAAGGCCAGGAGCCCGCCGAGGAAGTGCAGGTGCCCGACCTCAAGAACATGACGCCCGAGGAGGCGCAAGCCGCGCTCGAAGCCGTGGAGCTCAAGGGCCAAGTGGGCGATTCGGTGGCCTCCGACGAGGTGGACGTGGGTCGCGTAGCAGAGCAGGAGCCGAAGGCCGGCGCGAGCGCCAAGACGGGCGACACCGTCACCTACCACCTCTCCAAGGGCCCGGACGCCGTGGACGTGCCGAACGTGGCGGGCTACACGCGCGCGGACGCGATTCGCGAGCTCGAGAGCGCCGGCTTCACGGTGAACGTGGACGAGGTCTACAGCTCCACCACCTCGAAGGGCTATGTGATCGACTACTCCCCCACCGACGCGCAGCCGAAGGGCACCGCCATCACGATCCAGGTGAGCCTCGGGCAGGAGGGCGTGAGTATCCCGAACACGATCGGCAGCACCGAAGCCGAGGCCACGCAGACGCTCGAGAACGCGGGCTTCAACGTGAACGTGGCCTACCAATACAACGGCAACCAGCCCAGGGGCGTGGTTGCCGGCTACGACCCCGCGGGCACCGCCCCCTCCGGGAGCACGGTGACCATCATCGTGAGCCTCGGCACCCAAGACGACGGCGGCAGCGGCGGCGATACGACGCAGAGCAAGTAGCAATTCGAAGGCCCGACCCCAAGGCGGAGGCCCGCTTGCACCTTGGGGCTCATGAAGGGGAAGCGCACATGGCCGAATCGCACGTCGACGTCTTCAACTCGCCCCAGTACTTCTTCGGGCTCATGGGCCACAGCGGCATCGTCGTGGAGGACGAGGCGGGGCGCTGCCATCTCTACAGCTACCACCCCGTGGACAACCTCGGCGAGTGGTTCGCGCGCGGCTCCATCGCGCAGCTCGCGAACCCCGCCGACGGCGCCTCGTTCGACGCGTTTCGACGCGCGTGCATGACGTACCACCCCGAGAGCTGGCACAAGGACAAGCGCTCCGTGCGCCTTTTCAACGGCTATAAGTACTGGTACGAGCCCATCCGCCGCGTGCTTCGCATGGGGGTGACGGCGGACAAGGCCGAGGCCGTGCGCATCTTCTGCGAGCGCTGGGCGAAGGTGCCGCCCTATTTCAACGTCGTCACGAACAACTGCGAGGACTTCGTTGATCGCGCGCTCGCCGCAGGTGGCATCGTGCTACGCGGCAAGAACCACAACCTCGACAACATGCCGATCCCCGACATCGCCTTCGACCGCACGACGATGCGCACCTCCGGCATCAGCTCCCTCGCAAGGATCGACTTCGAATAGGAACGCCGCCCGATATAGTTTCTAGTGTGTAATAATTGTGGCGAAGCGCCCACGTGCGTTTATTTTCTAGTGTTAAAGGTTAAGGTAATCGCAGCGTATTCGCGAGTACCTGCCTTCATCCTAGAGAGGAGACGCCATGACTGAGTACTTCCCCGCGGAGCCCGCGACCACCGAGAGCATCCCCGAGGTCTACTACGAGCTCGCCGATGAACTGGCCAAAGTCCAAGGCGAGCTTCGCCGCGCGAGCGGTCCGCGCCCGCACCATCGCCCCCATCACGGGCCGCATGGCCATGGCCCGCACGGGCCCCACGGCCCGCTCTGCGCGCCGGGCACGCATGAGCCCTACCCCGCACCGCAATTCGCCCATGGCCCCGCCGTGCCGCCCCCGCCGCCGCACCTCGCGGGTGGCCCCGCAGTGCCCCCTCCCCCGCCAGGCGAGCCTCCCGTGCCGCCACGGCCGGGCGAGGAACCGCCAAGGCCCGATCCCTTCGGGCCTCGCGATCCGCATGCTCCGCACCCGATGGATCGCGTCGGCCGCGGCACCAACGCCGTGCTGCATTACCTCTCCGACCACGAGGGCGAGGCGTCGCCCGGAACCATGGCCGCCGACCTGCGGCTTTCGAACGCGCGCATCTCGAACATCCTCGCCGCGCTCGAAAAGCAGGCGCTCGTGACGCGCGAGCATGACGCCGAGGACGGTCGCAAGGTGGTCGTGAAGCTCACGGAAAGCGGCGCCAGTCGCGCGTCGAGCATGGAGCACGGCGTGCGAAGCGAGCTCGCTTCCTTTCTCTACGACCTTGGCGAGGACGACGCGCGCGAGCTCATCGCGCTCCTCAAGCGCGTGATGGTGGTGGTGCGGGAGCGCCGCGACCGCGCCATCGACGCGGAGGTCCAAGGCCTTGTAGACGAGGTGATCGATGAGGCATAGCGCCGCTTCACCCCCCGCGCGCCCCGCGGCATCCCTATACTTGGGAGCACACGCGCCCTCGTAGCTCAGGGGATAGAGCACCGCTCTCCTAAAGCGGGTGTCGGCCGTTCGAATCGGCCCGGGGGCACCAGGAAAACTCGCAGGTCGGAGGCCACGTTAGGTGTCCGACCTGTTTTCGTATTCTGGCGGAATCGGCTCTGTACCACACATCTGTACCACATGGAGCACCTATTCGGCGTGGAAGGTAGTGCTTTGCCACTGGATGGGACGGGAATCTGAACTCGGGATTCCGCCGCTGACGTCCCGGCGGGGACCGTCGAGTTATTGTGGCGGGTTGGGGAAGTGCTGCCCGTCATTCGAGTGATCGTCGTCTTCGGATTCCGTGCCCACTGCTCGGTCCGGATGATGCGGGATGGGTGAGGCCCTATCCCCCGGATGTCGGCAGGTTCCTGCTGGGCGACACTGAAGTCGATGAGCTCTGAATCAGTCATCGTCCTCCAGCCCAAGGTACGTCATGAACCAGTCACGCGAGACGTACCAGGTCCCGCCGACCTTGGTGCCCTTGAGGACGCGGTCCCGGAGCAGCCGGTCGACCGTCTGGGTGGTCTTGCCTAACGCCTCCGCGACGACCTCCGGGCCGATGGTGACGCCATGCCGACGCAGCTTCGGGTCGACCACGTCGGCCCAAGTTCTTACCTGCCTCTTTGTGGACATGGTCCTGCCGTTCCCGTCTTCCACGTCCCCCCTGGGGTGGGGGGCCTTGTGCTGCCCTTGCTATCTGATTTGGAACATTCGAAGTGGCGTGGGGGCGTTGACGTCGGCTCGTGGATTGTGGCCTGGGGGATGACATGCCGAGGGTGACTCACTCGCCTCCGCGCTTCGGCGCCCTCCCCTCGCTACCGCGAGTCAGTGTTTTCTAGTGTCTAACTGCACTTTTGCGGGTCCGTCTCAGCTGACTCGACTTCTTGGGCGTGATGGACACGGTTGATAAGGGCCCCCCCACGTTTTAGGTTCCTGTAGAGGACGCCTGATGGCGTCTTCCATCTCCCAATCGGTCAAGACGCTGAGACGGATCCACACTTCGAACCCTTTTACCTGCGATTACTCTGTCTCGATCCCCGTCTCACCCTCGACATACGGCTTGAACGTGTGTGTGTCATCGTCGACCTCGTCGACTCTCGCCTTGAACTCGTCGAGCTTGCCAAGGTCCAGCGTCACGCACCTGTGGCGGTCGCCGAACAGCCGAGGCTGCCGCGTGAAGCCCCGACTGCCGCGGACGAGGATGCCCTCACGGTCGAGGCGCCTGACGACCTTGTCTCGGTCGTAGCCGGCGGCGGTCACGGCCTCGCGGAACGCGTCAGAAAAGATGTTGCACCGGCCCTTCTTGATAAAGCCGAAGGGCTCGACGTCTCCGGGTCCACCCGCACCTCGGGGGGTCGACGTGAGGTGCCGTCGGTTCCGCTCAATCCACTCGTCGATGTAGAAGATGGCCCCGATTTCCGGGTCAGATTCGGTCGCATCCTTGGTGCTGGCGATCAGCCATCTGGCAAGTTCCAGCGGTCCCACTGCTCCCGACCCGTCCGGCATGCTCGGTCCGGAGAACACGTGCCGGCCGGAGAGCTCATCGGCGAGCGCCAGCAGAGCGATGTTGCCGGCCTGCGGATGCCCATCTGCTATTTCCGTCACAGCACCCTTGACGGACTCCCAGAGTCCGCGGATGGTCTCCAGACCCGTCTCGCGGAGTCCCCGGACGAAGGCCCTTCCAGCGGTGCCAAAGTTCTCTGAGCAGAAAACATGTAGGTCGGAGGCCTTGCGGGGGTCGTCGAAAGGTTCGGCGTTTAGCTCGATGGTACGGTTAACCGCACCCCCGAGCGTGTCGTGGCCGAGGACCGGCACCTCACCCGTGGCGAGCGTGATTGACCGCCACGAGCCGTTTCGCATCAATGTCCTGTTGGCGTTCAAGGCCGCCCGCTCCTGCCCCTGGCAGAGCTGGTAGAGAAGGCCCTTGACCGAGTTTCTCCTGTCCTGCTGACCACCCCGCACGTCGCGACTTTGCAGCTCGTCGATGAAGATCGGGAGGTCGTGAAGGAATGTCGCGAAACGGATTAGGGATTTGTCCGTGTCGTTGAAGGATCTGACATACGCATCGGGCCCCGTCGACGGGTTCCCCCAGACGGAAGCCGCGGCCTTGAGCGCGGCGGTCTTACCGGATCTCGACTCTCCCCAGACGTACAGCAGGAGCTGTTGAACGCAGAGCAGGCGGACGAGGACCGACGCGAAGCTGGCGGCTAGCATGGTACGCAGGGCCATGTTCTTCTCCCGCAGGGGAGTGATCTTGGCCACCCACGCGTCGAGCGTCCCGCGGGACTCGGCGAAGCTGGCGAGGCGGCTCCTCATGTCGTCTCGGGGGTCGCAGCGGACCGCCGGCCCGTCTCCGACGTGCTTCCCGTCATCGAAGGGCATGAAGGCGCTTAGAGGTTTCCCCGCCCACCCTAGGGACGTCGCGCTGTCCACGACGGGAATGTCTTCAGCTTGGCGACCGTCCTGGAAGGTGATGTAGGCAACGACGTCGCGGGCGTTGACGGACGACACGTTGACGCCGAGCGGGGCCAGCGCGTCGACGATCTTGCGGCTGTCCAACGCCACGTTGCGTTCCAAGGTAACCTGGAGTCCGTTCTTGAACCCCAGGAGCATCCTGGATTCGCCGCCTTCGATGTCTCGTACGACGGCCTCTATGTGTGGGGGCGTAGACGTAACGAATTCACGGCCCTCACCCCTTCCCCTCTTGTAGAGGTCGCCGTGCTCGTCGACGATCCATGGGCTCCGGTCCGACGATGGCTCAGCATCCGGCTTCCCGGCACGCTCGCGGGCTAGGAGCCTCAGCGCGTTCTCGATGGTGTTCGAGCCGTAGGTCCCTCCGGGTCGCGGATCGTCCCACTTGGGCCGCATGAGCCCCGACCTGCGGAAGATCCTGTCAATCTGCGCCCTGTCCTCCCCGCAGAAGCGAGCGAGGCGCTTGCAGAGATCGAAGTCCGCGCGCGAGTCGTCGCCGCCCTTGCCCGACGTGTCGCCCGCGAAGAGGGCCTCGGCCCTGATGCCGTCCTCTCCGGAGAACATGCGCCTAAGCACTTCGTCGTCCTCGAGGTGCAGGCTCGGAAGCGCGTCGAGGGGCTCGTTCGGGGACTTGTCACGTATCGGAGAGTGCAGGCAGCGACTGCAGATCTCGCGGAGGGCGGACCCGCCGGACCTGACCTCCGCGTGCGAATTCCCGTTCGAGTCGATGAAAAGATTTCCAGTCATCGTGAAGTAACGGGCCGCGTCGTAGACCTCGACGACGCAGCCGTCCTCCTGCTGGTGTCGACAGGCTTCGACGCCCTCCGGCTTCGGCCCCTCGAAGATCAGATGGAGTCCCTCCCCGGATGGAGAGATCTCAGTGTAGGTGTCTGCGTCTCTGACGATCCACTCGTACTCTTCAAGGAGTTTGCCGTTCTCGTCGAGAACATGATCGAGATCGACTCCGGTGAAATCCTTGTCGTTCGCGAAGACGAGCCCGATGCCGTCGAAGCCGTACTCCTGGACGGCGTCAAGCGCCGTCTCGAAGTCGGTCCAGGTCGCGGGGTTGGTGACGGATGCCATGGACCCGGTAAGCGGGTTCCTGGGGACCTTGTCCCGATGACAGACCCACCGATCGAGGGTCTTCATAGCTTCCGGGACGTTTCGAATCAGTGCGTCACGCTGGCTGGTGGGGACCCCCGGGGAGTGCTCCCCGTTAGCGGTGTATTCATGCATGGTAAAATCCAATTGTTCTGGGACGATTGCCGCCCTGTCTCTTGGCGGGGATCTGGCGGCGACGTCCTTCCTGTTTTCAGTGCCTAGATGTCTAGAGCCATGTCTGTATCGTCGAATCCCCTTCCACGATTGCGTCGATGAGTTCCTCCCTGTTGATGAGCCATCCTTCTGGTCCACGCTCGAGGTCCGAAATGCGGCCTCTGACCACGAGCTCCAGCAGGTAGTCCTCCGACATGCCCGTAAGGTTCGCGAGCTCCGGGATGCTCATCATGTCGGACGTGGCCGCCATCAGTCGTCGCCACACCTCCATCCGCGTGTTGCCGTCGAGCGTCAATGTACGGTCCTTTCATGGTTCAAGGCCGAAGCGATGGCATCTATCTGGGATGGCACCTCGCTGGGGGTCGAAAGTTCGTGGCGATGGCTTAGGCCGTGTATCATCCGACTTAGACGTCTCAACTTCCGACCTGCTTAACGCTACTAGAGCCGTCGAAGGCCCGTCCGGGTGACTAACTCCACCCGACTTCAACGGTTTATGGGTCCTATAGGTTTCTTTGAATCGTGTTTCAAAGACCGATTGGAAAAAACAACATCGCAATTGTCTTTCTTTCACATAATATTCATAAAAGCCGATAAGGCCTTCAAGTCATCACGGATGTTTGAATAGGTACGCAGGCTCAAATCCCGAAGTCGGGCATTGTATACAGGGGATGGACTGCTGCAAGATTGCCTATAATCAAAACTACCTTGTATATGGTGCGTATGGCGGCATGGAACTTCCTGAATTCAGGAAGTTTTTATAATTCACATTATTAAACGATATGACAATATCTTATGTATTGAGAGAAATAGAGGTGGTGATCAGCTTGTCCATCCAGTTTCGATAGTCAACTGCTGATTTCGATTCCGAATCTGCCAATGCGATCAAACTCCGGCGAATTCCGCAAACAAGGACTTCGTCGGGCCGCCACATTCCCTCATCCGAGTTGCTGGACCCCCCCTGACATTCGCGTGCAAACCCCCGACCATCGATTGAAGTCCTAAGACCGTCGAAATGATGGTCAAATCTGGCTCCACGGCTCATAAACTGCCGTCATCCCTCATATCGGTTCCCATAGAGGGCCCTGGTGTCGATGGGTTCGCTGTTAAGGGGATTTCTGATCCGGTATGGGGCTGTTTGTCCCATACCGGAATCGCAGTCATCCATCATGGCTTTTGGGGAATTGCCCCGGAGGATGTGGGCCGATTCGAATCGGCCGCTGCACTTCCAAGGATTCGCAAGGTCTTGAACCCTGGTCCGCCCCCGCCATCCCGGCAACGACCCGACGTCGCCGCCATCGACGATCCAATGTCATCGACAATGGGATGGGTCCCTGATGGCTTCCACCATCTTTTCCAGCCGTTCTGAGGGCACCTTGGGGTCGAGGTTGCAGGTGTACCGCATCGTATCTTCCGCGACGTCGATGAGGGCACTCGGGTCTAAACGTCGCACACGAACGCCCCCCTTGGTCGCATCGACCGACGGCGCTGCCACCCCACAAGGTCCAGCCGCGGAGTGCACGGGATTGATGGTGTTCATGTTCTCCGCCCCCACCTCGCGCCCGTGTTCTTCCAAGATTCTATCTCCGTCTCCACCATCAAGGCTGTGTCCAGTGTTCTTGGGCATCCAGCACCCCTCACTTCGCCTTGAAGTTGTATATCGGTGTCAGGTGCTCGACGATCTCAACTTCGTCCGCGAGGGCGTCGACGATGAGCCGGGCGGGCTTGTAGGCGTCGGGGGCCTCGTCGATGGTCTTCTGGACGACCGACGTGGAGTAGATGCCGTCCATCTGGTCGCGGAAGTCGTCGAGGCTGAGGGTCTCGCGGGCCTTCTTGCGGCTGAGGACGCGGCCTGCGCCGTGGGGGAGCGAGTAGTTCCAGTCGCTGTCGCCGCGCCCCCCGGACGAGGAGCGTGCCGTCCCGCATGTTGAGGGGGATCGCCCCAATCTCGCCAGCCTGGGCGGAGATGGCGCCCTTGCGGATGTAGCCGTGCTCGACGTCCACGTAGTTGTGGATGCAGGTGAGGACCGCGTCCTCCTCGAAGCGCAGGCGCATGCCGACGAGGATGGTGCCGATGATGGCGAGGTGGTTCTGGAGCGACCACTCGTTGCACCAGACCATGTCGTTCAGGTAGTGGTCCATGTCCTCGCCCTCGATGTAGGCGAGGTCGCCCAGCTCGGGGTGGTTCTGGTTCGCGATGCCCTGGTAGTAGTTGCAGACCTGGAGGCCGAAGTTGCGAGAGCCGGTGTGGACGGCGAGCCAGACGTTTCCGGCCTCGTCCCTGTCGAGCTCGATGTAGTGGTTGCCCCCGCCGAGCGTGCCCATGGAGCAGATGAGGTCCCACTTCTTCTTGGCGAACTGCCAGTAGTGGACCTTGTCGTAGGGGAAGGCCTCCGAGCGCCTGTCGGGCTTCTTCCTCTTGCGGAAGCCGGCGGGGACGAAGCGGCCGATGGAGTGGTCGACCCGGTCCAGCCACTCGACGGTGACGTCGTCCATGGTCATGGGGAGCTTCAGGTGGCTCACGCGGCAGGCGATGTCGACGCCCACCGTGTTCGGCACGATCTTGTCGGAGTGGGTGGAGGTGAAGCCGACGCAGCTCCCCTTGCCGAAGTGCGCGTCCGGCATGATGCGGATGGTCTCGCCCTCGTAGGCGGGCGAGGACGCGATCTCCTCGATCTGC
The DNA here is from genome assembly GCA_947625405.1 of uncultured Atopobiaceae bacterium. Classification (GTDB taxonomy): domain Bacteria; phylum Actinomycetota; class Coriobacteriia; order Coriobacteriales; family Atopobiaceae; genus CANRLS01. Next base: position 1,705 of record CANQOF010000021.1, on the reverse strand, counting down.
CTGTCGGTTCCCTCGTCGCCGGCGACGACGTAGCTCTTCAGGTCGGCCATGGTGTCACCCCATAGACATGAAAGGATCTTCACTTGATCGTCCGGCCCCCGGTGCGCGTCCGACCGGAGCCATCGGGCCTATGCCGAACAGAGTCGAGCCTCGGCCCGTTCAAACTCCACCCCCTCGAGCGTGAGCATGCGAAGGACCCCGATGGGGTCGTGTGGCTCGTCCCCGTCGTCATCATCGGGCTCGGGCCACCCGGTTGCGAGAGGGTCTCTGAACCCGAGTCGCGAGGCCGCCTCGAGGTTCTCCGCGTCCCGACTGCCGACCATGGCCGTGACCGTGCAGCCGGATCCTTCCAGGAGCTTCCCGCCGAAAAAGCCGGCGAGGACGGTGCCGACGGCCTCCTCGGCAAAACCTCTGCCCCGAGCTTCCTTGAAGATGAACCATTCGATCTCGGTGTACTCGCGGCCGACTGGGAGTCCCAGATAGGAGGCCAGTCCGAACTCGTCTACGGTCGCGACGAGCGAGACGTAGCCAACCATATCGCCGCTGCACTTGGGGAAGATCGAGTAGCAGACGTTCTTATCGTTATCGGACTCGAAGGTGAACCGGTCGAGCTCTTCCCCGACGACCCCCGCCCCCATGTCCGGGACGACGAACCCCGACCAGCGCGTGAACTCGGTGGGGCCGCCCCTCATGATGCGGTCGGTCAGCATGGGCTTGTCCCGGCTGTCGACGCTCCTCGTGAGGACGAGGTTCTCGGTCTCGATAGTCTCCGGGGCGACGTCGGCCTCTCCCATCATTCCGGTCCTCCTTGGACTTTACGGACCTCCGTCGTCTACGCGGAACCTTCCTGTGGACGAACTTCCTGGTAGACGACCCGGCTAGATGAGAATCTAACTCCAGAGGGGTCGCGTTTTGGGGCAAATCCCCGTGGTGTGAAGAAACGACGCGGGAACCCGCCCGTCGTCCGCATCGTGGCGGTTGGCCGGTGCCGCGATCCTGCCTCGCTCGACGCCGCGCCCAGCCGAGTGTTCCGGATTGTCCTGGTGGCGCTCGATCTCATAGCCGCGCCGCTCGCCGACCGCGGTAGGGCGCGTTGGTGCGCGATTTGCTCACGTTGATGTTTCGTTTGCTGAAAGGGCGAGGTCGGCGCATTGCAAACGTCTGGAACGACCGTTATCTTCGAATGGACTGCAGCCGATCGGGGTAGGGCCCCGGGGCTGTCTCCGGATACCACGACGTTGGGAACGGAAATGCGGGGAAGCTCGTCTGCCGACATCAGGGCGGGCCTGGTTTCGGGCCACGGCAGCGTGATGAGCGAGCATCACGATACGGTCGCCTCCTCCCAGATGATGACGTACGCCATGCATGACGTCCATGCGTCGAGAAATGCGTGGGGGGGGCGCCCATCCTAGGCTAAGCCGGTTCATCCCCTCCGCAATCGAGGGATTCCGGCCTGCCGAACGTGCCGCGAACCGTCGATTCGGTGACGATTTCAGCGCCGATCGGCGCTCACCGTCGGGACATGACGTCCCGAACACCCTGAACAATTCAGACATCGCACTGACGGCTTTTCCGCTGTCGGCTTCGCCTGCCGGCACGCCCGCGATGCCGCCCACCCGCCTCGGGCCCACGCGTCCCGAGCCAACCCATCGCCACCAGACGGCCGCGACCGCGGGCGCTTCGCCCGGCGCCCGGTCCCATGCGG
>CANQOF010000020.1 GCA_947625405.1 uncultured Atopobiaceae bacterium | reverse complement strand
GGGGCCCTGGCGGCCCTGCTAGCCCTCTTTGCCGCCGTCGTGGTGGCAACGCCGGCCGTAGCCGACCCGGCGGAGGAGATGGCCACCGCAGCCACCGCTGGTGGCTATAGGTTCAATCAAACTGATTGGAAAGATCAGCTGCCCGAAGGCGTTACGGTCACAAGCGATGACGATTCAGTGAAAATTGCCTTCGGCGAAACTAGCGCTGACGTGACGGTTTCTATGGATTCCACGTATGAAGGGACCCCGCTCCCCATCGAGGTCACGGGCACCGCTGGCACAATCACCTTCGATAGCGTGAACGTGACTCTTACCTCTGGGACGGCTCCGTTCCTCACGCTCAGTTCGACCTCTTCGGCAACCATCGGCTTTACGGGGACGTCGTCCATCTCCGTGGCGGGTCAGCCCGTCATCATGGGCGACTCCCTTGCAACCCTTACGCTCCAGGGTCCCGCGACTGGCTCCGCAACCGCGACCCTTGCCTCCACGGGCACCAAGGGAACCACGGTTGTTGGCGACAGCACGACTGACTTTGGGAGCAGCCTCACCACCCTCACGGCTAAGCAAAACCTCAACCTCACGCTTTCCGTCAACAACGCTGCAAATGGCGTGATCAACGATGCGGGCGCTGCCAAGCTCACCACCGTTACGATTGGCGATTACACCGACACAACCGGTGACGCGACTGCGGACAACACGACCGTCACGCTCAACGATTCGGGAACCAACGCAAACGCCGCTCTCACGCTTGCCTCTGGCACCCTAACGGTGACGAACGGCTCTACGCTCACCGTGAGCGCTCCTGTGGTTGCCCCAGCCGTTCAGGTGAACGGCACCATCAACACCACGCCTGCAAGTGGCCTCTCGAACGTCTCCGGCGCGGGTATCCAGGCCGCGACGAGCATCACCGTGGGCGCTTCGACCACTGTGGCCGGCACCATCAACATGGCCGTCGATGGCGACGACGCGACTGCCGCCATCTCTACCGGCACGCTCAAAGTGACCAACGGCGCGGTAACCGCTACTGGTAACGGGAAGGCCGCTAAGGGGATTCAGGGGAACGTCGGGAACATCGCCCTTACTAAGGGCTCTATTACCGCCACCTCTGAAAACTCCGACGCCATTAACGATGGCGGGATGAGCGTAACTGTCGCTAAGGGCTCTGTGCTCACGGCAAGTGCGCTTGGCGAAACTGGCTCGGGCATCGTTGCCGCTAATTTCACGCAAACCGATGGCACCGCGACTGTGAGCGCGGTGGGGGCTCCCGCACTTTCGCTTAGTAGTGGTGGCGGGATTTATGGCGGAACCTTTACCGCGACCACGTCTGCCGAGGATACGCCTGCGATTTCCGTCGCCAACACAGTCTTGGTGAGTAACGGTTCGACATATGGTGGTGCTACGAATTGGAAGTACGTGGTCGTGGCTGGCACCGAGGGTGCCGAAGAACCTACTGACGACATGATGGTTCGCGCATTCGCGAATAGCAAAGAGGACATGTACCAAGGGATCGGTTCTGGAAACACCTTTGGAACCGTCGAGGTCTTTGAAGATGCAGTGAGCGCCCTCACGCTCAACGTTGCTCCTGCGAATGGTTCTGCTGGCAAAAGCATCAATCAGGGCGCCGGCTACATGGTCGTGAACGCGGTCGATCCGATCACGTCGAGCGACTACGTCTACAAGGCCGTCATGACCCCGACGTTCAGCACTGCGATCGATGCCCCGCTCGCCCCGGACATCACGCTTCCTGATTACGCCATCTCCAGTCTCATGAACCTCACGAATACGAGCACTCCTGTTCAGCTCGCTGGTGGTGGGATCGCCATTCCTAACACCGTGAGTGACATCACGAGCGTCTCTCTCACCGCGAACCATGAAACTGACACTCTCAGTGGTCTTTACACGACCCCCATTCGCGTAAACGACAACAGCGACATCCCTGTGTCCTATCAGGTGACGTTCAACGCCAACGGCGGTCCCGCTCTTGTTCCTCAACTGGATCCTGTGCCCGAGGGCGTAACCCCTGCGTTCGCTAACCCTGCGCAGGTGACGAGCGAGATCATCGGTCAGGCTTCGAATGCGGGCACCTATTTCACTGAGCCTGGTGGCACCACGCTCGTCAACGGTGTACCCATCATTGGCGTCGAGTCGGTACCCGTGACCGCGCTTCCGCTGGCCTCAAAGGCTGGACGAGCAAACCTTGGTTGGTATCCCGTTGACAACTCTGGCTCGAAGCCGGTTGCCGGTCCTGATCCCATTGCCGAAATCGCGGATGCCTATACCGAGAACACCACTTACGTAACGTTCTGGGGTCATTTCACCGTGACGGGCACTGTGTTCACCAATTCGCCGCTTGACATCTCTGCTGGTCAGAAGGATGTTGACCTGCTCGCGAACGCGACGCTTGTTCTCGGTGAGAATGGCATTCTGAAGGCCGATCCGAAGAAGATCAACATCTATCCTTCTCACATCACCTACAACGCGAACGTGAATGGTCTCTACTACGTCGCGAATCCGGCTATTGGAGCTACAGGAAGCCTCGTTAGCGCAACTGACGGGATTTATGGCATCTCGGTTGAGAATGCTGTCACCGTAACCGCTGGAACTACTCAGGGTACGTATGTGCTGCATCTTCCTGTTATCACTCGCGCAAACACCCAGCAGGGGCAATACATTGCAAATGTCACATTCCCCGATGCTACTACGAGTGTGAGGGCTTTCATCAACGTCTCTGGCGTGGCTCCGAGCGCTGACGTGGCCGTGTGGCGTCTCTACAACCCCTATGACGCGGGCCGTCTCTACACCTCGAGCCTGGCCGAGCTTGAGCAGGCCGTGCACAACGGGTGGAACTACGAGGGCATCCTCTGCGACGTTCCCGCCGAGAGCGACATGCCGGTCTACCGCCTCTACAACCCCTACAGCGGCGACCACTACTACTGCACGAGCCAAACTGAGGGCAACTACCTCGAGAGCCTTGGCTGGGTCTACGACTTCGACGGCGGCGCGGCCTTCTACAGCGCTCCGGTGGACAGCCCCGTGCCGATCTACCAGCTCTTCAACCCCTACGAGACGGTGAACACCCACATGTGGACGAGCTCGTTCAGCGAGTACATCAACGCCCAGGCCGATGGTTGGGAAGGCAACGATGTGGCTTGGTGGGGCGTGAGCCTCTAAGGCGTAGCTCTCTCATCTCGCTCTGACCCCGGCGGGGGCTCCGCGCCCCCGCCACCTCGCACTCCTCGCGGGCTCACCGCCCGCACCGCTCCATGTTCTGTCGATCGACTCGCGCTGCCCATGGGTTACCTAGCAGGCCCACGGCCGCGAGAGTGCACTCGGCGGGGGGCGACGGCCCCCCGCCCCTATCTTCGGGTTCCGGTCCCTCTGCAAGAGGCGGGCCCACGTCCCCTCGCAGGGCGGACGACAACCTAGCGAGAAGGGCCCCGTCGGCGTCCGCCGGCGGGGTCCTTCTTTTCGCATTTGCGCCGCAAGGCGGCTGGCCATCTCCCGCGCGAAGCGCCTACATGTTCCCCAGATAGACGTGCGGAAGCACCTCGCGCGCCACCTCCGCGAGCTCGCGCACGAGGGCGCGATCGGTGGGGTTGCGATCCGAGAAGCGCCACGCGGGGTGGAAGCGCGTCACGTGGAGCGTGATGTCCTCGTCCACCGCCGCAAGCCAGCGCGCGAGGCGCTTCATCTCCTCGGGCGTGTCGTTCACGCCGGGGACGATGAGGCAGGTGACCTCGAGGTGGCACAGGGGCGCGGCCGCGAGGAGCGCGATCGTGCGCTTCACTTGATCGAGGTCGCCGCCGATGAAGCGGTACGTCTCCTCGTCGAAGGCCTTGAGGTCGATGTTCGCCGCGTCGATCAAAGGCGCGATCTCGCGAAGGACGCGCTCCTCGAAGCAGCCGTTCGACACGAGCACGTTCAAGAGGCCCTCGGCCATGGCGAGCTCCGCGCAATCGCGCACGTACTCCCAGCCCACGAGCGGTTCGTTGTAGGTGAAGGCGATGCCGATCATCCGCGGATCGCGCGCTCGCTCGGCGCAGGCGAGGCGCACGAGCTCGGCGGGGAGCACCTCGCGCCACGCGACGTCATGCTCGCCCACCTGCGCGATCGAGTGGTTCTGGCACCACGGGCACCGCAGATTGCAGCCGTAGGAGCCAATCGAGAGCACCCGCGTGCCCGGGTGGAAGCGCGCGAGCGGCTTCTTCTCGATGGGGTCGATCGCGAGGGAGGTGACGCGCCCGTAGTTGTCGTCCATGACGACGCCCTCGTGCTCGCGTCGCGCCCGGCAGGCGCCGAGGGCGTCCTCGGGAAGCGCGCAATGGCGCGGGCACGTCTCGCACGTGGCGGGCTCGCTGGGCGCCGCGCTCGGCACGCGCGCGTGCTTGGGGCGAAACGGGATGACCTCGCTCATAGGTGCCGCTCCACGGTGAAGCGCTGGATGAAGAGGCGCTCGTGGGCGGGATCGATCCCGCCCTTGCGCGCGGCGATCGCCACCTGCTCCTCGATGGTGTCCACGCCGGCGAGATCGGGCAGGAGGACCCCGCGGCGACCATCCGCCGCGGAGACGATCACGCCATAGACGGCGGGGTCGAGGTCGGTGAGGAAGTCAACGGGCTCGGGCTCGCTGAGCACGTCCACGTCGAGCACGAGCTGGCCGAGCTCGTCGGCGCGCACATGCGGGAAGCGCGGGTCGGCGGTGGCGGCGGAGATCGCGTTCGCGCAGATCTCGTGCGCTAGGTCGGCGCGCGCGGGCGCGAGCGTGCCGATGCAGCCGCGAAGCTCGCCGTGCTTCTTGAGCGACACGAAGCACGCGTGCGGCGTGGCGAGGAGTTCCTCGAGGCGCGCGCGCTCCTCGGCGTCGCCACCGCGCTCCTCGAGGATCGTCTCGAGTGCCTCGCCTGGCTCGATGCGCACTCGATCGCGCACGTAGGCACAGAGCGAGGCCCTGGCGAGCGCGCAGAGCGCCCCCTCGCTCGCCACGCGCGCCGCCTGCGCCTCGGCTTGGGCTCCCTCGTAGCGCGCGGCGAAGCGGCGGGAATCGTCTGCGCGCTCCACGCCCGCGGGCCGCATGCGGCTCACGAGATAGCCCACGCCAAAGGGGCCCTCGTGCGAGAGGATCTCGGGCTCCACGCTCGTGGCGTCGAGCGCGCCCGCCATGATCTGGAACGATCTCAGCCCGCATTCCGCGGCGCGTTCGGCGAGCTCGGGGTCGCAGGTGAGGAGCCCGAGGAAATCGGCGTTGGCGAGCCATTCCTCGAGATCCCGTTCGAACTTCGGCGCCTCGGGCGCGAAGCCGTAGGGCCCGTCCTCCGCGAGCTTGTGCGAGCAGTCGCCGCTCGCGACGTAGACCACGCGACGCCCGAGCTCGGCCGCCACATGCTGCACCAGCTGGCCGAGCCTGTAGTGCTCAAGCGGCGAGAGGCCCGAGAGCCCGATGCGCACGATCTTCGGGAAGCGACCCTCTCTCGCCTCGTCCCACGCGGCTTGCAGGAAGTGGAGCGGCACGAGCGTGCCGTGGTCGAGGTCCGCCACCTGGCGCCCCTCGAGGCCCGCGGCGAGGCCCTGCGCCTCGGCGGCCTTGGCGAGCGCCTCCGCGAACTCCTGGTCGTACTTCGCCTTATAAACGGGGCGCGGGCATCCGAACTGCGAGAACGTGCCCGTCGCGCCCTTGCCGCTCGAGATCTGGAGGTAGTCGCGATACATCGGCGCGTGCGGGCTCGAGATGACGATTACCTCGGGGTGGAGCTCCGCCACCTCGCGCCCCACCTGCCGATAGGCCGCGAGCGTCGAGGAGATCCCCTCCTCCCTGCCGCGCCCCACGCCGGGCACGGCGAGCGGAGGATGCGGGACGGTGTAAGCGCACAAAACTGGCATGGCAAGCTCCCACTCCTTGGCATCGGGGCAATTCTACGGCGCGTGCTCCACGAGGATTCCGGCTTGCCCGTGGGTGCGGCACAATGGGGGCGTCCGCGGCAGACGAGCCGCTCGGAGAGGCAAAGGAGCATCCCATGGCCCATCGCATCCTCGTACGTGGCGACGACCTCGGCTATTCCGAGGCCGTGAACTACGGAATCGCAAAGGCGGTGAGGGAGGGCATCGTGCGCTCCGTGGGCGTGATGCCCAACATGCCGAGCGTGGAGATGGGGCTCGAGCTCCTGCGCGGCGCGGACGTGTGCCTCGGCCAGCATACGAACATCTGCGCGGGGTATCCGCTCTCCGACCCCGAGAGGATCCCGAGCCTCGTGCGGGAAAACGGCGAGTTCAAGCCGAGCCGCGCCTACATGCGGGCCTTTCGCGAGGGCAACGAGTTCGTGGTCCTCGACGAGGCCATCCTCGAGATCGAGGCTCAGTACGAGCGCTACCTCGAGCTCGTGGGCGAGAAGCCGCGCTACTTCGAGGCGCATGCCATCGCGAGCCACACCTTCGCGAAGGCGCTTTCGATGGTGGCCGAGCGCGAAGGGCTCGATCTCCTGCCGCTGCCCACGGACTTCTCCGGCCCCACGACCTTCCGCCACACGCGGCTCTACATGTCAATGGATTCGATGAAACCCGGCTACGACCCCTATGCGAGCTTCAAGCGCGACGCGCTCAGGGACTACGGCGAGAACGCCTTCTGCATGTTCGTCATGCATCCGGGCTACCTCGACCACTACCTCCTCACGCACTCCTCGCTCACGATCCCGCGCACCCAGGAGGTGGCCATGGCCTGCGACCCGGAGATCCGCGCCTGGATGGTGGAAAACGACGTCGAAGTTGTGTCGTACGACGACCTGGCATAGGGCGGGGGAGGACATAGTCCCCGGAGCCCTGTGGGAGCCGGAGCGAGAAGGCCCTTTTTCTCGGACCGGAGGAGTGGTCCGCCGGTAAGAAAGCCCGTATGCCAATGAGAGGTGTGTCACCCGAGAAAAAGGGCCGGTGAAAGCCGATAACCCGGACGTGCGGGAACCGGGCTCCGGGGACTATGTCCTCCCCCGACCCCCGCAGGTCATTACGCCTTGAGGAGCACCTTGTCGTCGGCGAGCTTCGTGCCCGCGCTCGTGCGGAAGAGCTCGAGCAAGTCGCCCACCTGCATGTGCTCGCGCTCCTCGCCGGAGACGTCGGCCACGATGCGGCCCTCGTGCATGACGATCGTGCGGGTGCCGTGGGTGAGGGCGTCCTCGAGGTCGTGCGTGATCATGAGGGTGGCGATGTCGGGCGCCTTAGCCACGCGATCGGTGAGCTCGAGCACGCGCTCGGTGGCGTGCGGGTCGAGCGCGGCGGTGTGCTCGTCGAGGAGGAGCAGGTAGGGGTGGCCGATCGTGGCCATGAGGAGGGTCACGGCCTGGCGCTGCCCGCCCGAGAGGCTCCCCACCTTCACGTCCATGCGATCTTCGAGGCCGAAGCCAAGGGTCGAGAGCGCCTCGGCGATGAACTCGCGCTTTTCCTTGCGCATGGCCATCTTGAGGGCGCTTCCGCGCTTCGAGCGGCCGTAGGCGAGCGAGACGTTCTCGGCGACGGTGAGGTTCGGCGCGGTGCCCTTGAGCGGGTCCTGGAAGACGCGCGAGACCTTCCGCGCGCGCTTGTAGTCGGGAAGGAAGGTCACGTTCTCGCCGCCGATGCGGATGAGCCCGGCGTCGGGGATCACGCTCCCCGCGATGGCGTTGAAGAGCGTTGTCTTGCCGGCGCCGTTCGAGCCCACTATGCAGGCGAATTCGCCGGCTTTCATCGTGAGGTCCACGCCGTCGAGGGCCACGTGGGCGAGCGAACCCTCGGGGTTGAACGTCTTGCGCAGGCCGCGTACCTCGAGGAGCGAGGTGCCGTCGGAGCTGACTTTTGCCATGGCTAGTCCTCCTCGCTCGAGGCGCCCGCGAGCGCGGCGGCGTCCTCGGCGAGGAGCCGCTCCATCGCGCTTCGCGCATCGCGCCGGAGCTTGCGATCCCTGAACGTCTGGCGCACCGCCGGCACCGCCATGAAGGCGGCGACGATGATGGCGGAGACGAGCTTGAGCGCGTTCGCGTCGAGGAGGTTCAGCGAGAGCGCGAGCTGGATGATCAAGCGATAGACCACCGAGCCTGCCACGGCGCAGCAAAGCCCCCAGGTGACGGACCTCCAGCCCCCGAAGACCTCGCCGATGATCACGCTCGCGAGGCCGACGATCACCATGCCGGTGCCGCTGCCGAGGTCGGCGAAGCCCTGGTATTGCGCGAGGATGGCGCCGGTGAGGCCGGTGAGGGCGTTTCCGAGCGCGAGGCCCGCCACCTTCATGGCGTTCGTGTTGATGGAGCTCGCGCGGCTCATCTCCTCGTTGTCGCCGGCGGCGCGCATCGCGAGGCCGGTCTCGGTGTGGAGGAAGGCCGCGTTGAGGGCCACGGCAAGCGCCACGATGGCGATGATGAAGGCCATCTTCACGCCGTCCACGGAAAGCAGCCCCGCGTCGCCGCCGAGCGCCTGGTAGAGGGGGTCGTAGCAGCGCACGGCGTTCAGGAGGCTCACGTTCGGCGCGCCCATCACGTAGATGTTCACGGAGTAGAGCCCCGTCATCGTGACGATGCCCGCGAGCAGGGGATTGATCTTCGCCTTCGTGATGAGGAGGCCGGTCACGCAGCCCGCCGCGGCGCCCGCGGCAAGCCCCGCGAGGAGGCCGAGGTAGGGCTGCCCCGCCATCGTGAGGACGCCCGAGCAGGCCATGCCGAAGCCGAAGGACCCGTCCACCGTGAGGTCGGCGAGGTCGAGCACGCGGAAGGTGATGTAGACGCCCATGGCGAGGAGCGAGTACTCGAAGCCGAGCATGATGGCGTCGAAGAATATCTGGGGACTCATGGCCTGCCTTTTCGTTTCCGTGCGTTCAATGCAGGAGGGGGCGAGGCGCCGCGAGAACGCCTCGCCCCCTTAAGGAATGCCGAGCTAGCCGATCACGCGCACCTGGTGGCCGTCGAACTCCTCGGGGATGGTCACGCCGAGTGCCTCGGCGGTGGCCTTGTTCACGGCGTAGTCGTCGGAGCCGAGTACGAGGATGGGGATGTCGGCGACGGGGGTGCCGTTGATGGCCTCGATCGCGAGCTTCGCGCTCTCGATGCCGAGGTTCGTGTTGGAGACGGAGACGCTCTCGAGGCAGCCGTCCTCGGTCATCACGGGGTCGGTGCCGAGCACGGGCACGTTCTGCTTGAGGGCGGCCTCGGTGAGCTGGGTCATCGCGGCCTGGACGACGCTATCCACGGGCACGTAGATCACGCCGACCTCGCTCGCGAGCTGGGTGCCGGTCTGCTGGACCTCGGAGCTGTTCGTCACGGTGCGCTCGGTGACGGTGATGCCCTCGCCCTCGAGGTAGTTCTTGGCGGCCTCGGCCGTCACGACAGCGTTCGTCTCGCCGGTGCAGTAGAAGATGCCCACGCCCTTGGAGAAGTCGTCAGGCACGAGCGCCTGGCCGAACTTGAAGATACTCTCGACGTCGGAGACGTTCGAAGTGCCCGTCATGCCCTTGTCGGGCTTGTCGAGCGAGGTGGTGATGCCAGCCTTCACGGGGTCGGTCACGCTCATGAACACCATCGGCGTGGTGATGCCGGCGTTCGCGCAGGCCTGGGAGGCCGGGGTGGCGATCGGCACGATCACGTCGTAGTCGCTGTCCTTGAGCGACGCGGCGATCTGGTTCAGCGTGGCGCTGTCGCCCTGCGCGTTCTCGACGTTGTAGGTCACGTTCGTGTAGCCGGCGTCGGCCATGCCCTGCTTGAAGCCGTCCATCATGGTGGTGAAGGCGCCGTTTTCGACGATCTCGACGAAGCAGACCTTCACTTCCTTGCTCTTGTCGCCTTCGGTGGAAGCCTCGGTCTCGGTGCCGGTGTCGGTGGAGGTGTCGGTGCTCTGGTTGCAGCCTGCGAGGGCGAAGACGCCCACGAGGGCCACGAGCACGAGGAATACGCCGAGGAACCGCTTCTTCTTGGTGGGGGTCATTGACCTCTCCTCTCGTTGGGGGAGGGCCAAGAAAAACGCCCGTCCCCGGTCTGCTTGGACTCAAGGACAAGCGCGGATACGCCTGCGGTGCCACCTTGATTAGCCGCCCCGAAGGGCCGCTCCCTCTGCGGACGCGATCACGTCCTGCCCTGTGACGTAGGGCCTACGTCGCGGCTTCCACGCTCGGCTTCCGAAGGAAGGTCGGTCTCCTCTCGCGGGACTCCCTCCCGACCAACCATTCGGTTCGCAGCGCTTCTCCGCGCCCTCAGCGGGTCCATTATGCCGCCCTGCCACCACCCGGATCTCAGCTGCCCGGGCTCTCTGTAGGCGCACTTCGCTTTCGCGCAGACGGCTTTACTTCCGCTTCAACGGTTTGGTAGTGCTGTGCGTACGGCGCACTGTACCCGCCGCCCGCGCGCCGTGTCAAATCCCAACATTCCTGCAAGACAGTGGGGACGGACCTTTTGTCTTGCGCGCAACGCCCCTAGCAGCAGAAACGCAGCAAGACATTGGGGACGGACCTTTTGTCTTGGCAAAGGCTCTGGTAGACGGCTTGCTGCAAGACGAAAGCTCCGTCCCCAATGTCTTGAAAGAACCGGCTTGTGGTGTGAATAACGTATATATACAATCAGTGCGCAAACACCTACGCCGATGGGGGAGCGCGCCGTGGACATAGTCGTTTCAAACGCGAGCAATAAGCCCATTTACCAGCAGATCGAAGACCAGATCCGCGAGCAAGTGCTCACGGGCGAGCTTGTGGCGGGGGAGCCGCTGCCCTCTATTCGCAATCTGGCGAGCGCGCTTCGCGTGAGCGTGATCACCACCAAGCGCGCCTACGCGGACCTCGAGGCACTCGGCTTCATCGAGACGGTGCCCGGCAAGGGGAGTTTCGTGGCGGGGGTGAAGGTGGAGCTCCTGCGCGAGCGCGAGCAGCAAGAGCTCGAGGAGCGGCTCGTCGCGCTCCTCGCCGATGCGAAGACGCTCGGGCTCACGCCCGAGGACGTGAAGGGGTTGATCGACCTCCTCGAGGGCGAGATCGCGCTCGAGGAGGCGGACGTGGAAGGGAGCGCGCGATGACGGTGCTGCTTGAGCGCGAGGATGTGCGGACTATGATGCCCTCGCCGATACCACCGATGCAGATGAGCTCAGCGTTTGCCGATGTGCCGCTCCTCGCCGAGGCGCGCGGGCTCTGCAAGCGCTTCAGCGAGGACTTCGTGCTCGAGGACGTGAGCCTCGCCGTGCCCGAGGGGTGCGTCGTGGGCTTCGTGGGCAGGAATGGCGCGGGCAAGACCTCGACGATTCGCTGTCTCCTCGGCATCACCGCCGCGGACGCCGGCGAGTGCATCGTGATGGGCGAGCGTCTCTCGCCCGAGGCAGGCGCCGAGGCGTGCGAGCGGGCGCGCGGACAGGTGGGAGTGGTCTTCGACACGCTGCCCTTCATCTCGACCCTCACCCTCAAGCAGGTGGTCTCCATCTTCGAACACGCGTTCGGGGGCTTTGACCTCGCCGAATTCCAGCGCGTGCGCCACGCGCTCGGCCTTCCCGACCGCGTGTGGAGCGTGAAGGAGCTCTCGCGCGGCCAAGGCATGCAGCTCCAGCTCGCGCTCGCCCTCGCGCACCATCCGCGCCTTCTCGTGCTCGACGAGGCCACGGCGGGGCTCGACCCGATCGCGCGCGACACCCTCCTCGAGCTCGTGCGCGATTGGCTTGACGGCGACGAGCGCCGAGGCGTCCTCTTCTCGAGCCACATCACGAACGACCTCGAGGAACTCGCCGACGTGGTGGTGGGGATCGATGAAGGGCGCATCACCTTCACGCTTGATAAGGACGCGATCTCGGGGCAGATGGGCGTGGCGCGCCTCACGGAGGAGGAGCTCTCGCACGTGCTCACGAGCGGGCTCTTCGCGCCGAGTTCGCTTATCGGCAGGCGCCTTGCATACTCCACCGAGATCCTCGTGCCCGACCGTCGGCTCTTTTCCGAGTGGTTCCCGAACATCCACGTGGAGCCCGCCACCATCGACGCCTATCTCCTCATCACGCAGAAGGGGGAAGTGTTGTGAACACGGCAACGCTCATCGATTCCTACGCCCTAGCGGGCACCATGAAGCGCTTCCTTCCGCTCCTCGTGGTTTCGGGGATCATCTGCGGTGTCGTGTTCACGCCCTCCATGGCGGCGGGCCTCATCGGCTCCGCGCTCATCAGCGGGGCGATGGTCATCTCCGCTGGAAGCGAGGATTCCGCGGCGTGGGAGAGCTTTCGCGCGAGCCTTCCGCTCTCGCGGCGCCAGATCGTGGACGGGCACTACGTGGCGATGCTGCTCTTCGCCCTCATCCTCTTCGCCCTCGTGCTCGCGGCGAGCTGGCTCGCCTTGGTGTGCCAGTGGCAGCTTGACGGCGGGCCGGGCACGCCCGGAGATGCCACGGACGTCCTCCTCGAGCTCGGCGACGTGGCGACCACGTACTTCTTGATGACGATCGTCGCCTGCGCGATCCTCCCCGTGCTCATGCGCTACGGCATGGCGGGGTCCCTGCGCTTCATCGTGCTCGGGGCCTGCGCGTTCGTGATCTGCGTCGGCGTGGCCTTCGGCGAGGACATCCCGAACACCGCGGCGTTGCCGGAATGGCTCGAGGCGATCCCCGCGAGCCTCGTCGCGCTCGCCGTGGCCGCCTGCGCCTGGGTCGCGAGCTACTTCGTCGCCCGCGCCTGGTACGTCCGCAAGGAGTTCTAGAGTGAAACATCGACTGATGCATTGACTGATGACTGAGAAGTAGAGTGATGGGTGATCAGTCTATTGAGTGATGAATGAGTGCTTTGACTGATCCGGTGGTAGGAAGAGCGGGAAGCGGCCTAGCCTTTCAATTTCACGCGAGGAAGTGAAAGGATACCAAGTATCCTTTCATATCTAAGGCGAATGATGAAAGGAAATTGGAGGGCTGCGTGCGTGAAACCACACCATCGAGGTGGCCGGCGGTTTCCTACGAAACTCTGCCGTGGCACGCGGATCCCGAGCTCTTGCGGATGTTCTCGCGCTCGCAGCGTGCGAAAGTGCGCGCGACCTTCGACGCATCAATACCTGCTCGCATATGCGGGTTGGTTCCCGATCTTCCGCAGGACCTTGTGGATAGGGCATGCCGTATTGCCATCGCCCTCGCACGCTTCGACGAATCCCTGCACGCTCTGCACATCGATCTTCCCGCGCTCATGCTCAGGAGCGAATCCGCCGCGAGCTCGCATATCGAGCACCTCACCTCGAGTGCGCGCAACATCGCCTTGGCGGAGATCACCGAAGACGTATCGCGAAACGCGAGGACCATCGCGGCCAATGTGGCGGCTATGCAGCGAGCCATGGAGGTCGCGAGCGACTTCTCGATCGAAAGCATAGAGGCCATCCAAGCTCGGCTTATGGAAGATTCCGCGCCGCAGCTCGTGGGATTGCGAAATCAGCAGGTGTGGGTGGGTGGCACCGGTATCTCGCCCCATGGAGCGCTCTTCGTGCCTCCGTCCGCGGCTCGGGTGCCTGAGCTTCTCGAAGACCTCGTCGCCTATGTGCACACATCCACCGCCCCAGCCTTGGTGACGTGCGCAATTGCCCACGCGCAATTCGAGACGATTCATCCCTTCGCCGACGGCAACGGACGCACGGGACGGGCACTGCTGCACGTGATGCTTGCGGAGACGGGAGTCCTCACGCAGAGCTCGCTTCCCGTGTCCGCTGGGCTGCTCCACCACGTCGATGAGTACTTCGATGCGCTCAGCGCGTATCAGTCGGGCAAGGTGGAACCCGTTGTCCGCGTGGTGGTGGCCTCCCTAAGGGACGCGCTTGTCATCGGACAGTGGCTCAAAGCCGAAGTGGTGGATCTCATGGAGGAATGGCAGGAACGTTTGGATGGTCGCGCTGATGCGGCGATACGTAGGCTCCCGGCGCTCCTCATACGCCATCCTGTCGTCGACGGGCCCATGGTGGCGAAGGAGCTCCACATCTCTGCACCCACGATGCGCAAGACGATCGGCGAGGCACTTGGCCTTGGCATTCTCAGCCTAAGGAAGACGAGGGGCGCTGAACGCAGGAGAAAGACGTACTACCAAGCCGACGCGGTGCTGGAGATCCTCGAGGAGGTCGCAAACCTGCCCGCGCTGCTTCGCGAGGCGCCTAGCTGAGGGCCACGCAGGCGTCCACGATGAGGCCGGTCGCGGCGATGAGGATGAGCGGCACCATGCCCGAGATGAAGGCCGGCACGGGCTCGAGGTTGTAATAGGCGAGGTAGCAGGCCATGGAGATGCCGATCGTGGCCACCGTGGCAATGACGGCCACCACCACGCCCGCCACGCCCATCGCGCCCACCCCGGCGAGCGAGTTCACGCAGGAGAGCTCGAAGGTGGCCCACGCGACGATGAGCAGGAGCTCCGTCGTCACCTGGCGGCCGAAGAAATGCGAGGTCACGAAGAGGAGGAGCCCGTAGGCGCCGGCGCCGATGAGCCAGACGGCCCAGCCGGGAAGCGCGATCTCGTCCGCCGGGAGCGTACCCATCCCGCCCGCGAGGAGCACCACCGCGTAGACGCCGCACGCGAGCGTCGCGCAGAAGCCCACGACCTTGAGGAGCATCGGGAAGTCGCGCAGCGGGTTGAACGCGATGCACCACCACGCGAGGTAGACGCCGCAGCACACGGCGAGCCACACGTTTCCGCGGAGGATCTGGGAGATGGCTTCATCCATGGGTTTCAAGTGTAGTGCGGCAAGGCCCGCTATACTCGGGAACCGGAATGCGCTGGATGGGTTCGGGCGACGTCACACCTCGAACCTGGTCAGGGTCGGGAGACAGCAGCCATAAGGGGCCCCTGGCGGGCGCCCGCTCCCATCGAGCGCATTCCTTTTTCGTGCGCTGAGCAGCTAAAACGAGTTAGATTGCGCCCTGGGGGAGCCCGTGGACTTCATCAACGCCATCGTGAGCCTCTTGCAAGACCCCATGGCGGCCATCCAGGGGTGGATCGCCTCCGGGCCCCTCGTGGCCTACGGCTTCATCTTCCTCATCGTCTTCGTGGAGACCGGCGTCGTGTTCATGCCGTTTCTCCCGGGAGATTCGCTGCTCTTCGCGGCGGGCTTCTTCGCGCACAACTCCGAGCTCGAGATCTTCGCGCTGCTCGCCATCGTGTGGGCGGCCGCCATCGTGGGGGATCAGTGCAACTTCATGATCGGCCACTTCCTTGGCAAGCGGATCATCGAGAGCGGCAAGATCAAGGCCCTCACCCCCGAACGCATCGCGCAGAGCGAGGGCTTCATGGAGAAGTGGGGCGGCCTCTCGATCTTCCTCGGGCGCTTCTTCCCGTTCATCCGCACGTTCGTGCCGTTCCTCGCGGGCATGGGCGGCATGAAGTGGCACCACTTCTTCGGCTTCAACGTGCTCGGCGGCATCACATGGTCCACGCTCTTCACGATGCTCGGGTATTGGTTCGGCGACATCCCCGTGGTGCAGGAGCACTTCGAGCTCCTCGTGGTGGGAATCATCCTCGTGAGCGTCGTCCCCACCATCGTGGGCGTGGCGCGCGCGTGGTTGAAGAACCGCCACGCGGAGAGGGTGCTCGCCGAAGAGGATCTTTCCAGCGAGGCCGCGCGCGAAGATGTCGACGGGGGCAAATAGGCCCGCAAGCTCGGACGACGCGCGTTTTCGCGCGGGCTCGCAATTGTCGTCGAACTCCGCTTCTATACTTGGCGGCACAGCCATTTAAGGGAACTTGGACGGTCCATGGAATCGCTCTACACGAAATATCGCCCGCAGGTTTTCTCCGACGTGGTGGGGCAGGTGCCCGTGGTCTCCACGCTCGAGCGCGCCGTGTTGAACCAGACCCTCTCGCACGCCTACCTCTTCTGCGGCCCGCGCGGCACGGGCAAGACCACCATGGCGCGCATCCTCGCGAAGGCGCTCGTATGCGATGAGGGGCCGGGAGTGCTTCCCGATGGCACGTGCGAGCAATGCCGCGCGGTGGCGGAGGGCATCCACCCCGACGTCATCGAAATCGACGCCGCGAGCCGCACGAACGTGAGCGAGGTGCGCGAGGAGATCATCACGAAGGTGGACTTCGCGCCCGTGCGCGGTCGCGCGAAGGTCTATATCGTGGACGAGGTTCACATGCTCTCGAAGGCCGCGTTCAACGCGCTGCTCAAGACCCTCGAGGAGCCGCCCGAGCACGTGACCTTCATCTTCTGCACGACGGATCCGCAGAAGATCCTCCCGACCGTGCTCTCGCGGCTCCAGAAATTCACGTTCTCGCCGCTCTCGGACGCGGACATCCGGAGCCGTCTCGAGGAGATTTGCGCGGGGGAGGGCTACCGTGCCGAGCCCGAGGCGCTCGATCTCGTGGTGCGCCACGCGAAGGGCGGCATGCGCGACGCCATCTCCGTGCTCGAGCAGCTCGCCGTCTTCGGAAACGGCGAGGTATCGGCCGACATCGCGCGCGACCTTCTGGGCCAGTCCGCCGAAGACGTGCTCGTGCGGCTCGTGGAGGGCCTCGCCGCGCGCGATACGGGCGAGCTCTTCGGCGTGGTGGCCGAGGTCGTGGCCGGTGGGCGCGATCTCGGCCAGCTCGTCGCCGAGCTCACGCTTCGCGTGCGCGATCTCTACGTGGTGAAGAGCGTGGGGCTCCTGCCCACGCTCATGGCGGCGACGGCCGATTCCGGGGCGGAGCTCGAGCGCGAGGCGGCGCTCTTCGAGGACGCCGATCGCCTCTCGCGGATCCTCCTGCTCCTGAGCGATGCGGAGTACGCGCTCAAGCGCGCAGGAGACCAGCGCATCGCGCTCGAGGTGGCGCTCGTGCGCATGGCACGCCCCGAGGGCGATCTCACGCTCGAGGCGTTGAACGAGCGGATGAATCGCTTGGAGGCGAGGCTCGAAGGTGGTGCGCCGGGTGCTCCGATCTCGCCTTCCGCGCCCGCAAGCGCCGCCGTGGCGGCTCGCCGGTCTCCGGCGAACGCGCCAACCTCCGCGTCACGCGCGCCCCAGGCGCCGACGCCGGCGCCGGCTTCCGGAGCCCCCTCACCCGCCTTCGCGAAGCCCAACGCGGCTCCCAGTCGCGTGCGCGCGAGCGCGCCGGCAGCCGCAACGGCGTCCGCGCCCGCGTCCGCGCCCGTGGCCCCGGCTTCCTCGGCATCGGCGACCCCCGGCAGGGACGCGGCATGGGCGGATGTGCTGCGAAGCCTGCCGCCCAACCAGGCAAGCCTCCTCGCGAGCTCGCGGATGAAGTCCGACGACGGACGCGTTCTCATGGTGGAAATTGACGACAATTCGCCCTTCACGCTGGGAATGCTTCGCCGCAGAGACTTCCTCGAGGAGGTTGAGGCGGCGTGCGCGCCCGTCTTCGGCAAGCGCCGGGTGGATATCGTTCCGGCAGAGGCCGCCAGGGAGGCCTCCGCACCTCCCGTCCCGCCCGCAAGCCCCGCGCCGGCTCCCCCGGCTCCCGGGCCTCGCGTGGCCCCCGCTCCCGCGGTGCCACGAGCGCCCGAGCCCCCCGCTCCTCCCGCGCCCGCGCCATCCGCGCAAACCCCCGAGTCCCCGGGCGAGGGCGAGTTCGCCTCGCTCCTCTCGGAGCTCCAGAACACGTTCGGATCCGTGGAGGTCATCTCCATGGGAACGTCCGCTTCGGAAGACGAGGCCCCCTTTGGCGGGGTGCCTCCCCTCGACGATTGACGCCACACCCGCGGGCCGCATGGCGCGCCACCCGCGGTTTGAAGGAAAGGTGAGCCCCATGGCCAAGAACAACATCCCCGGCTACGGCAACAGGAACCAGCGTCGCGCGGCGGCCTCCGGCGCGGGCGGCGTGGACATGGCCGCCATCATGCAGCAGGCCAAGCAGATGCAGGCGAACCTCGAGAGCGCCCAGGAGAAGGCGAAGCACCTCGAGGCATCCGCGTCCGCGGGCGGCGGCATGGTGAAGGCCACCGTCTCGGGCGATCTCCAGCTGAAGGAGCTCACGATCGACCCCGAGGCGCTCGATCCCGAGGACGTGGAGCTCCTCCAGGACATGATCATCGCGTGCGTGAACGACGCGCTGAACGCCGCCTCCGATGCCGCGAACCAGGAAGTTTCCTCCGCCACGGGGCTGGGCGGCCTCGGCGGGGGCGACCCCCTCTCCGCGCTCGGCCTCGGCGGGCTCTTCTAAGGTGCCCTGGTGAGCGAGTTTTCCAGCCCCCGCATCGCGCGCGCCGCGGATTCCGATGACGGGCTCGGCGTCAACGCCGAGGATCGCCGCGCGCTCGAGCGGCTCTTGGACGAGCTCGGGCGCCTGCCGGGGGTGGGGCCGAAGTCCGCGCAGCGCATCGCGTACCACCTGCTCTCCGCCCCGAGCGAGGAGGCGCTGCGCCTCTCCAAGGCCATCGCCGACGTGAAGCGGCTCGTGCACTTCTGCCCGATCTGCAACTCCTACGCCACGGGCGACGTGTGCGAGATATGCGGCTCGCCCTCGCGATCGCACGACGATCTGCGTGGTGGGGGAGCCGAAGGACGTGTCCGCGATCGAGCGTACGCACGCCTACCACGGCCTCTACCACGTCCTCGGCGGGGTGATCAGCCCGCGGGACGGCGTGGGGCCCGACGACCTCCACATCGTGGGGCTCCTCTCGAGGCTCGCCTCGGGCGAGGTGGGCGAGGTCATCCTCGCCACGAATCCCGACGTGGAGGGCGAGGTCACCGCCACCTACCTCGCGCGACAGCTCAAACCCCTCGGCGTCGAGGTCACGCGTCTCGCGAGCGGCCTTCCCGTGGGCGGCGATCTCGAGTACGCCGACGAGGTCACCCTCGGTCGGGCGATCGAGGCGCGGCGTTCGCTCTAGCGCGAGTTCGGCTCCTGCCCTGGAGCGCCGAATCGCTACCATGTAGCTCGTCATTTGCGTGCAGGACGGAGAGGATCCCATGGCCGCACGGTTTCGACAGGATCCGAGGGAGGGCTCGAGCCCGTCCGCGCAGCGCCATGGCGCTCCCGCGCATGCCGCGCACGCGCGGCAAACCGAAGCCGCATCAGCCCGTCGCGCACGCGCGCGCGTGGACAGCGCGCCGGTGATCCCCGAGTTCCCTTCCGAATCGCCCTCCGAGGTGGGATCGATCTCCTCGCACGCCCCGCGCCCCATCGGCGTCGACCCCGTGGCAACGGGCAATTTCGAGAAGATCTCCGCCGGGAGCGGCGCCCTCATGGGGCGCACGAGCATCCATGACGGCTTCGAGGCGCGAAGCACGCAGAACGTGTCGGTGCGTGCCCAGCGCATGGATGGCGCGCATCGTCCGAGCGTGAAGTCGCGCCAGAAGAAGGTGCGCGTGGGCAAGGCGCCCGCCATCATCATCGGCGTCGTGGCCTCGATCGTGCTCGCCCTCGTAGTCGTGCTCGTGGTGAACACGATCAGCGAGTTCTATTCCGACGGTCCCGAGATCCAAGACGCGGATCGCGTCGAGCAGACGCAGGCCGCGCCCGGCCAGCTCATCCAATACGACGGCTACAACTACGTGGTCACGCAGGGAGACGACGGAGCGTGGAACTTCGTGCGCACCTCTTCCACGAACTCCGACCCGCTCGTGCTCTTCACCTTCCCCGGTACGCCCACGGGCCTCATCCTCTTCAACAGCGCCTTCATCATTCCCGAGAACCTCGAGGGCAGCTGGGACGTGGTGGCGTGGACGATGGGGGATGGCTCGGTGCCCTCGCTGCTCGCCAACGAGGATGGCTCCTCCGTGGGGGGCGCGGGGCAGATCGCCTCGGTCGCCCTCGACGGCTCCACGCTCGCTATCACCCTCGCCGACGGCTCCACCCAGAGCGTGCCGCTCTCCTAGTCGCACGCGTTTGCCCAAACGGCCGCGGCACATGCCCTTCCTCGACGCGATTACTCGAGTGTGGTGCTCTCGTGGATACGTCCGGCGTGCGGCACTAGACAGTTTTCGAGTGCGACGGGTACAATACGCACGCTCGAAGCGATGGGGTATTAGCTCAGATGGTTAGAGCGCCGGCCTGTCACGTCGGAGGTCGCGGGTTCAAGTCCCGCATATCCCGCCACTTGCCATTCAAGAGCCCTCGCTTCCGAGGGCTCTTTTCATAGTGAGACCCGGTGGGCCTGGCACACTGCCGAGCCCGCTTTGCAAGGGAGATCCATGGGTTCGGCAGCCAACGCCCAGAACGCTCTGGAGAGCAGCGGCTCCACGACTTCCGTGCGGCTCGCGGTCTTCGACTTCGACAACACGATGATCGACAACCAAACCGGCATCATCTTCACGCGCTACCTACTGGACAAGGGCTACGTGTCGCACTTCACCGTGGCGAAGGTCATCGGGTGGGGCGCGAAGTACTTCTTGCGCCTGCCGGTGGATCAACGCAAGGTGCGCGAGTACATCTTCTCCGAGCTCACGGACCTCACGCCCGCGGAGCTCGAGGTGCTCTCGAAGGATTTCCACGACACGGTGCTCATGCGCCACTATCGCCAGGACGCGCTGAGGGAGCTCGAGAGGCTCAGGCGACGCGGCCTCACCACCCTCGTGGCCTCGGCCACCTTTCAGGAGATCGTGAACGACGTGGCCGAGCACCTCGGCATGGATGGCGCGGTGGGCACCGTGATGGCCGTTGATCCCTCGGGTCACTTCACCGGAAAGGTGGGAAGCGAGGTCGTGCAGGGCGAGGGCAAGCTGAACGCCATCACCCGCTGGGCCGACGAGCACATAGGCGCCGGGCGCTGGGAGATCGCCTACGCCTTCGGCGACCACCACTCCGACATCGAGACGCTCGATGCCGCCAAGCATCCCGCTGCGGTGAACCCCTGCTTCTCGCTCTGGCGCCACGCGAAGGCCAACGGCATGCCCGTGCTGCGTTGGCGCTAGCGCCTCGGCCTGCGTATGAGTGTGAGGAACCCGCCTCAGCCCGAACGCGAGCTTCCCTCGCCGCGCGAGCTCGAAAGCTTTTCGCGCCGCGTCTTCGCCGAGGGAGCGCGCCTCTATCGCGACCTTCCCTGGCGGCGCACGAGAGACCCCTACGCCGTGCTCGTGTCGGAGGTAATGCTCCAGCAGACGCAGGTGTCGCGCGTGGACGGACGGTGGCAGCGTTGGATGGAGCGCTTTCCCGAGCCCGCGGTGCTCGCCGACGCCTCGAGCGCGGAGGTGCTCTCCGAGTGGCAGGGGCTCGGCTACAACCGTCGCGCGCTCGCGCTCCACGCGGCGGCCAAGGAGATCGATCGGCTTGGGCGCTTCCCGCGCGAGGAGGCCGAGCTCATCTCCCTTCCCGGGGTGGGGAAGGCCACGTCCGCCGGCGTGCGCGCCTTCGCGTTCGACCTTCCCGGCGTCTATCTCGAGACGAACGTGCGCGCCGTCTTTCTCCACGAGTTCTTTGGCGAGGCTGAGCGCGTGAGCGATCGCGCCCTCGTGCCGCTCGTGGAGGCCACCTGCCCCAAGGAGGGCGCGCCTCGCGATAGCGGGCCCAGGAGCTGGTACTTCGCCCTCCTCGACCTTGGCGCCGAGCTCAAGCGCGTGCTCCCCAATCCCTCCCGGCGCTCGGCGACGTCGAGGCGCCAGAGCCCCTTCGAAGGCTCGCGTCGCCAGAAGCGCGCAGAGCTCGTGCGCCGGCTCCTCGAGGCGAGCGAGGCGGGCCTTCCCGGGCTCACGCTCGAGGACGCGACGCTCGCGCTCGCGGACTTCGAGCAAGCTCACGGCCGCCCCGCTCCCCCGCCCGGCCTTGCCGAGGAACTCCTCGCCGAGCTCGCGCGCGAGGGCTTCTGCGAGGATCGAGGCGACCTCTACCACGCGTAGCGTTCGCGTGCGACGCCGGTCGATTCGCGACCTCGCCGCACGCGCCTGCGCTACTATTCGCACTGGAATGAAGCGCCGCGTACGGCGTCCCGCACAGACTGGGAGAGGAGCCCCATGCCCACCGTCGATTTCAACGATTCCCAAACCAAGAAGAACCTCGAAGCCGCGTTCGTCGGCGAGTCCCAGGCGTCCATGAAGTACGGCTACTACGCCAAGCAGGCCCAGAAGGACGGCTATAAGCAGATCAGCGACATCTTCACCGAGACCGCCGGCAACGAGGCCATGCACGCGAAGGTGTGGTTCAAGTACCTCCATGGCGGTTCCGTGCCCGACACCCTCACGAACCTCCACGATGCCGCCGCCGGCGAGAACTACGAGTGGACCGAGATGTACGCGGGCTTCGCGAAGACCGCGCGCGAGGAGGGCTTCACTGAGATCGCGAACAAGTTCGAGCTCGTCGGCGCCGTCGAGAAGGGCCACGAGGAGCGCTACAACACCCTCTCCGACCGCATCGCCAACGGCGAGGTCTTCGAGCGCCCCAACGTGAAGGTCTGGAAGTGCCTCAAGTGCGGCCACCTGCACGTCGGCCCCGTCGCCCCGAAGATCTGCCCGGTCTGCAGCCACCCGCAGGCGTACTTCGAGGAGCTGGCCAAGAATTACTAATAGTCGACGCTGCGGCTTTCCATAGCACCCGATCTAGGCCCGATCCCGAAGACTTACGTACCTTAGTACGCCGCGTCTTCGCGATTGGGCCTATCTCGGGCACTCTGAAAAGCCTCGCTGACGTTTTGCTCGTCCCTGGCTCTTCGGTTGTTGAGGCAAGGATTTACGAGCGTCTCTCGCTGACGTTTTGCTCGTCCCTGGCTCGCTGCTTGTTGAGGCAAGGATTAACGAGAGGCCTCGCTGGCGTTTTGCTGATTCCCTAGCTCTTCGTTTGCTGCGAGAAGGAAACCGGATAAGGAGGCCCGGTCTTCGCGACCGGGCTTCCTCGTGTGCGCCCACCGAACATGCAATCAAAATTACGTTGGACGCCACCTGCGAAAACGTGGGTTTTTAGCACCGTCCACGGATAAAAATACGCTTGGGCGGCGCCTAGGCGAATCGTCGTCGGGAAGCTGAGCTAGACTGAGGGCGCGTTGCGCGTTCCCTTGGGCGCCTTGCGGCCCTTCCGCGCGGCCCTCTCCTTTGCGGAGGGCACCTTGAACGCGGACGGGCAGAGGTCCTGGAGGGGGCATTCAGCGCAGCGCGGCTTCTTTGCGTCGCAGATCTCGCGGCCAAAGTGCACCATCTCGTGATTCACCGGTCCCCAATCTTTCTGGGGGATGAGCGAGAGGAGGTCCTGCTCGGCAGCTAGAGGCGTGGGCGCCTTGGTGAGGCCCAAGCGTGTGGCAACGCGGAACACATGGGTGTCGACGGCGATCCCCTCGACGATCCCGAACCCGTTGTTGAGCACGATATTGGCCGTCTTGCGCCCCACTCCCGGAAGCTTCGTGAGCGCGGCCATGGTGCTCGGCACCTCGCCCCCATAGTCGGCCACGATCATCTGCGAGCACTCGACGCAATGTTTGGCCTTCGTACGGAAAAAGCCCAGCGAGTTGATGACCTCCTCCACCTCGGACACCTCTGCCTCGGCCATGGCGGCGGCGTCGGGCCAGCGCCGGAAGAGCTCGGGGGTCACCTTATTCACCTGCCGGTCCGTGGTTTGGGCCGAGAGCAGGACGGCGATCGTGAGCGTGAAGGGATCGCGATAATCGAGCGCCGGCTTGTCGCCGGGATAGATCTCCGCGAGCCTGCGCACGATCTCCACGGCGCGCTCGCGCTTGTGCTTCATCGATTCTCTCGGCATGGGGGCTCCCGTCGAGGGTGGATAGGAAAGACCGGTCTTCTCGAAGGCCGCACGCGCACTACCACGGCAATCCGGCTGAGTTCAGTCTAGGCAAGAAGGGGACACCATGGCCCAAGACGAGAACACCAATCCGCTGAACCACGAGTTCACCGAAGACGACATCTTCCTCTTCGCGAGCGGTCAATGGCAGAAGAGCTACGAGAAGCTCGGCGCGCACCACGAGATTCGCGACGGCGTAGACGGCTACAAGTTCGCGGTGTGGTGCCCCGGCGCGAAGAGCGTCTCGGTGGTGGGCTCGTTCAACGACTGGAACCCCGGCGCGTTCTTCCTCTCGCCCGTGTCGTCGAGCGGCATCTGGGAGGGCTTCATCCCAGGCGTGCAGGAGGGCGACCTCTACAAATATCGCATCATCACCGCGCACGACCAGGAGCTCTACAAGGCGGACCCCTACGCCTTCTGGGCGGAGTGCCCGCCGGGCACGGCGAGCCGCGTGCGCGACATCGAGGACTACGTTTGGCACGACGGCCTGTGGATGGGTCGACGTGCGCGCTCCGACCACTTCAAGCGCCCGCTGAACATCTACGAGGTGCACCTCGGCTCGTGGAAGCGCCACGAGGACGGCCTCGACGGCTTCGGCTGGGGCGAGGGCCCGGGCTCCTATCTCTCCTATGACGAGCTCTCCGTGGAGCTCGTGAGCTACATGAAGGAGATGAACTACACCCACATCGAGCTCATGCCCGTGATGGAGCACCCCTTCGACGGCTCCTGGGGCTACCAAGTGACGGGCTACTACGCGCCCACCGCGCGCTACGGCTCGCCGGGCCAGTTCATGCGCTTCGTCGATAGCTGCCACCAGGCGGGCATCGGCGTCATCCTCGACTGGGTGCCCGGCGGCTTCTGCCGCAACGAGGAGGGCCTCGTCCACTTCAACGGCGAGATGCTCTACGAGAAGGAGGAGCACCCGAACTGGGGCACCTTCAAGTTCGACCTCGGCCGCGGCGAGGTGCGCTCGTTCCTCGTGTCCAACGCGGTCTACTGGCTCGAGCGCTTCCACGCCGACGGCATGCGCATCGA
>CANQOF010000019.1 GCA_947625405.1 uncultured Atopobiaceae bacterium | reverse complement strand
AGCACGCGGCCCTCCACCTTGAGGGTGGAGCCGGAAGGCAAGACGAGTTCTGAGTAGGGGCCCTTCCCCAGGATCGCGCCTGTGGCGGGAGTGGGGTTATCCGGGTTCACGGGAGGGCCGGGGATGTTCTGGTTTCCGTTGTCCTTGGCATCGTAGCCGGTGTCTCCGTCTTTATAGGGGAGCAAGAGCATCACTCCGGAGGGCACGGTGAGGTCGCCTTCGAGCGTGACGGGCTCCATGGCCGTCTCCGCCTCATTTGCCTTCCCGTGCAGGGAGACGATCGCGGGCTCGTCCGCCGTTCCGGGCGTGACGTTTTCCATGGCGATCGCAAGCGTGCGCCAGGTGGTCAAGTGGTCCGGGGTCTCCGCCTCATAGGACTTCTTGAGCTTGGCCTCAAAGGTGACGGACTTCTGGGCAGTGGTCGGGAAGCTCACGTCCGTATACGTGCCGTCAGCCCCTGCCACCTGCCAGCCGTCGAGGTCGGCGTGCCAGGCGTCGGTATCCCAGCTCGTGGGGTGTCCCTCGACGCCCGCGCCGTAGGAGATAGGCTCCTCGAAGCGGTAGGTCTCCTGGATGTCTGCCTGGCCCTCCACCCTCCACGTGACGGTGTAGGTCTCGCGATCGTAGTAGAGGTCGAACACCGTGGAGCCGTCTTCCTTGATGTGCTGCTTCACCGTGCTCTTCGCCTCGTTCAGCGTGAAGCCGGGATAGGACTTCTGATTGGCCTCCACCGGCTCGAAGATGTCGGAGGTGTTCGCGTAGCCGTCCCCTACGACCTCGGTGTAGCCGTAGGTGCCGTCGGCCTCGGGCTCGAGGTTCTCCTTCCAGTAGCGCACGCGATACTCGATCGTGCCGTTCACGGTCCAGTGCGCGGTGAGCGTCTGCTCGCCGGTGATCGCCACGATGGTGTCGTCGTTCACCTGCGAAGAAGAGGGGTTCGCCTCGTCGAACCAACCCACGAAGGAGTAGCCCTCGCGCGTGGGCTCAGGCAGCTTCCCGCTCGCGAAGGCGCTGCCGTAGGGGGAGTCATAGGCCACCATCACAGGGTTCACGAAGCCCTCGGGCAGAGTGCCCGCGCCCGCGTCGAAGGTCACCTTATAGCGGTTCGCCGTCCACGTGGCCTTGAGCGTCACGCTGCCGTCCTTCACGGCGGTGAGGCGAGAAACCTTCTCGCCCGCCTGCCTCACGGAGCCGTCCGGCATCTGCCAACCGGCGAAGCTATAGCCCGTCCGCTCGAAGCCGCAGCTAGGAAGCTCGTATTGCTGGTCGTAGACGAGCCCCTTCGCGTCCATGGAGCCGCTCGCGCCCGTGGCGTCCGCGTCGAAGTTCACGGTGTAGGGGTAGGGATCCCACTTCGCGAAGAGCGTGATCGACTCCTCCGGCATCACGGTGAAGACGTACTTCACGCCGCCGCCATTCGCCTCGGTGTACCAGCCCACGAAGTCGTAGCCGACCTTCGTGGGCTTGACGCTCGGCTCGCTCACGATGAGGCCGGGGCGCTTCTCGATCGGCGCCACCGTGCCCGTGCCGCCCTGGAGATCGAAGGTGATGGAGCGCAGGTCCTCGAACGTGGGGTCCTTGCCCTTCTCGTAGAAGCGCACCACGTAGGGCACCGAGGTGCTCACCTTGTCCGCGCCCTCGGTCGCGACCGCGGTGCCGTCGTCGTTGAGGCCGATCGTCATGGCGCCGTTCAGGCTCGCCGGCACCTGGTGGCCGGAGAGCACGGAGATCTTGAGCGTGTCCTTCACGCCGAGCAGCCAGTTTTGGAACGCCTGGCGGT
This sequence comes from uncultured Atopobiaceae bacterium, assembly GCA_947625405.1. Lineage (GTDB taxonomy): Bacteria > Actinomycetota > Coriobacteriia > Coriobacteriales > Atopobiaceae > CANRLS01. The sequence continues at coordinate 24,765 of CANQOF010000019.1, read as the reverse complement.
TGGCGTCGTTGTCCTCCGCGAAGCCTTCGTCATCGTGCAGCGCCTCCCACGCCACCGCCATCATGAGGTTCATCGTGGTGTCCTTCTCGCAGACCTGCTGGCCCACGGTGACGTTTTCCACGTCTTCGCAGTTGAAGAGCTCCCTCAGGAACGGGTTGCTCACGAGCGTGTAGCAAAGGGTGTCGGGCGCCTCGAGCACCACGTCGAGGATGGGGGTGCCCGTGCCCGTCGTCTGGTTCGTTTCCGAGAGCGTCGCGATGGTGGAGCCGTTGGGGGCGAGCGCGGCGTTCACGTCGCCGATGGCGTCGTGCACGTCCTGCCTGATCGTGCGCTCGAGCTCGCCTTGCACCGCCTTCTGGAGCTGCGCGTAGAGGTCGCTCGACTTGTAGACATTCACCTGCGAGGGGTTGAGGAGCGCGTAGAGCTTGCGCGCGGTGATGAGGTCGTCGCCCTCGAAGCTCGTGATCTTCTTGAGCTCGTCGAGGTAGCTCGTCCACTGCCCCACGGCCGTGAGGTCCCTATCGGGCATGGTCTTTGGCAGGTCGCTTCCGTCGGAGAGCTTCCAGCCGTCGAAGCGATAGCCCGCGCGCGTGGGCGCCTCGGGAGTGGCGATGGAGGCGCCGAAGTCGAGGGTGTCCTCTTTATAGAAAGTGCCGCCCTGGGACTGCCACGTCACTTTATGGGAATTCACGCTGAAGTGCGGGGTGAAGGTGAGCTCGCCTGTCGTGCCGACGGCCACGACGCCCTTCGAGAGGTCCGCGCCGGAGCCGAGCTCCTGCAAGCCGGAGGCGGTCCAATAGGAGAAGGCGTGGCCCTCCTTCACGGGAGTGGCGAGCGTGAACGCGCCTTCGACCGTGTAGCTCGTGGGATGCTGCTCAACGCTCGAGCCGGATGGCCACTGCCAATCGGTGCCTTCGCCCGCATAGTGGATATCGTAGGTGATGATCTGCCACGAAGCCGTATAGGAGACATCGCTCGTCACGGGCGTCGAGGCGACTGTGGCGGCATCGATGGGCTCGCCCTCACCGTTGAGCAGCCAGCCCGCGAAGGTGTAGCCCGTGCGCGTGGGCACGAGCTCCTTGCCGAGCGCCTTGTTCCATTCGACCTGCTCCACGTGCTTGCCAGTGCTTCCGGAAAGCAGGCCTTGCGCGGGATCAAACGTGACGTCGAAGACGTTGATTTTCCATTCGGCCCTGAAATTCAGGTTTCCGGTCGAGCCCTGCGTCACCTTCGCGTGGAGGTTGGGCTCGCCACCGCCGGTGCTCCACCCGAGGAACGTGTAGCCTTCTCGAACGGGAGTTGCGAGCTCGAAGGTCTCGGTTTCCACGGTATAGGTCTTGTGGGCGTCTTTCCAAGCGCCGTCGTCATTCCAGCTACCGCCGTTGAGGTCGTATTCGATGGAGAAATCGCCAAGCGAGTAGACGGCCTTGAGCTCGGTGTTCGAGGTGATCTTTACCTTATTGCCCGCATAGACCGGCGTGGATGAGCCGCCATCCCCCGCGGGAATCTCCCAGTTGGAGAACTTGTAGCCGTCCTTCTTGGCCACCGGCAGCTCGGGGTAGGGGAGGTCATAGGTCACGGTGATCTTATAGTCGGCCGCGAGCGGATCTGCGCTTTCCGAGTTTGCATAAAGCGTTCCGCCACCGGCATTGAACGTAACGTCGAAGGTGAGCGCCGTCCACGAGGCCTTGGCCGTGAGCTTGCCGTAGGTGCCGGTGGGGATCACGCCGTCCGCCGGCTGTGCGCCATTGCCTTCGGCGCCGGAGATGGTCCAACCCGCGAACGCGTACCCCACGCGCGTGGGCTTGCCGAGTGTGATGTTGGCGTCCTCGATGGTGTAGTTGGAGGGGTGGTTCGCACTCCCCCACTCGTCGCCATTCACATCCTCATAGGTGATGGTGTACTCATGGGCCTCCCACTTCGCCGAAAGCGCGTGGGCGGCGATCACGTCTTTGAGCTCGGTGACGAGCGCGCCACCCTCTTCCCAGCCCTTGAAGTCGTAGCCGGGCCTCGTGGCCGAGGGGAACGCGCTGGAGGCGAGCGCGCCGCCGTACTCCACCGTGTGCGAGCCCTCGCCAGAAAGCTCGGCGTCGTCGCCCGCGCTAAACGTGATCGTGAAGGTCTTCTTCGCGAGGGCCGCGATGGCGTCCTCGAGCGCGCGGGCCGCGCTATCGACCTCGGCTTGGCGATCGGCGCCGAGGTCGGCGCCCTTGAGCGCCTCGGCCTTCGCGAGCGCGTCCTGTACGGCCTTCCAGCTTTCCTGCGTGTAGGGCGCTTCGTCGGCCGGCACGCGCGCGATCGCGGCCTCGAGCCCCGCGAAGTTCGCGCCCGTCCACACGATGTCGCGACTGTTTGAACCGAACTTCCACGTGAAGCCGGGACGCGAGAGCTTGGCGTCCCCGCTCTCCCACGCGAGGTTGAGCGTGCGCTTGCTCGCGCCGTCCGACTCCTTAGACGCGACCGACCACGCACCGGTGCTTCCCGCGATGATGTCCTTGCTCGACGTCTTCACCGTGCCGGAGAAGTTGCCGTCGTTCTGGAGCGACGAGGCAGCGTCGAGCGTGAGGGTGGCGGCGGTGCCGCTGCCCGTGGTGTAGGCGGTGGGCGTCAAGATGGTCTTGCCATCGCTTCCGACGGGCGGCTTATCCTCGAACGTCTCGTCGTAGAACGCGACCTTCGTGCCGGAGGAGACGACGATCTTCGCGCCCGTGGCGGAAATCTTCGCGCCCGGCATGAACTTCATATCGTTCTCGAAGGTGTAGGTGCCATTGCTCAGCTGGAAGGCGTGCGAGCCATCCCAGGGATAGATGAACTCGGCGGTGGTGAGGTTCATGCCGGCAATGTCGAGGCGGCTCGACTCGAAGCTCGCACCGCCGGTGATGGCGATGGTCTCGACGCCGATCTTGCCCGTGTTGGGGTCGCTCTTGGACTCATTTGTGGCATCGTAGGTCTTCACGGCTTTCGCGCCGTCGGCCAAGCGGATGAGGCCATTTACGTTGTCGATGAGGGGAAAGCGCGTGTTATAGGACGTGCTCAACGCGTACATGCGCACGAGCCCCTCGTAGGAGGCGCCGCTCTCGATGGTCACGGACGCCTTGATGTTTCGGCAGGAATACTCGGAGAACGGGAAGATGTTCGCGAAGTACATGTTGGAGGCCACGGTGCCGCCTCGCCAGTGGCGCACGATGAAGAGGTCGCCCACCGTGGAGCCGCTCTCGGCGCGGATGCCGCCCGCGCCCTCGACGTAGCCGAAGGAGTCGAGCGTGCCGCCAGCCTTCACGTCGATGGAACCTTCAAGCGAGACCTTGCCATGGCCGTACATCTTCACAGCGGCGTTCACGCCGTCTGCATCCGTGTTGATCATCGAGCCCTTGGACGGGTTGCCCGAGACGGCGTTCACAAGGAGCGTGCCCTCGACGGTGAGGGTCACGTCCTTGGGAATGGTGAGGGTGCGGTAGGTGGTGGTGGGATCCGCCGTGCTCGTGGGCTCCGGATTGAAGCCGGTGACCGGATCGTAGCCGCCGTCACCGTCCTTGCAGGGGACGAGGAGCGTCGCGCCCTTGGGAACGGTCGCGCTCTTCGCAAGCGACGCGTCCTTGAGGAGGGTGACGAACGTGCCTTCACCGGCCTCGGCCGCCTCATCGAGCGCCGCATCGAGGGTCGCATAGGGCTCCGACGTCCCCTTGCTCGACATCACCAGCGCCACATCAGATGCGGATGGCGTCACGAACTTCGCCGTAAGCGTCGCCGTATCGCTCACGACGTAATCGAACGTCGGGTTTCCGCTCACCAACTTTCCATTCTCATACCAGCCGGCGAAGGTGGAGTCCGAGGCCGCCTTTGCGACGAGGTTAAGATGCCCGCCCCCATATTTCGTGAATTTCTGACCGGTTGCTACGTCCTCGCCGTCGTTCGAAACGGTGCCGTTTCCCTCGATATTGACGGTGATGTCGCGCTTCTCGCTATCGAAGGCCACGTTGGAGATAGCCGCGTACGCCCCGTATGTTGGGGTCTCGAAGGTCATCTCGACGGTAGCCTGATACTTGTTCCCGTAGTCAATGCTGCTGCTGATGGGTATCTCAGCATGCGACCATGCGATCTGCTTGTTCTCCTGGCTCACGCTCACAACAGTCTTGGCCTTGGTCCCCGTACCAGCCGTGACGCTGAAAGTGTACTTTGCGGAGGACTCCACGCTCTCCGTATCCTCGTCGTAGGGAACGACCAGATAGTCAAAAGAAAGCAGACCCTCGACAGCCTTACTCCACGTGAAGTTGAACGAGTATGTGGTCTCGCTTCGATTGGATTGCGAGGTCGCGTACACGATCTCGTGCGCGGCGTCCGCCTTCTCAGGATCGAAGAGGAAGGCGCGGTACTGGGTATTTGCGTCACTGAGCGTGTTCAGTTGATAAGACTTGACCTTTTTGTCGAAGTCATTATGCACTCCAACTGTTATGCCCGTCGCTGACACCGTGGGGAATGACTCCGAAAACAGCTTTTCGCTCCATGTGAAGCAGAGCGTGAGCGTCCGGCTAGCGTGGCCCTCGGCTGAGAACACGAGCTTGATGTTTCGCCTGGACCTGCCGGGCTTGATGACGAAGATCGTCGGCGTCCCCTCAGTCTGAGGGTCTAGCTCGATGCCGCTCTCATCATAGGCAGCGAGCTTCGTACCACTATTACTTGTACCGTAGGAGATCTTCCACGCCCAACCACTTGAGTCGGTGCTGAAGTCTTGCTCGCAACTGAACTTTCCGTCAGGCGAAGACTTCCAAATGGTCGCCAGATCGTCATCGGAGAGCCTTACGTCCTCATAGGTGCCGTCGCCGTCGGTGTCGACGGACAACGTGAAACCAGTGGGAATTTGAATGAAGGGCTCGTATACGCCTTTGAGCGTATAGTTGCCAGGCTCCGTCATCCTATACGAGCAGGTACCATCCCCTGGCGCCCATTTATACACAGTGGAACCATCGGGCCCGATGATCGAGTAACCCTTTTCCAAACTTTCGTTTTCATCTGGAGTGCCATTTTTAAACAGCTCGCTATTGAGCGGAATATCGTAGGATGACCCTCCTTGGAGCCCGGCTTTTGGCAGCCACACATCACCATTCTTAGCATCAGTGGGAAAAAAGGAACTGAATTGAGGGGTGCTCGCTCGGCCAATGGTCTCAACAGAGAGGTGCACCTTGCAGCTTGCCGGCACCTGCTCGAAAGACTCGTAGAAACGAAGATTCGATATATAAGCCGAATGGAGCTCGTTCTCATCATGTTGGCTGTCAGCCAGTGTATGTTCGAACCAAGCGCCAAAGCCATCTGTGGCGTTGAGATAGAGGACGGCGCTCTTCCAATTGGATGGATCCGCAAGGCCTGCCGCATCCACATCGCGCTGCTCTGCATTCGGAATGAAGCTTGAGACCGAATCCGTGGCTCCCGCCTTACTTGTATACGCAAATGCGAGACTCGAGTTATTGGCCTTTGAATCACCGTACTTCTTCGAGGCGAGGAGATAGTCGAAGACCACATAGCATGGCTTGCTCACATCGAAGACCATTGTCGAGTGGCTCGTGTCATAGCGTGTTTGCGATGCGGAGCTCTTCCACACCGCTCGCTCCTCGCCGTCTTCATCTTGGTGGGTCACGCCTTCGGCGTACTCGAAGCCAGAGCTACTGGATTCGGGGTGATTCCTAAATGTGACGTTGATCCCGTCATCCTTATAAGTGATGAGGCCGCTCTTCGTAGGATCGGCTTTGTCCGTCTCGCTGAGGTTCGCGATGGCCGTCGGCTCGTCCGAGGAGATGGCGGCTGGATCGGAGGCAGCGGGATCGGCGGAGGGCTCGCCTCCGCCGGCGAGGGCATCGTCTTGCGTGGGTTCGCTCTCGCCAGGATCGCTTGGCTCGCCCGTCGTCGGCTCGCCATACGAGTCATCGGAAACGGCGTCGCCCGAAACCTCGCCATTGCGGGCCTCTTCCTCGGCCTGCTGCGAGATCCCGCTCGCCCCATCGGCGATGGCCTCTCCCACCTCGGCCCAAGCGAGGGCAGGCATCATCTCGAAGACCATCAGCGCGGTCACGAAGAACGCGAAGAACTTTTCGAGCTTCTTACGCACGACGATCACCTCGCTTCGCGGAAAGCGAGTAAACGCTTAACGCTGGGTGAGTGACGCAAGAAGCCGAAGGGGAAACAAGGCCCACACGGCCATCAGCGCGTGAGCGACCCCCCCCCCACGAGATTAGCGCATGAAGATGCACTTAAGAGGCCGAGTGCGGGCAGAACATGGATCATGGCGAGCGCCTTTTCGTACGATGCCCCGGCGGAAAAGCCGAAGGACGTGCTCATAGGTGTACGCATTCTACCAAGCCTCGTACCCTCTTCAGCGAACATCCAGATGCATGGTGGTCCTAAGGAGCACGGGCGACCTTATTCTCGTTCTCTCCATCGCCATGGGGATTTCGTAGAGCGCCCCGGTTATTGGATTCCTTCAAGGATCTGTTGGACCGACCAGCCGGCAATAGCCCCTAAGGCAAGGTCCGCGATGCGGGCAGCGCACTCCCGAAAGGGGGTGAGACGCCTATGGAACTGGCTGACCTAGCTGCGGTCTTCGTGATCGTGGCGAACGCGATTGGCATTGCCGAGACACTGGCCCGTTGGATTCGTGCATCACGGACGCACGGTAGAAAGCAGAAGGGGCGCTAGCGGCACACGCACCAAGATGGCGGGCACCTCGCTCAACCTCGATCTCAGTTGATCGTCTACGATCCGGGGCATGTAGTTGAATTCCGGCGAGCTGGCCACGACCATACCTCCTCATGGAACTCGAGGTAGTATGGATAATATTCTCATTTGGCGCTCATTTACTTTCACTTTTGGCGCTTATCTATTTTCTCATTTGGCGCCAATGTTGGCGTTTTCGCTCGGTTCGCAATTCGGGCGGTTGGTGTCTACGAAGACGTTAGCAGCATATCTTCCACAAGGACGACAAGTGGATCCAGCCTGATAACGCAACGAATAAGGGCCCCCAGCCGCGCGGCTGGAGGCCCTTTTCCACACGTGCTCTAAACGAGGCTTACCCGAGGTCGGCGCCGTTGGTGGCGATGACCTTCTTATACCAATCGAAGGAGTCCTTCTTGTAGCGCTTGAGCTCCCTCACGTCGTCCTCGGTGCGGTCCACGTACACGAAGCCGTAGCGTTTGTTGAAGCCCTCGTGCGTGGAGACGAGATCGATGTAGCTCCACGGGCAGAAGCCGATGAGCTTCACGCCGTCGTTGATGGCGAGGCGCGCCTGCTCGTAGTGCTTGCGCAGGAAGTCGATGCGATAGTCGTCGTGCACCTTGCCGTCCTCGGTGAGCGTGTCGTGCTGGCCGAGACCGTTCTCGGTGATGAGGATCGGGAGATCGTAGCGGCTCGCGGTCTCGCAGAGGGTGTTGCGGATGCCCACCGGGTCGATCGTCCAACCGTACTGCGTCTTGCCGAGGTTCGGATTCGCCACGGACTGGTACATGCCGGGAATGCCCTGCGTGTGCTGCTGGTCGCCGCCGCTCGTCACTTCCATGTCTGCGGGGGGCGCCTGCACGGTCTCGGTGGCGTAGTAGTTCATGCCGAGGTAGTCGGGGTGCCCTTCGGCCATGGCCTCCATGTCGCCCGGCTCGATCGTGGGGCAGAGGTCGTGCTCCTCGAAGTACGCCCAGACGATCGGGTTGTAGCGGCCGTAGACGTAGGCGTCGTAGTAGAGCCAATTGCGCAGGCAGCTCCACTCGTTGGCGGCGGCCACGTCCTCGGGCTTCGAGCTCGCGGGATAGACGGAGATGATGTTGGGCGCGGGGCCGATCTTGCAGCCGGGGTGCGTCTCGTGCAGGAGCTTCATCGCCTTGGAGCTCGCCACGAACATGTGATGGCACTGCTGGTAGGCGCTCTTCTCGGAGACATCCTCGCCGGTGCCGAGCACCGCGGAGTGCAGCACCATCATGTTCTGCTCGTTGATGGTGAGCCAGTACTTCACGCGGTCCGCGAAGGCGTCGAAGATCACGCGCGAGTAGTCCACGAACGCGTCGATCGTGGCGCGGTTCGACCAGCCGCCCTGCTTCTGCAACGCGAGCGGGAGGTCGAAGTGGTACATCGTCACGACGGGCTCGATGCCGGCGGCGATGAGGCGGTCGATGAGGTCGCCGTAGAACTCGAGGCCCTTGCGATTGATCTCGCCCACGCCCTCGGGGATGATGCGCGTCCACGCGATGGAGAAGCGGTACGCCTTGAGGCCGAGCTCGGCCATGAGCTCCACGTCCTCGGCCATGTGGTGGTAGTGGTCGGAGGTCACCTTGAAGTCGGTGATGCCATCGTGGGGCTCGGTGAGGTCCTGGACGCTCATCCCCTTGCCGTCCTCGTTCCAGGCACCCTCAACCTGGTACGCCGAGGTAGAAGCACCCCAGAGGAAGCCCTCGGGGAACGGCTTAACGAGATCGTGATGCATGGAGACCCCTTCCTTCACCAATGCCGGCACACGAACGATCGCCGGCGCGAAATCCATACGAATCCCATGGTAGCGCCCCACGAGTTCATAGAGCGGAAACATTGTTCCAAACCGCCGAATGGCGAAGAGAACCAGCCCCCCGCTCGGTGTTACACGGCATCCGCCGGTCGCGATGCCTCGGTTGCCGCAGGGCAAAAATGCCACCTTGGCCCGCGCCTCTCGGGCTTCTTCGAGGAGTTTCGGGTATCAACCTAGCGTGCAAAGCCGCATGCGCTCGTACGTTTGCCAGAAAGCCGGAAAGGTGCGCCCATGAGCCTCTTCTTCGCCGTTCCCGCGCCCGAGGGCGTGCGCGCCCATCTCGAGGAGTGCGCCGCCGACGTCTCCCGCGTCGCCCCCGAGGCGTCGCTCGTGAGGCCCGGGAACTGGCACGTGACACTCGAATTCCTCGGGCGCAACCTCGACAAAGACGAAGACGCGGTTGCCCGCGCGAAGGCCGCGCTCGACGCCCTCGAGCCGCACGAGTTCAGCTTCGAGGTGCAGGGCATGAGCTACTTCACCACGCGCGAGCCCAACCACTGCATCGTCTGGGCGCACGTGGAGGAGGTGCACGAGCTCCGCCACCTCCGTGAGGATCTCCGCGACCTCCTCGTGCGCAAGGGATTCAAGCTTGGGCACCAGGAGTTTCGCCCGCACGTGACGCTCGCGCGCAAGGTGAATCGCATCGCCGCGGCCGAGCTCATGGAGATCGAGTTCCCGGAGTATTCCTACTTCGCGCCCGCGGAGAAGCTCCAGCTCCTGCACGGGGTGCCCGCCGAGGACGGGAGCGTGCGCTACGAGCCCCTCGCCACCAAAGCGCTCGCGTAGGGCGGCTCCCGCGGGCAAAACGCGAGCGTTTCTGCCATGCTTTCATGCTTAGGGGCAGGAGGTGCGCGTGGCGACCTATCTCTTGAGCGATGTGCATGGGCATCGAGCGGCGCTTGAGGCGGTGCTCGAGCAGGTGAATCCATCGAGCGACGACGTGTTCTACATGCTCGGCGACATGACCGATCGCGGCCCCGACCCCATCGGCTCGATCGAGGTCTGCGCGAGCCTCCCCCACGTGACGATCCTCCTCGGAAACCACGAGGACATGCTCCTCAACTGCATGGCCCAGAAGGGGATCAGCCTCGAAGACGAGTTCCTGTGGATGCTGAACGGCGGCCACTCCACCATGAAGGGCCTCCACAAGCTCTCGAAGGAGCAGCGCACCGAGCTCATCGACTGGCTCAAGGCGCTCCCGCGCTACGCGATCGTCACGATGCCGGATCGCATCTACGTGCTCGTGCACGCGGGCATTCGCCCCGGGATCGGCCCCGTGCCCGAAGACGGCGTCTGGGACGAGGATGCGCTTCGCGCGATGCTCGAGGCGCAGACCGACGAAGACCTCACGTGGATCCGCGACGAGTTCTGGGGCCAGCCCACGGGGCTTGTGAACGAAAAAGGCGAGGGCCCGGTGGTCGTCGCCGGTCACACGCCGAGCATCTACTGCGTGACGATGGCAAACGGCGCGAGCGGCGCCGCCACCGACGAGAACGGCCTCGGCCAGATGCTCTTCATCGGCGCCTGCGAGGCCACGGGCGGCGTGGCGGACAAGATCTGCATCGACGCGTGCGCGGCGGCTGGCCACGGCCAGGGTCAGGTGGGCATCCTTCGCCTGGACGACTTCCAGACCTTCTACGCGCCGATCAAAAAGGGCGAGTAGTGCGCGTCCTCGTCTGCCCCGATTCCTTCAAGGGAACGCTCTCGGCGGCGCGGGCCACGGAGATCATCGCTCGCGCAGCGGAGGCGTCTTCTCCGAGCGTGGAGGCCGTGCAGCTTCCCCTCTCGGACGGCGGAGATGGCGCGCTCGAGGCCGTTTCCGCCGCGGGCGGGCTGGAGATCCTCGAGGCGAAGGTGCGGGGCCCTCTGGGCGCGCCGGTGGGCGCGCGCTGGGCGAAGGGCGCGCCGGACGTGGCGTTCATCGAGATGGCGGAGGCCTCCGGGCTCGCCAAGCTCGAGGGCGCGCCGAATCCCCTCATAGCTTCCACCTATGGCACGGGCGAGCTCCTGCAATCGGCGCTCGACGCCGATTGCCGCGAGATCACGATCGCGCTCGGGGGGTCCGCCACCAACGACGGCGGCATGGGTTTTGCCGCCGCGCTCGGCGCGCGTTTCCTCGACGCTCGTGGAGAGGAGCTCGATCCCTCGGGGGCGGCGCTCGCGCGCGTGGCCGAGGTGGATCTCTCCGGGCTCGACCCGCGTCTTGAGGAGTGCGAGCTCACGATCCTCGCCGACGTGGATAACCCGCTCCTCGGCCCCGAGGGCGCGACGTACGTCTTCGGGCCGCAGAAGGGCGCCACGCCGCGCGACCTCGACGCCCTCGAGGAGGGCATGGGCGCCTATTCGCGCGCGATGGCCGCCGCCACCGGGCGCGATGTGGCGGATGCGCCCGGCGCCGGCGCCGCGGGCGGCCTCGGCTTCGCGTGCCTCTCCCTCGCCGATGCCACCCTCGCGCGCGGCATCGACGGCGTGCTCGACCTTCTGGGCTTCGACGGCTACCTCTCCACGGTGGACCTCGTGGTCACGGGCGAGGGGCATGCCGACGCGCAGACGCTCCACGGCAAGGTGGTGGCCGGCGTGCTCGAGCGCTGCCAAGCGGCAGACGTGCCCTGCGTGGCCCTCGTGGGTGCCATGGACGAAGACGCCACGGCGCTCCTCGACGCCGGCCTCGCCTCACTCGTGCCCTGCGTGATTGAACCGGGCGCCGACGCCGCGCTCGCCCACGCCGCCCGCAACCTCCGCCTCGCCGTCAAGCGCACGTTCTCGCTCATCGAGCTCGGGAAATCGCTCTCCTCGCGAAGTTAGGCGAGAGAAAGACCACTCGGCATTCGCCGGTTACGATGCCTCGGTTGCCCCGCAGGGCAGGCAAAAGGGCGGCGCCATTGGGGGCTTGCGTCGTCTTTTCCCTCGCACGGGCGAGTAGAATCGCGGGAACGCGCGCGGTGCGAGCCTCCCGTCCGGCGCGCCAAGGGAAATTGAGGTCACCATGTACAACGAGCAGCAGGGACTTTCGCAGGTGGACCCCGTGGTGGAAAGCGAATCGGCCACCACGAACCACGAGGAGAACCACGCGGGTGCCTTCCCGGTGGTCCTTTCGCTCTGCATCGTCGTCGTCCTCGCGCTCCTCGCGTTTTCCCTCACGAGCTTCATCGCGGGCATGCTCGAGGGGCCGCTCTACGCATCGCTTCGAAACGAGTACTCGAACAGCTCGAGCCTCGACTACGACTGGTATTTCGATGACTGGGGCTACGATCCGTGGGACTACGACACGTGGGACTACGACACGTGGGGCTACTACGGCACCATGTCTGACGACCATGTGATCCCGCACCACGCGCGGCTTTCCTAGCGCGCGCCTCGCTTCGTTCGCCAAAGGAGGCAGGACCCATGTCGAAGGCCGATGACGCGTTCGTCGCGCTCTGCACCCGCATCCTCGAGCACGGCACCACCACCGAGGGCGAGCTCGTGCGCCCGCACTGGGCGGACGGCACGCCGGCCTACACGATCAAGGTCTTCGGTGCCACCGCGCGCTACGACCTTCGCGAGGAGTTCCCCGCGATCACCCTTCGCCGCACCGCGCTCAAGAGCGCCATGGACGAGATCCTCTGGATCTATCAAAAGAAATCGAACCGCGTGGCCGATCTCTCAAGCCACATCTGGGACGAGTGGACCGACGAGGCGGGCACCATCGGCAAGGCCTACGGCTACCAAATCGGCCAGGTGGCGCACTATCCCGAGGGCGACTTCGACCAGATGGACAAGGTGCTCTACGACCTCGCGCACACGCCATTTTCGCGCCGCATCATGACGAGCACCTACACCTTCGTCGACCTCTCCGAAATGGAGCTCTATCCCTGCGCCTACGGCGTGACCTACAACGTCACGCAGCCGCGCGGCGAGGACGGCGCGCCCGGGCCGCTCACGCTCAACATGGTGCTCAACCAACGCTCGAACGACGTGCTCACCGCCAATAACTGGAACGTCGCCCAGTACGCCCTCCTGCTCATGATGGTGGCGCAGGCGAGCGGCATGGTGCCCGGCGTGCTCTTGCACGTGATCGCCGACGCGCACATCTACGATCGCCACGTGGAGATCGTCCGCGAGCTCATCAATCGCCCGCGCTACCCCGCCCCGAAGGTGCGCCTGAACCCCGAGGTCACGAACTTCTACGACTTCACCACCGACGACCTCATCGTCGAGGACTATCAGACGGGCCCGCAGGTGCGAAACATCCCCGTGGCCATCTAGCTCGGGCCCCTCTCACCACTCCCCCTCTCGGCTCTTGAAGGACGGCCATGGACCAACGCGCGAAATACCTCCTCATCGTCTCCGTCACCGAGGACTGGGCGATCGGCAAGGACGGCTGCATGCTCGTGCGCAATCCAGACGACCTCAGGCGTTTCAAGACGCTCACCACGGGCCACACCGTGATCATGGGACGCCGCACGTTGGAGAGCCTGCCCGGCGGCCGCCCGCTTCCCAATCGCGCGAACATCGTGCTCACCCGCAGCCTCGACGCCGAAGGGGCTGGCTATCAAATCGCGCGCGGGCTCAAGGAGGCAAAGGGGCTCGTGGCGCCAGCAGAGGACGAGGTCTTCGTGATAGGCGGGGAAACGGTCTATCGCTCGCTCCTCCCCTGCGTGGACGAGTGCCTCGTCACGCTCCACCACGTGGAGCGCCCCGACGCGGACACGTGGTTTCCCAACCTCGACGCCATCGACGGCTGGACGCTCGCCGAGCGCGAGCCCGGCGGCACCACCCCCGATGGCACCCCCTTCGAGTACCTCACCTACGTGCGGGAATAAAACGCGCGGTCAGGAGTTGTCCCAAAAATGCGGCGGCTCAAGGATTGCACCTTGAGCCGCTCTTTCACCCCCCGCATAGACGACGGTTCGGACGCGCGAAGAGCGCGGGCACCCGAGACCTTGCCATGCGGTCCAACGTACTTGCTTAAACCTTACGTTTCTACTGGTAGTCGGCGATGTCAATCCAGCTGAGGAGGAACTCGCGATTGTCCTCGCGGTGGCGGGAGAGCTCGCTCGCGGCCACGATGGAGAGCCAGTTGCGTACGATCTGCTTCGGCGTGTCGCTCTTCTTGCAGTAGAGATCGAGGTACTTCTCCGCCTTCGTGTGGTCCTCGAGCTCGAAGAGGAGGTAGCTCATCGCGGCATCCGCGGCGCCGGATCCCTGGGTGGCGTGCGCCCAGTCGCAGGCGTAAAGCTCGCCGTCGTCGCCCACGATCACGTTCGACGGGTTGAAGTCGCCGTGGCAGACTTCCACCTCGTTCGGCATGCCGTCGAGGCGCATCTCGAGCTCGTAGCGCGTGGTGGCGTCGAGGATGTCGGTCAGGCTCTTGATCATACGGGTGTACTTGTCCTTCTGGCGCTGGAGCAGCGGCGCACGATAGCTGTGGATGCGCACCTGGAAGTCCACGAAGAGCTTGAGGTACTTGTCGAGCTTCTCGGGGTGCTCGGCCATGAGGTCGTCGAGCGCCTTGCCGGCGATGCGCGTCGTGGCGAAGGCCCAGTCGCCATCCACGCGCTTCACCCACACGGGCTTGGGCGAGTTGATGCCGGCCTCCGCCACGCGGGCGAGGTTGAGCGCCTCGTTGAAGATGTCGGAGACGGGTTTGCTCTCGTTGAAGACCTTGATCATCTCATCGCCCTCGCGATAGACGATCTTGTTCTGGCGCTTGACGATCTCCTGCATGGAAGCCATGGTTTCTCCTTTGAAACGCGTGCTGGCTCGAAACGGTCGGGCGGATTAGGCCTCGTAGCTCGTGGCGGGGCGCCCGTAGAAGGCGTCGAGGTAGAGCTCCTTGAGCTCGCTCATGAGCGGGTAGCGCGGGTTCGCGGTGGTGCACTGGTCGTTGAAGGCCTGCTCCACCATCTCGTCCAGCGTGGCGAGGAAGTCGTCCTCCTTAACCCCGAGCTCGGCGATGGTGAGGGGCACGCCGCAATGCGTGACGAGCTCGTTGATCTTCGCGAGGAAGTTCTCGAAGACCTCGTCGTCGCTCGCGCCGGTGACGCCGCAGAAGCGCGCGGCCTCCACGTAGCGCTCCTTCGCGTGCGGATAGGCGTACTGCGAGAAGGTGCCCATCTTCGCGGGCACGGAGGCCGAGTTGTAGCGCATCACGCGCGTGAGGATCACGGCGTTCGCCACGCCATGCGGGATGTGGTGGAAGGCGCCGAGCTTGTGGGCCATGGAGTGGTTCACGCCGAGGAAGGCGTTCGAGAACGCGATGCCGGCGAGGCAGCTCGCGTTCGCCATGCGCTCGCGGGCCTCGGGGTCGGCGGCGCCGTTGTCGTAGGCGGAGGGCAGATTCTCGAAGACGAGCTTCATGGCCTGGAGCGCCGAGGGGTCGGAGAAGTCCGTCGCCATGATGGAGACGTAGGCCTCGAGCGCGTGCGTGAGGACGTCGAGGCCCGAGGCGGCCGTGAGGCCCTTGGGCTGGCTCATCATGTTGTCTACGTCCACGATGGCCATGTTCGGCATGAGCTCGTAGTCCGCGAGCGGCCACTTCACGCCGGTCTCGGCGTCGGTGATGATGGCGAAGGGCGTCACCTCCGAGCCCGTGCCGGAGCTCGTGGGGATGCACACGAAGTAGGCCTTCTTGCCCATGTCGGGGTAGATGTAGATGCGCTTGCGGATGTCCATGAAGTCCATGGCCATGTCCTCGAAGCGCGCTTCGGGATACTCGTACATCACCCACATGATCTTCGCCGCGTCCATGGCGCTTCCGCCGCCCATCGCGATGATCACGTCGGGCTCGAAGGCGCGGAGCTGCTTCACGCCCTCCTGGGCGCACTGGAGCGTGGGGTCAGGCGCCACGTCCCAGAAGCACGAGTGGACGATGCCGAGCTCGTCGAGCTTGTCCTCCACCGGCTTCGTGTAGCCGTTCTTGTAGAGGAACTGGTCGGTGACGATGAAGCAGCGCTTCTTGTCCATCACCTGCCCGAGCTCGTTCAGCGCCACGGGCATGCAGCCGCGCTTGAAGTAGATCTTCTCCGGGGTCCTAAACCAGAGCATGTTCTCTTGGCGCATGGCCACCACCTTGGTGTTCAGAAGATGCTTCACGCCCACGTTTTCCGAGGTAGAGTTGCCGCCCCACGTGCCGCAGCCGAGCGTCATGGAGGGCGCCATCTTGAAGTTGTAGAGGTCGCCGATGCCGCCTTGGGCGCTCGGGGTGTTCACGAGGATGCGCCCCGTCATCATCACGCTCTTGAACTTGTCGATGACGTCTTGGCGAGTGGGGTGCACGTAGAGCGAGGAGGTGTGGCCGAAGCCGCCGTCCGCCACGAGGCGCTTGGCCTTCTCGAGGGCCTCGTCGAAGTCCTTCGCGTGGTACATCGCGAGCACCGGCGAGAGCTTCTCGTGCGCGAACTCCTCCGAGGGGCTCACGCTCTCCACCTCGCCGATGAGGATCTTCGTCTTCTTTGGCACCTCCACGCCTGCCATCTCGGCGATGGTCGCGGCGCTCTGGCCGACGATCTTCGCGTTCACGGAGCCGTTGATGATCACCGTCTTGCGGACGCGGTCGAGCTCCTCTCCCTTCAGGAAGTAGCAGCCACGGCGCGCGAACTCGGCCTTCACCTCGTCGTAGACGTCGTCGAGGGCGGTCACGCTCTGCTCGGAGGCGCAGATCATGCCGTTGTCGAACGTCTTCGAGTGGATGATCGAGTTCACCGCCACCTTCACGTTGGCCGACGAGTGGATGATCACGGGCACGTTGCCGGGGCCCACTCCCAGGGCGGGCTTGCCGGAGGAGTAGGCCGCCTTCACCATGCCGGGGCCGCCGGTGGCGAGGATGATGTCGGCGTCGCGCATGAGCTCGTTTGTCATCTCGAGCGTGGGCACGCTAATCCAGCGGATGAGGCCCTTGGGCGCGCCCGCGGCCTCAGCGGCCTCGCGCACCCGCTGCGCCGCCGCGGCCGTGCACTTCGCCGCGCGCGGGTGCGGCGAGATGATGATGGCGTTTCGCGTCTTCAGCGAGATGAGGCACTTGAAGATCGCGGTGGAGGTGGGGTTCGTGGTGGGGATGATGCCCGCCACGATGCCCATGGGCTCGGCCACCACTTGGTAGCCGTAGGCGGGATCCTCCTCGATCACGCCACAGGTCTTCGTGCGCTTGTACTTGTTGTAGATGTACTCGGAGGCGTAGTGGTTCTTGATGACCTTGTCCTCCACAACGCCCATGCCCGTCTCCTCGACGGCCATCTTGGCGAGCGGGATGCGCGCCTTGTTCGCGGCCATGGCGGCCTCGTAGAAGATCTTGTCCACCTGCTCTTGCGAGAAGGTGGCGAAGACCTGCTGCGCCTCGCGCATCTCGGCCATCGCGACTTTCAGGCTCTCAACGCTGTCGATGACTTCCGTCATTTTCTCTTTGGATTTGGATTGGGGCATGCGGGAGACCTCCCTCGCTCCGCAGTGACGCTTGAGATTGCGATGATAGCGAAAGCCGGGGCGCCCAAAGCCCTGAGCTGCGAGGGAATGGGATATATGGCACCTTTACGCAGGGTGTTTGAGGTCCGCTTCGAGCGCCTCCACAATCCTGAACGCATCGCTCGGCGCCACGCGGAGCCAATGGAGCGACCCCTCTGCGAGCGCGAAGGCGAGGTAGGGTCCGAAGCCCGAGACGAGGCTCGTCGCCGCCTCCTGAAACGCGGGGTCCGCGGGGAGGCCCGGGTAGCGCACCCACGCGATGCGCGGATGGCAGGCGAGGTAGCGCGCGACGATCGCCGCGGCGTCGCTCTCCTCGCGCCACGCGCCAGCGGGCACGAGACGCATGCGGGCCGCCGCCTCCCCCAAGAGGCAGCGACCCGCGATATCGTAGGCGCGTGTGCTCATTATCCGAGCTACACGACGGCTTTCTCGATGATCTCGCCGAAGTCGGAGAGGGCCATGGTGCCGAGGTCGCCTTGCGAGCGCTCTCGCACGGCCACGGTACCCTCTTCTGCCTCGCGATCGCCCACGATGAGCATGTAGGGGATCTTCTGCTCCTGCGCCTTCGCGATCTTCGCCTTCATCGGCTCGGACTGGTCTGCGATCTCCACGCGGCCGCCCACTTCTTCGAGCTTCTCCGCCACGGAGCGCGCGTAGTCGAGATGGCGATCGGCGATCGGGATGACCTCCACCTGCACCGGCGCGAGCCAAAGCGGCAGCGCCCCCGCGTAGTTCTCGATGAGGATTCCGAGGAAGCGCTCGATCGAGCCGAAGATGGCGCGGTGGAGCATCCACGGGCGCTTGTCGGTGTTGTCGGCGTCGCGGTAGACGATGTCGAAGCGCTCGGGCAGGTTGAAGTCCACCTGGATGGTGGAGCACTGCCAGGTGCGCCCGATCGAGTCCTTCACCTTGATGTCGATCTTCGGGCCGTAGAAGGCGCCGTCGCCCTCGTTGATGTCGTAGGGGATGCCGCGACGATCAAGCGCTTCCTTGAGGAAGCTCTCGGCCTTGTCCCACATCTCGTCGGTGCCGATGGACTTCGCGGGGCGCGTTGAGATCTCCGCCGTGTAGGGAAGGTCGAAGGTGCCCATGATGTAGTCCACGAGGTCGAGGATCGAGCTCACCTCGTCCACCACCTGGTCTTCCGTGCAGAAGACGTGCGCGTCGTCCTGTGTGAAGCCGCGGGCGCGGAAGAGCCCGTGCACTGCGCCGGAGAGCTCGTGGCGATAGACCGTACCGAACTCGAAGTAGCGAAGCGGCATTTCGCGATAGCTGTGCATGTTTTGCTTATAGAGGAGCACGTGGCCCGGGCAGTTCATGGGCTTCACGCCGAACTCCACCTCGCGCGGGTCGTCGTCGGTGCCCTCGTTGATGGTGAAGAAGTACATGTTGTCGTGGTAGAAGTCGTAGTGGCCGGAGGTCTTCCACACGTCCGCGCGGTAGACGTGCGGCGTGAGCACCTCCTCGTAGCCGCGGCGCATGAGCTCCTTGGCGAGCCACGTCTTCATCGTGCGCACGACCGTGGCGCCCTTCGGCGAGAAGAGCGGCATGCCCGGGCCCACCTGCTCGATGAAGTTGAAGAGCCCGAGGCGCGGGCCGAGGATGCGGTGGTCGCGCTTCTTGGCCTCCTCCATCATCGTCTCGTAGGCCTTGAGGTCCTTCTTCGAGGCGAACGCCACGCCGTAGATGCGCTGGAGCATCTCGTTCTCGGCGTCGCCCTTCCAGTAGGCGCCGGCCACGCGAGAGAGCGAGAAGGCGTCGCGAGGGAGCTTGCCCGCGGAGGGCACGTGCGGCCCGCGGCAGAGCTCGAGGTGGTCGCCGTGCGTGTAGACGGTGACGGTCTCCTCGGGGTCGAGCTCGTCGAGGATCTCGAGCTTGAGGGGCTCGTCGGCGAACATCTCCTGCGCCTGCGCGCGGCTCACAACCTCGCGGTGGAAGGGCGCGTCCTCGCGGATGATCTCGCGCATGCGCTGCGTGATCTTCTCGAAGTCATCCGTGGAGATGGTCTCCGGCATCTTGAAGTCGTAGTAGAAGCCGTTCTCGATGGCGGGGCCCATGCCGAGCGCCACGTTTTCGAAGAGCTCGGAGACGGCCTCGGCGAGGATGTGCGCCAAGGAGTGGCGCATGACCTCGAGGCCCGCCTCGTCGCGCGAGGTGACGATGGTGATCGCCTGGCCATCCGCGAGCGGTGTGGCAAGGTCCACGAGCTCGCCGTTCACCGTGCCGGCGAGCGCGGCGCGGGCGAGCCCGGCGCCGATGGCGGCCGCGGCGTCCGCGAGGGTCGCGCCCTCGGGAAGCTCGAGCGGCGTGCCGTCGGGAAGCGCGACGTGGATGAGTTGGGGGGTGGGTTCACTCATGGTAGATCCTCCTCTTTCTCGGCCTCACGATGGCCGGTCGTGCCCAGGGGAAGGGCGATACCCTGGCTTCCTTGGACGAGACGCGCGCTGGCTCCGCCCATGAAAAACCGCCTCGGCCACAAACCGAAGCGGCTCATGCGCGAACTGCGGAGCCCGAAGGCCCCTCCAGCGCACGCCTAGAAAGTCTGAGTTCGCCTGTTCATGCCGCACAGTGTAGCAGAGCGGACACGCATGATCGCCGGGTCGGGGTCCCCGACGCGCCCCACGAAGCGGGACGTATTGCAATGGGATACGTATACGTTTATCATCGTTGTTTACGTATACACAAGGAGGCACATATGGCAACCACCATCGTGGCGGCGCGGATCGACGACGAGGTGAAGAGGCGCGCGGACAAGGTGCTCGCCGCGGCCCAGCTCACCCCCACCCAGCTCGTGCGTCGCGTCTACGACTACCTCGCCACCGTCGGCGATGTCCCGGAGTTCGTGAAGGTCGACGAGTCATGCGTGGTGCTTGACGTGGAAGATCCTGTGCTCAGCCAGCTGAGCAGCATTTTCTCGCTCGCCGATTCAATCCTCTCGGACTACGCGCCTCTTCCAGAGCTCACCCAAGAGGACGTCGAAGAGACATTCCTCATGACGGGATTCGATGAGCGCATGATGGAGATCGTCGATGAAACTCATTCTTGATACCAATGCCCTCGTAAATCTCATGATTCCCATGATCGTCGAGAGCCACGAGGCGATGCGCGAGCTCGTTCCTCTTGCCCACGCCAAACGAGTGAGCGTGATGACGTCTGCGTCTTCCGTGCTGGATGCCTCATGGATCCTCGAAAACGGAAGGGCGCCCAAGGTGCTAATCCCCGATAAGACGAAGAGAAGGCAGCTCGCCTGGATGCTGCGGATGTCGATCTTCACTTCCATGGAGATCGAGGCCGTCGATGACGCGGTTCTGAGGAAGGCCCACAAGGACGTCGACGAAGAGGACCTCGAGGATGCCGTCGTAGCGACGGTCGGTGCGTTCAACGACGCGAATTACCTCGTCACCGATGATCGCAGGGCCTTCCTCCAATCGGGAATGATCAAACTCACACCCGCCGAAGCGCTGCGCTACTTGAAATCAACTGGCCCGAAACACGATTAATCGCGGGGTCTCCTAAGATAGGCGAACCAGTAGCCGACGCCTACGAGGATCGCGCCGCCGACGAGGTTGCCGAGGGTGGCGAGGGCGAGGTTCAAGGCCACGCCCGGAAGCGCGATCACCGCGGCGTCCACCGCGCCGGCACCCGAGGCCTGCGCCACCCAGCCCATGGGGAGCAGGAACATGTTCGCCACGCAGTGCTCGAAGCCGCAGGCCACGAAGGCGCAGATGGGGAGCAGCACGGCGGCGAGTTTGTCCGCCACGGAGCCGACGGCGAAGCCCATCCAGACGGCGAGGCAGACGAGCACGTTGCACATGATCCCGCGGAAGAAGACGACCGAGGGCGCGAGCGCGACCTTTCCCGCCGCCACGGCCACCATGGCATCCGCCACCGCTCCTGCGCCCATGGCGCCGAAGTCGGCGAAGTAGAGGATGGCCACGAGCACGAGCGAGCCCACGAGGTTGCCGAGCCACACGATCACCCAGTTGCGGAGCACCTTGGAAAACGGGTAGCGCCCGGAAAGCGCGCCCATCACCATGAGGTTGTTGCCGGTGAAGAGCTCGGCGCCCGCCGTGACCACGAGGAAGAGGCCGAGGCAGAAGGCGAGCCCGCCGAGCACCTGGCCGAGCGCGAAGGGAAGCTCGGAATCGGCCTTCACGAGCAGCATGAACATGCCGCCCATGCCGATGAAGAGCCCGGCGAGGCACGCGAGGAGAAACGCCTTCGCGCCCGTGAGCTTCGACTTGGCCTCCCCCGCCGCGAGCGCGCGCTCGGCGAGCGCCGCTCCCGCGGGCACCTGTACCGGCTCGGCCATGGTGGCCTCCTCTCACGCAGCCTGCGCGCGTTGCGAGCGCTATGCTGCGGATTCCCTCTTCTGCTTCTTGCCGTAGCGCTTCACGATCTCGTCTCGCCTCGCGAGGGTCTCGCGCTTCACGCGCTCGAGCTCCGCAAGCGCGCCCTCCCAGCGCGCGCGGAACGCCTCATCCATCTCGTAGGGCGGCGTGCCACCCTCCTCGAGGAGCCCCACCGCCTGGCGCATGATGCTCGCTCCGTCCATGCGCCCGTAGCGCTGCCACGGGATATGGCCCACGGGGATGCGGCGGTCGTTGAAGTCTTGGAGCTCCCGCTCGGAGTAGCGCACCTGCGGCGCGATGAGCACGCAATCGGCCTTGTCCATCATGAACTTCCCGCGGCCCACGCCCGTGGCCTGCACGCGCACGTGGAGGTTCGCCTCGTCGGCCGCGCGCTGCATGTGCCACACGAGCAGGCTCGAGGACATGCCACCCGCACAGCACACGAGCACCCCACGCGGCGCGAGCTCCTCGCAGAGCTCCCATGCGGCGCGATAGGGCGCGTAGAGGTCGTAGAGCTCGAAGGCCTCGGCGATGATCGAATCCGTGTCGAGCGCGCCGAACACGCGCCGAGGTATTTGCCCGAGCGCGACGGGGTACTCCGCCTTCTTCTCGAAATCCTTTTGGAGATAGGCCACCTGGGGGGCGATGAGGATCGCATCCGCCGAGCGCTCATCCCAAAGGCCCGCCCGAAAGCCATCGCATTGGGCCGTGATGGGGCGCTCGCAACGCTTGGCCGCCGCTTGCACGCGCGCCATGAGAATGCTCGTGGAGTGGCCCTCGTCGCACACGAGCAAAAGCCGCAGGGGGCTCGCGGGATCAGCGCTATTGAGCTCGGGATTCAACGGCTGTGGCCGCTACTGGATGCGCGTGCGGCAGTAGGGGCACACCTTCCAGTCGGCGTTCAGGGGCCGATGGCACGTGGGGCAGACGTTTCGCACCTGCGTGTTGCAGATGGGGCAGACGATGAAGTCGCGATCGATCGGCGTGCCGCATTTCGGGCAGATGCCGTAGTGGGAGAGTTGGTGCTCGCGAAGCGCGATGTCGAGGTCCTGTTCCTCGCGATCGACGAGGTAGCTCGAGGGGCGCAGGATCACGTAGGCGAGGAGCCCCACGATGGGGATCACCGAGATGATGGCCCAGAGCCACCACGGCTCCGCGCCACGACGCTGCGCGTCGCGCACCACGTAGACGATGGAGAGGATGTAGAGCATGATCACGCAGGCAAGCGCGAGGTAGAGCACCATGCGCACTTCCGGCGTGATGATCTGATCCAACAGTTCCTGCATGGAAATCCCCTCGCTCGCCCGCACACACTCCAAGCGTTGCTCTGGGCAACCTCACTAGTCTATCAAAGTGCCCATCGCGCCACACAACGCCCGCAACCCTTGGCGGATGCGGGCGAGCTCCCGCGGGCAGCTAGCGTGCGAGGTCGTGCTCGGCCATGAGGAGGAGCGCCTGGTTCACGATGGCCTTGGCGTCCATCGTGCCGTAGTCCTTCATGCTCATGAGCGCGACCGGCGTGGAAGCGCCATAGACCTCTTTCAGGCGAGGCATGATCGGGCTCACCTGAGGCCCGACGAGGATGCAGTCGGCCTCCACGGGCTCGAGCTCTACCTTATGCACGCTCGTCCATCCGACTTCGATGTTGAGGTTGCGAGCGGTGATCTCATCTTGGATCTTCGTGCTGAGGAGGCTCGAGGACATGCCGCCCGCGCAGCAGACGATGAGCCTCTTCGGCGCGCCCGACGCCGTGGCGGTGGCGCGCTGGGCGAGCGCCTCGTCGACGCCTTCCGCGCGATTGCGCGTGGCGAGCGGCATGAGAGCGAGCGCCTGATCGAGGGCTTGATCGGCCTCCATGCGCCCGTAGACCATCATCGAGAGCGGCGATACGGCCACCTCGGGCGCGAGCTCCTTGAACTCGCGCTCGAATGAGGCGGCGCCCGGCGAGAGCAACACGACGTCGTAGTTTTGGAGCGCCCCTTGGCCACGGCGAAGCGGCATGGAGTCGGTCACGATCTTGAGCCCGCGCTCCTTCGCGCGCTTGTTCATGCGCGTGGCGAGCATGGCCGAGGTGAGGCCGCTCGGGCAGATGATGATGATCTTCGCGTCTTCGGCCATGGCCCTCTCCCTCCAAAGCGCAACGCAAAAGGCGGTGTAGCTGATGCTACACCGCCTTGAGGGTCAAACCTCTTTAGGGTTTGCAGCGTGGACTACTTCTCCAGTGCGCAGATACGCTCGTAGGCGTCGATCATCTGCTCGGCCATGAGCTTGCAGACCTCGGTGGAGATCAGCTGGTCCTCGGCATGGAGCAGAATGAGCGGGGCAACGGGCTCACGCTCGCCAGCAGCATCCTGCTGGAGGAGCTTCAGGTGGACGTCGTGGCCCTCTGCGTAGGCCTTGTCGCCCTCTTTGATGAGCTCGCGCGCATCGTCGAACTTGCCCTCCTTAGCGAGGGAGATCGAATTCACGTAATCGCTCTTCGCGGTTCCCACGGCGGCGATGATCTGGAAGCAGGTCATCTGAAGGTCGTCCATACCCTCCATGGGCACCTCCTCTCTGGTTGGGGCGACGAGCGCTTTGAAGTGGTCTTGCCGTCGCCAAATGGATCGGTGGGAAAACGCAGGATGGAAGGTCCTGGCGTTTACTTCATGAGGGCGATGGCCTCGTCGTTGATCTTCTTGGCGTTCATGCGGCCGTAGTCAGCCATCGGGATGACGGAGACGTTGATGCGACCGTTGATGGCCTTCTCGAAGTTGCCCTTCGCGTAACCCACCTGGGGGCCAAGGAGGATAACGTCGACCTGGTCGACCTTATCCAGACCCTCGTTGATGGGCAGGGCCTCAATCTCCACGTCCAGGTTACGCGCGGCAGCGTCCTGCTTCATCTTGGTAACGAGGAGGCTGGTGGACATGCCGGCTGCGCAGCAGAGGAGGATCTTCCTGGCCATACTGTGTTCCTTTCTGGCGTCGTCTCGTGGAGACGCGCCCTGTTCCTTGGGGCTTGGCCCCTTTTCCGCGAGGAAGCGGGTTGCTCCCTCCCAATGTACTGGGCCCTAACGGCGCGAGGGGCCACCGAGGGCAGAGCGCGTGGGTCAGACGCGCTTGGTCGAAGTACCGAACTCAAAGAGCGGTGGGAGGGGCGGGGCAAAGGAGGCGCCTGCCCCTCCCGGGTCGTTCTGGACTAGCGCTGTTGGCGTGGGCCAACGGGTGTTGGCGTAGCGCCAACAGGAGCCTCGAGCGAGGCTCGCGAGCGGCTCCCGAAGGAGCCGCCCAGGTAGAAGAACTAGGCCTCGGCCTCTTCTTCCAAACCAGCGGTGTTCGCGGCCTCGGCCACCTTCATGAACACGGTGTAGACGACCGTGATCACGGCGATGAGGGCGAGCTGGCAGATAGGAGCACGCCAGTCGCCGGCGGTGGCGAGGAAGGAGTTGATGAG
>CANQOF010000018.1 GCA_947625405.1 uncultured Atopobiaceae bacterium | reverse complement strand
TCTCCGCGCTTCCCGAGGGCGCGAAGATAGGCCACGTGACCACCACCGGCTACGGCGAGGCGCTCATCAAGGAGGCGTTCTGCGCCGACTCCGGCGAGGTGGAGACCGTCGCGCACCTGAAGGGCGCCGAGGCGTTCGTGCCCGAGGTGACGTTCATCCTCGACATCGGCGGCCAGGACATGAAGTGCCTGCGCGTGAAGGACGGCGTGATCGAATCGATCATGCTGAACGAGGCGTGCTCCTCTGGCTGCGGCTCCTTCATCGAGACCTTCGCGAACGCGATGGGCTTCGGCGTGGAGGACTTCGCCGCCGAGGCCGTGCGCGCCGAGCACCCGGTGGACCTCGGCAGCCGCTGCACCGTCTTCATGAACAGCCGCGTGAAGCAGGCGCAAAAGGAGGGCGCGACCGTGGGCGACATCGCCTCCGGCCTCTCGTACTCCGTCATCAAGAACGCGCTCTTCAAGGTGATCAAGCTCCGCGACGCCTCGGAGATCGGCGCGGCGTGCGTGGTGCAGGGCGGCACGTTCCTCTCGGACGCCACGCTGCGCGCGTTTGAGCTGCTCACGGGCCATGAGGCCATTCGCCCCGACATCGCGGGCACCATGGGCGCCTACGGCGCGGCCTTGATCGCGCGCGAGCGCGCCGGCGAGGGCGGCCTCTCGACGCTCCTCTCGAAGGACGAGATCGACGCCCTCGAGGTGAAGATCACGAAGGTGCACTGCGGGCGTTGCTCGAACAACTGCCTCCTCACCGTGAACAACTTCGGCGGCGGCCGGAAGTTCATCACCGGCAACCGTTGCGAGCGTGGCGCCGGCGGCAACCGCCAGAAGAGCGACGCGCCGAACCTCTTCGCCTTCAAGAACCGCCTCATCTGGGAGCGCCAGGGCCTCTCGCCCGCGGACGCGCCCCGCGGCACCGTGGGCATCCCGCGCGCCCTCAACCTCTACGAGAACTATCCCTTCTGGCACACCTTCTTCACGAAGATGGGCTTCGCGGTCGTGCCGAGCGACGCCTCCACGAAGGCCACCTACGAGGCGGGCATCGAGTCGATGCCCTCGGAGAGCGTGTGCTACCCGGCGAAGCTCTCGCACGGCCACATCATGAATCTCCTCGCGAAGGGCGTGGACTTCATCTGGATGCCCTGCGTGCGCTGGGAGCGCACCGAGGACGAGACCGCGGGCAACCATTACAACTGCCCGATCGTCATGAGCTATCCGCAGGCCCTCGGGCTGAACGTGGACGAGCTCAGCCGCCCCGACGTGGAGTTCCTGAACCCGTTCCTTCCCTACGACAACAAGCGCGAGCTCAAGCGTCGCCTCTACGAGATCCTGAAGCAGCGCGAGGAGGCGCAGATCGCCGCGGGGCGCGCTCCCTCGGGCGAGCGCATCACGCGAAGCGCCGTCGACGCCGCGGTGAACGACGCCTGGCGCGCCGACCTCGACTTCAAGGAGGCCATGCGCGCCGCCGGCGACGCCGCCCTCGCGTGGATCGAGGCGGACGACCATCGCCACGGCATCGTGCTCGCCGGACGCCCCTACCACGTGGACCCCGAGATCAACCATGCCATCCCCGAGCTCATCCAAGGCTTCGGCTTCGCCGTGCTCACGGAGGATTCGGTGGCGCACCACATGCGCCCCGAGCGTCCGATCCGCGTGGTGGACCAGTGGATGTACCACTCGCGCCTCTACCGCGCCGCGCGCTTCGTGGCCGGCCGCAACGACCTCGACCTCATCCAGCTGAACTCCTTCGGCTGCGGGCTCGACGCCCTCACGACCGACCAGGTGGAGGAGATCCTCGAGGCCTCCGGCAAGATCTACACCGTGCTCAAGATCGACGAGGTGTCGAACCTCGGCGCGGCGCGCATCCGCGTGCGCTCGCTCATGGCGGCCCTCGCCGAGCGCCGCGCCGAGCTCGAGGCCGCGCACCCCGGCGAGCGCATCCCCGCCGAGGCCGAGGCCGCGAGCGCGGCCTTCCCGAAGCCCCGCTTCACCGAGCAGATGCGCGACGACCACTACACGATCCTCGTGCCGCAGATGGCGCCGATCCACTTCGACCTCCTGCGTCCGGTGGTGCGCGAGGCCGGCTACAACATGGTGCTCCTGCCCTCCGTGGACCAAGGCGCCGTGGACGCCGGGCTGAAGTACGTGAACAACGACATCTGCTACCCGTCGATCCTCGTGACGGGGCAGATTATGGAGGCCATCGAGAGCGGCAAGTACGACCTCTCGAAGACGGCTGTCCTCATCACCCAGACCGGCGGAGGCTGCCGCGCGACGAACTACATCGCGCTCATCCGCAAGGCGCTCAAGGAGAGCGGCCACCCGGAGATCCCCGTGATCTCGCTTTCCGTGGCCTCGACGCTCGACGAGAAGAACCCCGGCTTCTCCATTCTGAAGCCGCGCACGATCATGGGCGCCGCCTACGCCATCCTCTACGGCGACCTCCTCATGCAGTGCCTCTATCGCACGCGCCCCTACGAGGAGCGTCCGGGCTCGGCTGACGCGCTCTGCGAGCAGCTCATGGCCGAGGCGCGCGGGCAGATCGCCACGATGAGCCTGAAGCAGTTCCATCGCCTCTGCCAGCGCACGATCGACGCGTTCGAGATCCTCCCGCTCGTGAACGACCGCTCGAAGCCGAGGGTCGGCGTGGTGGGCGAGATCCTCGTGAAGTTCCACCCCACGGCGAACAACCAGGTGGTGAAGGTCATCGAGGGCGAGGGCTGCGAGGCCGTGGTGCCCGGGCTCCTCGACTTCTTCCTCTTCGGCCTCACGAGCCCCATCAACATGAAGGGCGAGCTCGGCACGAAGCTCCTGAACCGCATCGCGAACGGCACGCTCATCCGCCTCATCGACTGGCTCCGCGCGCCCATCAACGCCATGCTCAAGGATTCGACGCGTTTTGCGCCCTATCCCGAGATCTTCGAGCTCGCGGCCAAGGCGAACGAGGTGCTCTCGCTCTGCAACACGATGGGGGAGGGCTGGCTGCTCACGGCCGAGATGTGCGACCTCATCGACGAGGGCTGCCCGAACATCATCTGCTGTTCGCCGTTCGCGTGCCTGCCGAACCACGTGGTGGGCAAGAGCGTGATCAAGCGCCTGCGCCAGATGCACCCCGAGAGCAACATCGTGGCCGTGGACTACGACCCCGGCGCCTCCGAGGTGAACCAGCTGAACCGCATCAAGCTGATGATCAGCGTGGCGAAGGAGAACTTCGAGAACGAGCGCCGCGCGGCCGAGGCCGAGGACGTAGCCCCGTGGGCGGCGGGCGAGGGCGAGGAGAAGGCCTCAGCGGCGCACGGTGCCCAAGCGGCGATCCAGCGCACGGCCGACCTCTTCGAGCAGTACGGCATCGATCGCCTCTTCAGCACGCACCATGACGATACGCCGGACTTCTTCCTCTCGAACGCCCAGAAGGCCGCGATCGAGGAGGCAAAGCGCGAGGCGGAGGCACGCGAAGCCGCCACGCGGGTATAGCCCGGCGTCGGCGCGATCGCCTGCCCCCGGCGGCGAGGAAGGCTCGTTGCCAGCGAGCCGCGGAAGCGAGGAGGCCCACATGGCCCTGCAAGAGTTCTTCATCGACAGCGACGGCGTGCCCATCCACGCGAAGCTCGA
This sequence comes from uncultured Atopobiaceae bacterium, assembly GCA_947625405.1. Classification (GTDB taxonomy): domain Bacteria; phylum Actinomycetota; class Coriobacteriia; order Coriobacteriales; family Atopobiaceae; genus CANRLS01. The sequence goes on along the minus strand of CANQOF010000018.1, from coordinate 24,809 downwards.
GATGCCGGAAGGCGAGCCCGAGCGCTGCCCGCTCGTCATCGTCCAGCACGGCCTCACCGGCACCATGGAGCGGCCCAACATCGTCGCCGTCGCCGAGGCGATCCGCGAGTGCGGCATGGCCACGCTCAGGACCGAGCTCTACGGCCATGGCGAGAGCGGCGGGACCTTCGAGCGCCACACGATCTTCAAGTGGATCGACGAGATGCTCGACGTCATCGACTACGCCAAGGGCCTCGACTTCGTCACCGACCTCTACCTCTGCGGGCACTCCCAGGGCGGCTTCCTCGCGATGGTGATGGGCGCCGCGAGGCCCGACGACCTCAAGGCGCTCATCCTGCTCGCGCCCGGCGCGAGCATCCCGCGCTGGTCGCGCGAGGGGCGCTTCCTCCACATGACGTTTGATCCCAAGCACGTGCCCGACCGCGTCTACCTGGGCGATCCTTTCAACGGTGCCTCGCCAAAGGGGTATCCCCAGCTCGCGGAGTACATGTGCGGCAACTACTTCCGCGTGGCCCAGCGCTTGGACACCGACGAGATCATCGACGCCTATCCGCACCCGGTGCTCCTCGTCCAAGGCACGAACGACGCGCTCGTGCCCTACGAGGACACCATCAAGGTCGCCGAGCGCTACGCCGATTCGCGCCTCCTCGTCCTCGAGGGCGACACGCACACCTTCGAACTCAGCCGCCGCCAGATGCTCGACGCCGTGCGGGAGTTCCTGCGGGAAATGAACTGATCGCGCCTCGCGACGTCATCTAGAATAGTTCGAGGAATGCAAAACGAGTCCTAAAGGGGGAGCTCGTTTTGCATTCGTGCCCTTTGATCGCGTATGCCTGCATTTCCCGATGTTGTCGAGCTTCCTCGTTCGCGCATGAAGTGTCGTCGAGGGCTCTCATTCGCCCTTTCAACCGCCGAGGTGCCTTAATCGCACGCCCCTTTCGGCGTCGAGGAAGATAAATCGCCCAATTTGTAAGATTTAGGGCTCTTCGCGACATTTCATGTGCGGCTTAAGGGCCTCAACGCCAACATATCGAAAAACCCTTGCGCGACTTTGGGGCCTCCACGATCAAAAGGGCGATTAAAGACCTTCCGTACCATCGCGCAGTCGCTTAAAAATGCTCGACGCCACCATCACTGAAACCACGAACGTGCTTCCCGCTCTGTCATGATGATCTTCAGCAATGACATGGGCAAGGCTACGATCGGAGGCGTGCAGTGGATGGCACCAGGGCATCGACCCAAGGAGGCGTAGGGCCAAAGTTCTGTCCGAACTGTGGCACAAAGATCGATGGTGGCCCTAACTTTTGTCCGAATTGCGGTACGTCCCTCACGAACTTCATCACGGCGGAGGACTCAGGGCTTTCTGGCAAGGCTGGAGAGCCGGCGGGAATGACGTTTGCAAGCGATTCGGCCGGCATCACAACCGAGAAGGTGGAGGGAGAAGCAGTCCTTAGAGATCGGTCTCTAGCGAAAGAGGACACCGGAGGGGGATCTGAGAGCGTCCAGATGGACGGAGCCGGACGTAGGGAGCGGAGCCGAACTGAAAGCGAAAGCCAAGATGAAGTCGGCCAGGCCGAAACGCCCGAGAGGAAGCACGGAGGTGGCGTCCTCAAAGTAGCCCTTATCGCAGCGGTGGTCGTCTTCGGTCTTGCCATCCTCGGCATGATCGTGGGTCGTGGTGGATCGCACGATGCGACGATCATGGGAGAAACCGAACCCATGAATCCTTTCATAAACGAGAATGGATATCCGAATCTTCCCGCAGTTGTGGAGGCGACTCTTTCGGACCAATGGGTGATCGGAGACGACGAAAATGGAGACAGTGGATTTGTGCATGACATCGGTCTCGAGCCCGCCGAGGACGGCGATGGATATGGGACGGTAAAACAAAGCTACCTTGGCTTTGAGAAATATAAGCTCGATGTGATTGACCTGCCCGATGAAGGGGAAGATGGCGTCAACGTCGTCAACTTCATGTACCAAGAGCCTTGGGATACGACAAACCTCACACCGCCGGGACTGACCATCTCAAACGGGAACATCTACGTGAGAGATGACACATCCGAGAACATGCAGGGCGAGTATCTTGGCTTCATTGGCGATGAGTCAGCAGTGGACGAAGTGAACGAGAATTATCTGGCATGCACCGGCACACCGGACATAGTCGGATACCAGACAAGTGACGCTTGGGAGTTGCTTAGCCTGCTTGGGATAGATAGATCGGACATCACCGAGACAAAAGTCCGATATCAACGTATAAGTCTTGAGGGAGCCTACATGCTGGACTGGGTAGGCTTGGAGGGAATGACGGAGTCCAGTTCCGCAACACAACGATGGGGCTATCTCTATAACCTCTATGGAAAAACGGAAGTAGCAGGAAGGGAATTCTACGTCGGCGTCGAGGCTTGGTGGTCTGCGGTGCTCGAGCCAGTCTCGGAGCATCCGTGGTACGACACTCAGTACATCAACGACGTACAACTCACCACCGAATCTCTGCACCCGGAGATAAGCGTGATGTTGTCTACGTTTGATCTCTTCGAAACGGATGACATGGAAGCTGAGGGATCTGAAAACACTGAGTTTGAATACGTCCAGTATTCGAACGACCCGTTCCCTGAAAACTCGAAATTCAACTACGGCCTCTATCCCATGGATTCCTCCACGAAGCAGATCTTCGGAATGGCCGATGGCGTGGGTTCTGATGGGAAAGAACCCGACGAGACGGATGGATATTCGGGCGATTCACAGAACTCTGGATATCAGTCGGTGCCCTACGAGGATTTACTCACTTATCCTGAGAACTATCTGGGTACCAGAGTCGTGGTCACGGGGAGCGTTGCGTATTATCCGGAGGAGGGTCTAGCGCTCGATCTCGGCCCGGGGTCCGGCATCTCCGCGCTGGTGACGACAAACGGTCTCAGCTACGAGTTTTCTGACTTCAAACCCATCGTCACGGTGTACGGAACCTTCAATGGTCTCGACAACGCAGGGACGACGATCGAGATAACGGCCGATTCTGTACAAGAGAACTAAAGAAGGCGACTTAACCAACTGTAAGCCTGTAGAAGAGCCTCTTAATCGAAAAGAATCTTTACACCAACTTTCGGGACACAACCGAGATTCTCGAGAGGTTTTGCCCGATGAGATCTTCTAGAGCGGCGTTGTCGCCGTTGAAGGAATTGATCGATGCCGTGACCATCTCTTGCTCAGACACATCGGCGAAGGAGAGTAGGTAACCGTTCACACGTGCGAGTTGGCGGATGAACGTCCTCTGAGCTCGCCCGTTTCCCTCTCTGAAGGGATGGATTGCGTAGATCTCTCCTAGGTAATAAGCCAAACGCTTCACGAGGTCGTCTCGAGTAAGAGCCTCCAGAAACCCTCTTCCTCGAGTCGGGCAAGGAGATTATTGAGCTGCTCGGGGATGTATTGGGAGAGACAGAACTGGACTCCCTTGGAGATGTCGACCGTACGGTAGTTGCCGGCCCACTCATAAATGTCGCTGAAGAGGAGGCGGTGAATCGAGCGAAGGTGACGTGCGTCGAACCGCTTGCCGAAGCCTATCTCGCCAGAATCCATTTCCGACATCCTGAGCGCAACTATGTGCCACTCAAACTTCCGGAGAGTGGTCTCGTCTCGTATGTTGAAGCGATTTCTCAGGACAGAGGAACCTGGGTAGCAGTAGGTGCCATCCTCGGCGTAGTCGTAGAAATCTGATGGGACGCTCATGCTAAGCAGCCGCGGCCTTTCCCGTAGCTATGGCCTCTGCGACTGCGGCTTGCACTTCCTGCTCGAAGGAGGCATCGCCTCGAAGGCACCGTTCGATCGATTCAATATCCCATGCTGTGAGTTCGAGTCCCTCCATGGCGAACATACCTTTTACGTTGGACAGGATCTCTATCTTGGTCTTATCCACTGAGTGTCCTCTCGAGTGGTTCGTGCGCCATTGAAGTGACGTCTGAATCCGGCGATGGAACTGCTCCAACCATAACGATACTCCGCTTGGATAGTTCACGTGCGGGTTTTGTAGGGGACGCAGCTCTGATGTCCAGACCTATCAGCGACTTGAGGCATTGACTCATCGCTTGGGCGGGTGATCGGAGAGCTTTGTTGCTATGCGTGAACTGCCTACGGGGCTGTCGAATTGCCCAGATGAGAACAGGCCAGCCGCCTTAAATTGGTCGACTGACCTGCGCGAATGTTTGGTCGCGGGGGGCGGATTTGAACCACCGACCTCCGGGTTATGAGCCCGGCGAGCTACCAGACTGCTCCACCCCGCACTATGTGCGCGCTCGCAAGCGCAGGTTGAAAGTATAGGCCCAGAAGCTCTGGTCTTCAACCAGTCTAGTTTCCCCAAATCGCGCGACGCGGCGCCCCCCATGCGCGCACTGTCCTGCGTTTCACGGGGTAGGGTGGCCCCTCGCCGGCTTACTCGGTTTTGCCGAAGAGCTTTTCGTGGAGCGCGTGGACGCGGGCGGATCGCGTGGCGGTGGCGGCGTGGTCCAGCCGAAGGCGGCCGTCGCCGCAGGCCACCACGACGTCGCCCTCGCGCGCGCCAGCGGGGAGCGCCTCGCGTTGCACGTGATAGATCGCGCCGGCTTGGCTTTCGCACACGGCCCACGCGCCCTCGAAATGATCGATCACCACAGTGCCTCACCCTTGCAAATCGTCACGTCGAGGCTCCAGCCGTCCGAGGTGACCGTGATGTCGCCGTTTTCCGCGTTGCCGTAGGTCGGCACGCCCTCGAGCGCCTCGCGCACCTCGCTGTGCGGGTAGCCATAGGGGTTGTCCTCGGCGTATTGGATGATCGCGAGGCTCGGCTGGAGCTGCTCGATGAGCTTCGCGTCGGTGCCGGAGTGCGAGCCGTGGTGCGCCACCTTGAGCACGTCCACCACGTCCTCCTCGGCGCGGTCTATCTGGTCTTTGTAGGCGTCGCCCGTGAAGAGGAACGACGTGTCGCCGAACTGCACGCGGATGATCGTGGAGAAGGAGTTGGCGTCGGAATCTCGCCCCTGGCGGCTCATGTCGGGGCCGAGGAGCTCGATGGAGTAGCCCTTGCCCTCCTTGATGGTCTTGCCGCTCTCGGCTTTGTTGATGGTGAGGTTTTGACCGTCCACCGCCTTCAGAAACTTCTCGTAGGCGTAGGTGTCCTTCTCGGCGTCCGGCGCCCACACCTCGCCGACCTTCATCTCGCGAAGCGGGTAGCGAAGGCCGCCGATGTGGTCGGAGTCGGGGTGGCTCGCCACGAGGATGTCGATGGAGTCATGGCCGAGCGCGCGAATCTTCTCCACGACTCCCTCGCCGGAGACGGTGGGGCCGGCGTCGATGAGCATGGTCGTGCCGTCGGGAAACTCGAGGAATTGGCAATCCCCCTGGCCGACGTCGAAGTAGTGCACCTTGAGCTCGCCACCCACGGCCTCGTGCGCCTCTTCCTCGGTGGTGGGCACGGAGAAGCCGCCGTCGCCCGAGGCACCTGCCGCGCTCGAGCAGGCGCAAAGGAGCGGCAGCACGAGGGAAAGGCACGCGATGAGAATCCAGGCAAGGCGGCGCGGGTCGGCCGGCTTGGCGTGGCGGGTGGTGGCGTGGGGCGTCATGGAACCCGTCAATCGCGTTTCCGAGGCGCGGCGTGCTTGGGCGCGGACTTCGCGTGGCGAGGCGCGTGCTTGGCCTCGTAGCTCGCCTTTTCCCTCTCGAACTCCGCGTCCTCGGAGGCCTCGCGCGCCTTCTCCTCGGCTTCGAAATCCTTGGCCACCTGCGCGAGGTGGCGCGCCTGGTAGCCCGTGGGGTTCGGCTCGTCGTGCGTTTCCTCGAGGATCTCCTCGCGCGCGATGGAGGCGTCGCTTTCCATGTAGACGGCCTCTTCGTCGTCCACCGCCTGCGTGACGCCGGGAAAGCCGAGCTCCTCGGCGTAGATGCCCTCGAGCTGGCTATTCACCTCGTCGGAGAGGTCGTCATCCTGCACGCCGCCCTTCGCCTCGGCGGCGCGCGCGAGCACGGCCTCCTCGTCCACGAAATCCTCGATTTCGCGATCGGCGCCGCTCTCGGCCGCCTCCTCGGCAGTGCCATCGCCCACGGGGTCGAACTCCGCTCCGTGGAACGCGGGCGTCGCTGCCCTCGTTTCCTCGTGGCCTTCGGGCATATGCGCGGTATCGCTCATGGTGTGCACCTCTATCTCGGAAGACGCGGGCGCCGCAGCCGGCGCGCCTGTCATTGCGTCTTCCCCAAAGGGTAGGGGAGTAGTCCGCGGCGCGCGCGGCTCGATGTCCCGAGCGGGCTCGGGCTCCGGCTCGGACTTGGGCTTGGGCTTGGGCTTGGGCCCTGGCTCGGGCTCCGGTGCCGGCTCGGCGATCCCCTCGGGGAGCGCTTCCCGCTCGGGCAGCGCCTCCATCACCATCGTGTGGCGGCGGCGAAGCCTGCGGCCGCGGCGTTTCGCGGGCCTTGGCGCGGGCGCCTCCTTTGGCTTCGGCGCTCCTTCCAGCTCAGGCTCAAAGTCCGGCTCCCCATCGGCATCTTCCTCGAGCTCGGCGGACTCGTTCGCGAACCCTTCGTCCTCGAATGCCTCGTCTTCGAGGCCCTCGTCCCCGTCGTAGTACCCATCATCTTCGAACGGTTCCTCAGGCCACCCCTCGGCGTCGCCTTCGAACTCGCCCTCCGCATAGCCCTCCGCATAGCCCTCCGCGAATTCGCCTTCCTCTTCGCCAAACGGCTTGCCCGTCGCGGGATCGAACTCCCACGGGCGCGCCCTGAAGATGAGGTGCTCGATCCGAATGAACGGTCGCACGGTCCAGGGATAGTAGTCCTCGTCCACGCGCGCGCCCGTGAGCCCCATGAGCACCCACGCGTAGGACGGCACGAAAAACGCCGCCACCTGCCAGCCGACGCCGAGCCTAAGGCGCTGCGCGAGCGCGAGCGACACGTACATGACGATGAGCACCCCGAGCGCGATGGGGAACCAGATGAGGTCTTGGATCTCGGGCTCCTCCATCATCCAAAAGCCGAAGCATCCGACGCCGCACGCGAGGTAGACGAGGAAGAGCATCTGCAGGCGCGCGCCGGAAAAGAGCAGGTAGAGGTTGTAGCCGGGAATGAGGCCCTGCCACCAATGGCGCCCGATGCGCCCCATCATCATGCACTGGCCGAAGACGAGCGCCACGAGCCCCACCGCCACGACGGCAAACGCCGTGGAGTAGAGAAACGAGAACTCGTCGATGCCCAAGGGCTGGCCGAGCACGGCATTCCTTTCCCGCGCCTCGAAGCCGCGTCGCGTCCCCATGCGCGCCGCGCACACCGCGACTTTAGAGAGTACCGTATGGCCAACTCCAAAAACGGCCAGCACGCTCGGGCGCCACCTCCCGTTCTCGCTTCACAATGAAGCGTTGCGGCGGTACGGGCTCAGGCCCCAAGCGCGGGCCCCAGATGAAAGGAATCTCCATGGGTCTCTTCAGCGGCAAGACGGTCATCATCACCGGCGGCGGCTTCGCGGGCTTGAAAGACGGCTCCGCGGGCTCGATCGGCTACGGCATCGCCACCGCGTTCGCCAAGGAGGGCGCGAACATCACCATCACCGGGCGCAACATCGCCAAGCTCGAGGACGCGAAGGCGCGCCTCGAGAGCGAGCATGGCGTGAAGGTGCACTGGGTGCAGGCCGACGTCTCCGCCGACGGCGACAACAAGGCCACCGTCCAGCGCGTGATCGACGAGACCGTGGAGAAGTTCGGCGGCATCGACGTGCTCGTGAACAACGCCCAGGCCTCGGCCTCCGGCGTCACGCTCGCCGACCACACGACCGACCAGTTCGACCTCGCGATCTACTCCGGCCTCTACGCGACCTTCTACTACATGCAGTGCTGCTATCCCTACCTCAAGGAATCGAAGGGCTCCGTCATCAACTTCGCGAGCGGCGCCGGCCTCTTCGGCAACTTCGGCCAGTGCGCCTACGCGGCCGCCAAGGAGGGCATCCGCGGCCTCTCCCGCGTCGCCGCCACAGAATGGGGCCCCGACGACATCAACGTGAACGTGATCTGCCCGATCGCCTGGACCGCGCAGCTCGAAAACTTCAAGGACGCCTACCCCGACGCGTTCGCCGCGAACGTCCACATGCCGCCGATGGGCCACTACGGCAACGTCGAGACCGAGATCGGCCGCGTCGTCGTGATGCTCGCCACCCCCGACTTCAAATACCTCACGGGCGAGACCCTCACCCTCGAAGGCGGCATGGGCCTGAGGCCGTAGCATCTCTCGCACGAAGGTCGCAAGACAAAAGTGATAAAAGGGACGGTTCTTTTGTCTTGCGACCTTTCCGCTGCGTCGCCGATCAACGGGAAGACGGATGGAAACGCATCGCACGCAAAAGACGATGAAGCGCGAGCGCGGCTTTGCGCTCGCCCTCGCGTTCGCGATGGCGCTCGCCATGCAGGCGCTCGCGCTCTCTGCCTGCGCTGCGCCGGCGCCGCAGGGCGGCTCCGCGAGCACCGCGCAGGGCGAGGCGCCCGCGGAGCCGCTCGTCGACGACCCGGCGCCCGAGGCGAAAAGCGCTGTCGAGCCCGAGGAACCGGAGGAGCCCGAGGAGCCCGCGCTTCCCGAGATCAGCATCGAGGAGAGCCTGCGCGAGGACTTCTCCCACGGCGTGAAGACGGCCGAGTTCCAGCGCTACATCGTGCTCCACGACACGGAGGGCGGCGGCACGCCCTACAACGTGATCGACGGTTGGGAAAACGATGGCAACTACATCGCCTCGCACTTCATCATCGGCAAGGACGGCTTGATCGTGCAGTGCGTGCCGATGGACGAGATCGCCCACCACGCGGGCTTCGGCGACGCCGGCCATAACGACCTCTTTGGCACCACGGACGAATCGCGCGACGACAAGCGCGGCACCTCGCCGATCGGCGACTGGGCGCCCGACTACGGCATGAACTCGTACTCCATCGGCATCGAGATGATCCACGACGGCAGCACCGGCGAGGAGTATCCCGAGGCGCAGCTCGAGGCGCTCGACTCCCTCATCGCCTACATCGACGCCTACTACGGCTCGGAGAGCGAGATCATCGACCACAAGGCGTGGCGAAGCGGAAATTCCGACACCTCGCCCGAGTTCGCGGGCTATTTGGCGAACTATCAAGCCACCCGCACGCACGACGGCCTCTAGAAGAGGGGGACGCAACCATGGCTTTCTGCACGAATTGCGGCGCTGAGCTCGCCGAGGGCGTGCGTTTCTGCACGAACTGCGGCGCTTCCGTCGAGGACTTCGATGACGGCGCCGCCGAGGGCGGCATGGGCGAGCTCGACGCGACGATGCTCGTGGAGGAGCGTCCCACGCTCGCGGACGAGGGCACGCGGCAGGGGATCGAGCAGACGCGGCTCTGGGCGAGCGCGCAGGCGCCCGAGGACACCTCGCCGCAGTTCCCGCCGACGATGCCGCCGCGCTATCCGGAGCCGCCGATGGCCGCGCCGGCGCGGAAGAGCGGCACGGGCAAGGTCGTGGGCATCGTGCTCGGCGTCGTGGCGGCGGTGGCCGTCGTGGGCTTCGCGCTCTTCTATTTCCTGAATCCGCTCGGCCTCACGACGGGCATCTTCGAGAACTCGGCCGCCGCCCAGGCGGAGGCCGCGGCGCAGGCCCAGGCGGATGCCGACGCCGCGCAGGCGGAGCTCGAGGCCACGCAGTCCGAGAACGAGGAGCTGCAGAAGCAGCTCGACGAGGCGAACAAGCAGAGTCCGACCTCCGAGACGCCGAGCAGCGGGGCGGGCGATGACGCCGTGGCGAGCCTCGACGAGGGCGCCATCATCACCGCGCCCGCGGGCTATCCCACGGTGCGCGTGGGCAACAGCGGCGAGGTGCTCCCCGGCTCCAGCTACCGCACCATCACGGAGGACGACATCAGCGACATGAACGACTGGGAGCTCTGCGTGGCCCGCAACGAGATCTACGCGCGCCACGGCTACGCGTTCCAGCGCGAGGACCTGCAGGAGTTCTTCAGCAACCTCTCGTGGTATCAGATCGACCCCGACTACGACGAATCCGATCTGTCGAAGCTCGAGATCGACAACGCCAACACGATCCTCGAGGTCGAAAAGTCCCACAACTCGCCCTACCTCCAGTAGTCGCAAGACACAAGGGACGGCTCTCTTGCCTTGGAGGCTTGCGCGCGGGGCAATTCGCGCTGGTGCCGAGCGGGGCACGCGGCTCGCGGCTCGCGGCTCGCGGCGAAGGCCCGCGCGAGCGACTAGCCCAGGCCGCCGAGCTGCGCGGAAAGGTGGGCGAGCTCGGCCTGGACGGCCATGTCCTGAAGCGGATCCGCGTGGATGCCCCCGATGACGCCGTCGAGGTCGTCGTCGGAGAGCTCAGCGTCGCCGAGCGAGCGAAGATAGAGGTAGACGCCCTCGGCCGCGTTGCGGTTCAGCCAGATGCCGCGCGAGTCCATGAGCTCCACGAACGCCTCGATGCTCGGGCATTCGCGCACTTCCTTGATGAAGTCGGGGGAGAACTGGGGCGTACTCCGCTGCGCGCGATGGAAGACGTGCGCCTTCGCGGGGTCCTTCGGTCGCCCAATCATTCCATGCCCTTCGCCGTGGAGGCTGCTTGTGCGCGGTGCGTCCCGCAAGGCGCCTGCTACCCGGCCGATTTTACGGGGAGCGTGCCGCTCGCCGAGCGGTTTTTAGAAAGTGTGCGCGGATGTTTCCTGTTGATGCACGAATGCAATTACCCCCCCCCTCGCTCGTGCAAGGTTTTCGTATCCTTGCTAGCGGGCGGATACTCTGCCCGGCATCGGAAATCTCCCAAGGAGGACACATGAAGTACGAGATCATCGGCAACCCGTATCCCGCAGTCGTCTGCCATCTCGATCGCGGCGAGGCCATGAAGACCGAGAAGGGCTCCATGGTGTGGATGGATCCCGTCTTCACGATGGAGACGAAGGGCGGCGGCGTGAAGAAGGCCCTCGGGCGCGCCCTCGCGGGCGAGTCAATGTTCCAGAACATCTTCACCGCGAGCGCCCCCGGAAAGATCGCCTTCGGCTCGAGCTTCCCCGGCCGCATCCTTCCGCTCCAGATCGACGCTCAGCACAGCTACGTGGTGCAGAAGATGGCGTTCCTCGCCTCGACCATGGGCGTGGACCTCTCGATGACCTTCCGCAAGAAGCTCGGCGCGGGCGCGTTCGGCGGCGAGGGCTTCATCATGGAATCGCTCACGGGCCAGGGCACGGTCTTCATCGAGTGTGACGGCGAGCTCGTGGACTATGAGCTCGCGGCCGGCCAGACGCTGCTCGTGGACACGGGCAACGTCCTCGGCTACACGAAGGGCGTCACGCTCGAGATCGAGAAGATCTCCGGCGTGAAGAACGTGCTCTTCGGCGGCGAGGGCCTCTTCAACACCAAGCTCACGGGCCCCGGCCACGTGTGGCTGCAGACGATGCCACTCGCCAACGTCATCGACGTGATCGCGGCGCACATGCCCGTGTCGAACTAGCGCGATGGCCTCTCGCACCACCGACACGCAAAAGGCCGCCTCCAGCGCGGAGGCGGCCCTCTATTCCAGTCTCGTGGACCGCACGCGTCGCTTCACGCACGACTTCATGAACGGCGACGGCGGCAAGAACGTGGGCATGCTCGCTGACGACTTCGCATTCATTGCGGCGACGCCCGGCCAGAGCGCCTATGATCGCGCCCGCTACCTCGAGGTCGCGGATCTCGTGGGCGAGGACGACGTGCGGATCGTCCTCACGAACCAATCCTTCGTGGCGCTTCCGCTTGTCGCCGATTACTGCTGCGTGCTCGCGATGTTTCGCGTGTTCATGAGCAAGGGCGCGGCGCCGGTGTCGCTTCGCGGCACCTCCGCGCGCCTCACCTTCCACTGGTCGCTCGCGGGCCGCGATCCACGGCTCATGGCGCTTGAATCGGCCTTCGTGCTCGGCATTTCCGACGTCGACGGCAAGGGGGCGCGCGACGGCGGGTTGCAGGACGCGCGCCCCACGGATGGCTTGCAGGACGATCGCCTGCTCGAATTCCGCGACGACCATCGCATCTCTCATTTCGTGGCGGCCGACGGCATCCTCTACGTGGAGGCGCACGGCCACAAGTGCACGATCCACTGCTTGGAGGACGTCTTTGAGGTGAACGAGGGCATCACCTCCATCGCGGAGCGCCTCGGCGAGGGTTTCGTGAGGCTCCACCGCTCCTACCTCGTGAACCCGTGGCACCTTCGCACGCTCTCCGAGAAGGGCGCGCTGCTCGACGATGGCGAGACGCTGCCCGTGCCCGCGCGCAGGCTCGAGGAGCTCAGGGACGCGCTTCGGCAGGTGCGAAAGCCAAGAAGCGACATCGACGGAATCGGCTACCTGCTCTGGGGTGGAAAGCTCTAGGATTCGCGTGGGCGCCAACGGGGCACGAAGGCGCGCATCTTTCGCACGAACGTAAGGAAAAGGACGCCAAATCTATGGATGAACGCACGAACGAGCCTCTGGACGCGAAGGCGCCCGAGGCCACGGACGACGCTCCCATCGAGAACCTCCCGCCCGAGGTGAGCGAGGCCGAGGTTCACGAGGAGGTCGACGACGCGCAGAAGCGCCTCGAGGATATGGAGAAGTTCGAGCGCGTGGAACTCTCGCTCGACGCCGCCTTCAACACCGGCAAGGCCGAGCGCAGCCGCATCACGCGCGCCGCGCAGCTCGACGCGGCCGAGGCCGTGGCCATGGCCGGCGTGGCCATGGAATCCGACGAGGTGGCCGACGAGGCCTTCCGCCTGAACGTGATCGCGAGCCACTCCGGCAACCCCGATCGCGCCAAGACCGCGCGGCAGAACCTCCGCAAGGCGAACCGCGAGGCCAAGGCCAACCACAAGGCCGCCACGCACTCCGCGAAGCAAGCCTACGACGCGATCCGCTTCTCCGACCCGAATTCCATGGGATTCATGCGCTTCGTGCAGGTGTACTTCGCGATCGACATCGCGGCGAACATCTTGCTTCTGCTCCTCACCTCGCGCGACACGGTGGCCAACGACACCACGCAGTTCTTCACGTGGATCATGCTCATCCTCACGGGCGTGGCGTTCTGGTTCTTCATCAACCGCTACAAGATCGCGCGGCCCTTCATGATCATCGTGAGCGCGATCGGGCTCGCGTTCGAGGGCATCCGGCTCGCCATCGAAGGCTCCTTCAGCCTGCCGATGTTCTTCTTCAACGGCGCCTTCTACATCTTCCTGATCTTCTACTTCATCTTCTCGAAGCGTGTGAAGGCGACGATGGTGAACGACCTCGCCAAGCGCACGGGCATCTACGACAAGGAGGGCACGGCCTACCTCGAGCACGGCTGGCCGCTCATCCGCAACCTCATCATCTACTTCATCATCTTCTCGATCCTCGGGCACTGGATGGAAGCCGGCATGTGCCAGTTCATCCGCCTCGGGCTCGTGGAGGGCGAGTACGACCCCACGAACACCATGCTCTGGCGCGACTGGCTCTACCCGTTCCCGATGGAGGGCGCCGCGGTCGTGCTCATCGCGCTCTTCCTCTACCCGCTGCTCCAGTGGCTGAAGAGGAAGATCAAGAACCCGATCGTGCCCTACATCATCAGCTTCTTCGTGAACGCGGGCGTCTGCAGCTTGATCGAGTTCTCGATGGGCCTCATCGTGAACGCCGACCACCAGCTCTGGGACTACTCGACCATGCCCTTCAACATCATGGGGCAGGTGTGCCTGCAAAACGCCATGGCCTTCGGCGCGGCCTCGTCCATCATCGCGTGGTGGGTCTACCCGCTGCTCCAGCTGTGGATCTCGCGCGTGCCGGACGCCATCATGAACATCGCGTTCGTGGTGGTGGCCGTGACGGGCGCGATCCTCTGGTCGCTCTACCTGTTTGATCCGCCCGAGGTGATCGAGTACGTGCCGCCCGAGACCCTCACCACCGAGCAGCGCGACGTGGGGGATCTCAGCGCCTCGGTGGACGTCCTGCAGTCCTCGCTCGACTGGGTGGAGAGCGAAGCCGCCGAGCTCGGCAACGACCCCGAGCTCCAAGCCCAAACCCAGGTGATCCAAGATTCGATCAACCAGATCAATCAGCAAATCCAAGAGCTGGCGGGAGCCACGGGATAGCTGGCGTCACCACACCCCGCGATTCAACGAACAGACCCCCGGCAATCTGGGGGTCTGTTCTTTTAAGAAACATTACAAGTACAAAAAACAACAGCGAGACACCCTGAGGTGCCCGAGATGCGTGGGATTTTGGGGGCGCAACAACCCAGTGGATTGTTGCGAATGCAACGACCTGCAGGTTTAACTAGCGCAAGCATCCCTCCCAAAACAAGCTTGAGAGGGTAGCGTACTCACGCTACGTGAGCCCCCAAAATCGCGCGCAGATTGGGTGCATCAGGGCGTCGCAGCGTCAGGTCGTCTCATTCGAACGTCAAGATCTTGTCGAACCCGGTCATCGTGAAGACGTCCATGACGTCGGGGACGACGCCGGTGAAGACGAGGCTGCCATCGAAGAGGCGCTTCTGGAGCGCGACGATGGCGCGCAGGCCGGCGGAGGAGACGAAATCGCAGGCCGAGAGATCGACCACCATGTCGGTGATGCCGTGGTCCACGAGCTTGTCCACGTAGGCGGTGAAGTCGGGCGCGGTGTTCGTGTCGATGCGCCCCTCGACGAGCACGGTGACGGGCTTCACGTTCTCCTTGACGCTGAGGTTCATTGCGCGCTCCTCGAGGCTGCTTCGGGAAACTGCGGGGGATTAGAGGCCGAGGAGGTCGGCGATGCCGGTGATCTCGAAGACCTCCATCACCTCGTCGGAGGAACCCTCGATGGCGAGGGTGCCACCCCTGGCCATCACCTGCTTATAGGCCACCATGAGCACGCGCAGGCCGGCGGAGGAGATGTACTCGAGGTTCGAGAAATCGAAGACCACCGAGGTGACGTCGGGGGAGGAGAAGGCCTCTCCAACCGCCTTCTCGAAGTTCGGCGCGGTGCTTGTGTTGATGGAACCGCTTGCGGCGATTGTGGCGACGCTTCCGTCGACGCTAACCTGAGCCTCCATCGCTCACCCTTTCTTTCGACTGGTTCGACTCTACCCGTTAGCCGCGGGATGTGCCACGGGCATGCGCCCGCGAATGGCAAAGACGCGCGCAGAGGGAGCGCGATTGTCCGCACGAACGACCATTGATGGCGAACGAACGAAACTTCCCGCCGCAAAACGGGGTGCGCACGGTCGCGTTTTCCTACACTTACCCTAACCGGCGAATGGCGGGAGGAACGCACGTGACGCGCATAACTCGAGATCTCGACACCATTACCATCGTGCTACCGGCAACGATCGACGCACTTCCCGAGGTCCTGAACCCCATCTGCGACGCGCTCGAGGCGCACGGCTGCCCGCACCCCACGGTGGACAGGATCGCCGTGGCGGTGGAGGAGCTCTACGTGAACGTGGCGCACTACGCCTACCCCGAATACGAGCGTCCCGGCGAGGCGCGCGTGACGTGCGCGATTTCCGAGGATGGGAGCCGCCACTGCGTCGAGTTCTCGTTCGAAGACGAGGGCATTCCCTTCGACCCCGTGGCAAAGCCCGACCCCAAGCTCGCCACCTCGGTGGACGAGGTGAAGATCGGCGGCCTCGGCATCCTCATGGTGAAGCGCATGATGGACTCCCTCACCTACGAGCGTCGCGGCGCCACGAACGTCACCACCACCTCGAAGTGCTGGTAGGCATCCCGCGCCCCAACGCCCGCGTTTCCCAACCCCACGAAAGCACCATGAACGTGGCAAGACTGTGATGCTCGCGCGCGAGGCATGGGCGGCGCGGGCGGATTGCTACTCTTTTGAGCGGAGCTCGCTCCTCGCCCATCGCCCTTGTCCTGGAGTCGCCTGCCCGCCATGTCGCCCAAGCAGCCAAAAGTCACGGTGATCATGCCGGCCTTCAACGTGGAGGCCTACGTGGCGCGCGCGGTGGAGAGCGTGCGGGCACAGACGCTTCGCAACCTCGAGCTCATCGTCGTAGACGATGGCTCCACCGATCGCACCGGGCGCATCGTCGATCGCATCGCCGAGCGCGACTGGCGCATCGACGTCATCCACACGCCCAACCAGGGCGCGCCCGCCGCGCGCAACCTCGCGCTCGAGCGCGCGCGGGGAAAGTGGATCGCCTTCTTCGACGCAGACGACTGGGCCGAGCCCACGATGCTCTCCGACGAGGTGGGCTTTGCCGAGGCCAACCGCCTCGACCTCGTGGTCTGCGGCTTCACCATCGAAACGCAGTACGACGACGAGGGCTCGCGCCTCACGGAGGACAAGAACCTCTCCACGCGCGTCTTCGCGAGCCAGCGCGACTTCCGCGCGACGGCGCACGAGCTCTTCGACGAGAACCTCCTCTACACGCCGTGGAACAAGCTCTTTCGCGCGGATCGCATCCGCGAGCTCGGGCTTCGCTTCAAGGACACCTTCTGGGACGACTTCCCGTTCGTGCTCGACTACATCCGCGACGTGGAGCGGGTGGGGGTGCTCGAGCACTGCTACTACCACTTCCAACGCACGCGCGCCGAGAGCGAGACGAGCAAGTGGCGCCCGAACATGTACGAGAAGCGCGAGGAGGAGCACGAGTGGATGCTCGACCTCCTCGAGCATTGGGACCTCACGAACGATCCCGCGAGCTGGGAGATGGTGCAGCGGCGCTATATCGAGCGGCTCGTGGGCTGCATCGAGAACGTGTGCGAGCCGGCCTGCACGCTCGAGGCCGAGGAGCGCAAGGAGCTCGTGCGGCAGATGATCTCCTCCGAGCGCGCGCAGCGGGCGGTGGCCGAGGCGAAGCCGCGCTCGACGATGATGCGCGTGATGCTCTGGCCGATCCGCCGCCAGGACGTGAACCTCACGCTGAACGAGGGCCGCTTCATCGCCTTCGTGAAGCGCCACAACGCCCGCATGTTCTCCTCCCTGAAAGCTAATCGCTAAACCAAAGACACATGTATCGAGCCGGATGGCCAGGTCTCGGATGGCCGTTTTGTCTGGGTGGCAAACCTCGACCCGTGCGCGGCTTCGACGTGCCACAATGAGCGGGAGTACAGCCTGTCAAAACCCGCGAGCTTGCGTCTCGCGCCGGCATCGTGGGGTGTGCGAGGGAGATCGAGAGGAGACACGCTACATGTTCAAAATCCTCGAAAAGACGCAGTACTCGGAGAACGTGTTCAAATTCCGAGTTCACGCGCCTCAGATGGCCAAGCATGCGCACGCTGGCCAGTTTCTGATGGTGCGCGCCAACGAGACCGGCGAGAGGGTGCCCTTCACCTTCGCCGACTGGAACGCCGAGGAAGGTTGGATCGAGTTCATCTTCATGGTGATCGGCAAGACCACGACCGACCTCTCCCAGCTGGGCGCCGGCGACGAGATCGCCGACATCACCGGCCCGCTTGGCAAGCCCACGGAGATGGACAACGGCTCCTGGTGCGTCATCGGCGGCGGCGTCGGCCTCGCCATCGCCTACCCCGTGGCCCGCGCGCTCTGCGCCCAGGGCGCCAAGGTGCGCGTGATCATGGGCGCCCGCACCAAGGACCTGCTCCTTCTCGAGGATCAGTTCCGCGAGCTCCCGCTCGAGAACCTCTACATCACCACCGATGACGGCTCCTACGGCGAGAAGGGCGTGGTCACCCAGCCGCTCGAGCGCCTTTGCATCGATCACGAGATCGAGCACGTCTTCGCCGTGGGCCCCGTGCCCATGATGAAGTTCTCCGCGCTCACCTGCGCGAAGTACGACATGCCGATCATCGCGTCGCTGAACCCCATCATGGTGGACGGCACGGGCATGTGCGGCTGCTGCCGCGTCGAGGTGGACGGCAAGACGAAGTTCGCCTGCGTCGACGGTCCCGATTTCGATGCCACGAAGGTCAACTGGGCAGACCTCTCCGCTCGTCAAGCGTCGTATCGCGCTGAGGAAGCCACTGCCATGGAGCACAGGAGGGAGACCTGCGCATGCCACTCGTAAACGGCAAGTACGTTCCCAATCCCAAGGCGCCTCGCGTCGCCGCCAATGAGGAGCCGGCGTACGAGCGCGCGAAGGACTTCCGTCCCGTCGACACGGGCTACACCATCGAGAACGCGATCGAGGAGGCCAATCGCTGCCTCGATTGCAAGCGCCCGAAGTGCGTCGAGGGCTGCCCCGTGGGCATCAACATCCCGAAGTTCATCGAGAAGATCCGCGAGGAGGACTTCGGCGGAGGCCTCGACGTCATCCGCGAATCGAACCTCCTCCCCTCAGTGTGCGGCCGCGTGTGCCCGCAGGAGAGCCAGTGCGAGGGCCAGTGCGTGGTCGGCATCAAGAACGACCCCATCGCCATCGGCCAGCTCGAGCGCTTCCTCGGCGACATGGCCGGCGAGGTGGGCTCCACGCCCAAGGTGAAGCCGAAAAACGGCAAGAAGGTTGCCGTCGTGGGCTCCGGCCCCTCCGGCATCGCCTGCGCGGCCGAGCTCGCCCGTGAGGGCTTCGAGGTCACGATCTTCGAGGCCTTCTTCACCGGCGGCGGCGTGCTCACCTACGGCATCCCCGAGTTCCGTCTCCCCAAGGCGATCGTGAAGCGCGAGATCGAGGGCCTGAAGGACCTCGGCGTGGAGATCGTCTACGACGCGGTCGTGGGCCGCTGGACCGACGCCGACGAGCTCTTCAACGAGAAGGGCTACGACGCCATGTACATGGCCGTGGGCGCGGGCCTGCCGAAGTTCCTGAACATCCCCGGCGAGAACCTCCCCGGCGTCTTCTGCGCGAACGAGTACCTCACCCGCGTGAACCTCATGAAGGCGAACAAGTTCCCCGAGTACGACACCCCCACCAAGCACGGCAAGCACGTGCTCGTCTTCGGCGGCGGCAACGTGGCCATGGACGCCGCGCGCACCGCGCTTCGCCTCGGCGCCGACAAGGTCATCCTCGCCTATCGCCGCACGAAGGCCGAGATGCCGGCTCGTCTGGCCGAGGTCCATCACGCCGAGGAAGAGGGCGTGGAGATCATGGAGCTCGTGAACCCGCTCGAGTTCATCGCCGATGAGAGCGGCTTCGTCTCCAAGGTGCGCCTCCAGCGCATGGAGCTCGGCGAGCCGGACGACTCCGGTCGTCGTCGCCCCGTGCCCGTGGAGGGCTCGGAGTTCGAGGTCGATTGCGACCTCGCCGTCACGGCCATAGGCACGAACGCAAACCCGTTCGCCGGTATGGCGGGCGACGTCGAGCTCAACCGCTGGGGCTACATCGAGACCGACGCCGACGGGCGCACCTCCAACCCGAAGATCTGGGCTGGCGGCGACATCGTCACCGGCGCGGCTACGGTCATCCTCGCCATGGGCGCCGGCAAGCAAGCCGCGGCAAGCATCAAAGAGACGCTGCTCAATCAGTAACTAGTCGACGCTGCGGCTTTCCATAGCACCCAATCTAGGGCCGATCCTGGAGCCTCGAGTAGCGAAGTACGCTACGGCTCCACGATCGGCCCTATCTCGGGCACTCTGAAAAGCCTCGCTGGCGTTTTTCGGATTCCCTAGATCCACCATTCTTGGCATCGATGCCGTGGCTTTCCATAGCACGCTAGAAACCGCAAGTGGAAGGCGAGAGAACGAGGCTTGCAATCCGTGCGCTCCCGCAAAAACTAGTCCTCGTCCTCGAAGGAGATCTCCAGCACGTCGCCGATGCCGGAGTGCCAGGCGGTGAGCGAGCTGACGCAGTCGAGGCAGTCGCCGTCTCCGTCCAGCAGCTCCTCGTCCACGAACCGTACGGCGAAGTAGCGCGGCTCGCCCTCGGCGAGCGCCTCTCGCTCGGCCTCCCACCTCGCCTCGTTCGCGTCGAGGGAGAGGATCGAGACCTCGTCCGTGTACCCCTCGTCCTCGTCGAGCTCGTCGGCCTCGCGCCAGTGGTAGTCGAAGAGGTAGTAGGGCCTGGCTCCCGGATGCTCGGCTTGGAGGCGAAGGAGCGCCCGCAGGGTGCGGAGGTCGGCGAAGGCGCCCTGCACGGGGCCGATGTTCGAGTAGTCCCGGCAGCGGATGGCCACGAGATCGCCCTCGGCTACGCTATCCGCGGCCTGCTCGCCAAGTCCCTGCGCTTTCAGCACCTCGGCGCGCTCGGCAAGCTCCTTGCGAATCTTCCTCTCCGTGGCCATCTATGCCCCTTTCTTGCAGCTAAGAAACGGTCAGGGAATCCGATTAACGTCAGCGAGGCGCCAAGGTGCCGCGGCATCGGCCAAGAAGAACGCGTGGTCCATCGGGCCAGAGCCCGCGCCGAGGTCGAGCATCGCGGCGAGGGCGCCGGAGATATAGTCCTTCGCGCGACGGATGGATTCCGCGAGGTCGAAGCCCTTGGCGAGGTTCGCGGCGATGGCGCTCGAAAGGGTGCAGCCGGTGCCGTGGGTGTTCGGGTTGTCGATGCGCTCGCCGCGGAACCACGTGTGCCGCCCGGTGGCGGGGTCGAAGAGGAGATCATTCGCGTCGGATGTCTGGTGGCCGCCCTTCACGAGCACCGCGCAGCCGATCGTCTCGCCGATCTCTTGCGCCGCGGCTTCCATGGCCCGCTCGCTGCGAATCTGCTCCTCGCGCCCGAGCAGGACCTCGGCCTCGGGGATGTTCGGGGTGATCACCGTCGCAAGGGGAAGGAGGTCCTTGATGAGGGTGACGATCGCGTCGTCGCTGATGAGCTTCGCGCCGCTCGTGGCCACCATCACGGGATCCACCACGATGTTTGTGGCCTCGTAGTGCGTGAGGCGCTCGGCGATGACCTCGATGAGCGGGGCGGCCGAGACCATGCCCACCTTCACCGCGTCGGGGCGAATGTCCTCGAAGACGGCGTCGATCTCCTCGGCGAGGAACTCGGGCGTGACATCGAAGATGCCGGTGACGCCCGTGGTGTTCTGCGCCGTGAGCGCGGTGATGGCGCTCATTGCGAACACGCCGTTCATCGTCATGGTCTTGAGGTCGGCTTGGATGCCGGCGCCGCCGGAGGTGTCGCTTCCCGCGATCGTGAGCGCAGTCGGTTTCTTCATGGGGCTCCTTCGCTTTGAGTTAACGCCGAACCACCTGCCCGAGCTTCTCGAAGAGGTCGGAGGCGGCCTTCTCTTTGTCGCTCGCGGCGAAGATCGCGCTGATCACGGCCACGCCGGCGATGCCGGAGCCGGCGAGCTCGCCGACGTTTTCCGCGCTGATGCCGCCGATCGCCACGACGGGGATTGCCACCGCGTCGCAGATCTCGTGAAGCGTCTCGAGCGACACGTCCTTTGCGTCGTCCTTGCTGCCGGTGGGGAAGATGGCGCCGACGCCGAGGTAGTCCGCCCCGTCGGCCTCGGCTTTCTTGGCCTCTTCGACCGTGCTCGCCGAGACGCCGACGATCTTGCCCGGCCCGAGGATGCGGCGCGCCTCCACGCAGGCCGTGTCGCTCTGCCCCACGTGCACGCCATCCGCCCCGGAGGCGAGCGCCACCTCCACGTCATCGTCCACCACGAAGGGCACGCCGTGGCTGTGGCAGAGCTCCGCGAGGCCGAGCGCCTCGGAGAGCATCTCCTCCTTGCCCATCTCCTTCTCGCGGAGCTGCACGAACGTCACCCCGCCGCCGAGTGCGGCCTCGAGCACATCTCCCAGGGTCACGTCCTCGGCGAGCCATCCACGATCGGTCACCGCGTAGAGGAAGAGGCTCCTTTCGAGCGAATCCTCAGAGAACGTCATAGCGCGCGCCTCTCTCGAGCGTCTCGGCGTCCATGTTGAAGATGGCGTCGATGATGCGGTTTCGATACGTCGAGTTGCCGTCGCCGGGCAGCATGCGCTCCCAGCCGATCTCGCCCGCGAGGCCCATGCACGCCACGGCCGCCGCGGCCGCCTCGAGCTTGGCCTCGGGGTTTGCGGCCACGAATGCGCACACGACGGCGGAGAGCTGGCAGCCGGTGCCGGTGATCTTGCCCATCTCGGCGCGTCCGTTGCGGATGACGAAGCAGCGCTCGGCGTCGGCCACGAAGTCGATCGCGCCCGTGATCGCGATGATCGCGCCCGTCCGCCCCGAGAGCGCCTTCGCGAAGGCGGCTGTGGCCTCCACGTCGCCCTCGCCCACGGCGTCCGCGGCCGCGGCGTCCACGCCCTTCGTGGAGCCAGATCCGGCGGCAAGGGTCTTCACCTCGGAGATGTTTCCGCGAATCACGTCGAAGCGGAGGTGCTTCACGAGCTCGGTGGCGGTTTTCGTGCGGAGCTCCGTCGCGCCCGCGCCCACCGGGTCGAGCACCGTCGCGTGCCCGAGCTTGTTCGAGGTCTCGCCGGCGATCCGCATCGAGGCGATCGTGCGCTCGTTCAGCGTGCCGATGTTGATCGTGAGGCCCGCCGCGAGCGAGGTGATCTCGGCCACCTCGGCCGCGTCGTCGGCCATGATGGGGCTGCCGCCGCAGGCGAGCAGCGCGTTCGCCACGTCGTTCACCGTCACGTAGTTCGTGATGCAGTGGATGAGCGGCACTTGGCCGCGCACGTTATCAAGGCGTTCTCCGAGCATAGAGGCTCCTTTCGTCGGCCAAACCCTGAAAGCATAGAGCCTGCCGCCTCGCGCGGCTCCCATAAATCGCGCAGCGTGCGGGGGAGTGCGGGCGAGTGCGCTCGATGCCGCGCCCGCCGCCGCGCCCGGCCCCCTTGCAAGGTTCTACAATGGAGACGTTTCGCGCAACGCATTGCGCTCTCTCAGCTATCGGAAAGGGGCTTAATGCTGCATCTACTACGCCGTCTCGCAGCCTCGATCCGCGAGTACAAGGGAGCGACCATCGCCACACCCATCCTCGTACTCGGCGAAGTGATCATCGAAGTGCTCATCCCGTTCTACACAGCCGACCTCGTGGACATCATCTCGCGCGGTGCCGCCATCGACGAGATTCTCGCCTCGGGCGCCGTCCTCCTCCTCCTCGCCATCATCTCGCTCGGCTTCGGCACGGCCGCGGGCATCACCTGCTCAAAGGCCTCGGCCGGCTTCGCGAAGAACCTGCGCAAGGACATGTTCTACAACGTGCAGACCTTTTCCTTCGAGGTGATCGACCGGTTCTCCACCTCGAGCCTCGTCACCCGCATGACGACGGACGTCACGAACGTGCAGATGGCGTTCATGCAGATCATCCGCACCGCCATCCGCAGCCCGCTCATGTTCATCTTCTCGTTCATCATGAGCTTCTACATGGCGGGCGACATCGCCGTGGTCTTCGCGTTCGTGGTGCCGCCGCTCTTCATCGGCCTCGTCGCGATCATCCTCATCGTGCACCCGATCTTCCGCCGCGTGTTCCACAAGTACGACGCGCTGAACGAATCCATCCAGGAGAACATCAACGGCATCCGCGTGGTGAAGAGCTACGTGCGCGAGGACTATGAGATCAAGAAGTTCGACCGCGCCGCCGCCGACGTGCAGAAGGACTTCACGAAGGCCGAGCGCATCCTCGCGCTCAACAACCCGCTCATGAACCTCTGCAGCTACACGGTCTTCGTGTGCGTGATCTACTTTGCGGGCCAGGCCATCATCCGCACCCAGGGCGTGCAGGTGAACATCGGCCAGTTCTCGGCGCTCTTCACCTACGGCTTCCAGATCCTCATGAGCCTGATGATGCTCTCGATGGTGTTCGCGATGATCACCATCGCCTCCGAAAGCGCGAACCGCATCTACGAGGTGCTCACGGCCGAGACCACCATCAAGGACCCCGCAAACCCCATCACCAAGGTGGCGGACGGCTCCATCGACTTCGACGACGTGTCGTTCTCGTACTCGAAGGACGCCGAGCGCTTCGCCCTGAAGGACGTCGACCTCCACATCAAGAGTGGCGAGGTCATCGGCATCATCGGCGGCACGGGCTCGGCGAAGTCCACGCTCGTGCAGCTCATCCCGCGCCTCTACGACGTCACGAAGGGCGCGGTGAAGGTGGGCGGCGTCGACGTGCGCGACTACGACGTCGAGGCGCTGCGCGAGGCCGTCTCGATGGTGCTCCAGAAGAACGTGCTCTTCAGCGGCACCATCGCCGACAACCTTCGCTGGGGAGATCCGAACGCCACGGACGAGGAGGTGCGCGAGGCCGCGCGGCTCGCGCAGGCCGACGAGTTCATCGAGCGCTTCCCCGACGGCTACGACACGTGGATCGAGCAGGGCGGCACGAACGTCTCCGGCGGCCAGAAGCAGCGCCTCTGCATCGCCCGCGCGCTCCTGAAGCGCCCGAAGGTGCTCATCTTGGACGATTCGACGAGCGCCGTCGACACGAAGACCGACGCGCTCATCCAGCAGGGCTTCAAGGAGTTCATCCCCGAGACCACGAAGATCATCATCGCCCAGCGCACGGGCTCGGTGAAGGACGCCGACCGCATCATCGTGCTCGACAACGGCGAGATCTCCGCCATCGGCACGCACGACGAGCTCCTCCACACCTCCGAGATCTACCAAGAGGTCTTCCGCTCGCAGAACAAGTCCACGCACGACGAGCGTTGGGAGAGGCAAGAGCAAGAGGCGAAGGATGCGAAGGAGGTGGCGCAGAATGCCTA
This sequence comes from uncultured Atopobiaceae bacterium, assembly GCA_947625405.1. Taxonomy (GTDB): domain Bacteria; phylum Actinomycetota; class Coriobacteriia; order Coriobacteriales; family Atopobiaceae; genus CANRLS01. The sequence continues at coordinate 339 of CANQOF010000018.1, read as the reverse complement.
ACAGCGAGCAGGCGCAGGGCGCCCCCGTTCGCACCACCCCGAGCTTCAAGGTGCTCTGGCGCACGATCAAGCAGGTGTTCAAGTTCTATCCCGTGCTCCTGCCGATCGCCATCGTGTGCATACTCATCAACTCGTTTGGCCAGAGCTCGAACTCGATCTTCATCCAAAACGCGCTGGAGATCATCACGCGCTACTACGAGCAGGGCGATTGGGCCTCCGCGGCCGAGCCGCTCACGAACCTCACGCTCGCCCTCATCACGGTCTACGCGGTGACGCTTATCGCGAGCTTCACGTGGAACCAGCTCATGGCGATCATCACCCAGGGCACGCTCAAGAAGA
>CANQOF010000017.1 GCA_947625405.1 uncultured Atopobiaceae bacterium | reverse complement strand
CCAGCATTGCCTCCGGCACCCCCATCGGGCGCGATAGCGTCGTCCAGGTGATCGTGGCGAAGCGCCCGATCGTCCCCGATCTTTCCGGGCTCACCCCCGACGAGGCCTCATCCGAGCTCGTGTCGCTCTTCCTCAAGCTCTCGACGGAAGACGCCCTCGCCACGGGGGGACAAGCCGAGGGCACGATCGTGGGGCAGGATCCCGCCGCGGGGACCGCCGTCGTCGCGGGCACGACGGTGGTGGCGAAGGTGGCGCTCAATCCCACGGACTTCTACACCAACGCCGCCATGGCGGTTCTGAACGCGGTCTATAACACGAATCCCGAAAACGACGCCATCGGCAACGCGCTCCTCCCGCTCCTCTCGCCAGAGAGCGAGGTCTCTGGGCAAAGTGCCCACGACGTGTGGTGGAACCTCGTGAAGCGCGGGGGGCGCTACGTCGACCAGCCGGACGAGCTCCAGAGCCTTCCTCGCTCGATCGTGAAGGAGGATCTCTCCGTCGACCCCGAGAAGCGGCAGGTCACGGCCACCGTCACGGTGGACTGGGACTGGAAGGGCCTTCCCGGCGCGGGTGCGGAGAGCTCGGAGGACACGCGCACCGTCACCCTCACCTTCGACGAAGGGGGAAAGCTCGTGGGCTTCTACGACGAGCAAACCGACGTGCCGTTCTTCAAGGTGAATGGCTGAGCGCCCACGCGTGGGGAAGTTTGGGGAAGTTGTCTGCATGGGTCGCTTCGCTTGACCCGCGAGCGGCGCAAATCCATACTTGGCGTGCCGATAAACAAGGTCTTCCGCGAGGAAGTGGAGCGAGTTTTCGCCCCGCTTCCTTTTTGTTGGACGAGGGGAGGATGCATGGCGGCCATCGATCAACGAACGCGGCTCATCGAGGCGCTCGAGAACGCGGCGCCAGCCGAGCTCGACGTCGTGGACGTGGAGCTCGCGGGCGCGTCCAGGGCGCCGCTCCTTCGCGTCTACCTCGACCACGCGTCCCCAGAAGATGGCCCCATCGACCTCGGGGAGCTTGCGAAGGCGAATTCGTGGGTGGATGCCGCGGTGGAGGAAACGGGGCTCTTCTCAGGCCCCTTCACCCTCGAGGTGAGCTCTCCCGGGCTCGCGCGACCGCTTCGCCGCGAAAGGGACTTCGCGCGCTATGTGGGCGAGAGGGCCCAGGTGAAGATGGCGGGCTTTTCGGGCCGTCGCTCCTACACGGGCGAGATCGTCTCGGTGGGCGATGGCGCGCTCGTGCTCGAGGTAGATGGAGAGCGCTTCGAGCTTCCCCTCGAGAGCGTCCAAAAGGCCCAGCTCCAGCCTGATTACGACGACCTCTGATTCCGCGGGAGCGGATACCCCGGCCCGAAATGACGATACGAGAGAGCGTGAGGAAACATGGCGTCTGAGATGATGGAAGCGTTGATGGCCCTTTGCCAAGAGCGAGGCATCGACCAGTACTACCTCATCGACCGACTCGAGAAGTCGCTGGCCAAGAGTTATGCCGACATCATGAACCTCGAGCACGGCGCCGAGGTGACGATCGACAAGGCCACGGGCAACATCTACGTGTCGAAGATCGTGCCCAAGGGCGAGCCCGATCCCGAAACCGGCAAGTACACGGAGTTCGATTACGTGGACGTGACCCCCGAGGACACGTCGCGCATCGCCGCACACAACGCGAAGGCCGAGATCATGGCCATCGTCGACAAGGTGAAGAAGGAGCGCATCTACGAGGAGTTCTCTAATCGCATCGGCGACCTCATCTCCGGTGACGTGATCCAATCCACCCTCGACTTCACGATCCTGCAAATCCGAAAGGGCGTGGAGGCGGAGCTTCCCCACTTCGACACGCGCCGGCATCCCGAGGAGCGCAACGAGCGGCCACGCGGTGAGCGCTACCTCACGAAGGACAAGGGCCTCAAGGCGGTCATCGTCGACGTCAAGAACCCGAATGAGGGCGAGCCCACGCGGCGCTCGAGGCCGACGATCATCGTGAGCCGCACGAACAAGGAGTTCGTGCGCCGACTCTTCGAGCTCGAGGTTCCCGAGGTCTACGACGGCGTGGTGGAGATCCGCTCCATCGCGCGAGAGCCGGGCGTGCGCTCGAAGGTGGCCGTCGCCTCCATCGATTCCCGGCTCGATCCCGTGGGCGCCTGCGTGGGGCCGAAGGGCTCGCGCGTGCGTTCGGTGGTCTCCGAGCTTCGAGGGGAGCGCGTGGACGTGGTGCAGTGGTCCGACGACCCCGCGCGCTGCGTGGCCGAGGCGCTCTCGCCCGCGAAGGTGAATCGCGTACTCATCGACGAGAGATCGCGCCAGGCGACGGCGATCGTGCCCAACGACCAGCTCTCACTCGCCATTGGCAAAGACGGCCAGAACGCCCGCCTTGCGGCGAAGCTCACGGGCTGGAAGATCGACATCAAGAACGAAGATCTCGCCCAGGGCCTCTTCCCGAATTCCTTCGCCGACGAGGCGGACGACCTGCTCGAGGAGGAGGGCTCGCATCGCTGCAAGTATGTGGACGAGAACGGGGTGCGTTGCCGCAACATGGCACGTCCTGGCTCGGCCTTCTGCGGCGTCCATGAAAGCGCCCAAAGCGACGCGTTCGACCTCGTCTAACCCCGTCCGCGTATCGAAGCGCATCCTCTCGAAAGGTAGCGAATAGATGGCAAACACGCCCGTCCATAAGCTCGCCAAGGATCTTGGCATGTCGAGCAAGGAGCTCCTCGGCTACCTCGCCGAAATGGGAATTCCGGCGAAGTCGCCCTCCTCGGGGCTTGTGCCCGCCTATGTGTCCATGGCCAAGCAAAAGCTCGGTCCCATCCTCAAGGCTCGCCAGGACGAGATCCTCGCGCAGAAGAAGGCCGAGGAGGAGGAAGCCGAGAGGGCCGCCGAGGAGGAGCGCAAGCGCCGTGAGGCGGAGCGCCTCGAGGTGGAGCGTCGTCGCGCCGAGGAGCGGAAGGCCGCCGAGGAGGAGCGCAAGCGCCGCGAGGCGGAGAAAGCCGCCGAGGAAGAGCGCAAGCGCGCCGAGGAAGAGGCGAATCGCGTGCGCGACAACGCGCCGAAGCTCTCGCCCTCCTTCGAAGGGCTTCTATCGCAGATCGCACAGCAGGAAGAGGTGCTCAAGCGGCAGGCCGAGGCATCGGTGCGGGCGAAGGACGCCGCGAGGGGCCAAGGAGCGCCGCGCCAAACCCACGAGAAGCGGCCGGCTCCCATGCCGGAGCCCGAGAGGCCGACCTCGGATCGCCGAGGGCGCGGGAACAAGCGTCGCAGGGGCCAGGAGAACGAGGATCGCTACGCGCGCATGGCCCGCGCCGCGGAGGAATACAACCGCGAACGGGTGCTCGAGGATGCCCGCGCGCAGGTCGAGGAGGCGAACCGCGCGTCCACCGGCAGGCGCAAGAAGCGCAAGGAGCGTCGCCAGCAGCAGCAGGCGCAACGCGAGGAGGAGCGCGCGATCGCTGAGGCCATCGCCAACGACCAGGACGTCTCGCAGCTCGGCACCGTGAAGGTGCCCCAGGGCTCGACGGTGGCCGAGCTCGCCGAGCTTCTCGGCGTCGACGCGTCGGACATCGTGAAGCGCCTCTTCCTCCTCGGCACACCGCTCACCATGACCCAGTCCATGACCGACGACCTCATCGAGCTCGTGGCCGACGATCTCGGCCGAGAGGTGCGCGTCATGACGAAGGAGGAGGAGAACTCCTTCACCTTCTACGACGACCCCGCCGACCTCCTCCCGCGCTCGCCCGTCGTCACCGTGATGGGCCACGTCGACCACGGCAAGACGTCGCTGCTCGACGCCATCCGCGACACCGGCGTGGTGGCCTCCGAGGCGGGTGGCATCACGCAGCACATCGGCGCCTCGCAGGTGGAGATCGACGGGCGCAAGATCACCTTCGTGGACACGCCCGGCCACGAGACCTTCACCGCCATGCGCGCGCGTGGCGCGAAGGTGACGGACATCGTCATCCTCGTCGTGGCGGCAGACGACGGCGTCATGCCGCAGACGGTCGAATCGATCAACCACGCGCGCGCCGCGAAGGTGCCCATCGTCGTGGCGGTGAACAAGATCGACCGCGACGACGCCAATCCCGATCGCGTGCGCCAGGAGCTCACGGAATACGAGGTCATCCCCGAAGAGTGGGGTGGCGAGAACATGTTCGTGAACATCTCCGCGAAGAAGAAGATCGGCATCGACGAGCTCCTTGAGACCGTGCTCCTCCAAGCGGACGTGCTCGAGCTCAAGGCCAACCCGAACACCTTCGCCTCCGGCTACGTGCTCGAGGCGAAGCTCGATCGCGGACGTGGCGCCGTCGCGACGCTGCTCGTGAATCGCGGCACGCTCCATGTGGGAGACGCGGTCGTGGCGGGTATGAGCCACGGGCGCGTGCGCGCCATGCTCGACCAACACGGGCAGAACGTGGGGAGCGCGGGGCCCTCCGACGCGGTGGAGATCCTCGGGCTTTCCTCCGTGCCCGCCGCGGGAGACGAGTTCCGCGTGTTCCAAGACGAGCGCGATGCGCGCGATCTCGCCGAGCAGCGCGCCCTCAAGGCTCGCATCGAAGAGCAGAACGCCACCCACAAGGTGACGCTCGAGAACCTCTTCGAGACGATGGACGAGGGCGAGGTCGCCGAGCTCAACCTCGTCGTGAAGGCCGACGTGCAGGGCTCGATCGAGGCGCTGCGCGACGCGCTCGCCAAAATCGACCAGTCCGAGGTGAAGATCAACGTCATCCACGGCGCGGTCGGTGGCATCACGGAAACCGACGTCATCCTCGCCTCGGCATCGGACGCGGTCATCATCGGCTTCGGCGTGCGCCCCGAGGCGAAGGCGCGCTCCCTCGCCGAGCGCGACGGCGTGGAGATCCGCACCTACTCCGTCATCTACCAGGCGATCGAGGACATCGACGCGGCCCGCATCGGCATGCTCAAGCCCACCGAGGAAGAGCAGCAGATGGGCGAGGCGGAGGTGCGCGAAACCTTCAAGGTGCCGAAGGTCGGCGTGGCCGCCGGCTGCATGGTCACCCAGGGCGAGATCTCACGCGACGATCGCGTGCGCATCGTGCGCAACGGCGTCGTGGTCTACGACGGCGCCTTCGCCTCGATGCGTCGCTACAAGGACGACGTGCCAAGCGTGCGCGCCGGCTACGAGTGCGGCCTCTCCTTCGAGAACTTCCAGGACTTCCACATCGGCGACGTGGTCGAGGCGTACCGCATCGTCGAGGTGGCGCGCACGAGCTAGGGGAGCGGAAACCGTGAAGCGCTCACCCCATACTCGCCGCTCGGCCGAGATCGCGCGCGAAAAGCTCGCGGCGATCCTCCAGACGAAGGTGTCTGATCCCGCCCTCGCGGGCGTGGTCGTCACCGGCTGCGACGTCTCGATCGACAGGTCCTTCATCAGAGCCTACGTGGCGTGCCCTGCCGAGGAGGAAGAGGCGGTTGCCGAGGCGTTCGGCAGGGCGAAGGGCCACATCCGCCGGCTTCTCGGGCGTGCGCTCGGCTGGAGGGTGACCCCGGAGCTCGACCTTCGAATCGATCCCTCCACCGAGGAAGCCGAGCGCATCACGGAGGCGCTGAGGCACGTGCCGCCCACCATGACCGAGGCCAAGGACGACGAGGGCTATCCCCTCGAGGCGCGCGATCCCGGGGAGGGGGAGCGCTCGTGACGGGTGTTTCCGAAGGGCGACGCTGCCGGCAGGAGAGGGGATTCTGCGAGCTCAGCGAGGCGATCACGCGCGCAAGGACGATTGCGATCTGCGCGCACATGTCGCCCGATGGCGACGCGCTCGGCTCCGAGCTCTCCCTCGCGGCCATCATCCGCGAGCGCTGGCCGGAAAAGCGCGTCCACTGCCTTCTCGCCGAGCACAAGGAGGTGCCCCGCCACCTGCGCTTCCTTCCGATGATCGACGAGCTCGTGCCTCCTCGCGAGGCGCCTGAGGCGCCGGACCTCTTCATAGCCGTCGATCTCTCGGTGGCGTCTCGCCTTGCCGATGCGCGCGCCACGATGGAGCGCGCGCGTGAGGTCTTCGTCATCGACCATCACCCCACGAAGCGCCCCTTCGGGGATGGCGCGATCATGCGTCCGGATGTCGCCGCCTGCGGGGTGGTCATCCTCGAATACGCGCTCTACCTCGACGCCGCGGTGACGCGCGACGTCGCGATGCTCCTCTTCTGCGCGATCATGACCGACACCGGTCGCTTCCAATATCAAAACGCGAACGCGGAGGCGTTTTGGGCCGCGGGAAAGCTCGTGGCGGCGGGAGCGGATCCCTCGGTCGTGGCTCTCAACGTCTACCAGTCGATGCGACTTTCCTATCTCCGCCTCGAATCGGTGGTCATGGGCCGCATCACGACGTTGCTCGACGGGCGCATCGCCTTCTCTTGGGTCTTCTGGGAGGATTTCGAGGCCACGGGCGCGGGCGAGGACGAATCCGAGGGCCTCGTGGACATCGTGCGAAGTGTCGAGGGAGCCGAGGTGGCCCTGCTTCTCCGCGAGACGCCCGAGGGCGCGATCCGCGGGAACCTTCGCTCGAAGAGCGAGATCGACGTCTCGGGGCTTGCGACGGAGCTCGGCGGAGGTGGCCATGCGGCCGCTGCGGGCTTCTCGCTCGGCAAGGTGTCGCTCGAAGCGGCCAAGGAGACCGTCTTGCCCAAGCTCGAGGCCCTTGTGCTCGGTGGGTAGCCCGTGGAGGCGCGCGCACATCATCCAGGCGCCCTCATCGCCGTCGACAAGCCCTCGGGCATGACGTCGCACGACGTGGTGGCGCGTGTGCGGCGAGCGCTCGGCCTCAGGCGCGTGGGCCATGCGGGAACGCTCGATCCCGCGGCGACGGGCGTGCTCGTCCTCGGACTCGGCCAGGCGACGCGGCTTCTGGGCTTGGTCACCCTTGCCGACAAGTCCTACCTTGCGGAATTCGTCTTCGGTGCCGAGACGTCCACCGACGATGCGCAGGGCGAGGTCATCCGCGAGGCGCGCGTGCCCGAGAGCCTTCTCGAAGAAGGAGCGCTCTCGCGAGCCGTGGCATCGCTCGTGGGGGTGCGTCAGCAAGTGCCTCCCTCGGTTTCCGCCGTGTCGAAGGGGGGAAGGCGCGCCTATGCGGCCGCGCGAAAAGGCGAGGCACTCGATCTCGACCCTCGGGAGGTCGAGGTCCACGACGCGACGCTCCTCTCCGCATGCGAGCGTGAAGGGCGTCTCGTCGCCACGATCGCGCTTCGCGTGTCCAAGGGGTGCTACGTGCGGGCGCTCGCGCGGGATCTCGGACGAGAGCTCGGATGCTATGCGCATGTGGGATCCCTCCAAAGGAGTGCGTCTGGCCCGGTGACGCTGAGGGATACTCTTTCGCTCGATGAGCTTTCGGCGGGGGGTTGGGACGTCGTGCCATCCCGCGCGCTCGATCCCTTGGCCTTGGCGGGCCTCACGCGACGGGATCTCGAGGGTGGCGAGATCGCGCGGGCACGAAACGGCCAATCGCTCTACGCGCGGCAGGGGGAGGGTCCGCTCGTGGGAGTGGTCTGGGATGGCCTCTTGCGAGGGGTCTGGGAGCACCGAGCGGGAGAGCTCCGTCCCAAGGCGAATCTCGTCGACGGCGTGCTTTTGGGGAGCGAGTGATGGCAACGAGTGCGCGCGAGCTCATGCTTCGCACCATCACCCAAAGAGCGCTCTTCGTCGGCACCGAGCTTCCCTTAGCCCGTGCGCTCGAGGGGGCGATGTTCCTCGATCTCACCGGACGCTGGAAACCGGGCGGTGCGGCCGTGGTTGCCATCGGCGCCTTCGATGGCGTGCACGTGGGACATCAGGCGCTCATCGCCGAGGCGGAGGCGGACGCCAGGCGAAGGGGCGTTCCGCTCGTGCTCATCACCTTTGATCCGGACCCCGCTTGCGTGCTCGCGGAGGGCACCCGAGAGGCGCAAATCCTCTCGGGAAGCGACAGGCTCCTCGCTCTCGCCTCGCTTCGCCCCGACGCGATCGTCGCCTATCACTTCGACGCCGAGTTTGCGGCGATGGGCTACGAGGAGTTCTTCACGGAGCGCCTCCTCGGCCTCGCGGAGGTGCTCGCCGTGCACGTGGGGGAGGATTTCTCCCTCGGCGCGGGAGGCCAAGGCACCCTCGAGGCGCTCCAAGTGCTTGCAGGGGCGCTCGGCGTGCAGCTCTTCGGGCACGAGCTCGTGGAGGTGGACGGGATGCCCGTGAGCGCCACGCGCATTCGCGCGCTTCTCGATGAAGGGGCGATTCGCGCGTCCTACGAGCTCATAGGCCGCTATCCCTTCGTGCGAGGGCGCGTGGAGCGCGGACGGGGAGAGGGGCACGGCCTCGGCATTCCCACGGCAAACGTGCATTTCAGCGACTCCTACGCGTTTCCCCGCGAGGGCGTGTTCGTCGGCATCCTCTCCGCCCGCGGAATGGCGTGGCCCGCGGCGGTGAACCTCGGAAACCCCCCGAGCTTCGATTCGACGCCGCTCGACGCGGGAACGTGGCTCGCGGAGGCATCGCTTCTCGGCTTCGAGGGAGACCTCTACGAGCAGGAAGTGGCGGTCGTGCTCGTAGAACGACTCCGCGCGTCGAGAAGGTTTTCGAGCGAATCAGAGCTCGTCGCCACCGTGAGGGCCAACCTTGACCAAGTGAGGCGCCTCTTAGGCGATTCTGATGAGAGCGTGGTCGCGTGATCTCAGCCGAGGAAAAGGAACGGGTGGTCCAGGCGACGGACTTCGTGGGGCTCGTGGGCGAAACCGTGATGCTCCACGAGAAGTCCGCGGGCGATTTCTGGGGACGATGCCCCTTTCACGAGGAGCGCACGGAATCGTTCCACGTTTCGGCGGATCGTGGCCTCTTCTACTGCTTTGGATGCGGTGCGAAGGGCGACGTGATCGACTACGTGAAGAGGCGCGAGAACCTCGAGTTCGCCGATGCCGTGCGCTACCTCGCGGATCGCGCGCACATCGAACTCCACGAAAGCGCCGGGGGCGCCGCGGGCCCTGGGCGCGGGCGTCTCATCGCCTGCCTCGAGGAGGCGCAACGCCACTTCGCGCGACTGCTCTTAAGCACCCGCGACCAAGCCGGAAAGTGTCAGCAGGCACGCGACTACCTCTCCAAACGCTCACTCGGCCGTGACGTCTCGCTGCGTTGGGGACTCGGCTTCTCGATTGGCCGGGGAGACCTCGTGAGCCACCTTCGGGGCAAGGGATTCTCGCCGCGGGAGATCATCGCGGCCGACCTCGGCGTCGAGGGTCCGCATGGCCTTCGGGATCGCTTCTACGAACGCGTGATGTTTCCCATTCGCGATGCTGCTGGCTCGGTCATCGGATTCGGCGGACGCGTGATCGACACCTCGCTCCCGAAATACCTGAACAGCCGCGATTCGTCGATCTGGCACAAGCGCAAGAACTTCTACGCGCTCGATCGCGCGAAGGAATCCATCACCGCCACCGGCCGCGCGGTGATCGTCGAGGGCTACACCGACGCCATCGCGCTCCACGAGGCGGGGATCACGAACGCCGTGGCCATCCTCGGCACCGCGCTCACGTCCGACCACCTCAAGGTGCTCGATCGCTATCGCCCGCGAGAGATCGTCTCCCTCTTGGACGGTGACGAGGCGGGCCAGCGCGCCGCGGAGAAGATCGTCGCGCTCGTGGGAAGCACGCGGGCGAAGCTCCTCTGCGTCGTCTTGCCCGAGGGGAAGGATCCCGCGGAATACCTCGAGGCGGAGGGCCCGCAGGAAATGATGAAGCGGCTTTCCGAGGCCTCCGACCTCGTGCTCTTCGTGATCGAGCGACGCCTCGCGCAGGCACGCGGCGCCTCGGTGGGAGAGCGCGCGAAGATCCTCGAGGACATCTGCGCCATCCTCGCCCCGCTCTCCAGCCAGCCGCTTGCGCTCTCCTCCTACGCGGGAATGGTCGCCGATGCCTTCTCAATAGACGAAGCCCAGGTCCACGAACGCATCCGCAGGGCGGCGGCAGCGCAGCAGATGGCCCCCCGCCCGCGCGACGATTTCCGGGTGCAGAGCCGCGAGGGCGGCTCTTCTCGGGATGAGGGGGAGCCGGGCGAACCCCTCCCAGATCTCTCGCGCATGAGCACTTCGGATCGCTCGAGGATCCTCTCCGAGCGCGAGCTCCTCGCCGCGCTTTCCTCTCGCCCCCAGGCCTTTGCGCGCCAGATGGGGCGCATCGGCGCCCTCTCGTGGGGGGACGCTCGCCATGGGCGAATTGCCGCGGCGTTGGTGGCCACCCCGAACGCGAGCGCGCACGAGCGCCTCGCCGCCGCGCGTGCCGTGGACGCCTTCGCGCCGCAGATCCTCGCTGCATCTGAGTTCGATCGCGAGGGGCGTTGGGGCGAGGCCGAGGCGGCGTTCCTCGTGGATCAAGTGGAGTTGCAGTCGCTTTCCCAGGAGCTCCGTCGCACGTCCTCCGAGCTCCACGCCGCGGAAATCTCCCGGGACGAGACGCGCATCCAAGAACTCATGCAGATTGCCCAACCCCTCCGGGCGCGTATCTCGGAGTTGGAGGCTTCCGTGAGATCGTGGAACGACCATAGGGAGTGAACAGAGGTCGGAGTAAAATAATTTGCTTTTAAATCAGGCGGAAGGAATTCCCTTGGCATCAAAGTCGCACGAGGTCGAAGCTCAGAAAAGCACAGAGCAAGAGAAGGCGGAAGAAAAGCCCAAGAGCGCGAAGAAACCCACCGCGAAAGCCTCGGCAAAGAGCCCGGCGAAGAAGGCGTCCACGAAGCCGAAGGCCTCGAAGGGCACGGAGCAATCCGCGCAGGACGAGCCTGCCGAAGTCTCAGCGGCGCCCGCGAAGAAGGCTTCGAACCCCAAGGCGGAGAAACCGAAGAGCGCAAAGCCCGCAAAGGCAAAATCCTTGGACGAGAAGGCTGACGACGCGCAAGCCGAGAAGAAGCCCGCGAAGAAATCCGCCGCGAAGAAGGCTCCCGCGAAGAAGAGCGCGAAAGCGGAGGACGACAAGGCCGAGGCGCCGAAGGCGAAGCCCAAAGCCAAGCCCAAGCCGAAGAAGGCCCCTGCCAAGAAGGGCGAAGAGATCTCCGAGGCGGAAATCCCCGTCGCCCTCGCGGAAGCGGCGCAGCAGCCGAAGCCCGAGAAGAAGCCGGCTGCAAAGAAGTCGGCGTCAAAGAAGCCCGCTTCCAAGACGACCTCGAAGGGTTCGGAGAAGAAGGCGGCCGAGGCCGCGGAGGCCGGAGCCAAGTCGAGCACATCCCCTTCGAAGAAGAAGGAGGAATCGGCACGCGCGGACGCTCCCGTCGTTTCGCAGGAGAGCGTCGAGCCCGAGAAGCCGAAGCCCGCGAAGAAAGCCGCGAAGAAGCCCGCGACGAAGAAATCGTCGTCAACGAATCCCGAGAAAAAGGGGTCCTCGAAGAAGCCGGAGACGAAAGCCGAAGAGCCGAAGGCCGAGGATGCGGAGAGGGGCGCCGAGGGAGGCGCCTTTGAGGCACCATCGGATGGGGCAACGCCGAAGAAGTCCACCGCCAAGAAAACCACCAAGAAGGCTTCGAAGAAGGCGCAGGCGAGCGCCGAGGCAGGAGAGGCGAAGGATTCCGAGAAGTCCGCGAAGCCGAAGAAAGCCGCGAAGCCGAAGAAAGCCGCGAAGCCGAAGAAAGCCGCTTCCAAGAAAGGCACCTCGAAGAAAACCTCCGCGAAGAGGGCCTCGAAGCCCTCCACCAAGGCACCCTCGACTTCCGAGGAGGCCCTCAACGCCGCGAAGGAGCTCGCCTCGAGCCAAAAGGGCCGCATCAGCGAGGACGACATCCAATACGTGCTTCGCGAGCTCGATCTCGATGATGACGAGCTCGAGGATCTCTACGACAGGATCAAGGCCGCGGGCATGCAGATCGATTCCACGTTCGAGGGCGACACCTCCCAGCTCATGAACCCCGCAATCGAGGACCTCGGCGAAGACGACGCGGGTGCCGCCGACGCCGAGGACGAGGATCTCGAGGACGAGGACCTTGAGGTCGAGGAGCTCGTGGACGTCGAAGTGCCGGAGCCTCCGTCGCGAGCGAGCGGCGCGGGCAAAGCCCGCGCAAAGGCGTCGAACAGGCGCAAGAGCGCCGCGCAGAGGCGCAGGCAGGATCCCTCGGTGCTCCTCCTCGCGAAGGATCCCGTGCGGCTCTACCTGAAGGAGATCGGCAAAGTCGACCTGCTCACCGCCGCCGAGGAAGTCGATCTCGCGATGAAGATCCAGGCTGGCACGGACGCCACCGAGAAGCTCGAGGCGTTCGAGCGTGGCGAGATCAACCTCACGCGCGCGGAGCTCAGGCGTCTCGATCGCATCGAGGAGATGGGCCTCGACGCGAAGCAGGCCCTCATCTCGGCCAACCTTCGCCTCGTGGTCTCGATCGCCAAGCGCTACATCAAGCGCGGCATGCTCTTCCTCGATCTCATCCAAGAGGGAAACCTCGGCCTCATTCGAGCCGTGGAGAAGTTCGACTACACGCGTGGATTCAAGTTCTCCACCTACGCCACCTGGTGGATCCGCCAGGCCATCACGCGCGCGATCGCCGATCAGGCTCGCACGATTCGCATCCCGGTGCACATGGTGGAGACCATCAACAAGATGGTGCGCATCCAGCGAAATCTTCTCCAGAAACTCGGGCGCGAGGCCACTCCCGAGGAGATCGCCGCGGAGATGGACATCACCCCCGAACGCGTGCTCGAGATCCAGAAGATCAGCCAGGAGCCCGTCTCGCTCGAAACGCCCATCGGCGAGGAGGACGATTCGCAGCTTGGCGACTTCATCGAAGACCAAACGGCGGTGAAGCCTCCCGAGGCCGCGACCGATTCGATGCTCCGCGCGCAACTCGACCAGGTGCTCGACGGGCTTGCGGATCGTGAGCGCAAGGTCATCAAGCTGCGCTTCGGCCTTGAAGACGGCCACCCGCGCACGCTCGAGGAAGTGGGACGCGAGTTCGGAGTCACCCGCGAGCGCATTCGCCAAATCGAATCGAAGACACTCGCAAAGCTCCGCCACCCGAGCCGCTCGGGAAAGCTCAAGGACTACATAGAAGAGTAAAAAGAAAGCGCCTCGAAAGAGGCGCTTTTCGTGTTCTGGCTCCTCGGGTAGGACTCGAACCTACAACAACTCGGTTAACAGCCGAGGGCTCTACCATTGAGCTACCGAGGAATAGTTTGTCGTGCGAGGAGATTATACGCGAGCTGGCGTCGGGCGCAAATCGAGGATTCGCCCATGCCCTCACGGGGGCCCTGAGCGCCTGTGCTAAGGTTTTGCGGAATGTTCGAGGGCGTTTCGGGGAGGAGGGCCATGGTCGGGGCGCACGCATACGCGAAGGCGGGCATGCAATCGCCTTGGACCACGGGCTTCACGCGCGATCGCTTCATCCTCTCCCAGCTCGTGGGACGCGACTTCAAGAACAAGTACCGCAGGAGCGTGCTCGGAGTCGCGTGGAGCGTGCTCAACCCGCTCCTCATGATGATCGTCATGGCCGCCGTCTTCTCGAACTTCATGCGCGTGGGAGGCGACATCCCGAACTTCCCGCTCTACCTCATCATCGGCAACGTCACCTTCACCTTGCTCTCCGATAGCTCCTCGGCGGGCATGGCGTCGATCATCGACAACGCCTCGCTGTTGAAGAAGGTGAAGATCAATCGCATCGTCTTTCCGCTCGAGAAGGTGCTCTTCGCGCTCGTGAACTTCGCCTTCTCGCTCATCGCGGTGGCGATCGTCATGATCTGGTTTCAGATACCGCTCTCCTGGAACGTCTTCTTCGTGCCGCTTTTCCTCCTCTATCTCGTGGGATTTTGCGCGGGCCTCTCGATGGCGCTCTCCGCGCTCTCCGTCTTCTTCCGCGACGTGATGCACCTCTGGAGCGTGGTCCTCGTCGCGTGGACCTACCTCACGCCGATCTTCTACTCCATCACGATCTTGCCGGAGTTCATGCAGAGGCTGATCGTCTTCAACCCCATGTACCAGTACATCACCTACCTGCGAGAGATCCTCCTCTACCAGCAAACCCCCTCGCTCGAGCAAAACCTGGTCTGCGTCGCGTGCTCGGCGATCGTGTTTGCCGTGGGCTGGCTCATCTTCAAGTCGAGCGAGCGCAAGTTCATCCTCTACATCTAGGGGAAGAGGGGTGAAAGCCGGCGTGGCAGAAGCACGGGACACAGAAGTTCGAGGGGGCGAGGAGAGCCTCGCCGCCGAGATCTCGTCGATCGATTTCTCGAAGCGCGAGGTGTCGATCGACGTGCGCGACGTGTCCATGGTCTTCAACATGGCCTCCGAGCGGCTGAACTCCTTGAAGGAGTACTTCATTTCGCTCGCGCGCGGAAAGCTCTACTTCAAGGAGTTCCGCGCGCTTGTGGACGTGTCGTTTAAGGTGCGAAAGGGCGAGGCCTTCGGGCTCGTGGGCACGAACGGCTCGGGCAAGTCGACGATGCTGAAGATCATCGCGGGAGTGCTCGACCCCACCCGGGGCTCGGTGGACGTGCGGGGTTCCATCGCGCCGCTCATCGAGCTCGGCGCGGGCTTCGACGTGGAGCTCACCGCGCGCGAGAACATCTACCTGAACGGCGCGCTCCTCGGCTATGCGAAGGAGTTCATCGACGAGCGCTTCAACGACATCGTCGAGTTCGCCGAGCTCGAGGACTTCCTCGACATGCCGCTCAAGAACTACTCGAGCGGCATGGTGGCGCGCATCGCCTTCGCCATCGCCACCATCACCGAGCCCGACATCCTCATCGTGGACGAGACGCTTTCCGTGGGCGACTTCCTCTTCCAGAAGAAGTGCGAGGAGCGCATCCGCCAGCTCGTGGAATCGGGCGAGGTGACCGTGCTTTTGGTGAGCCACTCCGTTGACCTCGTGCGGCGCATGTGTGATCGCGCCTGCTGGATAGAAAAGGGTCGCCAGTTCATGCTTGGACCGGCCGACGAGGTCTGTGACGCCTACGAAGCCATGGGGGAGATCTGATGCCCGCGGAGCGCGAGGAGGAAGGGCGCGAAATCGACGTCTCGGTCGTGGTGCCCACCTACAACGTCGAGGTATACCTCGAGGAGGCGCTCGAATCGGCGCGCAAGAACAATCGGATCGCGCTTGAGATCCTCGTCGTGGACGATGGGTCCGTCGATGGGACGCGCGAGATCGCCGAGAGGGTGGCGATGCGCGATTCGCGCGTCAAGGTCGTCTCGAAGCAAAACGGGGGCTATGGACAGGCCGTGAATCTCGGGTTCTCGAGGGCGCGCGGCCGCTATGTGGCCATCCTCGAGCCTGACGACTATCCCGCGTCGCACATGTACGACGACCTCTTCGAGCTCGCCGCGCGCTTCGACTTCCCCGACGTGGTGAAGTCCTCGTATTGGCGTCTCGTGCAAGGCGAAGACGGCACCGTCCGGCGCTGGCACAACGACTACTATCGCGCGATCCGCCCGAAGTCCCAGCCCTTCACGCTTCGCGATGAGCCATGGCTCATCCGCTACCACCCCTCCATCTGGAGCGCGCTCTACCGGCGCGCCTTCCTCGAAGCGCGTGGCATTCGCTTCAAGGAGGTGCCGGGGGCCGGCTGGGTGGACAACCCCTTCATGGTGGAGACCCTCGCGCAGGCGAGCTCCATCGTCTACACCGACGAGCCCTACTACCACTATAGAGAGGACCTTCCGGGCTCGTCCTCGGTCACGCTTTCTTGGGAGACGCAGTTCGAGCGCTGGATGGACATGATGGACGTGCTCGATCGCCTGGGAGTCGACGATCCTCAAATCCGCCAAGCGCTCTACGTCGTCGGCTTTCGCTATGTGGAGAAGGCGCTCGCCGCCTATCCCGATGACGAGAGGGTGCGCGAGGGGGCGGTGCGGATCTTCGCGCGCATGGACCCCACCCTCATCGCGAGCCTCGATAGCGTCTCCCCTTCGCTTCGCGAGCTCGCCTTCCACCTTCGCGAGGAGGAGCCACCCGAGATCGATCGGCTCGCCTACACGCGCTCGCTCGTGGAGGCGGGGCTGCACTCCCTCTCCATAAACGGCGTCGGCTTCACGGCCGGCTACCTCTCGAAATACGCGCGTGCGCTCAGGGATCGCCTCGCGATCTCGAAGGGAAGCGAGGACGCTGGCTAAGCGTCGACGAGGGAAGGGCCGCGCCGTGGTAAAGTCTCGCTCAGACCTTTAAGCGCGGTACGAGATGCCCGCAAGGCCCAACGCAGACGAAACGAACCCACCAAGCCTTCACGCTGAAGACGACCGCGCCGATGAGGCAGGCCGTCTTTTTTTCGTGACGAGGCAGGTGAGGCTATGAACGCACATGGGCCCAAGGCCCAGATCATGGACGAGAGGGACATGCGCCGCACGATCACGCGCATCGCGCATGAGATCGTCGAGGCGAACGAGGGCGCGGAGACGATCGCCTTCGCGGGGATCGTCACGCGTGGCGCCGATCTCGCCGAACTCATCGCAGATGAGCTTGGCAAGATCGAGGGGAGGAGGCCGCCCGTCGGCTCGCTCGACATCTCGTTCTACCGCGATGACGTGGTGCGTCACATCCAACCCGTCCTCCACGCCACGAACATCCCGTTTTCCGTGGACGACAAGGACATCATCCTCGTCGACGACGTGCTCTACACCGGGCGCACGGTGCGCGGTGCCCTCGACGCCATCATGGATTTCGGGCGCCCCTCCACCGTCCAGCTCGCGGTGATGGTCGATCGCGGCCATCGCGAGCTTCCCATTCGCGCCGACTACGTGGGAAAGAACGTTCCCTCCGCCACTGAGGAGGACGTGCGCGTCCTGCTCCCCGAGACGGATGGGAAGATGGCGGTGGAGATTTGGGACAAGGTCGACGAAGAGGGAAGGGAGAGCTAGATGGCGCTATCCGTGAAGCACCTCCTCGACACGACGAGCCTCACCGCCGACGACATCACGCAGATTCTCGATACGGGTCGTTCGTTTGCCGAGGTGAACAGCCGCGCGATCAAGAAAGTGCCCGCCCTTCGCGGACGCACGATCGTGAATCTCTTCCTGGAGCCCTCCACGCGCACGCGCTCGTCGTTCGAGCTCGCGGAGAAGCGCCTCTCCGCCGACTCGCTCAACATGGGCGGCTCCACCTCGAGCGTCGTGAAGGGCGAGAGCCTCGC
This sequence comes from uncultured Atopobiaceae bacterium, assembly GCA_947625405.1. Lineage (GTDB taxonomy): Bacteria > Actinomycetota > Coriobacteriia > Coriobacteriales > Atopobiaceae > CANRLS01. The sequence goes on along the minus strand of CANQOF010000017.1, from coordinate 16,743 downwards.
CGACACGATCCAGACGATCAGCGCGATGAACGTGGACATGTTCGTGTGCCGCGCCTCGCTCGCGGGCACCCCGCACCTCATCACGGAGAACACCGATGCCGTGGTGATCAACGCGGGAGACGGCAAGCACCAGCATCCCACCCAGGCCATGCTCGACCTCTACACGATCCGCGAGCATTTCGGCCATCTCGATTCTCTCAAGGTCGCCATCGTCGGCGACCTCTCGCACAGTCGCGTCGCCGGCTCGCTCGTGCCCGCGCTGAAGACCATGGGGGCCACTCCGATCCTCGTGGGGCCGCCGACCTTCCAGGTGGCGGATCCCGCGTATTGGGGCGTGGAGCAGACGGCTGACCTCGACGCGGTCATCCCCGAGGTCGACGTGGTCTATCTCCTCCGCGTGCAGCTCGAGCGCATGGGCGGCGCGGCCATCCCCTCGAAGCGCGAGTACAACCGCCTCTTCGGGCTCGATGAGCGCCGGAGGAGCCTCATGCGTCCCGGATCGATCATCTGCCATCCGGGCCCGATGAACCGCGGCATGGAGATCATGCACGAGGTGGCCGATTCGCCGCAGGCGAAGGTGCTCGACCAGGTGACGGCGGGCGTCGCCACGCGCATGGCGGCGATGTATCTCCTGCTTGGAGGTGAAAACGATGCTCGTTAAAGACGTGCGCGCCATCGATCCCGCCATCGGGCTCGACGAGGTGCTCGACGTGCGCATCGAGGGCAAGCGCATCGCGGAGGTGGGCAAGGGCCTCAGCGCGGGTGACGAGGAGGTGGTCGCGGGAGCCAGGAAGATCCTCGTCCCCGGGCTCGTCGACATGCACGTGCACTTCCGCGATCCCGGCTTCGAATACAAGGAGGACATCGCCTCGGGCGTGCGCGCCGCGGCGAAGGGCGGCTTCACGGACGTCGCCACGATGCCCAACACCGACCCGGTGACCGACACGGGCACGTCCGTGCGCTACCAGATCGATCGGGGCATCGAAGAGAAGAAAACGCGGGTCCGTCCGATCGGCGCGCTCACGCGAGGCGAGAAGGGCGAGGCGCTCGCGGAGATCGGCGACATGACCGAGGCGGGGGCCGTGGGCTTTTCCGACGATGGCCATGGCGTGCAGAGCGCGGGCATGATGCGCACCTGCATGGCCTACGTCTCGCAGTTCGATCGCGTGGTCATCGCGCACTCCGAGGTGGAATCCCTCACGAAGAACGGCGTCATCAACGAGGGTCGCGCCTCCACGCGCCTCGGCATGTTCGGCTGGCCGGCGCTCGGCGAGGAGCTCGAGATCATGCGCGACATCGAACTCTGCAGGATCACGGGATGCCCTCTCCACGTGGCGCACATCTCCACGGCGCGCTCGCTTGAGCTCGTACGCGCGGCGAAGGCGGACGGCCTGCCCGTGACGTGCGAGGTGACTCCGCACCACCTCTTCCTCACGGAGGAGGACATCACCGACGCCTATCAGACGAACCTCAAGATGAACCCGCCATTGAGGACGCCCGATGACGCGGTGGCGCTCATCGAGGGCCTCATCGACGGCTCGATCGACTGCGTGGTAACCGACCACGCGCCCCACGCCAAGCACGAGAAGGACTGCGAGTTCGAGATCGCGGCCTTCGGCACCATCGGCCTCGAGACCTCGCTTCCGCTCATGATCACGAACCTCGTGGGGCCGGGTCGCCTCTCATGGGCGCGCCTCGTGGAAGCCATGGCGATCTCCCCGCGTAAGATCCTTCGCCTCGACCCCGTGACGATCGAGGCGGGGAAGAAGGCCGACCTCACGCTCATCGATCCCGAGGCGAAGGTCGTCGTGGACAGGGGCTTCCTCGAGAGCAAGTCCACGAACTCCGCATTCCTCGGAGCGCACCTCACCGGGCGCGCCGTCGATCTCTTCGTCTCGGGGCGCCATGTGCTCAAAGCCGGGAAGGTGGCGTAGATGCCCATTCCGACACCGAACAAGGGGCGCCTCTTCGATGCGCGCGTGGTGGCAAACGAGCTCGTTTCTGGCGAGATCCACCGCATCGTTCTCGAGGTTGGCGAGCTCGCGCGCATGCTGCGCGCGGGACAGTTCGTGAACGTGGCGGTGCCGGGGCAGCCTCGCCAACTCACCCGAATCCCGCTCTCCTTCACGCAAACCGACGACGACGCCGGCACGATCGAGCTCGTCTACGCGCTCATCGGGCCGGGGACGGCCCAGCTCTCTCGCGTGGAAGCGGGAAGCACGCTCAGCGTCCTCGGCCCGCTGGGAAACGGTTGGCGCATCCCCGAGGACGCCACGCGTGCGCTCCTCGTCGCGGGGGGGACGGGCACCGTCCCCATTTTCGCCGCCGCACTCGCCTGCGCTGCGGCGGGTATTGCCGCCGACGTGGTGGTGGGAGCGCGCACGAAGGACCTCCTCTGGGGGATCGACGAGCTCAAGGCGCGCGTGAGCGGGGAGATCATCACCTCAACCGATGACGGGAGCGCGGGCGAGAAGGGCTTTGCGAGCGTTCCCGCGCTCGAGCTTCTCGCGAAACGCGACTACGACCTCGTGCTCGTGTGCGGGCCGGAGCCGCTCATGAAGGCCGTCTCCGCGCGCGCGATCGAGGGGGGCGTTCCCTGCGAGGTTTCGCTCGAGCGCACGATGGCCTGCGGCTTCGGCGCGTGCTCCACCTGCGCCGTGAAGACGGTACGGGGGATGAAGGGCGCCTGCATGGATGGCCCCGTCTTTGACGCCTCGGAGGTGGTTTTCCCATGAGCGCTTCCCTTGCCGTGAACCTCGGCGGAATTCCCATGAAGAACCCCCTCAACACCGCCTCGGGCACCTTCGGGTTCGGCTGGCAATTCGAGGGCTTCTACGATGTCTCGTGTCTTGGCGCCATCACCACCAAGGGGTGCGCGGCCGAGCCGTGGGATGGCAACGACCAGCCGCGCATGGCGGACGTCTATGGCGGCATGATCAACTCCGTGGGCTTGCAAAACCCCGGCGTGCGAGGCCTTGTCGCGCAATGCGGGGACTATCTCCAAGGCCTCAGGGACCACGACTGCGCGGTGATCTGCCAGGTGGCGGGGCACTCCGTCGACGAGTACGTGGCCGCGGTTGAGCTCTTCGAGGAGCTCGCGCCCTTCGCCTCCGGCCTCGAGATCAACATCTCGTGCCCGAACATCGCGTGCGGCGGCATCGCCATGGGTTCGACTCCCGCGGGCGCGGCCGAGGTCATCCGCGCGGTGCGACCGCGCACCACGCGTCCGCTCCTCGTGAAGATGGCTCCGGCTCGCGTGGGCGAGATCGCGAGGGCGCTCGAGGCCGAGGGCGCCGACGCGCTCACGCTCATCAACTCCATCCCGGGCATGGCGATCGACGTACACACGCGCCGCTCGAAGCTCTCAAAGCCCACGGGAGGGCTTTCGGGGCCTCTTTGCCACCCGATCGCCGTGCGCATGGTCTGGGAGGCCGCCCAAGCCGTCTCGATCCCCCTCTGCGGGGTGGGCGGCGTCCAGACGGGCGAGGACGTGGCCGAGTTCATCCTCGCGGGCGCCACCGCCGTCTCCATCGGTTCGCAGAACCTATTCGAGCCCGATTGCGCGCCTCGCATCCTCGCCGAGCTTGAGGCGTGGGTGGAGGAGCAGGGCGTACGCGACATCAACGACCTCAGAGGAGCGCTCGTATGCTGAGTACCCACGACGCCGCCGAGGCGATCATCCTCGCCCTTGACTGCGCGAAGGACCGCGCGCTCGAAATCACGGGCCGGCTCGAGGGACGCCTTGAGTGGGCGAAGGTCGGCATGACGCTCTACTACCAAGAGGGCCCGAGCATCGTGGCCGCCTTGAAGGAGAGGGGGCTCAAGGTCTTCCTCGACCTCAAGCTCTTCGACATCCCCTTCCAGGTGGAGGGGGCGGCAAGGGCCGCAGCGCAAAGCGGGGCCGATCTCGTCTCCCTTCACGCGCTCGGAGGCGCGGAGATGGTCGCCGCGGCCGCTCGCGGGGTGGCCTCGCTTGGGGAGGGAGATCCCGCGAAGCTCATCGCGATCACCGTCCTCACCTCCATGAACCAAGACACCTTGGATTCCATCGGCGTGGGGGACGCCGTGGGGAGCGAAGTCGAGCGACTCGCGCGGCTCGCGCTCGGAAACGGGGCGAACGGCCTCGTCTGCTCGCCCGAGGAGGTCGGCCATCTCAGGGAGCTCCTGGGCCCCGACGCGCTCCTCATCTGCCCCGGGGTGCGCCCCGCGGGTGCCGCGAAGGGAGATCAGAGACGAACGGCCACGCCCTCGGCGGCGATCTCACGCGGAGCCTCCAAGCTCGTGATCGGGAGGCCGATCATGGCGGCAGAGGATCCCTGCGCGGCCTTCGATGCGATCATCCGGGAGCTTTGCGAGGAGAGATGATTCCCCCCCAAGGCTCGTCGCGAACCCATAGGCACCATTCGATAAGGAGAAGACATGGCTCTCACCGATGCCGATATCCTCGCCATCCTCGAGGAGACCGGAGCGCTGCGCACCGGGCACTTCACGCTCACGAGCGGGCGCCACTCGAACCGCTACGTGCAATGCGCCCAGCTCATGCGCAGTCCCAAGACGACGCTCATGCTCGCGGAGGAGGCGGTCTCCCGCCTTCCCGAGGAGGTGCGGGAAGCCGCCACGCTCGTCGTCTCCCCGGCGGTGGGAGGCATCACCTTCGGGTTTGCCCTCGGGCTCGCCCTCGATCGCGATTTCATCTTCGCCGAGCGGCAGGACGGGAAGATGACCCTTCGTCGAAACTTCACCATCGCCCCCGAAGACCGCGTGATCGTCGCCGAGGACGTCGTCACCACGGGGGGCAGCGTGAAGGAGGTCTCAGACCTCGTAGAGGCGGCGGGAGCCGAGGTCGTGGGCGTCGTCTCGCTCATCGACCGCAAGACGGATCGGCTCTTCGACGCACCGTTCTATCCGCTCCTCGCCCTTGCCATCGAATCATGGGCTCCCGAGGATTGTCCGCTTTGCGCCCAAGGGTTAAAAAGCGAGGCGCCCGGCTCCCGAAAGCTTGCATAGCAAGCGCTTCAATGCCAAAGTAGCGGGGCAAAGAAAAGCCTTTGCCCACGACGCAGGCCGCACACGCCTGTTCGAACGATGTGAGGAGAAACCATGCCACTTCCCAAGCTCTCTGAGGAACAGCGCGCAGAGAACCTGAAGAAAGCCGCCGCCGCGCGTCATGCTCGCGCTGAACTTCGTGAGAAGATCAAGGAGGGGAAGGTTACTCTCGAAGAGGTCCTGAAGTCCGACGATCCCGCCGCGCAGCGCATGCCCGTCCGCGCCCTCATCGAGTCTCTCCCCGGCTATGGCAAGGCAAAGGCCGCCAAGGTGATGGATGAGCTCGGCATCTCCGCCAAGCGTCGCGTGCAGGGTCTCGGCGAGCGTCAGCGCGAGCACCTGATCGAGCTCCTCACCAAGTAGTGCCGCTTCCTCCTCGTCTCGTCGTCGTCTCCGGGCCGAGCGGGGTGGGAAAGGGCACCTTGGTCAACAAGGTGATTGCCGCCCATCCCGAGGTCGTGCATAGTGTTTCGTGCACCACTCGCGCTCCGCGCCCCGGCGAGAGGGACGGGATTGACTACCACTTCGTTGATGACGAGACCTTTCGGGGTCTCGTCTCTTCTGGTGCCTTGCTCGAATGGGCAAAGGTGCACGGTGCCTCCTATGGCACGCCCGAGGAGCAAGTGGAAACGGTCCTCGCCGAGGGCCATCCCATCATCCTCGAGATCGACGTGCAAGGTGGCATCGCCATTCGCGAAAAGCGGCCCGACGCGTTGCTCATCTTCATCGAGCCACCCTCGATGGAGGAGCTCGCGCGAAGGCTCAAGGCAAGGGGCACGGAAACGCCGCTCGAGATCGAGCGCCGCCTCGCGAACGCGAAGGGCGAGATGGAGATGGCACCGCTCTATGATGTGCGGATCTTGAACGACGGCGCCGATCGCGCGGCCGAGGAGCTCGCGCGTTGCATTGCGCAGGCTTGAACACAGGCTTGAAAGGAATCCCATGGACGCCATGACGCCCGATATCGATGAGCTGCTTTCGAAGACCGAGGAGAACCCGTTCCTCCTCTGTTCAATCGCGTCCAAGCGCGCGGCGGACATCAACAACATGCTCCACGGCCAGCGCCTTCGCGTTGCCGACGCGCAGGGCTTCGAGGACGTGACGGCGATCATCAGCGGGGAAGACCCCATCTCCATCGCGATGAAGGAGATCGGCGACGGCACGCTGAGCTACGACAAGAGCGACTTCGAAAAAGACCTCGCTCACGGCGATCAGAGCGACTGATCGATGCCCCGCAAGGTCTGCCTCGTCTCCTATCACGAGATCGCCCTCAAGGGTAAGAACAGGCGGCGCTTCGAGGACGCGCTCCTGAGGAACCTCCGTGCGGCGCTTTCCGGATTCCGCGTTGCGAAGCTCGAGCGCTTCCAAGGCCGGATCCTCTGCGAATCGGAAGATGAATCGCAGGTGGGCGATATTGCCGCCGCGGCGGCGAAGGTGCCGGGCGTGGCGCGCGTGGCCATCGCCTGGCAAGGGCCGCGCACCGAGGAGGCGTTCGCGGAAGCGGCCATCCTCGCCATGCGGGAGAGCGAACACTTCCGCACCTTCAAGGTCCACGCGAAGAAGTCGAACACCGACTACGCGGAGCACACCCTTGACATCAACCGATCAGTGGGCGCGGCGCTCTGCGCGGCGTTTCCCGAGAAGATCGTGCAAATGCACGATCCCGATGTGACGATCACCGTCAACATCGTGGGCGGCCAATCGTACGTCTTCGGCGAGGGGATGCGAGGAGCCGGCGGCCTTCCCGTGGGCACCGCCGGCAAGGTCGTGTCGCTGCTCTCGAGCGGGTTCGATTCGCCTGTGGCGAGTTGGATGGTGGGCCGCAGGGGAGCGTGCGTATGCCCGGTGCATTTCTCGGGGAGGCCCGTCACCTCGGACGCGAGCGAATGGCTCGTCCAGGACATCCTCCAAGCGCTTAAGCCCTATGGGCTCGTGGGGCGCCTTTACGTGGTGCCCTTTGGGGAGATCCAGCGAAAGATGGCGCTCGAGGGCCCGCCCGATCTTCGCGTGATCCTCTATCGGCGGGCGATGATCGCCATTGCCGAGCGAGTGGCGGAGCTCGAGGGCGCGAAGGCGCTCGTGACCGGCGAATCCCTAGGGCAGGTGGCCTCGCAGACGCTCGATAACATCCGCGCCACCAACGACGCGGTGCGAACGCTTCCCATCCTACGGCCGCTCATCGGCTCGGATAAGGTCGAGATCATCGATCGCGCTCGAGAGATCGGCACCTTCGATCTCTCGAGCGAGAAGGCGCCGGATTGCTGCACGCTCTTCATGCCGCGACGCCCCGAGACCCACGCGCGTCTCGATGTCGTGCGAAGGGCCTGGGAGGCGTTGGATCCCGATGAGCTCGTGGAAGAGGGGTTCTCGGCGCTCGAGTACGTGGATATCGAGGGGTGTCCCAGCTACAAGCCCCCGTGTGCGCTTTCGGAGCGCCACGCGACGCTCGCGCCCGCGGCATGGAAGGTTCGTGGAGACGCGCGAGGCGAGTGAGGATATCTGCGCTCCCTTGTTGGGGGTTGTTGGGGTCGCTTCCTCGCTGTTTCGAACGCCGCGTCTTTCCGCTGGTCGGCCCCCGGCACGTTCTGGCTCCCGATTAAATCGCCAATTCGCTCCGCTTCGCCGAGGGAATTCCACCATGGCCTCGGAGGTGGGCCATGGCCAGGCGATCAAGAACCCGCGTGTCTCTCGCGAGAACCTTGCGACAACTCGCGAGCAAGCACGCCGCGCTCATCATCGGGTGCCTCTTGTGCGCGGGGTCAGCCGCGACGCTCCTCATGCAAACGAGCGAGCCGGGCGTCGAGATCCCGCGTCTCACGTCCGAGGTCGAAGGTGCGGCAGCGGGTGAAGACGACGCTCGCGCCGACGAGGACGACGGAGCATCCGAAGCGTCGTCCTCGGATGGCGAGGAGGCGCAAGCGGCTCCCTCGCGTGCGCGCGTCCACATCGATGGCGCGGTCGCCGCTCCCGGGGTCTACGAGATCACGGGTGAGGACCTGCGTGTCGTGGACGTGGTCGAGATCGCGGGAGGCCTCGCGGAAGATGCCGATGTCTCGCAAGTCAACCTCGCGGCGCCCGTGGGCGATGCCGATAAGGTGCACATTCCCCGTGCGGGCGAAGCGGCGCAGGCCTCCTCCACGAGCACCGTGGAAGCCACCACATCCTCTTCCTCTTCGAGCGCCTCAAGCCTCGTCAACATCAACCAGGCGAGCGAGGAGGAGCTCTGCGAGCTACCGGGCGTGGGGGAGGCCACGGCGAGGAAGATCATCGCCGACAGGGAGAGCGCGGGCCCCTTTGCCTCGCCAGAGGACCTCATGAGGGTTTCGGGGATAGGCGAGAAGAAGTTCGCCTCGCTGAAGGACCTCATCTGTGTCTGAGCGCGCGTGGCCCGAGCGCACCTCGTGCCCTCTCTCCGTCCTCGTCTTCATCGCGCTCTTCGCGGGCACGCGCCTCACGCTCGAGCAGCCGATCGGCGCCCCGAGCGTGCTCCTCGAGGAGCCGCTCGTGTGGTGGCTCCTGGGCGCGCTTGCCTGCGGCGCCACGCTCGCGGTGTGCGTAGTGAGCCTGCAGCGCGCAGAGCACGGGATGGGCGCGGCGCTCGGCGTGCGCGTTTCGGTGGTCTTCGGGATGTGCCTTGCCGCCGCGTGCGTGGGAAGAGCCCTCGGTCGCACGATTCTCGCGCGAGAGGCCAGGGATCTCGATGCCATGGAAGCGCACGCGGTTTCCTCCTGGGAGCTCATCATCGAGCGACGCCCGAGCCCCGTCGAGCAAGGCTATTGGAGCTCCGCGCGCGTCGTCATCGAAGGCAAATCCGCGGGAAGGGTATGGGTCTCGAGCAACGATCCGCTTTCCCTGGGAACTCAGCTGCACGCGGTCGGGCGCTTCGAGCCGCTTGGGGACGACGAGTGGGGCGTGAGTTCGCAGACCCAAGGCATCACGGGCACGGTGAACATCGTCTCCCTGATCGACGCGCAACCTCCCACGGGCTTGACGGCGCTTGTTGAGGAGGCTCGCGAGTTCCTCCTCTCCGGCGTTTCGCCAGAGGAGAGCCCAGGCCGCGCGCTCGTGGCCGCATCGGCGCTCGGGGCGAGGGAGGGCATCAAGCGCTTCGGGATCGACGACCTCTTTTCGAAAATCGGCCTCAGCCATCTCATCGCCGTGTCCGGGCTCCATGTGGCCCTCTTGCTCGGCCTCGTGGGAGCGGCGCTCGAGCATGTGCGTCTCAAGGCCTCCGTGCGCGTCGTCGCCCTTCTTTTGGCGGGCCTCGCCTACGTGCTCCTTTGCGGCCAACCCACCTCCGCCATTCGGTCGTTTGCCATGGTGGGCGCATCCGAGATCGCGCTGCTCGCGGGAAGGCGCGCATGGGGGCTGCACGCGCTTGGCCTCAGCGCGATGGCGATGGTCCTCGTCAATCCCACGAGCGTGGGGGATTTGGGCTTTTGCCTCTCGGTCCTCTGCGTGGCGGCCATCTCGCTCGTCTCGCCGTGGTTGAGGGCCGTCCTCGGACTCGATGGCAGGATCCAGGGCGTCTCTCGACGGCGCTGGCTGAAGCGCGCGTTCGTCGAGGCGTGGCGGGCCCTCAAGCTCCAGGCGGCGCTCGCGCTCCTCTGCACGGTGGTCTCCGCGCCGCTCGTGGCCGCCACGTACGGCGACCTCTCGCTCATGGCGCCCCTTGCGGCGGTGATCCTCGTCACGCCCTTCGAGGCGTTCCTCGCCCTCTCGATGGCGAGCGCGTTCCTCTCATGGGTGCCCGTGTTCGCAGGATTGCTCGTCACGCTCGCCGCGGTATTGGGCCATCTCCTCCTCATCGTCGCCGAGGGCCTGGGGCGCTTTCCCTTCGCTGAGGTCGCACTCGAGGTGGCCGAGCCTTGGGCCACGATCCTTCCCTGGACGATCCTCCTTGGCTTCTGGCTGTGGTGGCCTCGTCCGACGCTCGAGAGGGTCGGCCTCTTCGCGGGCTCGGCCGCCGCGGCGCTCTGCGCGTGGATGCTCGTGAGGCCGCTTGTCCAGGGAGCGCGCGTCGTGGTGCTCGACGTGGGCCAGGGAGACGCGATCCTCGTCCAAGACGGATGGGATTGCGCGCTCATCGACACGGGGCCCGATGCCTCGGTGGTATCCGCGCTCGCGAGGGAGGGAGTGCTCTCACTCGACGCCGTGATCCTCACGCACCAGCATGACGATCACGCGGGAGGTCTTCCCGAGCTCGCGGGCAAGGTGCGCGTGGGATCGATCCTCGTCCCCGAGGGCCAGCGCGAGGCGATGACGCAAGAGGGTATGGCCGCGGCGCGCGACCTCGGCGCGCATGTCGAGGAGTTGGAGGCGGGAACGCGCGTCCACGTCGGCGACTTCACCCTCACGATGCTCTGGCCGAGGGAACCGGAGGATGGCGATGAGAACGACGAATCGCTCGTGCTGGGCCTTGCCTTTGAGCGTCGCGGCGCCTCGTTCACGGGGCTTCTCACCGGCGACGCGGAGGGCGACGTGCTGCGCTCGCTCCTCGACGACAAGCTCATCGGCGACGTCGATTTCCTGAAGGTGGGCCATCACGGCTCCTCTGCCTCGATAGACGAGGAGGAGGCGGGGGAGCTCTCCGCGGAGGTGGCCGTCGCCTCGGCGGGGGAGGGGAACCGCTACGGGCACCCGAAGGAGGAATGCGTGGAGGCACTCACCTCCCAAGGATCGCTCTTCCTCTGCACGAAGGACGTGGGAAGCGTGGAGATCCGCCCCGGCGCAGATGGCCCGCGCGTGAGATGCGAAAGGGCCCAAGCTGCCTCGCTCGGCTAGACTTAGCGCCACGTCGAGCGGAGGGGAGTGGGCGTGGCGGAGACGAAGAAGCTGCTCAGCGCGTATGCCGCCGTGGGCACGGACACGCTCAAGCGGGACCGCACCATCACGCGGTTCAAGGGCCGCCTCGACGGCCCCGCGGCCTTCTTCGACCTCGACGAGCTCACGGCCACCTCGGGCATGGAGGAGGGGGACGTCGCGCGGCTCATCGCGTCGCTCAACCAACTTCCCATGGGTGGGGGGCAGCGCTTGGTGATCGTACGCGAGGCGCAGGCGCTCCCGCCTGAGGCGAGGGACGCGATCGTCACCTACCTTGAAGATCCCAATCCCGAGGCATCGCTTCTCCTCGTGGCCGACAAGCTCAATGCGCGCTCGAAGCTCTACAAGGCGGTGAGCGCGCTCGGTAAGGGCGCAATCATCAGGTGCAACGAGCCCCAGAAGAGGGATGCGGCGAGCCAAGTCGACCGCATGGCGGCTGAGCTCGGTTTACGGCTCGACCCCCTCGCGAAGAACGAGCTCATCGACCGCGTGGGCATAAACCCACCGCTTCTCTCGCGCGCCCTTCGCACCATTCGCGAGCAGCACGAGGACCTCAGCTGGGTGGATGCGGACACGATTCGCGCCCTGGTTGATCGCAACGAGGCCGCGGCGCCCTGGACCGTGGCCGACGCGGTGATTTCGAAGGACGCGGAGAAGGCGCTCGAGCTGATCTTCGAAAGTGGCGAGGAGGGGCGCATCGGCTACCACGTGTGGATCACGCGCTACCTCAAAGAGGCGCTCGTGGCGAAGGAGCTTGAGCGCGAGGGCTACGGCGAACAGCGAGGGACGGAGATCCTCGCGGAGAGGTTTGGCATGCGCCCCCAAGACCGAAGCCCGCAAAACGCGTGGCGACATCGCCAGCCCTGGCGCGCCTCGCGACGATTTTCGAGAAACGAGCTCGTCACGCTCCTCAATCGCGCGCTCGACGTCGAGGACGCCCTCAAGGGCTCGGCGAACGAGGAGAGCGAGCTCGTACGCTGGATCTGCGAGATCTGCGGGTAGCGCGCGCCTCGTGCGGGCACGGCGACCAAGAAAAGGGACCCCGGATAGTCCGAGGTCCCGAAAGCGCGAGGGAAACGGTCGGTGGCGCTAGGAGATCGTGTTCACGAGCTTCTGGACGCCACTCTTGCGCTGAGCCGCCTGGTTCTTGTGGATGATGCCCTTGGAGGCGGCCTTGTCGAGGAGGCGGCACGCGTCGTTTGCGAGCGCCTGCGCCGTCTTGGCGTCGCCCTCTTCCACGGCCATGTGCACCTTCTTGATGGCGGTCTTCAGGGAGGAGCGGACAGCGCGGTTGCGCATGCGAGCCTTCTCGGCGGTCTTGATGCGCTTCTTTTGAGACTTGATGTTTGCCACGAATGAACCTTTCCGATAGCCCACGAGGGCTCGAGCGATGGTGGTGTATGCCAACAGTCTGCGCATTGTACCACGCCTTCGCCTTACCGCTATCATCATCCCCATGAGCGCTCGAGACGCATACTCCCCCCAGGTGCCGCGCGAACGCGTGCGCAACTTCTCCATCGTGGCGCACATCGACCATGGCAAGTCCACCATCTCGGATCGCATCCTCGAGGCCACGCACACCCTCGAGGATCGCGAGATGACCTCCCAGGTGCTCGACACGATGGACATCGAGCGCGAGCGCGGGATCACCATCAAATCAAACGCCGTGCGCCTCTTCTACGAGGCCGACGACGGCGAGGTCTACGCCCTCAACCTCATCGACACCCCCGGGCACGTGGATTTCTCCTACGAGGTCTCGCGCTCGCTCGCCGCGTGCGAGGGCGCGGTGCTCGTTGTGGACGCCACGCAGGGCGTGGAGGCGCAGACGGTCTCGAACGCGCTCCTCGCGATGAACGCGAACCTCGAGATCGTGGTGGCGATCAACAAGATCGACCTTCCGAGCGCCGAGCCCGAGCGCATCAAGGAAGAGGTCGAGGACGTGCTCGCGCTCCCGGCAGACGACGCGGTGCTCGTGAGCGGCAAGACCGGCGAGGGCATCCACGACCTCCTCGAGGCCATCGTGGCGCTCATACCGCCTCCCGAGGGAGACGATGGCGATCCGCTCGCCGCGCTCGTCGTGGATTCGTGGTTCGACGCCTATCGCGGCGTCGTGGCCATCGTGCGTGTGATGGATGGCGAAATCCGCGCGCGCGACCAGCTCCTGCTCATGGCTTCGAAGGCGCCCTTCGACGCCGAGGAGGTGGGATATCGCCAACCTCGCGAAGTGCCGCTTCGCCGCCTCGGCGCGGGCGAGGTGGGCTACGTCGTCACCGGCCTCAAGGACGCGGCCCTCGTGCATGCGGGAGACACCATCACCAGCAGGGAGGGTGGGGCCACGGAGGCGCTTGGCGGCTACCGCGAGGCGAAGCCGATGGTCTTCTGCGGCCTCTTTCCCACCGACACGAACGATTTCGAGGCCCTGCGCGATGCGCTCGAACGACTCACCCTGAACGATCCCTCGATTACCTGGGAGCCCGAGAACTCGGTGGCGCTCGGCTTCGGCTTTCGAGTCGGGTTCTTGGGCCTTCTCCACATGGAGGTCGTGAAGGAGCGCCTCGAGCGCGAGTTCGATCTCGACCTCGTGGCGACGGCTCCCTCGGTGGACTACCACGTGCACACCACGAAGGGCACCGTGCTCGACGTGAAGAGCCCGAAGGACCTCCCCGATCCCTCGTCGATCGCCTTCATCGAGGAGCCGATCCTCAAGGCCACCGTCATCGTGCCACCCGACTACGTGGGCGCGGTGATGGAGCTCACGACGGAGCATCGCGGAACCTTCGAAAACATGGTCTACCTCTCCGAGCGCTCCGTGGAGATGCATTGGAAGGTGCCGCTCTCAGAGCTCATCCTCGACTACTTCGACCAGCTCAAAAGCCGCACGAAGGGCTACGCCTCGCTTGATTACGACCTCACGGGCTACGCGGAGGCCGATCTCGTGAAGCTCGACATCCTGCTCGCGGGAGATCCGGTGGATGCGCTCTCCTTCATCGTGCCGCGCGAGCGGGCGCAGGCCATGGGCCACGACCTCGCCGTGAAGCTGAAGGAGATCATCCCGCGCCAACTCTTCGAAGTGCCCATCCAGGCCGTCGTGGGAAGCCGCGTCGTGGCGCGCACGAACGTGAAGGCACGGCGCAAGGACGTGCTCGCGAAGTGCTACGGCGGCGATATCTCGCGCAAGCGCAAGCTCCTCGAGAAGCAACGCGAGGGCAAGAAGCGCATGAAGTCCATCGGCAAGGTGGACGTGCCGCAGGAGGCGTTCATGGCGATCCTCAAGGTGGGCGAGTGAGCGAGGCGGGCGCGCTCCTTGCGGCCGACGCCGAGGCCGCGGGGCTCTCCTGGCCGAGCGCGCCATGGCCCCGAGGGGGCGGCTTCGAGGAGCGGCTCGCCGAAAACCCCTTCATCATGGCGCCGATGGCGGGAGTGTCCGATCGCGCGTGGCGGCTCATGGCGCGCGCGGGCGGCGCGGCCACCGCCTATAGCGAGATGGTGTCGGTCGCGGGACTCCACTACGCATCGGACAAGACTTGGGAGCTCGTGATTCCCGATGGGGAGGAGCCCGAAATCGCCATCCAGCTCTTCGGGAGCGATCCCGCGCTCTTCGAGGAGGCGGCCTCAAAGGTGGCGAGCCGCCTCGGCCATCGCCTCGCGTTTCTCGACGTGAACATGGCCTGCCCCGTGGCGAAGGTCGCGCGCAAGGGCGAGGGCGTGGCGCTCATGGACGATCCACGACGTGCCGATGCCATCGTGCGGGCTTGTCGACGGGGCGTGGCGAAGGCGGGCCTTGGGACCCCCGTCACCGCGAAGATCCGCTTGGGAAGGACCCCCGAGCGCCCCGTGGGCGTGTCCTTCGCGAGGGCGCTCGAGGACGCGGGCGCCGCGGCCATCGCCGTGCACGGGCGCTTCGGAAGCCAGGGCTATGCGGGTCGTTCCTCGGACGAGGCCATCGCCGAGGTCGCACGGGCGGTGGACGTCCCCGTCCTCGCCTCGGGTGATGCGCTCTTGGCCGATCGCTGCGTGGGGCTCCTTCGGGCAAGCGGCGCGAAGGGCGTACTCGTGGCCAGGGGAAGCTACGGCAATCCGTGGATCTTCTCCGATGCCCGCGCGCTCCTTCAGGGGAAGGCGCCTCGCGAGAGGGCGCCCGAGCTTCGCCTGCGCGCCCTCGAGCTCCACCTTCGCCTGCTCGATGCCACCGGAGGGCACATCCTGAAGGCGCGCCAGATCGCCTGCCACTACCTGAAGGGCCTTCCCGGAGCCGCCCAGGCGAGGCGGCGCATCATGCGCTGCGAGGAGCTCGACGAGTTCCTCGAGCTCATAGGCGATGCGCGCCGCGAGGTCGGGCGTCGGGAAGCCGTGCGATGAGCCGAGATGGCACGGGCCTCCCGAAGGCGCTCTACCTCCATGTGCCCTTTTGCAAGAAGCGCTGCTCCTACTGCGATTTCGAGAGCCGCGCGCTCTCGGAGGCGGACGTCGACCCCTCCCGCTACGCGCGCGCCCTCGTCGAAAAGCTCGCCACCTTGTCCGATGCCGGCTTCCTCCGCGATTGCGAGACGGCCTACATCGGCGGTGGCACGCCCACGGTCCTCGGCGAGGCCCTACCGCGCCTCGTCGAATCGGTCGCGGGCCTCGCGGGGCCGCTCGCAGAGCTCACCTTCGAGGCGAATCCCGAGAGCGCGACGCCGAGGCTCCTCGAGACGGCGCGCGATGCGGGCGCCACGCGGGTGAGCATCGGCGTCCAATCGCTCGATGACGCCGTACTCGCGCGCATCGGGCGCCTCCACACCGCGGCCGAGGCGCTCGAGGCGCTGCGCGTGGCGGATGGTCTCGGCTACCGCGTCTCGGCCGACCTCATGGCGGGACTTCCCGGAGCGCGTGCGGGCGCGCTCGCGCGCCACGCTAAGACGCTCGTCGAGCACGGTGCGTCTCACGTAAGCCTCTACCCGCTCGAGGTCCACGGCCAGACGCCCCTCGGGCGAGCCGTCTCGCGCGGAAGCGTCGAGGTGCCAGGCGAAGACGAGGTTGCCGAGGAGCTCGAGGGCGCGGCCTCGGCGCTCGAGGCGGGGGGCCTCCATCGCTACGAGATCGCGAGCTTCGCTCGAGAGGGGCAGGAGAGCCTCCATAACCGCCACTACTGGGATGGCGCCCCCTATCTCGGCCTTGGCCAAGGCGCCTCGTCGATGCTTTCCCGAGGGGCCTACGCGCGGCTTCGGGAGGTGGTGCCGACGCTTCCGGAGGCGCCCCGAGAGGTGGCGCGACTGCGCTTCACGTGCACGTCGACGCCACACCGCATTGCGCGCACTCCGCTTCGCTCCCTCTCAGGGTTTTCCGTCGAGGGGCTCACGGAGGCATCCGCCCTCGCGGAGGACCTCATGCTCGCCGTGCGCTGCACGACGGGCATCTCGCGCGAGCTCGACGCGCGGGCACGCCGGGCGTTCGGCGTCGCGTACCAAGGCGCCTGCGCGCGCCTCGTCGAACTGGGGCTCCTCGAGGAGGCGGGCAATGGCGCATGGGCGTATCGTCCCTCCCGCTCCGCGTGGCTCCTCTCGAACGAGCTCTTCGGCGCGTTTTGGGCGCTTGCACCCGATGAGCCCGTGCAACTCGCGTGAAGGCTCGCCAAGCCCCGAGCAAGATTCAGTACACTTGCGTGATTGATGTGCCGCGCGCCTCACGCGGCATGGGATCCGGCTTGGAAGGGCAGCGCCCGTGGCCTTCATGACCGACAAGGACTACTACGAGATCCTCGGGGTCTCCGAGCAGGCCACGACCGACGAGATTCGCAAGGCCTTCCAGCAAAAGGCGCGCAAGCTCCATCCCGACGTGAACAAGGCGCCCGATGCCGAGGAGCGCTTCAAGGAGGTCTCCGAGGCCTACGCCGTC
>CANQOF010000016.1 GCA_947625405.1 uncultured Atopobiaceae bacterium | reverse complement strand
CTGGACGGCCTCCACGGGGTCGGCCTCATAGGGGGCCTGGTTCTTCACGATGGCGTCATAGGCCTTCTGGACCCGCTCCCACCGCTTGTCCCGGTCCATGGCGTAGTACCGGCCCATGACGGTGGCGATCTTGCCCACGCCCAGCTCAGCGCACTTGTCCCGCAGCTGGGCCACGAAGCCCTTGCCCGAGGTGGCGCCGTAGAAGGCCACGTTGCCGATGATGGCGTTCTCGTCGGCGCGGAAGGTGGCGTCGTCGGGCGGGCGCACCGAGACGATGCCGCCGGAGAGGCCCTTTCCGAAGTAGTCGCAGGCGTCGCCCTCGATCGCGAGCGTGATGCCCGCGGGGAGGAACGCGCCGAAGGACTGGCCGCCGGAGCCCTCGCAGTCGATGGCGAGAGAGCCCTCGGGAAGCCCCTCGGGGTGGCGCCCGGTGACGGCGGCGCCGAGCTGCGTGCCCACGCAGCGATTCACGTTGGAGATATCCGCGTGGAAGGAGATCGGCTCGAGGCGCTCGCGCGCGGAGGCGGTGTAGGGCACGAAGAGCGTCGCGTCGAGGGCCCTCGCGAGCCCCACGTCGTAGGCCATCTCGGGCAAGAAGCGCCTGCCCGAGGCGCCGGGAACGCCCTGGCCGAAGAAGTTCGTCGTGTGCGAGAGGACCTCGGAGAGATCGACCGTGGCGGCCTTCCAGTGGCCCTCCACCTTCGCCTGCGTGAGGCACTCCGGGTGCCCCACCATCTCGTCCACCGTGCGGAAGCCGAGCTCGGCCATGATCAGGCGGAGGTCCTCGGCGATGAAGAGCATGAAGCGCTCCACGTGCTCGGGGCTCGCGTGGAACTGGCAGCGAAGCGCCTCGTTTTGCGTGCAGATGCCGGCGGGGCAGGTGTCTTGCTGGCAGTCGCGCTGCATGAGGCAGCCCATGGCCACGAGCGGCATCGTGGCGAAGCCGAACTCCTCCGCGCCGAGGAGCGCCGCCACGGCCACGTCGCGGCCGGTCATGAGCTTGCCGTCGGCCTCGAGCACCACGCGCGAGCGCAGGCCGTTGTAGAGGAGCGTCTGCTGCGCCTCGGCGAGGCCGAGCTCGAGCGGGAGGCCGGCGTGGTAAATCGAATCGCGCGGCGCCGCGCCGGTGCCGCCGTTCGAGCCGGAGATGAGGATCTTGTCGGCGCCGCCCTTCGCCACGCCGGTGGCGATGGTGCCGACCCCGCCCTCGGCCACGAGCTTCACGGAGACGCGGGCCTTCGGGTTCGCGTTCTTGAGGTCGAAGATGAGCTCGGCGAGGTCCTCGATGGAGTAGATGTCGTGGTGCGGCGGCGGGCTGATGAGGCCGACCCCGGGGGTGGCGCGACGCACGTCGGCGATCCACGGATACACCTTGCCGCCGGGCAGGTGCCCACCCTCGCCGGGCTTCGCGCCCTGCGCCATCTTGATCTGGATCTCCCGAACGCTCATGAGGTAGCGGCTCGTGACGCCGAAGCGCCCGGAGGCCACCTGCTTGATCGCGCTCTTCATGGAGTCGCCGTTGGCGAGCGGTGTCTCGCGCGCGGGATCCTCGCCGCCCTCGCCCGTGTTCGAGCGGCCGCCGAGGCGGTTCATCGCGATGGCGAGGGTCTCGTGCGCCTCCTTCGAGATGGAGCCGTAGCTCATGGCGCCCGTGTTGAAGCGCTTCACGATCTCCCGCGCCGGCTCCACCTCCTCGAGCGGCACGGGCCCGGAGGCCCTCGGCGCGAAGTCGAGGAGGTCGCGAAGGAGCGAGTAGCGGCGATCCTTCCCCTCGGGGTGCACGTGGAGGGCGTAGGCGCGGAAGAGCTCGAAATCGTCTTCCGCGCACGCGCGTTGCAGGAGGTAGATGGCTTGAGGATCGATGAGGTGGTCCTCGCCGCCGAGCGGGCGCCACTTCGTGAGGCCGGCGCTTCTCAGCTGCCCCGGCGAGGGGCTCATCATGAGCGCCTCGGCCTCGTCTCGGCGTTGCTCGAGCTCGCGCTGGATCTCGGCGAAGCCGAGGCCGCCCACGCGCGAGACGGTGCCCTTGAAGCAGCGCTCGATCACCTCGGGGGCGATGCCCACGGCCTCGAAGATCTGCGCCGAGTGGTAGCCCTGCATGGTGGAGATCCCCATCTTCGAGGCGATGGAGACGATGCCCTGCGTGAGGGCGTGGTCGTAGTTGGCGACAGCTTTCTCGGCGGGAAGGGAGATCGCGCCGCGAGCGCAGAGGTCGCGGATGGCCTCGTGCGCCATGTAGGGGCAGACGGCGGAGGCGGAGTAGCCCACGAGCGCGGCGGCGTCGTGCGCGTTCACCGCGTCGCCCGCTTCCACCACGAGGTCCGCGCGCGTGCGCAGGCCCTTCGCGAGGAGATGGCAGTGGATCGCGCCGGTGGCGAGGAGCGAGGGGATCGGCAGCTCGTCTGCGCGCAGGCGGTCGGAGATCACGACCACGTTCACGCCATCGCGCACCGCCGCCTCCACCTCGGCGCAGAGCGCCTCGAGCGCCTCCTCGAGGGCGTGCTCGCCGGTGTTTTCGAAGGTGGCCGAGAAACGTCGCGCCTTCAGGCCCTCGCGATCAAGCGAGGCGAGGCTCTCGAGCTCGGCTTCGTTCAAGATCGGGCCCTCGAGGCGCACGAGCCGGCAGTTCTCGCGCGTGTCCTCGAGGAGGTTTCCGTGGTTTCCCACGTAGAGCGTGGTGGAGGTGACCATCGATTCGCGGAGCGCGTCGATGGGCGGGTTCGTCACCTGCGCGAAGAGCTGCCAGAAGTAGTCGAAGAAGCTCCGGGGATTATCCGAGAGGCAGGCGAGCGGGATGTCGTAGCCCATGGAGGCGAGCGGCACGGAGCCCTTCTCGGCCATGGGGCGGATCTCCTCGTCCACGTCGTCGTAGTGGAAGCCCATGCGCGCGAGGCGCTGCGCCACGCTTGGACCGTCCTGGGGCTTCGCGGCCGGGCGCGGGGCGGCAGCGTTCATGGCCGCCGCGCTCGCCTCCTCCACGTCCGCGAGCGTGAGCACGCCCTCGCGCACCCACTCCCCATACGGCTGGCCCGTCGCGAGCGCGTCCCTGAGCTCGTCGTTTTTCACGAGGCGCGCTTGGCTCGTGTCCACCTTCAGCATCTCGCCCGGGCCGAGGCAGCCCTTCGCGAGCACGTCGGCGGGGTCGATGTCGAGCACGCCCACCTCGCTCGCGAGGATGAAACGGTCGTCGCGCGTGAGGTAGTAGCGCGCGGGACGCAGGCCGTTTCTGTCGAGAGCGGCGCCGAGCGTCACGCCGTCCGTGTAGGCCACGGCCGCCGGGCCGTCCCAGGGCTCCATGAGCATCGATTGGTAGGAGTCGTAGTCGCGGCGCTTCGCCGAGAGGTTCTCGTTCTTGTCCCACGGCTCCGGGATGAGGAGGGTGAGCGCGCGCTCGAGGCTCATGCCGTTCATCACGAGGAACTCGAGCACGTTGTCGAGGATCGCGGAATCCGAGCCCTCGCGGTTGATGATCGGGAGCACGTGGCGAAGATCCTCGCCGAGCACCGGCGAATAGAGGCCGGGCTCGCGGGCGCGAATCCAGCTCACGTTGCCTTTGAGCGTGTTGATCTCGCCGTTGTGGATGAGGTAGCGGTTCGGGTGCGCGCGCTCCCAGGAGGGCGTCGTGTTGGTGGAGAAGCGCGAGTGCACGAGGCAGATGGCGCTTTCCACCTGCGCGTCCTCGAGGTCGGGATAGAAGCGGCGCATTTGCGTGGCCACGAGCATGCCCTTGTAGACCACCGTGCGCGCGCTCATGGAGCACACGTAGAAGATGCGGCCGCTGAGGGCGGGGTCGGCGTCGGCCGTGCGCTCGATCGAGCGACGGCAGACGTAGAGGCGCCGCTCGAAGGCCTGGCCCCGCTCCACGTCCTCGGGCCTCCCCACGAACGCCTGGTAGATGTGCGGCATGGTGGATTTCGCCGTCTGGCCGAGGTCGTGCGGGTCCACCGGCACCTTGCGCCAGAAGAGAAGCGGCAGACCGGCCGCCGCGCAGCCCTCCTCGAAGAGTCGTATGGCACTCGCCACGCCCTCCTCGTCGCGCGGGAGGAAGAGCATCGCCACGCCGTAATCGCCCTCGTCGGGCAGGAGCCGGCCCTCCTTTTGCGCCTCCTTGCGGAAGAAGCGGTGCGGGATCTGGATGAGGATGCCGGAGCCGTCGCCGGAGTTGCGCTCGAGGCCGGCGCCGCCTCTATGCTCGAGGTTCACGAGCACGGAGAGCGCGTCGTCCACCATTTGGTGCGAGCGGCGGCCCTTCAGGTGCGCGAGGGCGCCGATGCCGCACGCATCGCGCTCGAAGTCGGGCCGCCAGAGCGCCGGCAAGGGGGCATGCGGGATGTTCGAGCTCGTGCTCGTCATACGTTTCACCTCGGAGGTCGCTCGTATGGACACGTTTTTCCAACGCTGCACCATAGCCCCTCAGGGGCACCGATTGATGGCACGCGTGTTTCCAACGCCTTACAGGCAACGCAACCGCGCAAGACGATAGGGACGGTTCTTTTGTCTTGCGCGCAGCGTCTCTAGCTGGGCAAACGTCGCAAGACAGTGGGGACGGATCTTTTGTCTTGGAAAATGCGCTGGTAGACGACCTGCCGCAAGACAAAAGAACCGTCCCTCGTGTCTTGGACGCTCGAAACGTCGCTCATCCGGAGAGCGAAAAAGCAGCTCAAGGCGCGTGCCTTGAGCTGCTCGCATGATTTATTTGCCGGCGGCGAACTAGTTGCCGAAGGAGAAGAAGGCCTGGCGCATGTACTCGTCGGAGCCCATGTAGGTCCGCACGCGCACGGACCTCGAGTAGTAGAGCGTCATGAGGAGCAGCTCCACCACCGCGGTGACGAGGTTGCTCCAAAGCTCCGCTGAATTGAGGCCTGCCTGTGAGTAGATGATCGCGATGATCGCGTTCATGGCGATGATGATGAAGCTGTAGAGCTGGTACATCCTGAGGAAGCTCGACTGGCGCTGGAAGACGAGGTAGACGATGTAGAAGACGAAGATCGCGCAGAAGATCACGCCGATGCTCACGACATAGAGGATCCCCGTCATCCAGCCCTCGCCGATCATGCCCAGCATGTAGCTGAGGGCGCCGGCGAGACTGAACACCTCGATGCCGCTCACGATGGACGTCACGCCGCCGATGAGCATGACGATCACGAAGAAGAGCAGCCAGCCGCCCATCGTCTGGTACTGGGGATTGCCCACCATCTGCGGCGGATAGCTCTGCATGGGCGCCTGGTTATAGGGCTGCTGGGGCGCGCCGTAATTCGGCTGGGGTGGCTGCTGCGGCTGCTGCGGCTGCTCCGGCGTGGCGATGGTTGCACCGCACTTCGGGCAGAACTTCGCGCCATCGGCGACTTGGTTCCCGCAATTTGGACAGAACACGGTTCTCCTCCCTGTTTGCTCGCGTGCTTCCCCGCACGCGCTCACTTGCTCGTTTCTCGTGCTAGTACGAGAGATACTCGGAATCGCGATCGCGCTCGATGTCGAGCATCTGCATGATGTTCTTGTATTCGTGCTCGTTCATGTACTCCTCGATCATCACCTCGTCGAAGTCGGGGCCATAGTAGAGCGGGGTGTACCAATCGGTGCTGGTGAGGTAGTCGTTGAGGGATTCCTCGGAGTACTTGCGGCCGTAGCGGGCGAAGATCTCGTTGCGCGCGACGTAGAGCTCCCAGTTGCTGAGCGTCTCGAGCTCGGCGGAGGAGTACGTCTTCGTGTCGCTATCGGGCAGGACGTAGTCGGTCGAGTTGGTCTTCTTCAGGTGGTGCGTGTACTCGATGCCGTTTGAGCCCACGTACACGCCGCTCGAGGAGCTGGAGCTATTCGAGGACTGGGCGCGCTCGGCCTCCTCCTCGGCCTCCTTCTGCGCCTGCTCTGCCTCTTCTTGGGCCTTCTTGGCCTCGTCGAGCTCCTGCTGCTTCTTCTGGGCCTCCTCCTCGGCCTTCTCGAGCTCCTGCTGCTTCGCGTCGGCGTCGGCTTGGGCCTGGGCGGCCTTCTCCTCGGCCTCCGCGGCGGCCTGGGCCTGCGCGGCGGCGGAGTTCTCGAAGATGCCCGTCGTGAGCCCGAGCGGGTTCAGGAAGTAGAAGAGGCCGAAGCCCACGACCGCCACCGCGGCGATGATGCTCAAGGTGATGGCGACGACCTTGCCCGTGCCGGCGCGCTTCTTCTCGGGGCCCTGGGGCGCGTATTCGGGCGCGTAGCCGGGAGCGTAGTCGGGCTGCTCGGAAGGCTGCGGCGCGCTCGAGGGCATGTAGCGTGTTTGATCCGCGCCCGCGTCCTCGTCCACGAAGAAACCCGCGTCGGAGCCCACCTCGTCGGCGGCGTCGTAGCGGGAGTCGCCGGAGGACGAGGCACCCTCCTCGGGAGCGGATTCCTCGAGGAACGACTTATCGAGCGGCGCGCCGCAGTTCGTGCAGAACTTCTTGCTCGAATCGTTTTCCGCGCCGCAGTTCGTGCAAAAGACGGGCTCCATCGCCATCCCCCTCAGGCTCTCATCTCTCCCCTGCGCGCACTAGGCGACGGGCGCGCCGCAGTTGCCGCAGAACTTCGAGCCGGGATCCACCGGAGCACCGCAGTTCGGGCAGAAGCGGGGCGCGGGCTCGGGCGCCGCGGGCGCGGCCTCGAGCCTCTGCCCGCAGTTCATGCAGAACATGTCACCCGGATCCACGGGGGCGCCGCAGTTCGGGCACGTGCTCCCCGCGACTTCCACGACCGTCTCCACCTCGGGCTCGGGCGCAGGCGCGGCCACTTCGTCCTTGATCTCCTCGACCGTGTCCTCGATCCGGAGCTCCTCGGCGATGACCTCCTCCATCTCCGACTCGAGCTGCTCGTTGGTGACGGGCGCGGGCTCCGGCTCGGGCGCGGGCTCGGGCTCCGGTTCGGGGGCGGGCTCGGGCTCGGACACTTCGGCGTACGTGGCGACGAAGGCATCCTCCTGCCAGTCCTCCACCTCGGAGAGCGGTTCTTTGGAGGGCGCGTCCTCGGGCGTGAGGATCGGCGTGACCACGACGTCCTCAGCCACGTCCTCTGCCTCGGCAAACGGCTCGTACGCCGGCTCCGGCTCGGGAGCGGGCTCGTAGACCGGCTCGGGCTCGGGCGCGGACACCGCGACCTCGATCCTCTGGCCGCAGTTCATGCAGAAGACGTCGTCCTCGGAAATCGGCGCGCCGCAGTTGGGGCACGCGGGGGCGCCCGGAGCCGCCACGGGGGCAGCAGGCGTGGCGACCTTCGGAATGGCCTGCTCGGCGGGGGTGCCGCAGGTGCTACAGAACTGGTCCGTCGCGCGGATGGGCGCGCCGCACACGGCGCAGCGATACGTCATCGCGCGGGTCTGCGCGTCCTCGCTCTCCATCTGAATGCGCCTCTGCTCTTCCTCGACCTCGCGACGCTGCGCGTCGACGGCCTCGATCTGCGCGATGAGCTCCTCGCGACCCTCGCGAAGCGACGGCGTCGTGCGCACCTCCTCGTAGATGCTCGCGCCGAGCTGCGCCACGAGGGTCTGGCGCTGGCGACGAAGCTCGTTTGCCTTGGAGCTCAGGCTCACCTGCCGCGCCTTCCTGCCCGCCGCCGCGGTGCCACGGTTCACCATCGAGGAGAAGTCGTCTTTGAAGCCCATGGTCCCTCCGTTGTCGAAGTCGTGTTCGATTGCATCGTACTCTCGGGAGCGAGGCGCGGCAGCGCGCGCTCCCTCGGCGGCCGCTACATCGTGTAGCTCATGGTGTATTCGACCGTGTAGAAGTCGGGCGGGAGATCGGGCACGCGCACCGACACCGGGCTCTTCGTGCCGTAGGTGAAGAGGTACTCGTCGTAGGACGGCATGCAGTAGAGGTAGTTCTTATCCGTCTCATCGTCCTTGGAGATGAAGGCGCGGTGGTAGACGAGCTCGTAGACCGTGTCGTAGAGGTAGGTGGAATCGCCGTAGTTGCTCTTCTGCGATTTGCTCACCTTCACGAGGCGCCCGGCGTTGTCGTATTCGCAGGTCGCCGTGGTGGTATCCCCGCCCGAGGAGTAATGCGTCGCGCCCGAGCCACCCGTGAGCACGCCGTTCTCGTCGTAGGTGTAGCTCGCGTCCATCGAGTAGTCGTCAGACGAGGGGGCGTACTGCGAATAGTCGGGGTTGATGAGCTGGCCGGGCGTGATCTTCACACCCGTCACGTGGCCCTGCTCGTCGTAGGTGAGGGCATGGTCGTTCAAGTTATAGGAGTCGCCGTAGGAGGTGGCGTAGCCCGTGAGGGTGCCGTTCTCGTCGTAGCTCCAGGTGGCGAAGGTCGAGGTGCCGTAGTCGCTGCTCTCGGAGTAGATCGAAGTCGCGCGACCTTGGTCGTCGTAGCCCACCGACGTGGTGTAGGGCTCGCTCGTGGAGCTCGAGTAGGTGCGGGTGAGGCCCGTGAGCTTGCCGGCGTCGTCATAGGAGAGCGATTCGGTCATCCCCGAGCTGCCCGTCTGGGTGATGGTGGTGAGGACGCCTGCGTCGTTGTAGCCGTAGGTGTAGGTGGTCACGGACGGATCGGACGAGGACGAGGAGTAGGTGGAGGTCGTGGTGGAGGTGTCGACGCGGCCCGCGTCGTCGTATTCGAAGACCGTGTCGTAGGTGCTCGAGACCGAGCCGTACTCGTTGTAGTAGTTCTGGACCATCTCCTCGAGCGAGCCGTCGGAGGCGCGCGTGACCTTGTAGGAGAAGTCCTTGCCGAGCTCGCTATCGCTCGAGCTCTTCGAGCTCACGGTGAGCTCGTCGGAGTACCACATCTCCTTGAGGGGCGTGGCCTCCGTGCCAGTCACTTGCGTGCCGTCCGGCACACTGAGGCGCGTGAGGTTGTGGTTGTTCGAGATATCGAGCGTGGCGAGCGAGGAATCGGGCGCCTCGAAGGTCTCGAGCGCGCCGAGGGCGCCAATATCCGCCGAGCTCAGCGACGAGCCCTTCACCACGACGGTCTTGAGGTTCGGGAAGACGCGGATGCCGTCGAGGTTCGCGGCGCCGTCCACCGTGAACTCCGTGGCCTGGCTGGCCTCGTCGCGCGAGAGCTCGCCGTTGCGATCGAGATCCATCTGGCTCGCCACCACCGAGCGCACGGCCGCGTCGGGGAACGTCCCCTCGTCGATCTTGTAGGGCGCGAGCAGGAAGATCCACACGAGCACGGCGAACACCACGAGGATGGCGGCGCCGCCCGCGAGCGGGATCACGAAATTCGGACGCCCCCCCGCCGCGGGCGCGGGGGGTTGACTGGGCGCGGGAGCCGCCTCGGGCGCCGGCGCCGGCTGCTCTTGCGCCATGGGATTGCCGCACTTCGGGCAAAACTTCGCGCCGTCCTCAACTTCGGTCCCGCATTTCGGACAATACATGCGCCGCTCCCCTCGTCGCGCCCTCTCCAGCGGCTTTCAGTCTAGCGGCCATTCCCCACAACAATTACGCCGTTGTCGCGAGTTGAAACACAATGCGGGCCCATAGGACGCATCGCGTGGGCGATTGGGATCGGCGTACGCGGTGCGCCGCCGGGAATCGCGCGCTCCCTCAGAGGTAGCGCGGGATCGCGCGAGAGCGCTCGATGAGGTCCGAGTGGACGAATGCAAGGAAGGGGTTGAGAAGCCCGACGCGCGCTTAGCCCTCGGCTGCCTCCATGACCTCCTCGGAGCCGAGGAAGTCGTCGCCGAGCACGTCCGTGTCACTGAAGCCGGTGCCCGTGCGCTCGGCGATCTTCATGAAGGCCGTGTAGACGACGGTGATGATGATCATGAGCGCGAGCTGGCACACCGGTGCCCGGAAATCCCCCGCGGTGGCGAGGAACGCGTTGATTAAGGGCGGGGTCGTCCACGCGATGGTGATCACGCACGGGCGCATGAGCCCGAGGACCGTCATGAAGTAGCTCCCCGCGTAGCCGATGAGGGAGCAGAGCACGAACGCCACCATGAGCGGCAGGTTGTAGACGATCGGATAGCCGTAGATGATCGGCTCGTTGATCTCGAAGATGCCGGGGCCGAGCCCGAGGCCGCAGACCGCGCGCGCCGACTGCGAGCGCGAGAAGAGGAAGGTCGCGATGATGAGCCCGAGCGTGCAGCCGGAGCCGCCAATCGTGCCGAAAACCGCCTGCGTATCGTAATTGAGGTAGTTGTAGTTCACCATGTCGTAGGGCAGGCCCTGCGCGAAGGCCTCGGTGTTCTCGTCCAGGAGCACCTGCATGATCGGGGTGAGGAGCACGCCGTTCACCGTCGTCTGGTGGATGCCGAGCGTGAAGAGAAACATGCCGATGCTGAAGATGAGCGAGGCGCCCCAAATGTTCTCGCCCACGAAGACGCTCAGCGGCCGCTGGACCACGATGTCGATAATCTCGGGCACGTTCGTGTCGAAGGCTCCCGCGAGGACGGCCGCGATACCGGCGAAGAGCAGGATCGTGAGGCACGAGGGGATGAGCACGTTGAAGGTGCTCGCCACGGCGGGAGGCACCCCTTCGCCGAGGTAGAGGCGCAGTTTCTTATAGCCCGAGAGCTTGAAGAACACCGTCGAGGACGCAAGCCCGATCACGATGGCCACGAAGAGGCCCCCCGAGCCGAACTGATCCACGGTGAAGGCCTGGGTGAAGACGGCGGCGTCGCCCATGAGCTGGGCCTTCTCCTCCTCGTACGCCTCCTCGCTCTCCTCGGCGGCGTCGTTGATCTCGTAGGTGAGCTGGCGATCGGTCAGAAGCTGCGCCACGGCGGGGGAAACGCCGGCTTCCGCGCTGCCGTCGTTCGCGTCCGCGTCCTGCGCCTCCTCGGCTTCCTGCTCGGCGCGGAGGATGAGGAATTGACCGTCGTCGGTGGTCTGGGGCTTGTCGAGGTCGTAGGACTTGCCGTCGAGCACGAGCTCGTGGAGCGAGCCCGAAACCTCGATCGTCTGGGGGATCACCACGATGAAGCAGGCGGTGGACACCATGATCGCGCCGATGGCGTTTTGGAAGTGGAGGTTGCGCGCGAGGCAGAAGCCGAGCATCGCGGCGAGCATCACGGACGCGAAGTTCTGCGTGCCCTGGAGCACCGCGTTTCCCCAGGTCTGCCACGCCACGAGCATGTCGCCCTGCATGACGGCCGGGAAGATGACGTTGTCGAAGAGCACGGCCACGCCGCCGAGGATGAAGAGCGTGATGATCGTGGAGAAAGCGTCACGGAGCGAGCGAAGGTGCACCTGGTTGCCGATGGCCACGGAAACCCGAGTGAACTTGTCCATGAGGCTGTCTCTGGCGATCAAGCCGCGCACCTCCCCGTCCTGCGCCGCCGACCCGTGCATCAGGCGATACGCAAAGCATAGCGCTCCAGTTTTTCAAAAGGAGCGAGACGATTTCCGACGCACGGGCGAGGTTGAGTGTTTAAGCTATGAACGGGTATGAGATGGAAGCGCCGTGATGCCTCGGCGCCTTTGTGCTTGAAGGAGGATCCATGAAGATCGCCGTGCGCTATTGCACCAGGTCGGGCAACACGGAGAAGGTGGCCAAGGCCATCGCCGAAGTGGCGGGCGTGCCCGCCGAGGACGTCTCGAAGCCCCTCGAGGAGGACGTCGACCTGCTCTTCCTCGGCGCCTCCCTCTACGGCATGGACGTGGACAAGCGCATCTACGCGTTCTTTGACGAGAACGCCAAGAAGATTGGCAAGATCGCGAGCTTCGGCACCGCCGCAAGCCCCGCCTCCTCCGTGGGCCGCATCGAGAAGCTCGCCGAGGAGCACGGCATCCCCATGGCGAGCACGTCCTTCCGCTGCTACGGCTCCTTCGGCATGATCCACAAGGATCGCCCGAACGAGGAGGACCTCAAGGAGGCCCGCGCCTTCGCCGGCCAGGTCCTCGCCGACACGAACGCCTAAGGCGTATCGACGTTATTTGCCCGAAGAGCCCCTACCTCGCGCGATGCGCGAGGTAGGGGTGATTCTTGCTCAGCTGCGAAGGAGGCCGGTTGCCGCGCGCTACGCGCGCACCGCAACCGGCCTCCTTCGGTGAAATCAATTCAGGCGGCTAGTCCTCGCCGGCTTCGACGTTGGTGCCGAAGAGCTTCTTGAGCGTGTCGGTGGGATCGATGCCCATGTCCTCGAGCATCTCCTTCACCTCGCCCGAGCCCTCGCGATAGTGATCCGCCTCCGTCGGCTCGAGGTACTGGAGCAGCGTGAGGAGCTCGCCCATATGCTCCTTCTCCTCGTCGGCGATGTCGGCGAGCACCTTCTTCGCCACCGGATCGTCAGTGGCGAGCACGTGCGCCTCATAGAGGTAGATGGCCTCGAGCTCGCCCGCGAGATCGACGCGAATGGCCTGCGCGAGCTCGGAATCGGTGAGTTTCCTCGGGACTTCCATGCCATAGGGGTTCGCAAACTCGGGCATTGCGGATCCTTCCTCTCGGGATGCCTGTGGCGCGCCCATGCGCCACGTACCGCAACGCTTCTACCCCGCCGAGCGCGCGGCAAACCCGAGAAGTCATGGGAAAACGCGGGGAAGAGCGGGGGCGCCGCGGACGTGAGCCTAGTCCACCCACTCGCGATCGCCGTGCTTTGCTTGGATGGAGAGCAGGAAAAGGCCGATGACGAGGGAGATCGCCCCGCACACGAGCACCATGATCCCGTTTTCCCGGAGGTCCTGGCCGCCTTTGATGAAGATCGAGAGGATGGCGATGTTCGCGAGCGCGGCGGCGCCGAAGGACGTGCACACGTTCAGCATCTTCAGGCAGCGAAGCACGTACTGGCCCGCCGTCTGGCAATTGAAGACGCCCTTCAGCGCGAGGAAGATTTCGCCGATGGCGATGGCCGTCATCCCGAGGCCGGTGAGCGTGGAGTACTCCACGCCCGCGCCGAAGTCCTTGTTCAGGATCCCCGCGCCGAACCACATGTAGATGCAGCTCACGATCACGCAGAGCGCGCCCGCGATCTGGCATCGATAGAGCTCCTGGTGCCTCACGGAGAAGTTGCGGTTGAAGCGCTCGGCGCGCACGTAGCCGTCGACGATGTAGTTCTTCGACCACGCCATCGTCACGGAGAAGATGGCGTTCACGAGGAGGAAGCCCGAGGAATCGAGCGCGCCCACGAAGAGCTTGACGAGGGTGAAGAGGATGGTCCAGCTCGAGGCGAGCTTCGTGATGATCACCCAGTTGCGAATGGTGACCTGACGAAGCTCGCGGCGCTTCGCGTTCTCGCCGTTGGGGTCGAATCGCTTCTGGAAGCCGCGAAGGATCGCCTGCACGCGCTGGTAGTCGAGACCAAGGAGCTTGATATCGGTGCCGCGGTCGGTCTGGCGCTGGATGCTCACATCGCGCGCCTCGCCCTCGAAGGCGCCGTCATCCCAGTCGGCTTTGGCGAATTCATCGGTGGTGTAGGAGCCGAACTGGCTCATATCCACCGACCACTCGCTCGCCTGATCGACGTCGATGCCGAGCTTGTTCGCGAGTTTCGAATTCTTGACCGTAGGCACGACGCTCCCACCAATTGGATCGACCCTTTGAGGCGAGTATATCGTTTCGCTTCCGAGAGGCCCTCGCAGACGAAAAACACACGCCTTCCGCGCGCTCCCCTCTCCGCGCGACGCACAGGCACCGTATCGCGCGGGTACATACCTCGCGAAACACCCAGGCGAGGCGTGCGAGGGAGCGTGGCGTCGTGAACATGCTGATGATGTCGTTCAGGCCGGGCGCGGACCCCGAAGTGGCCGCGAAGCGCGAAATCGCCGGCATCCAGCGACGCCTCATCCTCTCGATCGTCTTCGCGGTGCCGCTCTGCTACCTTGGCTTCGGGGCGCAGTTCGGCTGGCCCCTGCCGGAAGCGTTCCAGCCCTGGAGGGGCGCGATCGCCCTCGGGCTCACGCAGTTCCTGCTGCTCCTGCCCATCCTCGTGGCGAACCGCGCGATCTTCAAGAACGGCCTTCGCTCGCTCATCCACCCGCCCGCGAACATGGACGCCCTCGTGGCGCTCGGCGCGGGTTCGGCGACCGTCTTCGGCGTGTGGTGCCTCTATGAGATGGGGAGCGCCCTCGCCGGTGCCGAGCCGAGGGGCGTGGAGGCGTGGGTGGGCCAGCTCTCGTTCGAGAGCGCCGGCATGATCCTCACGCTCATCTGCGTGGGAAAGCTCTTCGAGGCCAAGGCCCGCGGACGCACGACGAGCGCGCTCTCGAAGCTCTACAAGCTCCGCCCGGCGAAGGCGACCAAGCTCGTGGACGGCAAGGAGATCGTCGTCGACGCGGACGAGGTGGCGGTGGGAGACGCGCTCGTGGTGAAGGCCGGCGAGGCGGTACCGGTCGATGGCGTCGTGGCCACGGGCTCCGGCGAGGTGAACGAGAGCGCCATCACCGGCGAATCGCTTCCCGTTTCCGAGGGCGTTGGCGCCGAGGTGACGGGGGGAAGCGTGGTGGAGGACGGCTACTTCACCATGCGCGCCACGAGAGTGGGCAAGGACACGACCCTCTCCGGCATCATCCACCTCGTGGAGCAGGCGCAGATGTCCACGGCGCCGGCACAGGCGCTCGCCGACCGCGTGAGCGCGATCTTCATCCCCTGCGCGATCGCCGTCGCCGTCATCGCGCTCATCGTGTGGCTCTGCCTCGGCGCGGGCTTGAGCTTCGCGCTCACGCGCGCCATCTCGGTCCTCATCATCACCTGCCCCTGCGCGCTCGGCCTCGCCACCCCCACCGCCATCATGGTGGCCACGGGGCAGGGCGCGAAGCAGGGCATCCTCATCAAAAGCGGGAGCGCGCTCGAGGGCGCGGGGACGCTCGGCGTCGTGGCGCTCGACAAGACCGGCACGATCACGACGAGCGTGGCCGAGGTCTCGGGCGTGGCCGAGGCGCCTGGCGTGGCGAAGGACGAGCTCCTCGCGCTCGCCCTCGGGCTCGAGGCGAAGAGCGACCATCCCCTCGCGAAGGCCGTGGTGGCCTATGGCAAGACCGCGGCGCACGAGGTGGAGCCCCTCGAGGTGGATGACCTTGCGAACGTGCCCGGCGGAGGGCTCTCCGGAAAGGACGCGAGCGACGCGGCGTTGTGCCTCGCGGGCAACGAGCGCCTCATGAGCGCGCACGGCATCGACGTGGCGCCGCTCTCGAGCGCGGTGGCGGGCTTTGCCAAGGACGCGAAGACCGTCGATTACTTTGCGCGCGCGGGGAGGCTCCTCGGCGCCCTCGCGTTTTCCGACACCGTGCGTCCCACGAGCAAGGAGGCCGTGGGTGAGCTCAAGCGCCTCGGCATGAAGACCGTCATGATCACGGGCGACGCGAAGGCCACCGCGGACGCCGTGGCGGCGGAGGTGGGCGTGGACGAGGTGGTCGCGGGCGTGCTTCCTGCCGGCAAGGAAGACGAGATCAAGAAGCTCCAATGGGCGGGCAAGCCGCCCGCAGGGCAACCGGCCGCGGATGCGAAGGCAGCCGATTCCTCGAGCTCAAAGCCCATGGACCTGCAGATGGATATGCAGATGCCCATGGGGAAGACGGACATGGCAAAAGACGACTCCTCGAGCTCGATGCCGGGCATGGGCACGAGCACGCACGATGCCATGGACGGCATGGGCGACATGGATATGCCCGGGATGTCGATGGGCTCGATGGACGGCTTGGACATGGCGGGCATGAGCATGAAGCCCGCACCGCTTCCCAAAGGCGACGGACATCCGGTGAAAGTGGCCATGGTGGGCGACGGGGTGAACGACGCTCCCGCGCTTGCCGTCGCCGACGTGGGCATTGCGGTGGGGGCGGGCACGCAGGTGGCCATCGCCTCGGCGGACGTCGTGATCATGTCGAGCGACCTCACCGACGTGGCCGCCACGGTGGACCTCTCGCGCGCCACCATGCGCAACATCAAGCAGAATCTCGTCTGGGCGCTCGTCTACAACGTGATCGCCATCCCGCTCGCCGCGGGCGCGCTCGCGTGGGCGCACGTGAACGTCCCGCCCGAGGTAGCCGCGGCGGCCATGGCCATCTCCTCGGTGGGCGTCGTGCTGAATTCACTCAAGCTCAAGCGCTGGACGAAGCCCGCACAAGCCACGCGGCAGGGCTAGACGTACATCACCGTGTCGTCGAGGGGCTTTCGGCTCTCGTGCATCGGCGAGGGCGCGTCGCCCTCGGCCGGCCAGCCGAGCGCGAGGAGCATCACGAGCTCGAAGTCGTCGGAGAGGTCGAGCGCCTCGCGCACCTTCCCCGTGTCGTAGCCGCGGATCCAGAGCGATCCGAGCCCGAGCTCAGCCGCCTCGTACATCATCGTCGTGGCCACGATGGAGGCGTCTTGGGTGCCCGCGCAGTAGGCGCCGTCGTAGAAGGTGTCCATGGAGATGACGGACGCCTCGCTCTTGGCGTAGCCCACGGCGAGCACGACGGGGGCGTTTCGGCCCATCGGGGTGGCCTCCTTGAGGCGCGCGCGGGCCTCCTCGGATTGCACGACGACCACGCGCTGGGGCTGGTTGTTCTTCGCGGTCGGCGCAAGGCGCCCCGCCTCGAGCACCTTCGTGAGCACGTCGTCATCCACGGGCCGTTCCGCGTACTTGCGGCAGGAATAGCGAGCGCGAGCGAGTTCCATGAAGTCCATAGCACACCTTCCATCACGAGACCGAACACAAGCCCAGTGTAGAACGTCGCAGTGATCATATGAGATAGCGGGTATATTGTTGCAATATGTTTCTTGAATACTTTGAATGCAATGGGGTGCATCAATATGGTGACAGTAAGCATCAGAATTGAGGATCAAGAGAAGCGCGCGCTCGACGAGATGCTCGATCAGATGGGCATGAACATCACCACGTTCTACTCGATCTACACCAAGAGGGTGCTCAGGGACCGGCGCATTCCCTTCGCCATCGAAGCGTCACCAGATCCCCTCTATTCCGAGCCAAATGTGCGAGCCATTAAACGGGCCGAGCAGCAGATAGAAGAGGGCCACGCGGTCGTCATCACGATGGATCAACTCGAGGAACTCCTCGATGCGTGACATCGTGTTTGCCGAGGACTCCTTCAGCCAGCTTCAGGAATGGCAGTCGAGGGATAAGGCAAAGCTCAAACGGGTCTATGAACTCATCAAGTCCATTCAAAGGACACCCTACGAGGGCATAGGCAAGCCTGAAGCCCTTCGCGGAGAACTTGCGGGCAAGTGGAGCCGTCGAATAGACGAGAAGAATCGCCTCGTCTACTCTGTCGACAACCAAGCCATTCACATTTACCAGCTAAAAGGGCATTACTAGCCCAGCTACTCCAGGGCGGCCTTGAGGGCCTTCATGGCCTCGCCGTAGGCGCCCACGTCGTCGTGCGGGGTCTCGAGGATGAGGACCTTGTCCTGGAGTTTCCTCGCGATCGCGGAGAGCCCGGGAAGGCCGATCCGCCCTTCGCCGAGTGGCAGATGGTGCGTGTGGTGCGTGCCGAGCTCGTAGCGAGGGTCGGCGAGGTGCACGGCCCTCACGCGCTCGAGGCCCACCTTCCGATCGAGCTCGGCGAGCACGCCGTCGAGATCGCCCACGACGTCGTAGCCGGCGCCCCAGAGCCCCACGATGTCGAGGCAGAGCCCCACGTGGTCCGCGAGCCTCACGCCGTCGAGCAGCGCCGCCATCTCCTCGAAGGTGACGCCGATCTCGCTTCCCGCGCCGGGGAGGTTCACGATGAGGAACGTCGTGCTTTGGTCCTTCGTGATCACCTCGTTCAGGGCGGCGCAGGTGTGCGCGATCGCCACGTCGCGATCCTCATTGATCGCGCTCCCGGGGTGCGCGGCGTAGAGCTGGCCCGGAAGCTGCTCGAGGCGCGCGAGGTCCTCGGCGTAGACGAGCCGCGCGAAGTCCTCCTTCGGCAGCTCGTTCGAGGCGGGGTCGGCGGTGTAGGGCGCATACGCCACGATCGGGCTCATGTCGTGTTCGGCCTGGTAGGCGGCGAATTTCTCGAGGTCCGCCTCATCCCAAGTCCGCGCGCGCCCGCCGCGCGGATTGCGCGTGAAGAATTGGAACGTGTTCGCGCCGAGGCCCGAGGATTCGTAGGCCATGCCCATGAAGCCGTTGTGGTCGGAAAGGTGGCAGCCGATGCGTGTCATAGCGAGCCCTTCTCGCGAGGTGGTGCGTATCCGTGGCGTATCTACCCAGCTCGGGGATCGTCACAGCACGCGCACACGGCGAACGGGAATCCCGCTATCCCCGCCCGATGGGGCCCGCTTGCAAAGCCACGCGAGGCACGCGGCTCAAACGAGGTGCTACTTCGTGAGTCCCAAGTAGTCGAAGGCCTGCGCGAGGCCGTCCTCGTCCACGTCGCCCGTCACGTAGTCCGCGGCCGCCTTCGTCTCGTCATCGGCGTTGCCCATGGCCACGGAGAAGGCGCAGACCTGAAACATCGGGATATCCACGATGGCGTCTCCGAAGGCGATCGTGTCTTCGGGGGAGGCGCCGATGTAGCTCAGGAGCTTTTGCACCGAGAGCCCCTTGTCGATCTTCGCGAGCGCGAGGTCGCCGAAGAGCGCCGTGTTCTCGTAGCCGCCCCACGTGCCCACCTTGAGCTGGGGAAACGCCTCGACCGCGTCGAGATAGTCCTGATAGCTCTCGAGGATGAAGCTGATCTTGTTCACCTCGTCGCGGTAGAGCCCGGCGCCGAAGATCATCTCGGGGAAGGCCTCGCGAATGCCGTAGCGCTCGTTCACGGGCTTGTCCTTGCGGCGCATGTACTCGCGGATGACGGAGGCGCCGCGCTCCTCGAAGTGCTCGCTCGCGAAGAGGCCGTCGTTGGCCTCGAGGTAGAACTCAAGGCCTCGCGAATGGAGCCAGTCGACGCACTCGCGCTCGACCTCGGCGGAAAGCGACTGGTGGAAGATCTCCTTCTCGTGATCCTCCACGTAGCCGCCGTTGGCGCCGATGAGGCCGTCGAGGCCGATCTCCCAAATCTCGGAGTAGATCTCGGCGCGCGAGCGCCCCGTGCAGAGGTAGACGCGATGCCCGAGCGCCCGAGCCGCGCGAATGGCCTCGCGCGCGCTCGCGGGGATCTTGTTCTCCGAGCCGGTGAGGGTGTTATCCACGTCGACGAAGCATACCTTGCCCATGCGCATTCCCTTCTCCAAGCGCCTATGCGTCTTGCTCCTCGAGCAAGTCTTCGATGAAACCCGCGGCAAGCGAGGAGAAGATGACCTCCCCCGCCTCCTGCGTCTTATCGAGATCGATTGTCGCCCAAATCTGGAAGTCGCCGTCGCCCGCCTCGTCAGCGAGGATCTGGCGCGCGAGCCATTCGCGGCGTTCGCGCTCGGGCGCTTCATCGAGCGAGAAATACGCGGTGGAGCGCGCGTCGGCGTCCGTGCGGATCTCCTCGTGCGCGGAGAAGTACGCGTCGAGGAGCGCTCGCCACCTCGCCTGGCCGAGCCGATACTCGCCATCGATGGCGCCAAGCGCCTCCGCGTCCTCGCGCGCGGCGGCGAGCACGTGCTCGAAGAGGGCGTTTCGCACCTGCACCTCGAGGCCGTGGCGATCGACGTAGACGACCGCGTCCTCGGCGGTGGGAGGTGCCGCCTCCTCGCCGCCGGCGGCCTCCCACGCGTCCACGAGCGAGCTGTCGGTCGTGTGCACCACGTAGCCGAGCCAGGAGATCACGTCGGCGAGGCGCTCGTCCACATAGCCCTCGGGGATGGAGCGCGAGAGCAGGTGGTAGGCGTCGGAGAGGTAGCGAAGGAGGATGCCCTCGGCTCGCGCGATGCCGAGCGCGCCGATGTAGGCCTTGAAGCCCGCGGAGGTCTCCACCATGGCCCTGAGCACGCTCTTCGGGCTCGGCGCGTAGTCGCGCGCCCACGGCACCCGCACGCAGTAGGCCTCGAAGGCGCTCGAGATGAGCTCTTCGAGTGGCTTCGGCCAGCTCACCTCGGCGACGCGCTCCTTGCGCTCCTCCACGTCCACGCCCTCGGCGCGAAGCTCCGCCCACACGGCGTCCCGCGCTTTGCGCTCCTGCGCGCGAAGGATCTGGCGAGGGTCCTCGAGGACGCTCTCCGCGAGGGAGATCACGTCGAGCGCGTAGTCGGGGCTCTCCGGCTCGAGGAGGTCGAGCGCGGCCACGAAGAAAGGGGAAAGCGGCTGGTCGAGGGCGAAATCCTCGGGCAAGTCGATCGTGAGCTCGTAGCGCTCCTCGCCCGCCTCGCCCGAGCGCGCCACCACGACTTGCGTGTCGACGAGGGTGTTCAAGATCTCCCGCGCGCGAGCGATGTTTTCCGCCTTGGCCTCGTCGGGGATCTCCGCGCCATTGACGAGCGCGAGGATCGAGGCCCACGCGTCGCCCCCGCGCGCGACGAGCGAGAGCACCATGGCGTGCGAGATCTCGAAGCGCGCGCGTAGCGTCTCCGGCGCCTTCTCCACGAGACCGTCGAAGGTCCTCTCGCTCCAGCCCACGAACCCCTTGGGGGGCTGCTTCCTCTTGAGCTTGCGCGCCTTCTTGGGATCTCCCGCGGCGCGTTGGCGTTGGCGTTCGTTTTCGATCTCATGCTCGGGCGCCTGTGCGATGACCACGCCTTCCGTATCGAAGCCCGCCCTGCCAGCGCGCCCCGCGATCTGGTGGAACTCTCGCGCGGAGAGCCTGCGCACGCGCGTGCCGTCGAACTTCGCGAGCGCCGTGAGGAGGACCGTGTGGATGGGCACGTTGATGCCGACGCCGAGCGTGTCGGTGCCGCAGATGACCTCGAGGAGGCCCTGCTGGGCGAGCCGCTCCACGAGGAGGCGATAGCGCGGGAGCATCCCCGCGTGGTGCACGCCCACTCCCGCGGCGAGCAGGCGCTGGAGGGTCTTTCCGAAGGGCGTGGTGAAGCGCGTGCCCTTCATGGCGTGGCGCACGGCGTCGCGGCGCTCCTTTCCCGCCACGCCGTAGCTCGCGAGGGCCTGCGCGCTCGCGAGGGCCGCGTCCTGCGAAAAGTGCACGATGTAGAGCGGCCCCTCGCCTCGCTTGAGGGCGAGCTCCACGGCGCTTTCCAGTGGCTGGAGCGAGTAGTGGTACTCGAGCGGCACCGGGCGTGGCGCGTCGAGGACGCAATCCACCTCGCGGCCGCCACGCTCCGCGAGGCGCTCCGCGATCGCGCTCACGTCGCCGAGCGTCGCGCTCATGAGCAGGAACTGCGCGCGCGGCATCTCGATGAGGGGCACCTGCCAGGCCCAGCCGCGCTCAGGGTCGCCGAAGTAGTGGAACTCGTCCATCACCACGCAGTCGACCCCGCAGTCCTCGCCCTCGCGGAGCGCGAGGTTCGCGAGCACCTCGGCCGTGCAACACACGACCGGCGCGCCGGGGTTGATGGAGGCGTCGCCCGTGAGCATTCCCACGTTATCGCGGCCGAGGACGTCGGTGAAGTCGAAGAACTTCTCCGAGACGAGGGCCTTGATGGGGGCCGTGTACCAGCAGGTGCGTCCGGTGGCGATCGCCTGGAAGGCGAGCCCCAGGCCCACGAGGCTCTTGCCGCTTCCCGTGGGCGTGCCGAGGATCACCGAGGAACCCGCCGCGAGGTCCATGAGCGCGTCCTCTTGGTGGGGCCAGAGCTCGAAGCCGCGATCGAGCGTCCACTCGAGGTAGGCCTCGAACGCCTCATCGGCCGAGAGCAGCTCGCCCTCGCCGGTCTCGGCCCACGGCAGCCGGTACCCCAGCGACCCAAACGCGAACGCGTCGCGCTCTTCCTGCGAGTTTTCCTGTGATTCATCCATACCGATGAGCATACGCCACGGCTCCCACGACAATTACGACGCGAAACGGACGAGGCGGATTCGCACTTCCCGCGAGAACCACTGCCTCAAGCTGGTGACCAAGCGCCAAAGACGCGTGGGAAAGCACGAAAGCGCGATCTCGCGGCTGGTTCGGGGGTGCTCGCCGCTGTGAGGGTGGTGGGGGCGATCGGGCGGGAATAATGGACGGAGGTGCCCTCGAACGGATGGCACACGCGTGAAGGGATGAATCGATGAATGCGAAAGTCACCAAGTTCTACGAAGCCGTCTCCGCGGATGACGCACTTCAAGAGGAGTTCGCACAGGTCACGGACTCGGTGGATGTGACGGGCGTCTCCGAGGCCGAGGCGCGCGAGGCCGTCGCCATGGCCGTCGCCGCCTTCGCCGTCGCGCACGATCTCGACCTCAGCACGGAGGACATCCTCGCGAGTGACGCCAGCGCCTCCGAGGGCGAGCTCTCCGAGGTGGAGCTCGAGGCCGTGTCGGGCGGCGGCAGTTGCATGTGCGTCATCATCGGCGCCGTGAAGGGCTGCGGCTGCTTTATCTACGGTCAAGCCGGGCATCAGGAGAACCCCGAGGGCAAGGGCGTGGTCCAATGCATGTTCGGCGGGGTCGTCCAGGACTAGGGACGCACGCACGACCGCGGGGACGGATCCGCAAGACAAAAGGTCCGTCCCCACTGTCCTTCTACGTTTTCGCTGCTAGGGGCGCTGTGCGCAAGGCAAAAGGTCCGTCCCCACTGTCTTGAGAAATGAGGGGATTGCGAGAAGAAAGGGAGGGGGAGCTTTTCGCTCGACGGCGAGTGCATACTGGAAGGCCCATTCGCTGAAAGAGATGGGAAATCCCATGCCCGAAACGGTCACCTTTCTTTGCTTTAAGGGCTGCTCCACCT
Source organism: uncultured Atopobiaceae bacterium (assembly GCA_947625405.1). GTDB lineage: Bacteria > Actinomycetota > Coriobacteriia > Coriobacteriales > Atopobiaceae > CANRLS01. The sequence goes on along the minus strand of CANQOF010000016.1, from coordinate 17,667 downwards.
GCGCAAAGGCGCGCAAGTGGCTGGATGGGCACCATGTGGCCTACACCGAGCGCAACATCAAGGAGGACAACCCCACCGAAGACGAGCTCCGCGCGTGGCAGGCGGAGAGCGGCGCCACCATCCGCAAGATGTTCAACACCTCGGGCCAGCTCTACCGCAAGCAGAACGTGAAGGAGCGGCTCGACGCGGGCATGGGCGATGACGATGCCTTCGCGCTCCTCGCGTCGAACGGCATGATGGTGCGCCGTCCGATCGTGGTGGGCGACGGCTTCGCGCTCTTCGGCTTCAACGAGAAGGACTGGGAAAGCGCCCTGCTCTAACAAGCGCCACCGCCGTGCATCGTGCGGCAACGTGCGACGAAGCCGTCAACTACCTCACGCAAGCGCCTTGCGACCCGCTATTTCGCGGGTGCATCCGCCACGCGATAGAGGTCGCCGTCGATCACGGAAAGGCGGCGCGTCTTCTCCATGGCGGCGTGGGTGTTGAGCATCGCGATCCCGCACGCCGCGGCGATGGACACCCAGTAGTAGGGCGTCGCGAGCGAGGGCAGCGAATAGAGGGCGAGCGAGCCGAGGGCGCCCGCCGTGAGGATCACGCGGTTCGCGCTCTGGGCGAGCATCGAGCGGCGCTTCGCCATGAGCATCCACTCGCGATTCTTCGCCTTCGCCTCGGCGTTGAGCTCGTAGAAGCTCGTGTGCCTGAGGGCCTCGAAGTTGTAGGCGAACAGGTCCTCGCGCTTCGCCCGCATGCCGCCGTGGACGATCACCCACGTGGCGAGCGCGCCGAGGGCAAACGCGCAGCCCGTGGCGAGGTGCGAGAGGCCGAAGAGTTTGAAGAGCGTGAACGCGCCCGCGGCGAGGAGGTAGATCACGATCGCGATCGCCGTGCAGCGCTTGCGCACCGAGATGGATTGCGCGACCTCTTCCCTCGTGAAGGCGAGGTTGATGTGCGGAAAGGCCTCCATATAGGCGATGCGGTCGTTTCGCGCGTAGGAGAGGATCACGAGGCCGATCGCCACGAACGCCACGAAGGCGAGCGAGGCGAGGATGTGCGAGTCGCCGAAGTTCAAGTCGAGAACCGAATCGCTCTCCTCCCTCACGAGCTTGTCGAGCCCCGAGGCGAGCACCTGCGCGTCGGAGGTTTCCATCGACGGCAGGAGCATGAGGAAGCTCGCCGCGGAGAAGCTCGCGATGAGGCAGGCGATCCCCGAGGGCACGACGAACGCGCGCCAGTTCATGTGCGCGACGTAGCCGTACTTGTCTGTGGCGGTGTTGGTGGCCACTCGTCTCTCGCTTCTCCCGCCGCGTGCCCTTAGCATCCTTGTACCCGATCCACCCTCTCGACGAGGCCTTGCCCTCGCATTTGCGGGTATAGAGAGGGCATGGACGAGACGCATGACAAAGAATCGATGGAGGAGCGCGACGGCGCGCCTTTGGGCATGGAGGAAACCTCCTGCTCAGAGGGCACGGATGGGTGTGTGCGCATCGTCGACAGCCAGGGCTTCACGCACCTCATGCGCATCGACCCCGAGATGCCGCACCTTCCGGTGCTCCTCGTGCACGGCATGCACGCGCGCGACTATTCCGTGGACAGCTCGCCGCTCTGGGGTCGCATCCCCGAGCGCCTGCGCCAGGGTGGCTCGCAGGTCTTCTTCGGCTGCCAGGACGCGTGGGGCGACATCGAGCGCAACTCGCTCCAGCTCTACCACAGCGTCCACGAGGTGCTCGAGCGCACGGGCGCGGAGAAGATCCACATGATCGCGCACTCCAAGGGCGGCCTCGACATCCGCCACTGCGTGCACACGCGCGACCTCGGCGACCACACGGCCTCGATCGTCACGCTCGGCACCCCCTACCATGGCCTTCGCATGTCGAACGCCCTCATGTACCTCGGGCCCATCCTCTCGAAGATCGTGGCGCCCATCATCGACAACAACGCCCGGAAGATGGGCGATGACGACCCCGACGCCCTCGGGCTCCTCCACTCGACGACCACATACGCGGCGGAGACCCTCATCGAGGAGAACGAGGACCTCCCGGGCATCGAATACCGCAGCTACGCATTCGTGCCGCGCATGACGAAGGCCCAGCGGATGAACCCTCGAAGCCTCTTCATCCACCTCTTCGACGGCGACAACGACGGCATCGTGCCGCTCGCCTCCACCGAGGCCACGAACTGGTGCGTCGTGCGCGGCGAGCGGGGAGTGGCGATGAACCACGACGACTCCTACGACCTCAACGAAAAGGACATCGAGCTCACGATGCCCGACGGCACGGTCTACAAGAACTCGCCCGACCTCCTCGAGGCGGTCGTGCAATCCCTCGACCTCATCGCCTGGCGCCGCGCGAAGGCAGAGGCCGCCCGCGTGGCCGCCAAGTGAGCCGTGAGGGCAGCCATGGCTCGCGAGCGTGAGGCTCCACGCGCGAAGGTCCTCGACGCGCTCACGGAGCGAAGGGCGCGTCCGCTGCTCGTCTTCGCGATCATCCTCGGCCTCCTCGCCGCCTACGGCGTCTTCCAAGCGGGCTATCTCGTGGCAAACGGCAACGCGGTGGCCACGGGGCTCGCCGCGCGCGATCTCGCCACGGCCGACCCCCTCGAGGAGATCCAGGTCTACTTCAACCCGAGGAACGCCGACCTCGTCGCGAACTACCGCGCCTACGGCGTGGCGATGGTGGTCGTGCTGCTCACGCAGGCCGTGGTGCAGGGCATCGCCTGCTGGCAGGGCGTGCGGAGCTACCTCCTTCGCCGCGCGAGCGCCGCGTGCGAGACGCTCGGCATCGGGCTCATCGGCCTTTCGACGATCGTCCTCACGTTGAGCATGCTCGCCATCGGCCCCGAGCTCATCGTCTTCATCTCCGCCCTCTGCTCGGCCGCCGCCGCCCTCTGCTACTTCCTCTCCGCGCGCCACCTCGCGCAGAGGGATTTCTGGAAGGGGATCAAGAACGAGGACGCGGTGGACGCGAAGGCGGCGGAGGAGGCGTGGGTCGCCGGGATCGAGGCCCGCGCCGCGACGCTTCCCCGCGAGTTTCGGCTTGACTCGAGCCTCATGCTCGAACCGATGAAATCCGAGGTGGCGAATGGGGCGAGCGAGCGCACCGCCGACCTCATGGCGCTCTTCGAACCGCCCTTCGACGCGAATGGCGGCGACGTCGCCTCGAGCTTCTGCTATGTGAGCGTGGTGCCCGAGGCGGAGTTCTCGCTCATCGCTCCCATCGCGGCGCACCTCACCGACGATGGAGACAGGGACCCGGAGGAGGTGCCCGTGGGGCATTGCCGGGCCTACGCCTTCCAAACCTGCGTGGCCGGCACGCTGGGCTTTCCCCCGAGCGCTCTCGCGCCGCACCTCCCCGGCGCCTGCCGTGACGTGGAGGCGCACTTCTACCTTGATTCCGAGCGCCTCGTCTTCGGCACCGACGATCCGGAGTTCGTGGTGCTCGTGAACGAGTACGTGAGGGATCAGAGCTTTCGCAAGGACAGCGGCGGGACCGCGCTCTTCGAGATCCTCGAGTTCCTCGTGGATGACGGGCTCATGTTCCTCTCCGACGAGGAGGCGCGCCTCGAGCGCCTCGAGGACCACATGGGCGAGGAAGTGACGGAGATCCCCCACGACTTCGACCTCTACATCACGCGAGAGCGCCGCGTGCTCGGCGAGCTCTACAACTTCTACCGCCAGTATGCCGACATGGCGCAGACGCTTTCCACCTCGCGCACCGCCATCCTCGGCCCCGACGACCGCTCGCTCTTCGGCGTGCTCGCCGACTCCTCTCGCCATATGGCAGCCGACACGCTTGAGCTGCGCGAATTCGCCCTCCAGCTCCGCGGGCTCTTCCAGAGCAAGATCGACGTGCGCCAGAACAAGGTGATGTCGATCCTCACCGTCGTGACGACGATCTTCATGCCGCTCACTCTCATCACGGGCTGGTTCGGCATGAACTTCGACGTGATGCCCGAGCTCCATTGGGAGGGCTCCTACTATCTCGTGATCGCCATCTCGTTCGCCGTCGTCACCGGCGAGGTCATCTTCTTCAAGCACAAGAAGTGGTTCTGAGCTCCCCGCACGCGCGTTACGCGAGGCCGCACGCCACGAGGGGAGGTGCCGCGAGAGCAGGGCGCTCGCCCAGGCGTTTTCGTTGAAGCCGAAAAGCGCGAAACCGTCGCCCACGACGATCGGACGGCGCACCATCATGCCGTTCGACGCCACGCCACGGGTGCCCTTGCGGTGTATCTCATGGCACGGGTGGCTTTGCGGTGTACGCGCCGCGGAGTTATTCGCCTTAAAACGGCGCGATTCCCCACACCGCAAGGGCGTCCGCGGCGTTTTCCCACACCGCAAGCATCGCTATGGCAGAGGCCCCGCACACCGCAAGGCCATCTGCGGCTCGAAATACACCGCAAGGATCCCTATGGCAGTGGCTGTACACCGCAAGGCCACCTGCGGCAAGCGGGAACGAGTGCGTAGAGCCACCCCCATCCCCTGCTCCCCTCCCTTCCAGCTTGTGGAGTTCGCGGGGGCGTAGGAAGGGGCTGCTACCATGGAGCCCCGCGTAGGGCGCCATCGCGGCGAAGGGAGGGGCCATGGCCATCGAGCCGGAAGAGGTCATCGAAGTCCTCGACATGGTCTTCGAGCAAAACCTCGACATCCGCACCATCACGCTTGGCGTGTCGCTCGCGGAATGCGCCTCCCACTCGATGGCTCGCCTCTGCCGTCGCGTCTACGACCGCGTGTGCACGGCGGCCGAGCACCTGGTGGAGGTGGCCAGCGCCATCGAATCCGAGTACGGCATCCCCATCGTGAACAAGCGCGTGGCGGTGACGCCGGTGGCGCTCGTGGCGGCGGGGATCCCCGACGAGGACCTCTCCCCCGTGGCGAAGGCCCTCGACGACGCGGCGGCGGCCGTTGGCATCGACTACCTCGGGGGATTCTCCGCGCTCGTGCCGAAGGGCATGGGCGAGGCGGATCGCCGCCTCATCGCCTCCATCCCGAAGGCGCTCGCCGAGACGAGTCGCGTGTGCTCCTCGGTGAACGTGGCCACGAGCCGCGCCGGCATCAACATGGACGCCGTACTCGCCATGGCGAAGACCATCAGGGAAACGGCCGAGCTCACGGCGAGCGAGGACAGCATCGGGGCCTCCAAGCTCGTGGTGTTTTGCAACATGGTGGAGGATTCGCCCTTCATGGCAGGCGCCATCCACGGCCCCGGCGAGGCGGATTGCGTCGTGAACGTGGGCGTCTCGGGCCCCGGCGTCATGGCCGCCTCGCTCGAGCAGCTCCCGAAGTCCGCCGACCTCATGGCGGTGGCCGAGCGCATCAAGGAAACGGCCTTCAAGATCACGCGAGCGGGCGAGCTCGTGAGCCGCGAGGCGGCGAGGCGCCTCGGCGTCGCGAAGGGCATCGTCGACCTCTCACTCGCCCCCACCCCCGCGATCGGGGATTCCGTGGCGCGCGTGCTCGAGATCATGGGCGTCGGCGAATGCGGTGGCCCTGGCACCACCTGCGCACTCGCCCTCCTGAACGACGCCGTGAAGAAGGGCGGCGTGATGGCGTCGAGCTCCGTGGGCGGGCTCTCCGGCGCCTTCATCCCCGTCTCAGAGGACGCGGGCATGATCGCCGCGGCGAAGGACGGGGCCCTCACGCTCGAGAAACTCGAGGCCATGACGAGCGTGTGCTCGGTCGGGCTCGACATGGTGGCCGTCCCGGGCGACACCTCGATCGAGGCGATCGCCGGCCTCATCGCCGACGAGATGGCGATCGGCGTCATCAACAACAAGACCACCGCCGTGCGCGTGATCCCCGCGATCGGCAAGCGCGAGGGCGACGTCGTGCGCTTCGGCGGGCTCTTCGGCGAGGCGCCGGTGATGGCGCTGAACGCCCACGCGGGCACCGTCTTCGCACGGCGCGGCGGCCGCTTCCCGGCGCCGCTGAACTCACTCAGGAACTAGCTCCCCCACGATGGCCGCGCAACGCCACAGCAAGGATCGCCAGGACGCTCGGCACGCGCGGAGCGCGCGGGGGGCCGCGCACGCGGGCGCGGCGTCGAGCTGGTGGAGCTCGCTCACCTGGCCCTACTTCGCCATCGCGCTTCTCGTGGCCATCGCGTTGGTCGTGCTCGCCTTCTTCGGCATCTCGAGCTGCGGACGCGCCATGACCTTGGGCGCATGGCAGCGCGAGGTCGCCCACGCCGCCGAGCTCACGACGAGCGCCATCGAAGCGGGCTACAAAGATCAGATGGCGAGCCTCGAGGTGCCGCGCAAGGAGGCCGAGAACGCCCTCGACTCCGTCGTCGCCGACATCGAGGGGCAGGGCTACGACGTGGGCTACTACGTGGCCACCGCGGACGGCCGGGAGCTCTTCTCGAAGAACGCCGACGAGGTCTTCTACGCGGCGAGCTCCATCAAGGGGCCCTTCGTGCTCACGACCTTCACCGAGGGCGTGCCCGCGGAAAGCCGCTACGACGTGGAGGAGGCCATCCGGTGGTCGGACAACGAGGCGTACTGGCGGCTTCGCAACATCTACGGCTCGAGCGTGCTCTCAAGCCAGCTCGAGGACATGGGCGTGAGCGAGCTCACCGCCCATAACTCCTTCGTCCACCTCACGCCGGCCCAGCTCGCGAACCTCTGGCTCAAGAACTACTGGGTGCTCGATTCCTCCCCGGACGCCGAGTGGCTGCAATCGATCTTCGCGAACCCCGTGAACGCCCCGATCGCCGCGCTCAGCGAGAAGAGCTACTCGAAGGGCGGATGGATCGAGACCGAGGACCTCAACTGCACCGTGGACGCGGGAATCGTGGACCATGGCGAGAACCGCTATGTGATGAGCGCGATGATCAGCGCCGGCGAGGACGAGCCGCTCCTCGAGCGTCTCGTGAAGGCGATCGACGCCTACAAGCAAGCCGACTACGCCTACCTCAAGGCGTCGGGCGAGCTCGGCTAGTTTTTTGCCCGAATGGGCTCGCGTGCGGTGGGATTAATCCAGGCGCGGAGTCTCGAGATACGGCCCGATGCGCTGGACCTCGGGTTCGAGCGTCACGCCCGATGTCTCCTCGACCTTGCGAATCACGAGGTCGATAAGCTCGTTCACGTCCTTCGCCGTGGCACCGCCCGCGTTCACGATGAAGCCCGCGTGCTTCGTCGACACCTCCGCGCCGCCGATGCGCGTGCCCTTGAGCCCAGCGTCGGCGATGAGCTTGCCCGCGTAGTGGCCCTCGGGGCGCTTGAACGTGGATCCCGCGCTCGGCACGTCGAGGGGCTGCTTCGCGGCGCGAAGCTCGGTGAGCTCGTCGATGCGCGCCTGCACCACCTTCGGATCCTCGGGCCTCAGCAAAAACGTGGCCGAGAGCACCGCGAGCCCGTCCTCGCGCACCCTGCTCGTGCGGTAGTCGAAATCGAGCTCGCGAGCGCTGAAGCCCTTCATCTCGCCGCTTGGGAGGCACGCGAGCACGCTCTCCACCACCTCCGCCATGCAACCGTCGTAGGCGCCGGCGTTCATGTAGATGGCGCCTCCCACCGTGCCGGGGATGCCCGAGGCGAATTCCATGCCCTTGAGGCCGGCGTAGGCCGTGGCGCCGGCGAGGTCCTTCAGACTCACGCCGCAGTCCGCGAAGACGCGCGCGACCCCGAAGTGCGCAATCCAGCTCGCGTCGACGCGAATCGTCTTCAAGCGCGCGGTGGAGACGACGCACGCGCGGAGCCCCCAGTCGGAAACCAGTAGGTCAGAGCCATTGCCAAGCACAAACGCGGGCACGCCCTTCTCTCTCAGGAGCTTGAGCGCGGCGGAGAGCTTCGTGATGGAAGGCGCCTCTACGAAGACGTCCGCGGGGCCGCCGATCTCGAAGCTCGTGTGGTCGGCCATCGGCTCGTTCAAGAAGATCGCGTCGCGCCCGCAGATCTCGCCGAGCTCCATAGCGATGCCGAGGCGATCGAACCCCGAGGCGCACGCGTCGAGGATCCGCGCGCAGCGAATGGTCGCGGTATGCGGCATGAGCGGGCTCTCCGTCGCGCCCTCGCGAAGGAGCCGGCAGACGTGGGTGATCTCGCCCGTGAAGTCGTCGCCCCCATAGGGCGCCGAGAGGGCCTCCTCGCGGCCATCCTCCCATTGGATCCGCAGGTCTGTGGGCCTGTGAAGCGGCCACGCGCGCAGGGTCGCGTGCTCAAAGGCGAGCGTGCAGGCCGATTCGTCGCGCGTGGCGGCCGCCTCGAGATGGCAGGCGACCTCGCCGAGGCGAAGATCCGCGACGTCCTCCACGTCCACGTCGTCTCGCCACACGTGGCTTGCCGCCACGTCCTCGGGGTTTCCCGTGGTGAAGGCGTCGAGCCAGCTCGCGGCATACGTGCCGAGATCGAGGAGGACGCCCCCCTGCACCGGTTCGGCGAGGTAGCCCTCGAGTTTCTCGGGGTAGGTCATGGCGATCCGCGCGTCGATGGACCGGAGCGCGCCGAGGGAGCCCGATTCCACGAGCTCGAGGAGCTTCTTCCAGAGCGGCTGGAACCTCGGCTTCATGGCCTCCACGAAGAGCACGCCCGCGCGCTGCGCCGCGTCGGTGACGGCGATGGCCTGGGCGCACGACACGAAGGCCGGCTTCTCCGCGAGCACCGCCTTTCCGGCGTCGATGGCGTCGAGCGCCCACGGCGCATGCTGCAGGTGGGGAACGGCGAGGTAGACCACGTCGATCGCTGAGTCGGCCAAGAGCGCCTCGGGGGTGGGCTTCGCCTCGCAGCCGAACTCCTCGGCAAAGGCCGTCACGTGCTCGGTCGTGCGACCCGCGCACGCCACGAGCTCGGCGCCCTCTACGTGGGAAAGCGAGGTCGCAAAGCGGTGCGCAATGTGCCCCACACCGATGATGCCCCAGCGTATCGTCTCGTCCACCGCGCACTCCCCTTTCGACGTCTAGCCCTATGGTAGCGAGCCGAGTGCCACGAGCAGCACCGCGTAGAGCGCGAGCGCGGCGAAGGCGAAGGCGTCGGCCAACGTGAGGCGAAGGGGCCGCCAACGGGTGCGCGGCGCGCCGCTTTCCCACGCACGCGAATCAAGCGCGAGCGAGAGGCGCTCCGCGTGGCGAAGCGCCGCGGCAAGGATGGGCACGACGAGCGCCGCAAGCGAGCGAACCCTCTGGACGGGCGTACCACGCGCGACCGTGCCCCCGCGTGACGCCTGCGCCTCGCGCACGGCCTGGAACTCCTGCCCGAGGGTGGGAACGAAGCGAAGCGCGAGCGAGAGCACGAACGCCCACTCCTCCACCGGCGCGCCGAGGAGGCGAAGCGGCGAGAGGAGGCTCGAGAGCGCGCTCGCAAGCTCGCCCGCGGGCATCGTGGAGAGGAGGATCGCGCCGAAGCAGACGATGAGGGTCACGCGAAAGCCGTAGGTGAGCGCCGTAGCGAGGCCCCCCTGCGTCACGGAAAGCACGCCCCAGCTCCAGATGACGGGGCCCGTGCGCGTGAAGACGAGGTTGAGGGCGGCCACGAGCGCGAGCGGCACGACGATCGGGAGCACGGAGAACGCAAAGCGCCCCACATGTAGCCGCCCGAGCGCGAGGAGCGCGAACACAAGGCCCACGGCAAGGATCGCCTGGGCGGGGCTTGCCACGAAGAAGCTCAAGACCATGAGCGCCACGGCGCCGAGGATCTTCGTCCTTGGATCGAGCGCGGCGAGCGGCGCGCGCGAGGGAGGCGCGGGAAGCGTGCGAGCGCTCATGGGCGCCTCCCCTCGCAGAGCTCGGCGAGGAGCGCCTCGAAGGTGAGGGGCTCGCCGATGCGCGCGCCAAGCTCGCGAAGCGCGTGCGCGAAGCGAAGCGGCTTCGGGAGGCCGAGGCCCATTTCCTCGAGCTCCCGCGCGTGCGAGAAGACCTCCTTGGGCGTGCCCTCGAGCGCCACCTGCCCCCGCTCGAGCGCGAGGATGCGGTCTGCTCCCGCAGCCTGGTCCATGTCGTGGGTGACGAGCACCATCACGCACCCCCCCGCGCGCTGCTCGTCGATGAGCGCGGAGACGGCCGCCCTCGCCTCGGCGTCGAGGCCCGCGAGCGGCTCGTCGAGCACCCACGCCTCGGGCTCGAGCGCGGCCACGCCCGCGAGCGCCACGAGGCGCTGTTGGCCACCCGAGAGCTCGAAGGGCGAGCGATCGGCGAGGTGGGCAATGCCGAGGCGAGAAAGCGCCCGCGAGACCCTCCCCTCCACCTCCGTCGCGGAAAGTCCGAGATTCTCCGGCCCGAAGGCCACGTCCCTCGCCACGCTCTCGGCGAAGAGCTGGCGCTCGGGCTGCTGCATCACGAAGCCGATGCGCCCGCTCGCGCCGCGCCTCCCCTTCGCCGTGCCGAGGTCGATGCCCTTGAAGGAGAGCGAGCCCCGCTTGGGCGCCACGAGCCCCGCGAGCAGGCGCGCGAGGGTCGTCTTGCCCGAGCCCGTGGCCCCCACGACGGCCACGAGCTCGCCCGAGCGGACGGTGAGGTCCACGCCATGGAGCACCTCGCCCTCCGCATAGGAAAACCCAAGGCCCCGTGCCTCGAACCCCTCCAAGACAGTGGGGACGGTTCTTTTGTCTTGCGGCGAGCCCACCACCTGCGGTTTTTCCAAGACGAAAGGTCCGTCCCCACTGTCTTGCGACGTTTTCGCTGGTAGGGGCGTTGCGCGCAAGACAAAAGGTCCGTCCCCACTGTCTTGGGCGGCGATGGCGCGTGCGAGGTCGGATTCGCTTGAGACGGGCGGGAGGTCCCAGCCCCTCTCGCGAAGCGCGTCGGCGAGGCGCATCCAGAACGGCGGCTCGAGGCCGAGCGCGCAGAGCCGCTCGGCATCCACGAGCAGCTCCGAGGGGGCTCCGTCGAAGGCCACCTTGCCCTCGGCGAGCACGATGAGGCGCGTGGCATCCGCCGCGTCTTCGACGTCGTGGCTCACCCACACCTGCGCGCACACGCGGCAAAGCCGCATCGCGAGGCGCCGGAGCGCCGAGCGCGCACGCACATCCAAGAACGCCGCCGCCTCGTCGAAGACCATGAGCGCGGGCTCCATCGCCATCGCGCTCGCAATCGCCACGCGCTGCGCCTGGCCGCCAGAGAGCTCCGAGGTGTCCCGCCACGCGAGGTCGAGCCCACCCACGCGATCGAGCTCGCGCGCCACGCGAAGGCAGATCTCCCCCGCGGGAAGCGCGAGGTTCTCGGGCCCGAAGGTCACGTCATCCGCCACCACGCCCGCCACGATCTGGTCGCGCGGATCCTGGAAGACGAGCCCCGTCTGGCGCCGCGCGCTCGCGTACGCCTCGCTCTCGGGAAGTCCGTCGGAAAAGCACGCGCGCCCCATGAGCCGCACGGATCCCTCGTCGGGCGCGCGAAGCCCCGCGATCAGGAGCGCGAGCGTGGACTTCCCGGAGCCGTTCGCGCCCATCACGCACACGCGCTCACGCCCCGAGAGCGCGAGCGTCACGCGCGAAAGCGCCCAGCTCCGTCCTCCGTCGAAGCTATAGCCCACGTCCTCGAGGCGCGCGATCTCGTCATCCGCGAAACGCGGAGCCACCTCGCGCTCGAGCGGGACCCGCCCGCCCTCAGCCGGCATACGCCGCTAGTCCCAACGGCCGACGATGGCACTCACGGGCAGGAGCGCAAGCGCCGCGAGCACGGCGTTGATGCAGATCTTCAGCAGGTTGAAGGGGATGAGGATGGGGACGATGATCGCGACGACCCCCTCGACGGGCATGCCGGAGTAGAGCGGGGTGATCACGAGGTTGCCGATGATCGCGGCCACGAGCGCAAGCGCACCGGAAACCACGAGGGCGAGCACGAGCCCGCCTTTGAACGGCTTCGCGCGGTAGATGAGCGCCGCCGGCACGACCGTCGCCACGGAGCAGAAAAGCGCCATGATCGCGCCGAACGGCTCCACGAAAAGATGCACCACCCAAGGGAGCACCGCCACCACGGCGCCGATCCCGGGGCCGAAGGCGAGGCCCGCGACGAGGCCGATGACGCCCGAGGGGTCGTACTTGAGATAGGGGGCCGCGGGGAAGATCGGCAGCTCCACGAAGGAAAGCACGAGCGCAAGGGCGGTGAAGAGCGCGCACACCGCCACGTTCCTCGGCGTCCACGAGCCCGTGGCGGCTCCGGTGGCGTGGCGTGGATTTCCCGTGGCGTGGACGGTCGACTCACCCATGGCGAAACTCCGTTTCTCCCCTCCGGACTTTGACCGTTGGCTCCGGAGTTCCACCGGATCAACCGCGCGTCGCGGCTCGCGGGCTCTACCGCCAGTAGGGAATTGCACCCATCCCTGAAACAGCACCTGCACTCTAGCACGTCCCGCGCGCCGCATCCCTCGCATCGCCGCCTTCCCGCCGCGTGGCCACACGACGGATGCCTTTGGGGGGGGGAATTCCGTGCCCTTCCTGTGCGTTCTTCCTCCGCGCGCGTGCGAAGCGCTAGAATGCGGCCTTGCCGTTGCAAGCGAGCTCGACATCAATCGAAGATCGAACGGAGCACCCATGTCGACGCCTTTGCCGAGCGCGGACCGTGCGCGTGCGCACGAGCCCTCTCGGCCTTCCCGAAAGAGCCGCGTCATCGCCCTTGCCCTCGCGCTCGTGGTGGGCCTGAGCGCGTGCGCCTTGCCCGTGGCCCAGGCCTATGGCGCCACGGCCTCCAAGGAGACGCTCCAGAAGCTTTCCGACGCCGAGGCGCAGCTCGACGAGGTGCAGAAGCAGCTCGACCAGATCGCGAAGGACTACGAGGCCCTCGCGAAGGAGCAGACGCAGACCCTCCAGGAGATCGAGGACGTGCAGGCCAAGATCGCCGCTGTGGAGGAGCAGATCGACGAGCGCCAGGCGGAGCTCAAGGAAAAGCAGGCGAACCTCGCCGAGCGCGTCGCCGCCACCTACAAAGCCGGAAACGACAACCTGCTCGGGCTCGTGCTGAGTTCGTCCTCCTTCGAGGAGCTCACTTCCAACATCTACTACGCGAACAAGGTCACCGAGAGCAACGTCGCCCTCATCGACGACGTCCGCGCCACGAAGCGCGCCCTCGAGGACGATCGCCTCGAGCTCAAGGCTCAGGAAAGCGAGCTCGAGGCGCTCAAGGAAGAGCAACAGGGCCGCATGGACGAGATGCAGGCCAAGCAGGAAGAGGCCGAGTCCACCATCGCGAACCTCTCCGAAGAGGTGCGCGAGCTCATGGAGAAGCGCGACCAGGAGCTCGCGGAGGCCATCGAGGCGGAGGCGGCGCAGCGTCGCGCGCAGGCCGCGGCGGCCGCGAAGAGCCCCGCGCCCACCGGCACCTCCGGCCAGCCCGACTACAACTACGGCGGCAGCGCCTCCAACACGGTCACGAGCAAGGGGGCGGCAATCGTCGCCGCGGCCCCCACGGTGCCCTCCCCCGGAAACGGCCTCTGCGCCATGTGGGTCTCGCAGGTCTACCAGGCCGCGCTCGGCTACTACCCCGGCGGCAACGCGAACGACATGTACTCGCAGTGCACGACCTCGAACAAGGCCAACCTCCAGCCCGGCATGATCGTGGCCGTCTCCACGCACCCCCACACGCAGGCAGGCGCCATCTACGGCCACGTGGGCATCTACATCGGCAATGGCACGGTGATGGACAACGTGGGCTACGTGCGCACGATCGACCTCGACGAATGGATCAACTACTACGACGACACCGTGCCGGTGAGGTTTGGCTGGCTCTAGGCGCTAAGCTCTTCGGGAGTTGTGGTCGTTGCCGACGTTTGGAGCTGCCATGAGCGATCAGACCTCCCCCGCCCTCTCCCGCGTGCTCGTGACCGGTGGCTGCGGCTTCATCGGAAGCCACACCGTGGTGGAGCTCCTCGAGGCGGGCTTCGAGGTGGCGTGCGTCGACGACCTCTCGAACGCGAGCCCGAAGGTGCTCGATCGCATCGCGGCGATCGTGGGCGACGACGCCGCTTCGCGCCTGCGCTTCTTCCAAGTGGACATCTACGACGAGGCCGCGCTTTCCGAGGTCTTCGACGAGACGCGGCCCGAGGCGGTGATCCATTTCGCCGGCTTCAAGGCTGTGGGCGAGAGCGTGCAGAAGCCCCTCGCCTATTACTCGAACAACCTCGGCGGCACCCTCTCGCTTTGCCGCGTGATGGACGCGCACGACGTGCGCGCGATCGTCTTCTCGAGCTCCTCCACCGTCTACGGCGACCCCGACGAGGTGCCCCTCACCGAGGCCTCGCCGAAGAAGCCCGCCACCAACCCCTACGGCTGGACGAAGTGGATGATCGAGCAGATCCTCTCCGACCTCTGGGTGGCGGATTCGCGCTGGGACGTGGTGCTGCTTCGCTACTTCAACCCCATCGGCGCGCACCCCTCGGGCCTCATCGGCGAGGACCCGAAGGGCATCCCGAACAACCTCGTGCCCTACGTGGCGCAAACGGCCGTGGGCAGGCGCGACGCGGTGCACGTCTATGGCAACGACTACCCCACCCCCGACGGCACGGGCATCCGCGACTACATCCACGTCGTCGACCTCGCGAAGGGGCATGTGGCGGCGCTCGAGTGGATGGCCGGGCGCGAGGGCGTGGAGATCTTCAACCTCGGCACGGGCAAGGGATCCTCGGTGCTCGAGGTGATCCACGCGTTCTCGGCCGCCTCGGGCAAGGAGATCCCCTTCGTGATCGACCCGCGCCGCGCGGGCGACATCGCCAAGAACTGGGCCGACGCGAGCAAGGCCGCCGAGGTGCTCGGTTGGAGGGCCGAGCTCGACCTCGACGACATGTGCCGCGATTCGTGGAGCTTCCAGTCGCAAAACCCGAACGGCTACGAGGCGTAAGGCGAGATGCCCCGCATGGATCCACAGGGCGCGCGCGAGGAAGGCGGCGCCTCCGCTCAAGACGCGGGCACGCGTTTCTCAAGCTACGTGGAGCGTTGGCGCGATCCCATCGACGCCGCGCTCCTCGGCGGCATCGCGCTCGGCGCCCCTCGCGACCTTCCCGGCTACTACCACCGCCCGCTCATGGAGTTCCTCGCGCGCGGAGGCAAGCGCACCCGCCCCGCCCTCGTACTCTTGGGCTGCGAGGTCTCGGGCGGGGACCCCACGTGCGCGCTCGGCGCCGCCGCGGCGGTGGAGCATTTCCAGGCGGCCGCCCTCATCCACGACGACATCGCCGACCACGCCGCCACGCGTCGGGGCGCGAGCGCCGTGCACGTGCGCGAGGGAGAGGGGCTCGCCATCACCATCGGCGACGGCGCGCTCGTGGAGAGCTACCTCGACATCCTTGGCTCGCGCGGCCTCTCCGCGGAGCTCCGGCTCGCGCTCGTGGGCGAGCTCTCCGAGATGATGATGCGCACGGTGGAGGGCCAGGCGCTCGACGTGGGATGGGCGCGCGACGCGCGCTTCGACCTCTCGCCCGAGGACTACCTCGAGATGGCGACGCTCAAGACCGCGCACTACTCCGTGGCCACGCCGCTCGCGATGGGCGCGCTCGTGGCGGGCGCGGACGCCGATCTCGTTGAGGCGCTTCGCGAGGCGGGTCTCTCGCTCGGCCTCGCGTTCCAGATCGCCGACGACCTCCTCGACCTCGAGGGCTCCACCGAGGTGCTCGGCAAGGAGCCCTTGGGCGACATCGCCGAGGGAAAGCGCACGCTCGCGGTGACCTACGCCCTCGAGGGCCTCAACGAAGAGCTGAAAAGCGAGCTCATTCGCATTCTCGACGCGCGGGAGGCCCCTCGCGCGCAGATCCTTCGCGCGGCCGACCTCATTCGCGAGGGTGGCGGCGTCGAGCGGGCGCGCGCAAAGGCCGAGGAGCTCGCGCGGGATGCCGCACGGGCGCTCGAAGGCCTCGAGCTCAAAGAAGGCGACGCGGCGCTCGCGCTTCGTTCTCTGCCACACTACGTGGTGGAGCGGACGCGCTAGTTTCAAGCGAAGGGGATGGTGAGCGCAGGCGATGGAGCCGATCGTCTATGGCATGAGCGGAGCCGCCGTCGAAGACGTGCAGGATCGCCTCTCGCACCTCGGCTATCTCATCGGCGAGGACGAGCGCGCGGCGGCCACCTTCGGTGAGACCACGCGCGACGCCGTGCGGCGCTTTCGCGAGAGCCATGACCTCGGGAGCGCGCCCGAGGTGGACAGCGCCACCTGGGTGTCCCTCGTCTCCGAGGGCTACGAGCTCGGGGATCGCACCCTCTACCTTCGCCTCCCGAACTTCCACGGCAACGACGTGCGAATCCTCCAGCACGCGCTCAACACGCTCGGCTTTTCTTGCGGGACGGTGAGCGGCGCCTACGACGCGCACACCGAGGCGGCCGTGCGGCAGTTCCAAGAAAACGTAGGCCTCTACCCCGATGGCATGTGCTTCCAAGACACCTTCGAGGCCATCTGGCACTTGAAGCACGTGTGGGCCGACGAGAAGCGCGCGAAGAGTCCCGCCTATGGCGTCATCGGCTTCGCGCGCGCGGCCTCGGTGCTCGAGGAAACCGTGCTCGCACTCTGCGCGACGGATCCGATCTCGCGCAACGTCGCCGGGCGCATCTGGAACCTCGCGAGCGCCACGAGCGAGAACTCAGGGCTCCTCCTCTTGAACGATCCCAAGGACGCCCCGGCCACCACCACGTGCGTCTTCGAGCTCTCCTGCGCGGCGCCCGACCCGAGCTCGGGCTTTGCGAACGTGTCGATGGAGCGCACGGAGGATCTTCCGCGCCGCATCCGCACGGCCTACGACGCCGTGCGCTCCGTGCCCCCGCTCGTGCGCGTGGAACTCCCGTCATCCGCCGACTTCGATGGCTCCTTCACGACGACGAAGGCGCAGATGCTCGCCATGACGCTCCTTGACGCCCTCTGCGCCGCCTTCGAGCCCGGCTACGAGGAGTAGTCGATTCCCTCGCCGGATCACGTTCGAGCGCTCCCCTCGCGTCGTGTGCGCGACGCGCGCTCTCGGTGCTCCTACTTGTAGAAGTACGCGGTGGCGCCGGTCCAGACGTAGCCTCCCGTCCCCGGGATCACCTCGATGAGCATGGAGGAATCGCTCGTCACCCGTGCCTCCAGCGTGCACCATTTCATGATGAGGTTGTCGAACTCCAGCGTGTAGGAGTCCCCGGAGCCGTGATACGTCCCGTGCTCGTCGGGTTCCTCGTCCCAGTCTTCGTAGTAATCCCACGCGCGGAAGGTGCCGTCGGGAGAGAACTCGATCTTCGTGACGAGGAACGAGCCGTCGCTCGTCGTGTAGGTCCCGCTTAGCGACGCGCCTCCTGAGGCGAAGATGACGAACGCGACCACCACCGCGATGATGCCCCCGACGATGAGGGCGATCACCCCGAAGCTCGCAAATCTCGCGCCCCCCACCGCGGGAAGCGGCGTGCGCGCGACGCCACCAGCGGGCTGGCTGCCCTGGGCCGCCGGCGCCACCTCCGCGCCGCACGACGGGCAGAACCGCGCGCCCTCCTGCAGTTCCTTACCACACTTCCTGCAATACACGTCCCGATGCCTCCCTCGAGCCTGATAAGGGAGATATTACCGCGGCAAAGCCCTCAAACCCCAAAACCCGCGAGGCGCTCTGGGATGCACCAGCGTTTATCAAAACCGCGAGGAGCTCTGGGGTGCCCGAGATTCGTGGGATTTTTGGCACGTAGCGTACTAAACGCTACGTAAGACCGAAAAATCGCGCGAAGATCGGGTGCACCAGCGTTTATCAAAACCGCGAGGAGCTCTGGGGTGCCCGAGATTCGTGGGATTTTTGGCACGTAGCGTACTA
>CANQOF010000015.1 GCA_947625405.1 uncultured Atopobiaceae bacterium | reverse complement strand
AGGCCGACTTCTATCCCTGGTTCGCCCGGGGAGGGGAGAGCGGCTCGGAGAGCGTGCGCGTCCTCAGCTTCGCGGGCGCGGGCAACACGCAGACCGCCGCGAGCACCGGCATCTCCCTCGGCGCGAAGTGCGTGGAGATCGAGCCGCTCGCGCTCACGTCGCTCGGCTTCACGCCGTCCGGCGCCTCGACAAGTCCCGTCGAGAGTGGAGTGCAGGCGGGGGAGAAGGTCGATCTCGAGCTCGCCTACCAGTTCGGGGCATCGGGAGCTGGCCAGCCGGAGATCGACGGTTCCCTCCTCACTACGTTCTTCCCGGTCGTAGGCGATGTGATCTCTCCCTCGGAAAATGCGTCGACGAGCTATAGCCCGGGCGAGACGCAAGGCTCGATCACCTTCGCCGCCGATCCGAAGGGTCGCACGACGAGCATCTCGCCCGAGCCTTGGGAGCTCCTCGAGGACGTCTACGGCAACGGCGCGACGAGCGTCATCAAGCCGCTCCCGTTTCCCATGCGCTACCAGGTTTCGTTCAACCTTGGGAGCGGAGGGTCGTGGTCCGGAGGTCCCGAGGATTCCGCAACCACTAACGTCGACGGGAAGCTTCCGAGCTATACGAGCACGCCCACGAATTCGGATACGACCTTGGCCTTTGGCTATTGGCGGGATTCGAACGGTGGCACGATAGGCGATCTCTCCTCCCACGTCTTCAACCAAAAGACGACGCTCACCGCCGTGTGGGTGAAGGACACGAAAACCGTGACGTTCGACGGGAATGGCGGCACATGGGGGAGCGCTACGACGCAGTCGCTCACGGTCGATTCGGGAAATGAATTCTCGGCTCCCGCCACACCGCCGGACAAATCTGATAAGGTCTTCCTCGGCTGGGCAACCCAGCAGGAATCTCCCTCGGAGTTGACGAGCTTCCCGACGACCACCACGAAAGACGTGACGTATTACGCGCAGTGGGGAACGCCCTCGCTCACGCTCGCGCAGGCCTCGGCGCCGGTTTCGGCGAAGGGAATCGTCTCCTTCACGGCCACGGCCACCACGAGCCCGAGCTTTCACGACGTGGCGCTCGCCGCGGGCGACGTGGGCATCGCGACCGACCCCCTCTGCGAGGTGACGGGGATCACGACGAGCGGAAACACCCTCTCCTTCAACGTCACCGCGCCCGAGGTCAATGGCAAGGTGGATGTGAGCGCCACGTGGGCGGGCGTGTCAGCCACGGCGACCTTCGAGGTGGTCGATGGCATCGATCCCGTGTACGTGACCTTCCAAGGCAACGGAGGCACATGGGGCTCGATCCCCTTCAAGACGTTCATGGTGGACAAGGGCGACGGGCTGGATGCGGAGCAGCTCGCGGAGCTGAATACGTCGGGCCCCACGAACCCCGGCCACGACTTCCTCGCGTGGTACCAGTGGTTCGAAGGTGAAACGGACGGCGAGGCGGATAGCGAGGGCGATGGCGTCACGCCCGTGCACGGCTATTGGCACAGCGTCGAGCTTGACGGCCTCACCTTCTCCGAGGACACGACGCTCACGGCCATGTGGGGAAGCGAGAGCGCGAAAACGCTTCTCGTATGGCCGGTGACGCAGACGGTCGCGCCGAACCAGACGGCCACCTACACCGTGGCGCTCCTCCCGCAGCCCACGCAGACGGGCGTGCTCCCGCCCGAAGACTACAAGCCTAAAGACGACATCGCGCCCGCTGAGCTCGGGCTCGCCTTCGGCGCCAACTCCCAATCCGGCGCCTCGATCGACGGCAAGGCCCAGGGAGACCCCGCGTCAACCGCCGTCTTCACGGTAACGGCGCCCTCGAGCGCGACTCCCTCCACCTCGAACGGCGTCATCATCAAGGCGACGTATCCCGAGGGATCCGCCACCTACACCGCCACGGCCACGCTCATCGTCGAGGGCGGCTCCACGCCTACGCCGCCCACGCCGCCTACGCCCCCGAGCCCCCAGGAGCCCGCCGAGGCCGTCCCCGTTTCGAGGCTCTACAACCCCTACAACGGAGCCCATCTCCTCTCCGCGAACTCGCACGAGATCGACACCCTCGTGCCGCTCGGCTGGATCGACGAGGGCGTGAAGTTCTACGTCTATGCCGAGGACGGCGAGGGATGTTCGCAGGTGTCCAGGCTCTACAACCCCTATAACGGCGACCATCTCTACACCACCAACCCCCACGAGGTGGAGGGCCTCGTGCCGCTCGGTTGGATCGATGAGGGCGTGAAGTTCTACGGCGCACCCGGCGCGGAAACTCCGCCGATCTATCGCCTCTGGAATTCCGAGCAGACGGCCGATGGCGGCCTCGGCAGCCACCTCTGGACCGCTGACCTCAACGAATACGAGACACTCCCCACGCTTCCCCCCGTGGGCGCATGGAAGCAAGAGGGCGTTGCGTGGTACGCCGTGCGCCTTGCGCCGGGCGCCGCGGACGGAGCGTGAGGAGTGCCCTTGGAGGAGATGAGGAGACGGAAGATCGGGTGATTTGCGAAACTGGCGGTTATGCCTTAGAGTGATCCCGCTTTGCAGGACGTCCACTTTGGGATGTCGTCTAACGGTAGGACAGCGGATTCTGGTTCCGTCAATGGGAGTTCGATTCTCTCCATCCCAGCCACCGTCCTGCCGGCACGTACGGCCCGTTCGTCTAGCGGTTAGGACATCGCCCTCTCAAGGCGAAGATCACCAGTTCGAATCTGGTACGGGCTACCAAACATGAAGCGCCCCGGCTATGCCGGGGCGTTCTTGTTTTTCGCGGATCCACTTCCGACAGCCAGCGCACGGACTCTAAGGCGAGCTCTTGAAGAGCTCCCAGAAGAAGATCGAGGCGGCGCTCGCGACGTTGAGCGAGTCGACGGTGCGCGCCATGGGGATGCGAAGCGCGAGGTCGGAGGCGGCGATGGTGGCGGGAGCGAGACCCTCGCCCTCGGTGCCGAAGACGAGCGCGAGCTTGCCGTCCGCGCCTTCCTTGCGGCGGGTCGCGGCGAAGTCCGCGAGGTCAAACGCGGTGGGGGAGAGCGCGCACGAGGCGATCGTGAATCCCTGCGCGCGAAGTTCGGCGAGCGCTGGCTCGGGCCAGGCGGCGAGCCGCGCCCAAGGGATCTCGAGCACGCAGCCCATGGAGGTGCGAAGGCAGCGCCGCTCGAGCGGGTCCGCGCAGGTGGGATCGATGAGCACGCCATCCGCGCCGAGAGCGGCGGCAGAGCGGAAGATGGCGCCGACGTTCGTGGCGTCGACGCTCGCCTCAAGAATGCAGAGCCTCGACGCGTGCCGTGAGACCTCCCGTGGCGCGAGCGACGCGGGACGCTCGAACGCCCCGAGCACCCCGCGATGGACGCGATACCCGGTGATGGATTCCACGTCCGCATCGCTCAACGCGTAGACGGGCGTGCACTCGGGAAGGCGCGCGATGAGCGCATCGAGCGCCTCAAGCCGTCGCTCGGCGACGAGCAGCGCCACGGGCTCAAGGCCGCGCGCGAGCGCCTTTTCCACCACGAGCGTCGATTCCGCGATGAGGATGCCGCGCTCGGCCTCGAGTGATTTCCTGAGCTGGCGATTCGTGAGCTCCGTGAAGAGCTTGGGCAGGGGATCCCCGGGCTCGGGGCAACGTAGCACGCGCGCCACGGGAGCTATGAGCGCAGGAGGAGGTCGCGCGGCACGAGCTCCCTCGTCCAGAGATCGGAAAGGGCGTGGAAGAGGACGCGCTCGTTTTGATCGAGGAGGCCGTTTTCCGTGAGCTGGATGAGCCTGCCCGCGATCGTGGTCATGGGAAGCCCGTAGACCTTGGCCTTCCAGCCCTCACGGCGAAGGGCCTCGTGCGCCTTCGCGATGTCTTCGTCCGCGCGGCCTTTCGCGAGGAGCACGTAGGCCTCCTCGAAGGATTCGGGGCTATAGAAGATGCCCTTCACGAAAGCCGCGAATCCCGCGGCAAGGCGAGGGGGAAGTGAATCGGCATCGCGAATCTCCACGAAACCCTTGAGGCGCGTGGCGGGAAAGACCATGGAAAGCAGGTGCGCGAGCTCGCCTGTGCTGAGCTCGCGGAGCGCCATGATGTTCTCGACGGTGGCGTCTCCCGTGGAGACGCTCTTTCCCGCGTCGCCCGTGAAGAGGATCGGCTTCACGCCCATGAGCCAGTCCACGTAGGTGGCGGCGGAGAAGTCGGCGGAAAACGTGCCGGGCACCGTGCCGCAGCGCGCAGGATCCACGTGGTCCCAGATGCGTGAGCGCGCCATGATCGGCGTGTCCTCGCCCACGAGACCGCGCCACGAGAGCACGTTGTCGGTGAGGAACGAGATGATCGGCCCGAGCGCCACGGCGAGTTGGTAGATGCGCGCGAGCTCCTCCGGCTCGCCACTGTCGATGGACACTTGCGTGGAAGCGGAGCATCGCATCATATCGCGCGCGTAGAAGCCCTGCTTCGAGAGGTAGGAGTCCATGAATCGATAGCGTTCCTTGGGGATGAGCGGCACATCGCGCGGGTCTACCGCAACGGGGTTCAGGCCAAGCGCCGCGAGTTGCCAATCCGCGCCGACCGCGGCGCACGCCTCCCCGAACTCGTCGTCGAAGGCCTCGAGGGCCGCCATGAGGGAAAGAGGCGAGGTGGAGGGGCCAAGAGAGGCCTCGAGCTGGCTCCCCGGCTCGAGGGTGAGGGAAATCCCCACCGGGCCTCGCGGGGTGCTTATCTCGCCTTGCATGCCGAAGAGGCGTCCGTCGATGTAGACGGGCGCGCAGCCGGATTCGAGGTTCACCCATGCTTCGAGGAGCTGGTGGACGCCGGGATCGTCGAGGTAGGAGACGACCTCGCCGCTCGCCACGTCCACGACGAGCCGTTCGAGCTCGAGGCCGAGGGTGCGCTCGGCGCCCCGGCGCCGAGGCTGCTCCGAGCCCTCCACGATGTGGATGAGACGCGCGCGATTGCGCTCGATGAGGCTGAGTTCGGCGGGTGTGTAGAGCTCGTTCACGCTCCCAGCTTTCGCAGGATCTGCATGGCAACGCCATGACCTCGGCACCTTTCCCAAAGTCCACTAAACTTGAGGATTGCTGCGAGGACACGCGCCGCGTCGCGGCGTACGCGTTCGCCTTGGATAGTAGCGCCTTGAAGTGGACGAGGGGAGGGTCATGGCGAGCTCAACCCAGCCTGGTGATCGCCGCGATGCAGCCCGCCTTCGCCTCGTGTCCTCGGTTGAGGACGCCTCCTCCAAGTCCGAGGCTCCCACGCGTAATCCAGCCGGAGGAGAGACGGGTGGCATCAGCCCCGCGGCCCTGGAACTCGTTGAGGAGCCCATCGAGGACCTCTTCGGCGCCTATGAGGTGAAGCCGGCGGACGTGGCGGCAGGGGAGGCCGCGGAAGCCGAAGAGGCCGCGACGACGCCCGGCGCCACGCCTGCGCCACAAAACTCGACGAGCGAAGCCGCGTCCGCGCCCGCCACGCCACAGCCGAGCGCCCCTCCCCAGCGTCCGGCGCCTTCCGTGCACGTGGGCAAGGCGGCGCCACTCCGCGCGACTTCGAACACGAGGGTGGGCGAGGAGGAGGCGGCGGATCGTCGCAAGGCCCGCAAGGGCGCCGTCTTCATGGGGATCCTCTTCCTCATCTACCTCGGGTGGATCGTGGTCTCGGGGCAGTTCGACGAGTTCGTCTCCTCGCTCGCGACGGCCGACTACGGTTGGCTCTGGCTCGGGCTCCTCTTCATGACGGTGCGCTTTGGCTTCGGGACGCTCGCCTACGTGTTCGCGGTCTACATCGACCCCACGAGCCCGGTGGGCGTGCGCGACTGCATGAGCGTCGAAGCCTCCGGCACGCTCTTCGGAAACCTCACGCCCATGAACTCGGGCGCCGTCCCCGCGCAGATCTACCGCCTCACGCGCGCTGGCCTCACCGTGGGCGAGGCGTCGGCCACGCAGTTCACGCGCTTCATCTTCTACCAGGCGGGCGAGGTCGTGGTGGCCGCGGTGCTCCTCTGGTTGAAGTTCGACTTCTTCCTCGAGCACTACGGCAACTTCGTAATCCTCAACCTCGTGGTGTTCGTGATCCAGACGATCCAGGCGCTCGCGCTCCTCGTCGTGTGCCTCTTCCCGAGGATCGTGGTGCGCGGGGGAAACTGGGGTATCCGCTTCGCCCAACGCAAGAATTGGATCAAGCCCGAGACGGCGCAGCGCTATCTCCACATCGTGAACGTGCAGGTGCAGGAGTTCTCGACGACCTTCAAGGCGTCCTTCAAGCACAAGTCGTCGCTCTTCCTCACGTGGCTCGTGACCCTGGGCATGCTCGTGTGCTTCTACTCGGTGCCGTGGTGCGTGCTTCGAGCCTTCGGAGGCGACGCGGACTTCGTGGAGTGTCTCGCGGCGGGCGCGATGGTGCAGATGATCGGCAACTCCGTGCCGCTTCCGGGTGGCGCGGGCGGAAACGAGGCCGGCTTCGCGTTCTTCTTCGGGCCGATCTTCGGCTCGGCGGCCGCGGCGGGCTTCGTGGTCTGGCGCCTCGTCACGTTCTTCATCCCCACGGCGGCCTGCCTGCCGCTCTCCGCACTTCGCTCGACCTCGCGACGCTCCATCTACCAGCGGTGGAATTCCTTCCGCAGGAACTCCTCCCGGCGCGCGACGTACACGTTCAAGGGGTAGGAACCACTCGGCTTGCACGGCGTGGGGGAGGTGAGCGCACTGCCTGAGGAGGGGAAGACGACGCTCGCCGCCGATGCGCGCAGGGATCCTAATGCCGTGCCGGAGGAGAAGGCGAACCAAACGCCTGCTCCTTCGCCCGGGCGCGATGGGCAGCGCGCGAAGCCCGCGGAGGACGAGAAGCCGAAGACCAACAAGAAGATCGCCATCATCGGCGCCGTCTTCCTCGGCGTCGTGCTCCTTGGAAATATTATCTACCTCTATGTGACGCACCAGGTGGACGCCGCGGGTGAGGCGCTCTCCAAGGCATCGATCGGCTGGCTCGTCGCCATGGGCGTCCTCATGATTGGAAACCTCGTCTTCGGCGGCGCGGCCTACCTCATCACCGCCTGGCTCGACCCCGAGACGGTGATGGGCGTGCGCGACGCGATCTCCGTGGAGGCGTCCGGCACCTTCTTCGGCAACCTCACGCCGCTTTCCGTGGGCGGTCTTCCCGGGCAGATCTGGCGCCTTTGCCGCGCCGGCTACACGCCGGGCGAGGCAACGGCCGTGCAGCTCGCGCGCTTCTCCGTCTACCAGGTAGCCCAGACCATCATGGCCACGGTCCTGCTCCTCGTGTACTGGGGCCCCATCGAGGGGCAATACGGGCGGATCATCTGGGTGGCGCTCGCCATCGTGGGCTTCAAGGTGGTGCAGACGGCGATCATCGTGCTCCTCTGCCTCTTCCCGAACTTCGTGATGCGCGCGGGCAACTGGCTCATCTCCGCGCTCAAGTTCTGGGGGCTCACGAAGAAGCTCATCGGCGAAGCGCGCCTCGAGGCATGGCGCCTCGGCATCCACGAGGAGACGACGAAGTTCGGCACCGCGTTTCGCCAGCTCGCGGGCGCGTGGCGGCAGATGCTCATCGTGCTCGTCATCTCGATACTGCAGGTGGGGTGCTTCTACGCCACGGATTGTTTCGCGCTCGAGGCATTCGGCGTGCACCTCGGCTTCGGCGAGACGCTCTGCCTTGGCACGCTCGTGCAGCTCGTGGCGACCGTCGTGCCCACCCCCGGTGGCACCGGAGGCATCGAGGCGGCGTTCCTGTTCTTCTTCTCGAACGCGCTCGGGAGCGCGGCGCTCTCGTGCTTCCTCGTGTGGCGCGTGGTGACGTTCTACGTCTACACCGGCGTGTGCGGCGCATTCACGTTTATGAAGTCATCGCACAAGGGCACGAAGATCTACGCGCCCATCCAGCGCTTCATCGGAAGGAACGACGTGAACTACGCGGGTGACGGACGCAAGGGCGACTGAGGGCGGGGGAGGACATAGTCCTCCGCCCGCGAGAGTCCTTGCTTCGATAATGGCGGAGTTCGAACGGGCGAAACGTCAGCGCATCGCAGCGTCAAGCCTTGAGAGCACGCGGGCCTTTCCGAGAAGCTGGAGCGAGGGGCCGAGGGGTGGGCTCGCGAGGCTTCCCGTCTCCGCCACGCGAATCGCCTGGTAGAAGTTGCGCTTCGATTGACCGAGCTCCTCGGGAAGGGGTTCGAGCGCGCGGTCGATTTCGTCTCCGGTGAACGGCTCGAGCTCGAGGAGCGCCGCCCTCGCGGCTTCGAGTGCCGCCTTCGCCCCCTCCTTCTCAAGCGCCTTTGCGCGCGCCTTCTCGTCGATGGCCACTTCGTCGCCGAAGAGGAATCGCGAGAGCCCTACCACGTCGGGTGCGAGCTTCGCGCGTGGTTTGAGGATCTGCGCGAGGAGGGCGAACCAGGTGGGATCGGCTTCGACGGCTCCCTCGTCCACGAGTCCCGCGGCGACGAGCTGGGGCCCGAGCACCTCTCGTGCGAACTCGTCGTCGGTTTTCGCCTGCAGGTATTCGGCGTTCAGCCAGAGGAGCTTCTTCGGGTCGAAGACCGCGGGATTCTTCGAGATGCGCTCAAGGGAGAACTCGCGGCAGAGCACCTCACGCGGCACGACCGTGGTCTCGCCGTCGAGCGACCAGCCGAGAAGCGCGAGGTAGTTCACGAACGCCTCGGGGTCGTAGCCCTCGTCGCGCCACTCCTCCACGCTCGTGGCGCCGTGGCGCTTGGAGAGCTTCTTGCTGTCGGGCCCGCAGATCATCGGCACGTGGGCGAAGAGCGGCGGCTCCAGGCCGAGGGCCTCATAGACGAGCACTTGGCGAGGGGTGTTCGAGAGGTGGTCGTCACCGCGCACGACGTGGGTGATCTTCATCGCGGCGTCATCGGCCACCACGCAGAAGTTGTAGGTGGGGGTGCCGTCGGTGCGGCGGATCACGAAGTCGTCGAGTTCCTTGGCGTTGAAGGTCACGTCTCCGTGGATGAGGTCGTGGACGTGGACGTCACCGCGATCAAGCGGCACCTTCAGGCGCACCACGCAGGGTTCCCCGGCCGCGGCGCGCGCCTTGGCCTCAGCGGGGTCGATGGAGCGGCAGGTGCGCTGGTAGCCCTGGAAGGGGTCTTTGCGCGCGCGAGCCGCTTCGCGATCCGCCTCGAGCTTCTCGGGAGAGCAGAAGCAGTAGTACGCCTTCCCCTCGCTGAGCAGCCGCTCCACGAGCTCGTCATAGCGCGCGAAGCGCTCGGATTGGCGATAGGGTCCGAAGGCGCCGCCCACCTCGGGGCCCTCGTCCCAGTCAAGCCCGAGCCAGCGCATCGCGCGGATGATGACCTGCTCGTTTTCCTCCGTGGATCGCTCGGGGTCGGTGTCCTCGATGCGCAGCACGAAGGTGCCGCCACTCGCGCGGGCGAAGGCCCAGTTGAAGATGGCGGTACGGGCGCCACCCACGTGGAGCTTTCCCGTGGGGGAGGGGGCGAAGCGCACGCGCGGGGCGGGGGAAGACGGTGTGGGCATGGGGCTCCTTCGTGGTCGTTGACGCCCCGAGTCTAGCGTGAGCGGTCGTTTCCCGGCACCTATCGAAAAGCGGGTTTTCACTCGTGCGTATTGTCGTGAAGCGGTTGGGCTAAGGTAGGCACCCGAAAGGATTTGGGATTTCAAAAGGGGGCTTTCGATGGCCAAAGAGGTGCACTACTTCACAAGCGAGAGCGTCACGGAGGGGCATCCCGACAAGATGTGCGACCAGATCTCCGACGCGGTGCTCGACGCGCTCCTCGAAAAGGAGATCAAGCTCCA
The DNA here is from genome assembly GCA_947625405.1 of uncultured Atopobiaceae bacterium. GTDB lineage: Bacteria > Actinomycetota > Coriobacteriia > Coriobacteriales > Atopobiaceae > CANRLS01. The sequence goes on along the minus strand of CANQOF010000015.1, from coordinate 36,887 downwards.
AGAGGAAGGCTACGTCGCCCCGAACGGACGGAAGGCCGACGTGAACGAGGTGCGCTGCGCCTGCGAAACCTTCACCACCACGGGCACCATCATCGTGGCGGGCGAGATCCGCACGCAGGCCTACGTCGACGTGCAGCAGATTGCCCGCGACGTGGTACGTGACATCGGCTACACCGACGCCTCCTATGGCTTCGACGCCACCACCTGCGGCGTCATCAACATGATCCACGACCAGTCCCCCGACATCGCCATGGGCGTGGACGAATCGCACGAGGCGCAGCTCGGCGAGGCGGGCGACCTCCTCGACCGCATCGGCGCGGGCGACCAGGGCATGATGTTCGGCTACGCCACCGACGAGACGAGCGCGCTCATGCCCATGCCGATCTACCTCGCGCAACGCCTCGCGCAACGCTTGGCCGAGGTGCGCAAGGACGCCGTCGTGGGCTACCTTCGCCCCGACGGCAAGACGCAGGTGACCGTGCGCTACGAGGATGGAGTCCCCGTGGCCGTCACGTGCGTGGTCATCTCCACGCAGCACGACGATTCCGTGCGCGACATGGAGAAGGTGAAGGCGGACCTCGTGAGGCACGTGATCACGCCGGTCTTCGACGAGGAGGGCGTGGAGTGGTCGGACGCCGAGATCCTCGTGAACCCCACTGGGCGCTTCGTGGTGGGCGGGCCCATGGGCGATACCGGCCTCACGGGCAGGAAGATCGTGGTGGACACCTACGGCGGCATGGGTCGCCATGGAGGCGGCGCCTTCAGCGGCAAGGACCCCACCAAGGTGGACCGCTCCGCCGCCTACGCGGCGCGTTGGGTGGCCAAGAGCGTCGTTGCCGCGGGCCTCGCGCACACCTGCGAGGTCGAGCTCGCCTACGCCATCGGCGTGGCGCGCCCGCTCTCCGTGCTTGTCGACACGCACGGCACGGGCACCGTGGCCGATAGCGTGATCGAGGACGCGGTGAAGGAGGTCTTCGACCTTCGCCCCGCGGCCATCATCGACACGCTCGCGCTTCGTCGCCCCATCTACCGCAAGACCGCGGCCTACGGCCACTTCGGGAGGAACGACCCCGACTTCACGTGGGAAGACACGTCCGTGAAGGCGCCCGAGCTCCGCGCGGCGGTGAAGGCTCGGGTCTAGCAGCCTCGGAGCCCGCGCGATGACCATCGCCTCGGTCGTCCTCGACATAAAGACGCGCTCGCTCCTGAGCGCCTACTCCTACTCCGTCCCGTGCGAGCTCGCGGGCGAGGTGGAGGTGGGCGCGACCGTGCTCGTGCCCTTCGGAAATCGTCCGGCCGTGGGCTATGTCGTGGGGCTCTCGAGCATGCTCGCCGAGGGCATCGATGAGACGAAGCTCCGCGCCATCGAGAAGGTGCTCGCCCCGAGCGCGTTCGACGAGACGGCCGCCGAACTCGCACTCTGGATCGCGCGGGAGTACGCGTGCCCCGCGGTGGCGGCGGTGCGGCTCTTCCTCCCGCCGGGATCGCTTCCCAAGGCGAGGCGCCTTGCGGACGGATCGTGGGAGCTCACCTCAAAGCACCTCGGCAAGCTCGAGAATCGCTGGGTGCGGCGCGCTCCGGGAGGCGAGGCCTTCACGCCCAGAGCCGACGCGTACCGGCAGCGCGAGCTCCTCGAGGCGCTCTCGAGGGGGCCTCTTCCGCTCTCCGAGCTCAAGGCCACGCTTCCCGGCGTGGCACCCACGCTTCGCGTGCTCGAGAAGCGTGGGGTGGTGGAGGTCTTCGAGGGCGAGCCGGAGCTCGTGCGCCCCGAGGGCACCACGCTGGGCTCAGCCGAGGCGCCGGTTCCCGATCGCCTGACGAGGGGCCAGGAGGCCGCCCTCGCCATGATCAGCCGCGCCCTCGGCCGAGGCGATGGCACGGTCGTGCTCGTGGACGGCGTCACCGGTTCGGGGAAGACGGAGGTCTACCTCGAGACGATCGAGGCGGCCCTCTCGCTCGGACGCGGCGCCATCGTGCTCGTGCCCGAGATCTCCCTCACGCCGCAGACGCTCGGACGGTTCCGCTCGCGCTTCGGCGACGAGGTTGCCCTCATGCACTCGCGGCTCACTCCCGCGGAGAGGCGCCAGCAGTGGATGGCGGTGTGCTCGGGAAAGGCGAGGGTGGTCGTGGGCGCGCGCTCCGCGCTCTTCTGCCCGGTGGCCGACCTTGGCCTCGTGGTGATCGACGAGGAGCACGAGTTCACCTACAAGCAGGAACAGGCGCCGCGCTACCACGCGCGCGAGGTGGCGGCGAAGCTCGTGCGCTTGCGGGGCGCCTCGCTCGTGCTCGGGAGCGCGACGCCCTCCCTCGAGAGCCTGAAACGGTGCCGTGAGGGCGAGTTCCTGGGCGCGAGATGGGAGCGCGTGCGCATGCCGGAGCGTGCCACGGGCGCCCTTCTCCCGGAGGTGTCGCTCGTCGATCTCCGAGGCACCCACACGGAGGGTTCCACTGTCTTTTCCCCCGAGCTCGCCGATGCCCTGCGCGAGACGCACGCGAGGGGCGAGAAGTCCGTCCTCCTCATCAACCGACGTGGGTTCTCCCCGTTTCTCATCTGCGAGGACTGCGGGTGCGTGCCTGAGTGCCCGCACTGCTCGAGTTCGCTCACCTACCATGCGCGTCGCCATGAGCTCGTGTGCCATAGCTGCGGCTCCATCTGGCCGATCAAGCCATGGCCCGATCCGACCTCGCTCTGCCCGCATTGCGGGAGCCGCTACCTGAGGGCTCCCGGCGTGGGCACCGAGCGCGTGGAGGGAGAGGTCCGCCAACTTCTGCCCGATGCCGAGGTCATTCGCATGGACGCGGATACGACTTCGGGCGCGGGCGCGCACCAGCGCCTTCTCGAGCGGTTCGACGCCTCGAGGGGCGCGGTGCTCGTGGGCACGCAGATGATCGCGAAGGGCCTGGACTTTCCCGAGGTCACGCTCGTGGGGGTGGTGAACGCCGACACGTCGCTGAAGCTTCCGGACTTCCGCTCGGCGGAGCGCACGTTCGACCTCCTCGAGCAGGTGACGGGGCGCGCCGGGCGCGGATCGAAACCCGGACGCGTGATCATCCAAAGCTATTGGTCCACGCATCCCGCGGTGGCGTGCGTGGCGAGGAAGGATCGGGACGCCTTCGTGGAGAGTGAGCTCGCACTTCGCAGGGAGGCGGGCTACCCGCCCTTCGTGCGCCTCGCGAACATCACGGCGTCGGGCGTGGACGAGGCGCGCGTGAAAGCCACCATCTCCGAGCTCGGAGCGCGACTTCGAGACGCCGCGCCGAGGGCGGGATGGCAGGTGGTGGGCCCGGCGGAGTGCCTTCGCGCGAAGGTGCGCGACCGCTTCCGCCATCACGTGATCGTGAAGGCGCCCTTGGGCGCGGAGCTCGGCGAGCGGCTCTTCTCGCTTGCGCGAGGGCTTGGAGGTTCCGGGGTTTCGCTCGCGATCGACGTTGACGCCTACGAGGTGCTCTAGCATGGTGGGGCTTGCGCGCGAGCGTGCCTCGAGACGCCCCTCGCGTGCCCGCAGGAGGGATGGAAGATGAGCCTCATGGACGACATTCGCATCACCGGCGACCCCGTGCTCGAGGAGGTGTGCGAGCCCGTCGCCGACATCAACGACGAGATCAAGGACCTCGCGCATTCCATGCTCGAGACCATGTACGAGGCGGATGGCTGCGGCCTTGCCGCGCCCCAGGTGGGCGTGAACAAGCGGCTCGTGGTCGTGGATTGCGAGTGGGGCTCTGGCAAGAAGACGCCCTACGTGCTCATCAACCCCGAGATCGTCGAAACCTCGGACGAGCTTCGCACGACGGGCGAGGGGTGCCTCTCCTTTCCCGGCGTGACGGTGCAGGTGGAGCGGCCGCGGCGCGTGGTGGTGCACGCGACCAACCTCGAGGGCGATGTCATGCGCTACGAGGCCGAGGACAGCCTCCTCGCCGTGTGTCTGCAACACGAGATCGACCATCTTGACGGCAAGACCCTTCTCGACCACCTCGGCCCCATGGCGCGCATGCGAGTGAAGAAGCAGGTGAGGGAGGCCATCGAAGCCGGGGCGAAGCCCGGGGACGTGGAAAAGCCCTCCAAAGCGCCTAAGAAGGGCTAGACGATGCGCGTGGCCTTCATGGGCACCCCCGAGTTCGCGGTACCCGTACTCTCGCTTCTTGCGCGGAGCCACGAGGTTGCGGGCGTGGTCACGCGGCCCGACGCGGTGCGGGGGCGCGGCAGGCGCCTCGTTCCAAGTCCCGTGAAGGAAAGGGCCCTCGAGCTCGGCGTTCCCGTGATCGAGCACGCTCGCATGACCCCCGAGGCCACAGGCGTCCTCGCCGAGCTCGCTCCGGATGTGATCTGTGTGGCCGCGTTCGGCTGCATCCTTCCGAAGCGGGTCCTCGCACTTCCGCGCCTGGGATGCGTGAACGTGCACGCCTCGCTTTTGCCGAGGTGGCGAGGCGCGGCTCCCATCGAGCGCGCGATCCTCGCGGGAGACGCGGAGACGGGCGTGTCGATCATGGCCATGGAGGAGGGCCTCGACACCGGCCCCGTCGCCTGGCAGGCGAGCGTGCCCTGCGCGGGACGCGCGTGCGAGGATGTGCGACACGACATCTCCTACACGGGCGGCTACGGGCTTCTCGATGTGCTGGAGGCACTCGAGGATAACGAGGTCGCATGGCGCAGGCAGGATGACGAGCTCGCCACCTACGCTCCGAGGATCGAGAAGGGCGAGCTCGATCTCTCGCCCGCGCTCTCCGCGGAGGAGAACATGCGCCACGTGCTCGCGTCGAGCGACGCGCACGTCTCGCGCGTGGCCGCTCGAGGAACGCTCCTTCGCGTGAGGCGGGCCCGACTGTCGAGTTCGCGGGCCCCCGCGGGCGCCCTTTGCGTGGAGCGGGATGGCTCGGTGATCCTCGGCTGCGCGGACGGTGCCCTTGAGCTCGCGGAAGTCACGCCCGCTGGCAAGAGGCCCATGGATGCGAGGAGCTGGGCGCGCGGGCTACACGAGAAGAGCCTCGCCTGGGAGCGGCCCTAGATGGCGCTCGCGCCTGGAAGGACGCTTGCCCTGAGGGCGTTTGGCCGCGCACGGCGCTCGAGGTCATGGGTGCGCGACGCGCTCAGGGAATGCGCCCCCGCGCTCGAGGTTTCCGAGAGGGATAGCGCGTTCGCTTGGCGAGTCGCCATGGGGGCAACGCTTGCGAGGGGCTTTCTCGAGGCGCGCGTGCGGGAGCATGTGAAGAGACCCTCCTCGCTGGAGCCGCGCGTGCGCGACGCGCTCATCCTCGGCGCGTTCGAGCTCGGCTATCTCTCGACGCCCACGGGGGTCGTGGTGAGCCAGTGGGTGGATGCGGTGAAGGCCATGGCACCTCGCGCGTCGGGCCTTGCCAACGCCGTCCTCCGAAAGCTCGCGCCCCTTCGCGAAGAAGTGCGGGATGCGCGCGTGCGCGTACGCTCCGGCGACTTTGAGGCGGCGGATCTCGAGCGTTGCGCGGGAATCGCACGATGGCTCGCGGAGCGGCTGATGCGTAGCCTGGGGAAGCGAAGCGCCGCCACGCTCGCGCTCGACCTCATGGACGCGGCTCCCACCTGGCTTGTGGCCACGACGAGGAAGGCGCGGGTGCGCACGCTCGAACGTGCGAATCTCGACCCTCATGGGAGTGCCCTTCCGGGAATCTGGCGGATTGAAAGCCCCTCGCGCCTCGAGGCGTCGGGCGTGCTTCGCGAGGGATTTGCCGTCGAGGACCATTCAGCGTTCGAGATCGCGCTCGCGAGCGTGCCCTCCCGAGGCGCGTTACGGCTCGAGGTGGGAGCGGGGCGCGCCACGAAGGCGCTCGTTGCGGCCCGTGCCAGCGCGAATGGCGGAGCGCCGGATCGTTTCACCTGCGTGGACGCGAGCGAGGAGCGCGTCGAGGAGGCGAGGCGGCGCTTCTTAGATGCCGGATTGGAGGCGCGGATCCTCGTCGGCGACGGGAGGCTGCTCGACGATCTCCTCGGCGACGAGCGGTTCGGCATGGTGTTCCTCGATGCGCCGTGCTCGGGCACGGGGACCATGCGCAGGCACCCCGAGATCGCGTGGAACTTGGAACCTTGGAAAGTGGATCCCGATGCCCCCGGCGCGCTTCCCGCGCTCCAACTCGAGCTCTTGAAATCCGCGTCTCGCCACGTGGAAGGAGGGGGTTTTCTCCTCTACGCCACGTGCTCCGCGCTCGATGAGGAGAACGAGCGGGTGGTGCGGGCGTTCCTCGGGAGCGCCGCGGGCGCCGACTTCGAGCGCGGAAAGCTCGAGGAGCTGCCGATTTTCGCGGAGATCGATTCAGCCGCCAAGGAGCAACTCATAACCGATGGGTTTTCCGGGAGCTCCTTCTTCCCGAGGTCGAAGGCGGGAGGGCCCGATTTGCACTACCTCGCCGTGCTTCGCCCCACGCGAGCCTGAGTTGGCGCGCTCTTCGCGCGAGCCCTTACGCGTTCGCGTCGCTTGGCGTGGGAGAGGGGGCACTTTCCCCGGCCGAGCTGGGCGAAGTCGCCGCGCTCTCCGCACTCGACGCGCCCTCGCCCGCGGAGCCGCTTGCCCCATCCTTCGCGCTGGTCGCATCGCTCGAGCCATGGGGCGCGCTCGCGCTTCCCTTGCCGTCCCGCATGTCGGTGTTGTAGAAGCCCGAGCCCTTGAGGGTGATGCCCGTCGCCTCGAAGACGCGCGAGGCCTCGGTGCCGCAGACGGGGCACACGACCTTCGGCTTCTCGTTCATGCCGTGCTCGACTTCGAATACATGGTGGCAGGAGGGGCAACGATAGTCATAGCGGGCCATGGGGTTCCTTTCGGCAGGGGCGCGGGGAAGAAGTCTAGCCCCAACGCTCGCCGCGTGGCGCGGCTGTGGGAAACTTGGATCGGAAACGGCGAATGGAGGGCGAGATGGGCGAGCGCGAACCGCACGGCGTAGATCGCATCGGGCATTTCGAATACCTCCTCGTCGGTGGATCTCCGGAGCCGAGCTCAGCGGCACTCGTGCGGAAGCTCGCGGCTCAGTCGGAGCGCGTGATCGCCATCGATCGCGGTGCGGAAATCCTCGAGACGGCGGGCGTCGCGCCTTGGGCCTATGTGGGCGATTCCGATTCAGTGGGCGCGGAGGCGCGCGCGTGGGCCGAGGATCGTTCAAGCTTCGAACTCCTTCGACCCTCGCATAAGGACCAAACCGATCTCGCGCTGGCCCTCGATGTCGTCGCCGAGCGCGCCGTTTCCCCGAGATCGAGCATTTGCCGGGTCACGTGCGTCACCGGCGGTCGACTCGACCATCAACTTGGCGTGATCGGCACCCTCGTTTCCCACGCCGAACTCCAACCCGTCATCGTCGAAGACGCCTTCTCCGCATGGCTCCTCGCTCCCGAGGCGCGCCGGGGCGTCTCGTTTGGCGAGGAGGAGGTGGGCAAGACCCTCTCGGTGCTCGCGCTCGAGAGCGATACGGTGGTCTCGGAACATGGCTTCACCTGGGACCTCGACCACCACGCGCTCGAGGCGCTCTCCGACCTCGGCGTCTCGAACGTGATCGAGCGCGCGAGGGCGACGGTTTCCTGCGAGAGGGGCCGCTGCCTCGTGGTGCTCAACGAGCGCGTGTAGCGCGCGATCGGCACACGAAAAGGCACCGGAACCCGAGGGCCCCGGCGCCCGAAGCGTTCAGCGTGCGAGAGGCGCTAGCCGCGCTGGAGATTGCCCTTCTTGAGGCAGCGCGTGCAGACGTTCATCTTGCGCTTGTGCCCGTTCTGCACGATGGTCACGCGCTGGATGTTCGGACGGAACGTGCGGTTGGTCACGCGGTGGGAGTGGCTCACGGAGCGCCCGGCCACGGGGTGCTTGCCGCAGATCTCGCAGACTTTCGACATACAGACCTCCCTTAGGGAAGCGTGGGCATTCTCAAGAACCCGGTCACTATAGCACAGCCCCTGCGAATCCGAACTTCGAAGGGCGTCGGTCCATGCGCGTTGTGTGGGTATACTTTGAACGTTCAATCACCGGGGGCTCCTCGCGAAGCGCGCGGCGCCCTCAAAAGGGATCGGGAGGACAGGACATGCCTGTGCCTGGAACCTTGCGAGTGTCCAATGAGGTCATCGCCGACTTGGCGGGCTACGCCGCGATGGAGTGCTACGGCGTCGTGGGAATGGCCTACACCGATGATCAGCAGCACATCGTCGACCTTCTCTCCTTGCGGACCCTCAGGAAGGGCATCGAGGTCAAGGTCGAGGACGGAAAGGTCATCGTGATCCTCCACGTGGTCGTGAACTCCCAGGTGAACATGCGCCAGGTGACGGAGAACCTCAAGAGCACGGTGAGCTTCGTGCTCAAGACCATCGCCGAAATCAAAGACGCCGAGGTACGCGTCTTCATCGAGGACATCCGGGCCCGCTAGCCGGCGGCCGCTTTCAGACGGGAGCCAACACCCATGATTGCTGACGTGATCCGCCGCTGCTTTCCCATCGCGGCCAAGGCCGTGGCCGATAGGGCCGAGGAGATCAACAAGCTGAACGTCTTCCCCGTGCCCGATGGGGACACGGGCACGAACATGAGCCTCACGCTGAAGACCGTCGTCTCGGACGTGGAGGCGCTCCCCGCCGACGCGTCGATGGCCGATGTGGCCAAGGCGATCACCCACGGATCCCTCATGGGCGCTCGTGGCAACTCCGGCGTGATCACGAGCCAGATCCTGCGTGGCTTCGCGGAAGGAGTCGTCGACGTGAAGGACGACCCCCTCACCACCGACGACTTCGCCGCGTGCGCGAGGCGCGCCAAGAAGGTCGCCTTCCAGGCGGTGCGCAAGCCCGTGGAGGGCACCATCCTCACGGTCGTGTCCGATCTTTCCGCCAAGGCCGACGAGCTCGCGAAGTCGAAGGTCGATCTCGACGACGCGCTGAAGCAGCTCGTGACCCAGGCCTACGAATCGGTGGCGCGCACGCCCGACCTCCTTCCCGTGTTGAAGGAAAACGGCGTGGTGGACAGTGGTGCCTTCGGATTCGCCGTCTTCTTCGAGGCGTTCGTGAACGCGGCGCTCGGCGATGGCGGCACGGTGCGCGATTTCCAGACCACCGTCGACACCTCCTCGCACGAGAACGCGAAGGCGCAGGTGGCGAAGAACGTGCACTTCGTGATCAACGACGACTGGGAGGGCTCGAAGTATCGCTACTGCACCGAGTTCCTCTTCAAGGCCGACCACGAGGATTTCGACCAGAAGGCGAACCTCGACTTCCTCGCCTCGATGGGCGATTGTGAGCTCCTCGTGGGCTCCTTCCCCGACTACAAGATCCACGTGCACTCGAACGAGCCGGATAAGGTGCTCCACCACATGCTCCAGGAGGGGCAGATCTTCGAGGTCTTCGTCCACAACATGGACCTCGAGGGCAAGGAGCGCACGGCCATCCTCGCGCGCGACGCGGAGGCGGCCGAGCAGGTGCACGAGGACGTGATGGAGGTGCCGTCGGCGAAGAAGTCCGAAATGAAGGACCTCGGATTCGTGGCGGTGGCCGCTGGCTCGGGGGAGGCGGACATCCTGAAGTCGCTCGGCGTGGATCAGGTGGTCTCCGGCGGCCAGACGATGAACCCCTCCACGGCCGACATCCTCGGCGCCATCGAGAAGACGAACGCGAAGAACGTGATCGTGCTGCCCGACAACGGCAACATCCGCATGGCGGCCGAGGCCGCGGCCTCGGCGGTCGAGGACTGCAAGGTGACGGTCGTGCCCACCAAGACCGTCCCGCAGGCCTTCGCCGCCATGTTCGTGGTGGAAAACGACAAGGACATCAACACCATCGCCGACGCCATGAACGAGGCCATCTCCGAGATCCACGACGGCGAGGTCACGGAGGCCATCCGCGATTCGCAGGCAGCCGACGGCACGCCCATCAAGAAGGGCGACGTCATGGGCATCCAGGACGGCGACATCACCGTCGTGGGGAAGACGGTGGAAGAGGTCACGCTCAAGCTCGTGAAGAAGATCCAAGACGAGAGCGAGGGCGACACGCTCACGATCCTCGCCGGCTCCGACATGCCCGAGGATCGCTTCGAGGCGCTCTGCGGAAAGATCGAGGACGAGGAGCCCGACCTCGAGATGGATCCGCACCGAGGCGAGCAGCCGCTCTACCCGATCATCTTCTCCATCGAATAGAGTGCGCCGTTGAGCGCACGTCCGCTGGCGATCCCCTTAGCCCATCCTCGCCTTTCGGCGACGTCGATGCTCTCGTCGCCAGTGGGGAGCCTTCGCTTTGCGCGTGGAAAGCGCGGCGAGGCCCTCGAGCGGCTCGGAATTCGCACCGTGCGCGATCTCTTCCTCCACGCGCCTGCGCGCTATCTCGATTTCTCGCAGGTGAGCCGCATCGCGGACGCCGAGGTGGGGAAGAGCGCGACCATCGTCGCCACCATCGACCGCATCACCTTGAAGCGCCCCCGCCCCCGGCTTTCCATCGTCGAGGTCTTCCTCGTGGACGCCACCGGCGTGCTCCGCATCTCCTTCTTCCGCCAGCCATGGCTGAAGGACAGCCTCAAGAAGGGCGATGTGCTCGCCGTGTCGGGGAAGGTGGGCTTCTCGTACGGCTACCTCACGATGACACCGGTCTTCCACGAGGTGCTCGGCTCCGCCGATGACGCCGCGGAGACGTACGCGCGGGTGATGCCCGTGCACGCGACGACCGAGGGGCTCTCGCAGGCGTGGATCAGGCGAATCCTCTCCTCGGCGCTCGCCGACGCGGGCGAAATCGTCGACTTCCTCCCCGCACGCCTCGTGGCAGCCCATGGGCTCATGGGCGAGGCGGCGGCGCTCCGCGAGGCGCACTTCCCGAAGAGCCTGCTCGGCGCGGGCCACGCGCGCAGGCGCCTCGCCTACGACGAGCTCCTCTGCCTGCAGGTGGGACTTCGCCTTCGGAAGGCCGTGGCACCGGGCTCGCGGAGGGGCGTCTCCCACGTGGTGGATGGCCCGAGGGAGGCGGCCGTGCGCGAGAGCCTCCCCTTCGCGCTCACGCAAGACCAGGAGCGCGCGGCGCGCGAGATCCTCGCCGACATGGCCTCGAACGCGCCGATGAATAGGCTCCTGCAAGGAGACGTGGGCACGGGGAAGACGGCGGTCGCGGCCATCGCCTGCGCGGCCGCGGCGGATTCGGGGTGCCAGGCGGCCATCATGGCTCCCACTTCGGTGCTTGCCTCGCAGTACGCGGAAAGCCTCGGCCCCGTGTTCGATCGCGCGGACGTGCGCTGGCGGATCGTCACCTCGAGGACGCCGAAGGACGAGCGGACGGACATCGCGGAGGCCCTCTCGAAGGGGGAGGTTGACGTCGTCTTCGGCACCACGGCCCTCCTCTCGAGCGATCTCTCGTTTCCGAGCCTCTCCTTGGTGGTCGTCGACGAGCAGCATCGCTTCGGCGTGAATCAGCGCCACGCGCTCGCCGGCAAGGGGGAGACCCCGGACGTGCTCTCGATGACCGCAACCCCCATACCCCGCACCCTCGCCCTCTCGCTCTATGGCGACGTCGCCGTGTCGTCCATGGCGGAGCGCCCCGTGAGGGGCGCGGGGGTCTCGACGAAGGTGCTCTCCTGGGCTCGCGTCGACGACGCGTGGAAAGCCGTGGACGAGGCGATCGTCGCGGGCCAGCAGGCCTATGTGGTGTGCCCGCTCGTGGACGAGGCGGATAGCGCAAGCGAGCTCGACGACGTGGCGGGCGAGGCCGCCGGCAAGCTCGCCTCCACGAGCGCCATCTACGCCGAGCTCAAGGAGCGCGTCTTTCCCAATCGACGGATCGCCCTTCTCCACGGGCGCCTCTCCGCCCAGGAGAAGGACGACGTAATGGCGGCGATGCGCGCGGGAAAGATCGACATCCTCGTGTGCACCACGGTGGTCGAGGTGGGGGTTGACGTGCCCAACGCCTCCGTGATCGTCGTGCTCGATGCCGATCGCTATGGCCTCGCCACGCTCCACCAGCTGAGGGGGCGCGTCGGGCGAGGAAGCATCCCCGGGCGCGCCCTCCTCGTCACTCGCGCGAAGCGGGGATCGGATGCGCAAAAGCGCCTCTCGGCGCTCGTGAAGAGCTCAAATGGTTTCGAGCTTGCCGAGCTCGACCTCGAGCTTCGCCATGAGGGGGAAGTGCTCGGCTACCGCCAGTCGGGCGACGTGACCTTCCGTTTCGTCGACCTCATCTCCGATCGGGATCTCGTGGAGGCCGCCCATTCCGATGCCGAGGAGCTCTTCCGGCGAGATCCCGCGCTCAAAGACCCCGAGCTCGGACTCTTGGTCTCGGAGGTGCGCGAACGCTTCGGCGCGCTCCTCTCGAGGGGCGAGAGCTCGTGAGGATCGTCGCCGGCAAATGGAAGGGGCGCGCGATCCTCGCCCCCGAGGGGAGCCAGACGCGTCCGACGACCGATCGCCTGCGCGAGAGCCTCGCTTCGATCGTGCTCTCCGCGCGCGGGCTCGATCTCTCCCACGCGCGGGTGCTCGACGCCTTCGCGGGCTCGGGAGCGCTCGGCTTGGAGCTCCTCTCGAGGGGCGCCGAGGAGGCCGTCTTCATCGAGAGGAGCGCGCGCGCCAAGCGGGCGGTCGAGCGAAACGTGCGGGAGCTTGGCGCGCCCGCGAGGGTGATCGTCGGCGACGCGTGGAGCGTGCTCTCTCGCCCGGGGATCCCCGGAGCGCCCTTCGACGTGGTGCTCTTGGATCCTCCCTATGCCACGCCTCCGGAGCGCCTCTTTGATCTCATCTGCCTGCTCGAGGAGCGAGGCGCTCTCGCGCACGGGGCCCTCATCGCGCACGAGCGCGCCGAGCGGGCGCCCGCGCTCGACGGGACGTGCCTCGCAACGAGGGGATTCATCGGGATTCGCTCGCGCACCATCGGGCAGAGCGCCATCGACCTCTGGCGCTACGATGGGGAAACGTCCGAAGCCACCGTGGAAGATCAGGGAGACTAGCATGGCCTGCGAAGGCATCTCGAAAGTGGTCGTACCCGGCACGTTCGATCCCGTCACGCTCGGGCACGTCGACGTGATCTCCCGCGCGCGGCGGCTCGCGCCCCACGTGGTGGTGGCGGTGGCCGTCTCCGCGAAGAAGCGTGGCGTGGGCACGACGTTCAACCTCGAGGAGCGCCTCGAGCTCGTGCGCGAATCGCTCGACGACGCGGGGCTCGGGGACGTGGAGGTGGCGCCGCTCGAGGGCCTTCTCGTGGACTTTTGCCACGAGGTGGGCGCTGAGGCCGTGGTGAAGGGCCTTAGAGAGGCGGCGGACTTCGAATACGAACTCCAACAGGCCGCGATGAACCAGATCCTCGCCGGCGACATCGAGAGCGTCTTCGTCATGAGCAAGCCGGAGTTCGCCTTCGTGTCGAGCTCGGTGGTGCGCGAAATCGCGGGCCTTGGCGGGGATGTGGCGCCGTTTGTGCCCGCCTGCGTGCTGAAACGATTGCAAAGCGCCCGCCCATAGGCTTCTACCTCATTGTTCTTGGGGCTCCATGCTAGTATGGCGGCGAACGCGCGCGACCAATCCCCGCGGCGCGTCCCAGCTCGCTTGAAAGGAGCAAAAATGCAGCCGGGTGAAGAGCTGGAAAACCTTCTTCAGGATCTCGACGACCTCGTGGAAGACGCCAAGCCGGTCTTCGGCGGCGGGGGCCGCAAGCAGGTGGACCCAGAGGACATCTTTGCCATCACCGATGAGATTCGCGACCTCTTCGATCGCGAGTTCACGGAGGCGCGCCGCGTGCGCAAGGCCGAAGCCGAGATCCTCGCCCATGCCGAGCAGCAGGCCGATTCCATCATCAGCGACGCGCAGCAGCAGGCCCTCATTCTCGCAAGCGATCAGGAAATCGTGCGCCTTGCCAACCAACAGGCCGAGGAAGTGCGCAACCAGGCGCAGGCCTATGAGCGCGATACCCGCTACAACGCGGAGGAGTACGTGGAGAGCCTGCTCACGCGCCTCGAGGAGAACCTGAATTCCGTCGTGTCGTCGGTGTCGAGCTGCCGCGCCACGCTCACCCAGCAGAGCTCCTACGACCGCGCCCAGGGCTGGTAGGAAGTGGCGGAAAGCCTGAAGGTCCGCCTCGATGCGAGGCTCGCGGAGGCGGGAAGCGCCCTCGACGTGGAGGGCGTGCTCGCGGTCGACGACTTCGTGGTGGGGGATCGCGCCTTCAGTGCCCCCGATGGCATAGCCTACGAGCTCACCATCACGAACACCGGCGCCACCGTACTTGCGATGGGAGGCGTCGAAGCCGAGCTCGTCGGCCTTTGCGATCGTTGCCTCGAGGAGGCTCGCCTGCACCTCACGGGCGAGGTGGACGCGCTCTTCGCCGATGATCCCGAGGAGTTCTCAGAGGGAGACGACGAGCAGGAGATCGAGGTGCTCCCGATCGTGGAGGACGTGATCGACCTCACGCTCCCCGTGCGCTCGGCCATTGCGGTGGAGATCCCCTTCAAGGTGCTCTGCAAGCCCGATTGTAAGGGCCTCTGCCCCCATTGCGGCCAGAACCTCAACGAGGGCACGTGCGATTGCGAGGAGCGCCTCGCGGCCGGGGGAGATCCCATGAACCCCATGAGTGCCCTCAAAGCCTTCAAAACCAAGGGTGGCGAGCAGCAGCGGAGTTAGGCCCGGTGCTATAATCGCCGGCTGTTGAAGATTGCAACGCGACGGCCAGCCGGCCGCCGCGAAGACGGAAAGGTACCTCATGGCAGTCCCCAAGCAGAAAAAGGGCAGGATCGCAACCCACCACCGTCGCTCGGCCAATAGCGTGGCCGAGACGCCTTCCCGCTCCACGTGCCCGCGCTGCGGCGCGGTGAAGCTCCCGCATCGCGTGTGCCCGAGCTGCGGCTACTACAACGAGCGCGAGGTCCTGATCGTCGAGTAGACGAGGCGAGTGTGCCCACGGACGTCTCGAGGCCGCCCGATGGCGGCCTCTTTCATGAGTCGAGCCCGATTGCTTGGAGGGATATCCATGGCCAAGGTTTGCATTGACGCCGTAGGCGGAGACGAGCCGAGCGAGGTCGTCCTGGCCGGCTGCGACGCGGCGCTCAAGGCCTCGGAGAGCCTCGAGATCCTCCTCGCCGGACCAGAGGACGTGGTTGCTCCCTTCTGTGCCTCCCATGAGCGCACAGAGCCCCTCGTGGTCACCGAAGCCATAGGCATGGGGGAGCATCCCACCCGCGCCGTGCGCACGAAGCGCGATTCCTCCATCGTGCGCGGGTGCAAGGCGGTGCGCGAGGGAAGCGCCGACGCGTTCTTCTCCGCGGGATCCACGGGCGCGATCCTCGCCGCGGGCACGCTCTTCGTCGGGCGCGTGAGAGGATGCGCCCGCCCCGCGCTCGCCTCGGTGGTGCCGGGCCTCGACGGGGCGCGTCGCGTGATGCTCGACCTCGGCGCCAACGCGGATTGCCGCCCCGAGATGCTCGTCGAGTTCGCGCTCATGGGGCAGTGCCTCGCCAAGGCGACACTCGGCCTTGAGAAGCCAAGGGTGATGCTCCTCTCGAACGGCACCGAGGACGCGAAGGGCTCTAAGGCGGCCATCGCAGCCCATGGGGCGCTCGAGGCGGCGAAGGATCGCGGCGTGAACTTCGTGGGCAACTGCGAGGGCTCCGACATCCTCATGGGCGACGTGGACGTGATCGTCTGCGACGGCTTCACCGGGAACGTGGCGCTCAAGAGCATGGAGGGCACCGCGAAGTACATCTCGAGGCGCCTCAAGGCCGCCGCGAAGGCCAATCCCCTCACGGCGGTGGGCGGGCTCCTCGTGAAGGGCGCGATGAAGGGGCTCGCGGCGGATCTCTCGGGAGACGAATACGGAGGCGCGCAGCTCCTCGGGCTCAAAGGGCCCGTGCTCATCGGCCACGGAGCCACGAGCGAGGAAGCCGTGAAGAACGGGGCGCTTGCAGCGGAACGTGCCGCGAACGCGCATATCGCCGATGACATAGCGACGGTTTTGGCATAGGGTAGGCGAGAGCGACGAGAGGGGCCGACGCCCCGAGCGAAGGAGGTCCCATGGACCGCGATCAGGTGCTTCAGAAGGTGGCTTACGCCATCGCAGAGGTCATGGATCTCGACGTCGACACGATCGACGAAGACACGACGTTCAAATCCATCGAGGCGGATTCGCTCGACCGCATCGAGATCATCACCGACCTCGAGGACCAGCTCGAGATCGTGGTGGACGACGATGACCTCGACGAGATCGAGACGGTGGGCGACGCCGTCGACGCGATCATGAGGATGCTCTAGGGCCCCATGGCGATCGAGGAGACGCTCGAGCGAGCCGAGGAGCTCATCGGCTACGCCTTCGATGATCCCACGCTGCTCAAGAAGGCGCTCACCCATCCCTCCGCAGTGGAGGGCCACGCCCTCGAGGATTCCTACGAGCGCCTTGAGTTTTTGGGGGACGCGCTCCTCGGGGCGATCGTATCCGCCTATCTCTACCAGCACCATCCGGAGATGGACGAGGGCGAGCTCACGCGCGCCAAGACCTCGCTCGTCTCAGGCGAGCATCTCTCCGACGTCGCGGACGATCTCGGGCTCGGCCCGTGCATCTTCCTCGGGGAATCCGAGCACGGCACGAACAATCGCGGCCTGCGCTCGGCGTTGGAGAACGTCTATGAGGCGCTCTGCGGGGCGCTCTACCTCGACGGAGGGCGTCTCGTGTTCGAGCGGTTCGTGCGCCGCACGGTGCTCGCCGAGCCGATGCTGCCCGATGTCTTCGTCGAGACCTCGCCGAAGTCGCTCCTCCAGGAGTTCGCGCAGCAGCAGCTGCACCTCTCGCCCGTCTATGAACTCGTGAGCAGGGTGGGGCCGCCCCATTCGCCCACCTTCACCTTCGAGGTGCGCGTGGGCGAGCGCACGCTCGGCACGGGCGTGGGCGCGAGCAAGAAGGAAGCGGAGAAGGCCGCGGCGAAGATGGCGCTCGACGCGCTCCAAGCCGAGTTCGAAGACTAGCCGAGGAGCGCCCGTGTACCTGAAGACACTCACGCTCAAGGGATTCAAGTCCTTCCTCGATCGCACGAGGCTCTCCTTCGACCCGGGCCTTTCCGTGGTGGTGGGGCCGAATGGCTCCGGCAAATCCAACATCTCCGACGCCATCCTCTGGGTTCTCGGCGAGCAGAGCGCGAAGACGCTTCGCGGCCAGGCCATGGAGGACGTGATCTTCGCCGGCTCCGCGCAGAGGAAGGCGGTGGGGGTCGCCGAGGTCACCCTCGTCCTCGACAACGCGGACCACGCCGTCGCGCTCGACTTCTCGGAGATTGCCATCACGAGGAGGATGTATCGCACGGGGGAGAGCGAGTACCTCGTGAACGGCGCGCAGGTGCGTCTTCGCGACGTGCGGGATCTCCTGCACGACGTGGGGCTCGGGCGCGACACGCACACGATCATCTCGCAAGGACGCCTCGGCGAAGTGCTCCAGAGCAGGCCCGAGGACCGGCGCGCGCTCATCGAAGAGGCCGCGGGGATCGCCAAGCATCGCCAGCGTCGCGAACGCGCCGAGAGGAAGCTCGCGCGCCTCGACGAGGACATCGTGCGCATCCGCTCCTACGCACGCATCCTTCGCCGCGACCTCACCCCGCTCGAGCGCCAGGTGGATCAGGCGCGGGCGATGGGGGAGCTACGCGAGGAGAAGTCCCTCATCGAGACGACGCTCGCCGTGTCGGAGCTGCGCGGACTCCAAGGGGAGTGGGAGGCGCTCGGGAGGAAGCGGCGCGAGGCCGAGGCGGCCCGGGAGCTTGCGAGCTACCAGCTCCAGGAGAAGGAGCGCGAGCTCGCGAAGATGAAGCGCCTCCTCGAGGAAAAGGGCCTCTTCGTGGGAGACCTCGGCGAGCAACGCCAGCGCTCCCAAAGGGATCTCGAGAGCATCCTCTCCGGGCTGAAGCTCCTCGAGGAAAAGGGCCACCACCTCGTGGATCGACTCTCGGACGCGAGGCTGCAGCTCTCCCAGCTCTCGCTCGAGGCCAACGAGGTGGAACGATCCCTCGCGTCCGATGAAGAGGAGCGGGCGGCGTGCGAGGCCTCGCTCGATGAGGCGACCGCGCGCCTCGAGCGCCTCACGAGGGAAGACGAGGAGGCGAGGGACGCCTTCGACGAGGCGCGAGGCGCCTACGATCGCGCGCGAGGCGAGCGATCGGCGGCCGAACGCGCCAGAGACGAGGCAACGCTTGGCCTCGCGGCCCTCGAGCAGGAGCTTCGCGCGGCCGATACGCGAGATCGACTCATGGCGGAGCGTCTCGAGGAGCTCGAGTACGCTCGCGATGAGGCGCGAGCCGCCCTCGAGGCCGCGCGGGAGGCGCATGAAGCCGCGCTCTCTCGCAAGGGCCCGCTCGAGGCTCGAGAGAGGGAGCTCGCCAAGGCGCTCTCGAAGGCGGAGCGTGCCGCGAAGAAGGCGGAGGCGGAGCTTGCCGAGGTGAAGGACGAGCTCGCCCGCAACGAAACCGAGCTCTCCGCGCTGAACGCGCTCGAACGGGCGACATCGGCCGAGGAGCCGCTCCAAAAGGCCGTCGCCAAGGCCTGCGGGGACGAGGCGCTCGAAGTGCGCTTGGGAGAGATCCTCGAGATCGACGAGGATTACCAAGAGGCGATCGCCGCCTTCCTCGGCGACGACGTGCAGGCTTTCGTGGGACGCGACGCCGAGGCGCTCCGGCTTCTCGTGGAGCGCGCCGAGGGCCTTGGCGAGAAGGGTCGAGCGAGCTTCTTCGCGCCGAGCCCCGAGACGGGGAAGGGGGAAGACGTCCCCGTCCGCGCGACGGATCCCACGCTCGAGCACTTGGTGTCGAGCCTCTTCGCGCGCGTGGTCTTCGTCGAGGACGTCTTTTCCGCGCTCTCGCGGCATCTCGAGGAGCCCGCAAACGCCTATCTCGGCCGCGATGGATCGGTGGTGCTCTCCGACGGTCGTGTGCGCCTCGGAGGAGGCCGCGCGTCGGTTGACCTGTCCCTCTCGAGGAACCGCGCGCGACAGCGCTTGGCGAGGCGCCTTCCGAAGCTGCAGGAACGCCATGACGAAGCCAACGCCGCGGCGGACGAGGCGCGAAGCGCCCTCGAGGCCGCGCGCGGTGAGCTTGCCGCCACCTCAGACGAGCGCGCCGCGGTTGCGATCGAGCTCGACCAAGCCGCGCGCGCACAAGGCCGTGAGGAGGAGGCGCTCGAGAGGAGCCAAGAGGGGATCGCGCGCCTCATGAAGGAGCGCGAGGAAGCCGCCGCGGAGCTCGCGGCGAGTCGCGAGAGAAGGGTCTCGCTCATCGCGCAAAGGGACGAGTCGGAGGCGAGGCTCGAGCGGCTCAACGCCTCCATGGGAGAGATCGAGGAAACCCTCGATCAGGCCCGCTCGGCCGCGGATCGCGCGAAGGACGAGCTGGGGGCGGTCACGCTCTCGAAGCTTCGCCTCGAGGAGCGCAAGCGGGCCCTCGACGGAGCGCTCGAGGCCGAGCGCCGTCGTCGCGAGACGCTCTCGCAACGTTGCGAGAGCGTGCGATCCTCGGCGGCTTCCCTCGACGTGCTTCGCAGGAGGATCGACCCCCTTCATCGCCTGATGGAGGAGCTCCACCAAGTGGCGCTCGCCAAGGCCACGGTGCTCGTCGATCGCTCCTCGATCGCGGAGGCGGATTCGAAGACGCTTCGAGAGACCGTGGAACGCGCGGAAGGCGAGGCGCGCTCAGCCCGCGCGAACGCCGACGAGGCGCAGGCCTCGGCAAACGAGCTCAAGGTGTCCGCCGGGGTGATCGAGGAGCGCGTGCGCCAGGCGACGGAGCGCCTTCGCGCGTCGCAAGCGATGGATCTCGAGGAGGCGCTCTCGCTTCCCGAGCCGGATGACCCCGAGGCCCTCGTCGCAAAGCTCGCCGAGATCGAGGCGGCGATCGAGCGCATGGGGCCCGTGAACGAGACTGCCATCGCGAGCTACGAGCGCGCCAAGGAGCGCCTCGAGCGCGTGCGCTCGGCGCTTGACGATCTCCAGGGCGCGCAGGAGGCGCTTCGAAAGATCTCGAACGCGGTCGAACGCAAGATGCGCGATGCCTATCTCGTGGCGTTCAAGGACGTGAGCGCGAACTTCACCGAGGTGTTCAAGACGCTCTTCGGCGGAGGCGATGCGCGGCTCGACATGGATGACCCCGCGCACCCCCTCCAGTCCGGAGTCGAAGTGTGCGCGCAGCCTCCGAGGAAGCGCGTGGCGAAGATGTCGCTCCTCTCGGGCGGGGAACGCGCGCTCACCGCCCTCGCGCTCCTCTTCGCGGTCTACCGCACGCGCACTGTTCCCTTCTACGTCTTCGACGAGGTGGAGCAGGCGCTCGACGACACGAACCTGAACAAGCTCCTCGCCTCGATCGACGCGCTCAAGAGCCAAACGCAACTCATCGTCATCTCACACCAGCGTCGTACCATGGAGAAGGCGGACGTGCTCTATGGCGTCTCGATGGGAGCCGACGGCGTATCGCGCGCGATCTCGCAGCGCATCGCCGATTTCCGACCCCGCGAGATCGCGAACGTCCCCTAACGTGATCCGAGCCACGAAGGAGGCCTAGCCATGGCGCTCTTGGACCGTCTCAAACGAGGCCTTTCGCGCTCTCGCGAGGCACTGAACGAGATCCTCTACTTCGGCGGCGAGGTGGACGAGGACTTCTGGGAAGACCTCGAGGACACGCTCGTGATGGGCGATCTCGGCGCCGAAGTGGCGCTCTCCGTGGTGGACGACCTTCGCGACGAGGCGGCGCGAAGGGGCCTTAGGACCGACCGCCAGCTGAGGGCGGCGCTCATCAACCGCATCGCCGAGGAGTTCACGCCCGCCACGAGCGATCCCTTCGACGAGAGGCCGTCCTGCGTGCTCTTCGTGGGCATCAATGGCGCGGGCAAGACCACCACCGTGGGAAAGCTCGCCAATGCGAGCAAGCTTTCGGGCGCCTCGGTGATCATCGGATGCGGCGACACCTTCCGCGCGGCCGCGCTCGAGCAGCTCGAGATCTGGGCGAATCGCGCGAACGTTCCCATCATCAGCCGCCCTCGCGGGGCCGATCCCGCGAGCGTGTGCTACGACGTCATCGAGGAAGCGGAGAAGCTCGGCTCCAATCTCGTGCTCATCGACACCGCGGGGCGCCTCCACACCTCCGTGGACCTCATGCGAGAACTCCAGAAGGTGGTTTCCGTCACGCGCAAGCGCGCGCAGATGCCGGTGCACGTGGTCCTCGTGGTGGACGCCACCACAGGGCAAAACGGGCTCTCGCAGGCCAAGGAGTTCAACGACGCGCTCGACCTCGACGGCCTCATCATCACGAAGCTCGACGGTACGGCCAAGGGAGGCATCGCCGTCGCCATCTCGCACACGCTCGAGCTCCCGATCTATCGCATAGGCGTCGGAGAGTCGATCGAGGACTTCCAACGCTTCGACGCGCACGACTTCGCGACGGCGCTCGTGGGGGAGGGCTCCCTCACCTAGCTCGAAAGGACCTTCGGTGTTCAACTCGCTTCAAGATCGCCTTCAGGACACGTTCGATCGGTTGAGGGGCAAGGGGCGCCTCACCGAAGACGACATCAACGTCGCAATGCGCGAGATCCGCCTCGCGCTCCTCGAGGCCGATGTGAACTTCCGCGTGGTGAAGCGCTTCGTGGCCTCGTGCAAGGAGCGCTGCCTCGCCGCCGATGTGCTTGATTCGCTCACCCCTGCGCAAAACGTGGTGCGCGTGGTCTTGGAGGAGCTCACGGAGCTCCTCGGCTCCACCGAATCGACGCTCACGCTCGCGCCGAATCGCCATCCAAACTCGATCATGCTCGTGGGCCTCCAGGGCTCGGGCAAGACGACCGCCGCGGCGAAGCTCGCCTATCTCCTAAGGAAGCAGGGACAGCGTCCGCTCCTCGCGGCGTGCGATGTGTATCGTCCGGCCGCCATCGACCAGCTCGAGACGCTCGGATCCGAGGTGGGAGTGCCCGTCTTCACGGGGGATCGCACCGACCCCGTGGGGATCGCCAAGGGCGCCATCGCGGCCGCCGCGGAAATGGACGCAACCGTCGTCATCATCGACACCGCGGGCCGTCTGCAGATCGACGAGGTGATGATGGCCGAGGCGGTGGCCATCAAGAACGCGGTGAAGCCCGACCAGGTGCTCATGGTCGTCGACGCCATGGCGGGGCAGGACATTGTGAACGTCGTCTCGGAATTCGCCGAGAGGACCGATTTCGACGGCGTGATCATGTCGAAGCTCGACGGCGACGCGCGTGGCGGTGGCGCGCTCTCCGTGCGCGAAGTCACCGGCAAGCCCATCAAGTTCGTCTCCACGGGCGAGAAGCCCGATGCACTCGAGGTCTTCCATCCCGATCGCATGGCCAAGCGCATCCTCGGCATGGGCGACGTGGTGGGGATCATCGAGCGCGCGGAGGAGCTCGCGGACGCCGAGGCCATGGCCGATGCCGAGCGCATGCTCAACGAGGGCTTCACCATGGACGACATGCTGAAGCAGGTGAACACCATCCGAAAGATGGGTGGCCTGGGGAAGATCCTGGGGATGCTTCCGGGAGGGGAGCGCCTCATGGGGCAGCTTCCCGAGGGCATCGACGAGGGCGTGGTCAATCGCATGGAGTCCATGATCTTCTCCATGACCCCGCAGGAGCGTGCGCGCCCGAAGATCATCAACGGCATGCGCCGCGCGCGTATCGCAAAGGGCTCTGGCCGCACCGTGCAAGAGGTGAATCAGCTCATCCGCCAATGGGACGAGATGAACACGATGATGGGCAAGCTCCGCGCCCTCCAGAATAACGGGCAGCTCTCGCCGAGGGCCATGAAGCAGATGGCGGCGCAGATGAAGAACCAAGGCGCGCCCGCCGGTGGCAACCGCGCCCAGCGGCGCATGCAGGCGAGGAAGGGGCGCAAGCGCCGCTAGGTGCGCGCGGCCTTCGCCACTCGCACAGAGTCTAGTAGTGGGTGATGACGACGTCGCCCTGGTTCACGATGCCGCAGAGATCCTCCGCGGCTGACACCGGCAGGTTCACGCAGCCATGCGAGCCGTTGTAGGTGTAGATCGAGCCGCCGAAGGCGCCTCGCCAATCCGCGTCATGGAGCCCCACGGAGTTGCCGATGAAGGGCATCCAATAGCGCACGGGTGATTCGTAGTCCTTCGTTCCATCCGGCTTGTAGCCGATGAGGACGCTCGATGGCGAGCTCTTGTTGAAGTTGCTGTCGATGAACCACACGCCGGTGGGGGTGTCGTGCCCTAGGGAGGAATCTCCCGAGACGCAGTCGGATTCCCAGATGAGCGAGCCGTTGTCGCCGTACATGCGCACGTACTGCTCGGAAAGGTCGACGTCGATGTAGCGGTTGCCCCAATCGCGGCCACCCTCGTCGGGCACCGTCGCGGCCGACTGGAGGATGGGCACGTCCACGTCTTGGCTCTTGCCGCTCATGACGGCGTCGACCACGAGGGGCGTGAGCGCCGCCGAATCGATCGACCAACCGTAGGAGCCGCCGTTCACGGTGATCACCTTGCCATCGGCTCGGGTGTAGGTGCGTTCGCGGTTGACGGTGTCAAGCCGTGCGGAGAGGTCGTTCTTGCCCCATTCCGTGATGGCGGCCTCGTCCAGCTTGGGATTGAGCGAATCGTCGATCGCCACCCAGTCCTTCACGCGGTCGGGCCCGATAACCTCGGCGGTCTCGCCGTTCATCTTGAGGGTCACCTCGGTCGTGAGATAGGAGTTCGCCTGGTCCTTCGCGGCGAGGAGCTTGTCGTTTACGGAGGTGATCTCCGGCTTCGCGAGCTGCGTTTCATCGAGCACGAGCGTATCGGTGAAGTTATCGATGGATTGCGCCACTTCCTCGAGCACCGCGGCCTCGTCGAGCAGCGTGCCCATCTCCTCGGGCTTAATCGTGAACTGGTCGGAATCATCGTCGTAGGCGATGCTCGCATTCGCGGGCGACTTCGCCTGCGTGTTGAAGGTGGCCACCTGCTCGCCCACGAGGCCGTCGAGCTTCTCCTCGTCGTAGCTCTGCGCCATCTCCTGCTCGATACTGCGCGGGGTCCAGATGCTCGCGGGCCACGTCCAGGGGTTGGTGGCCTCGAGCGCTGCGTCCGCGTAGGCCTCGCCGTCGACGCCAAGGCCGATGTCGGCGCCCTCGACGGTGAAGTTCAAGCCATCTCCGCTCACGGCGAGCGAGTAGTCGATGGAGGCCTGGTCGAGGGTGTCCACGAGCTCCTGACGCCCCATGAGCGAGACGTCGCGCCCGTTCACCGTGGTATGCGGCATGAAGGTATGGCTGAAGAAGAGCGCCACCCCCACGTAGGCCGCGACGAGCGCGGCCGCGCAACCGCCGACGATGCCCCACACGACCTTCTTCGAGACGTGCGTTTCGGGCTGCGCTTCCTCGGGTCCATCTCCCGGGACGGCAGTTCCGGGCGAAGAGAGGGGTGGCACCACCACCGTGGGCTCTTCGGCTGGCGCGTTCGCGTCCTTAGCAGGAGGGTTCTCGCTCGGGAAAGCGTCTTCGGCGCCGGCGTCTTCTTGCGCGCTTTGGGCGGGAATCGTCTCCTCGACGCTTCGCATGAGGCGGGTCTGCGCGTGCTCCGCTTCGGGGGTGTCCTGCCTCGTCTCTTCAATCTGCGCTTGAGAGGGCGCCTGGAAGCTTGCGGTCTGCTCGGCGTGTCGCTCGGCCTTGAAGAGATTTGCCAACGCCTTGTTGGCCTTGGGGGCCTTTGGTGCCATATGCCGAGCTTGTCGTGCCTTTTTCGCACCCTTCGCGCGCGTGGGGTCCACACCGGTCGCGCTCCTTTGATTGTCCAGCTCGCGAGCCATGGCACCCCCTTTCACACGCGATTCGAAGTCTAGTCCAAGCAGGCAATGGTAGCGGCACGGGCGCGCCTCTTCTCGAGGGCGCGCCCGCACTCAAGACATCTCCAAATCGGGTGGAAACCCTCGAGCGGCTACTCCTCCTTGGGCTTGGGGAGGAGGTCGTTGTCCCTCGAGAAGATCCGCATGAACTCGTCGCCGGTGATGGTCTCCTTCACCTGCAGGTAGCGCGCGAGCTCGTGGAGCTTGAATTGGTTTTCGCGAAGGATGCGGACGGCCGTCTGGTGGCAGCTCTCCACGATGTCGTGCACCACCTGGTCGATCCGCTCGGCCGTGCCGTCGGCGACGGTGAGCGTGGCGGTGCTGTTGAGATAGCGGTTCTGCACCTGCCCGAGCGCCACCGGGCCAAACTCGTCCGACATGCCGTACTGTGTGACCATGTTCCTCGCGAGCTGCGTGGCGCGTTCGATGTCGTTCGCCGCGCCGGTGGTGACGTCGTGGAAGATGATCTCCTCGGCGCTTCGTCCACCGCAGAGGACGGCGATCTGGTTCAGCGCCTCCGTCTTCGTGGTGAGGAAATGCTCGTCTTCCTCCACCTGCATCGTGTAGCCGAGGGCGCCCGAGGTGCGCGGCACGATCGTGATCTTCTGCACCGGCGCCTCCCCGCGCTGGATGGCGGCGACGATGGCATGGCCGATCTCGTGGTAGGCGACGAGCTTCTTCTCCTTCTCGGAGAGCACGGTCGACTTCCGCTGCTCGCCGGCGATGACGACCTCGACGGATTCCTGCAGGTCTTCCTGCGAGACGCGATTCCTGCCCATGCGCACCGCGCGAAGGGCCGCCTCGTTGATGATGTTCGCGAGGTCGGCGCCCGAGGCGCCGGGCGTGGAGCGCGCGATCACGTCGAGGTCGAGACCGGGATCCATCTTCACGTCGTGGGCGTGGAGCGAGAGGATGGCCTTGCGGCCCGCGAGGTCGGGAAGCTCCACCGGAATGCGCCGGTCGAAGCGCCCGGGGCGAAGGAGTGCCGGATCGAGCGTGTCGGGACGGTTCGTGGCGCCGATGACGACGATGCCCTTGTGGTTGTCGAAGCCGTCCATCTCGGTGAGGAGCTGGTTCAGCGTCTGCTCGCGCTCGTCGTTGGTGGTGAGTCCCGCGTCGCGGCGCTTGCCCACCGTATCGATCTCGTCGATGAAGACGATGCAAGGGGCCTTCTCGTTCGCCTGCTTGAAGAGGTCGCGCACCTTGGCCGCGCCGCGGCCCACGAACATCTCCACGAACTCCGAACCCGAGATGGAGAAGAACGGGACGTGCGCCTCGCCCGCCACGGCCTTCGCGAGGAGGGTCTTGCCGGTGCCGGGAGGCCCCACGAGCAGGGCGCCGCGCGGGAGCTTCGCGCCGATGGCCTCGTAGCGCTGGGGCTTTTCGAGGAAGCTCACGATCTCTGCGAGCGAATCCTTCGCCTCGTCCTCGCCGGCGACGTCTTTGAACGTGATGCCCGTCTCGGACTGCGCGACGACCTTCGCTCCGCTCTTGCCGAAGTTTCCGATGCCGCCCCCGCCGAAGGTCATCGTGGGATCATCGCCCATCGACTTTCTGAGCTGGCGATTCAGGAGCCATCCGCCGCCGAAGATGAAGAGCAGCGGAAGGCCCCACATCATGAGGAGGTAGAGGAGCATGTTCGAGCCCGCGTTGGGAAGCTGCGCGGTGAACGTGACCCCCGCGTCCTCGAGCCTCGTCACGAGGTCGCTATCTCCGGGAAAGACGTTCGTTTGGTAGGTTTGCCCCGCGTCCGCGCCCTTTCCCGTGAAGAGAATGGTCGAATCCTCGGTGTTGTATTGCACCTGGTCCACTTCGTGGTCGTCCACCATCGTGATGAAGGTGGAGTAGTCCACGCTTTGCACCTGGCTGTTCGTGACGGCGGGATAGATGAAGGCCCGCACGGCCACGACGATGGCGATCACGAGGATCACGTAGAGGATGATCGACTGTCGCTTCTTCTTATCGTCCACTGGTCCCCCGCAAAGTTGGGTGCCGCTCTTCCCGAACTTCATACCCTATCGTAAGCATGCGGTGACGCCATGGAGATTCTGCTCGTAGAATCACGGCGCGAGTATCGCGAGGAAGGAGTGCGCCATGGCAGGGGCGTCGAGGGTGAAGACCGAGCAGCTCGAGGAGTTCATGGACGCGCTCTCCTCGCAGGAACCCACCCCGGGAGGCGGTGCCTCCTCGGCGGTCGCCGGCGCGCTTGGATGCGCCCAGGCGCAGATGGTCGCTGCCATCACCGCGCAAAACCCCCGCTACGAGGCAGTGCATGCGCGCATGCGCGAGACATGGGACCACCTCGGGGGCCTGCGCGTGCGCTTCATGGCCCTCGCCGAACAGGATGCGCAGGGCTACGCGGATGTGGCGCGTGCCCTCAAGATGCCCCGAGGCACCGGGGCCGAGAGGTCAACGCGCGCGCGGGTGCTCGCGAGCGCGCTCGAGGAGGCCTGCCGCGCCCCCTTCGAGATGCTCGCCTGCGCGGGCGAGGCCTTAGAGGACCTCGACTGGCTCTCGCGCGAGGGAAGCACGCTCGCGAAAAGCGACATCATCTGCTCCGCGGCGCTTCTCGAGGCCGCCGCGAACGGCGCGAGCGCCACCGTGCTCGCGAACACGTCGTGGATGGCCGATACCGAGCTCGCGCGCCGCCTCGAGGCGCTCGAGGCGCACCAGCGCGAGCTCGTGCGGCTCTACAGCGCGGAGATCGGCGCGCGAGTGGAAAGGGAGCTCCTCTCGTGATATCGCTCAAGGGCGCTCCCGTGGCCAAAGCGCTGAACGATGCCTCGCGCGCGAGGGCATCTCGCCTCGCCCTCAAGAGCGTCGAAGTGAAGCTCGTGGTCGTGCGGGTGGGAAAAGACGATTCCGATACCGCCTACCTGCGCGGCATCTCCCGCGCCGCCGAGGCGAGCGGCATCGCGGTCGAGCTCATCGAGCTCACGCGCCGCGTGCCGCAACGCGAGCTCAACGAGCTTCTCGGCGATCTCTCGGCGGACCCCGCCGTCTCGGGGATCCTCCTTCTCCGTCCGCTTGCGGAGGGGCTCTCCGAGCATGAGGCGGCGTTCGCCATCGCGCCGGAGAAGGATGTCGACGCCATGGGGGAGCGCGCGCTTGCGCAACTCTTCTCGGGGAGGTCGGACGGCTTTGCCCCCGCGACGGCGAGGGCGGTCCTCGAGATCCTCGACCACTACGGCTACGACGTGCGAGGGCGCGTGGGCTGCGTGCTCGGCCGCTCCACCGTGGTCGGGCGCCCCCTCCAGGCGCTTCTCACCTCGCGGGACGCCACTATCACCCTCTGCCACTCCAAGACCCCTCGCATCGACGAGATCTGCCGAGGGAGCGAGTTCATCGCCTGCGCCGTGGGCGTGGCGGGGTTCGTGACGCCCGAGATGGTGTCCCCGGGGGCCTGGGTGGTCGACGTGGGCATCAACGTCGGCGAGGATGGGAGGCTCACGGGCGACGTGGCGCCCGAGGTGGCCGAGGTGGCCGGGGCGCTCACGCCCGTCCCTGGGGGCGTGGGGGCCGTGACGGCGGCGACGTTGGTGGCGCAGACGGTGCGAGCGGCAGAGCGCATCGCGCAATCGGGGAGGAGAGCGAAGGATGAGTGAGTTCACGCAGGGCGGGCATCGAGTATTCGAAGAGCTCGTGGCGAGGAAGAGCGTGCGGGCGTTCGAGGATCGCGAGATCCCCGAGGACGTGCGCGCTCGCATCCTCGAGGCGGCCTTCCAGGCGCCCACCGCGGGAAACCAACAGCTCTACTCCATCATCGACGTGAGAGACCAGCGCGAGCGCGAGGCGCTCGCCGAGCTCTGCGACCACCAGCCCTTCATCGCGAAGGCGAAGATGGTGCTCGTCTTCCTCGCGGATTGCGAGAAATGGCGAGCGGTCTACGAGGAGGCGGGAATCGATTCGCGTCCCGCGGGGCCGGGAGATCTCCTGCTCGCCTTTGCCGATGCCGCGATCGCCGCGCAAAACGCCGTAGTCGCCGCGTGGGCGGAGGGAGTGGGTTCGTGCTATATCGGCGATGTGCTCGAGCAGCACGAGGCGATGTGCGAGCTCCTGAGGCTCCCTGCGCAGGTGGTGCCCGCGGTCATGCTCGTCTTCGGCTACCCCACCGAGCAGCAGCTTCGGCGCCCGAAGCCCTTGCGCGAACCCGCGGATTGCGTGGTCATGGAGGACGCCTACGAGCCGCTCTCGGGCGCGAGGGCGCGCGAGATGCTCTCCTCGCGCCTTGGGGCGAAGCGCTTCGAGGAATGGGTGCGCGCATTCCATGATCGCAAGTACGCCTCTGGATTCGCGGCGGAGATGAACCGCTCCGCGGCTCGCTACCTCGAGGGCTTCGGGCTCCAGGAAAAGACGCCGCGAGAGCGGGGATGAGCCTACCTCGACGAAGCGCTACGCTTTTGGCCCCATGAGCTCAGTTGTCACCCACATACGTCGCGCGCTTCCCTATGCGGCGCCCATCATGGCCGGCTACGTGGCCATCGGCATTCCCTGCGGCATTCTCGAGGCCGAGGTGGGCATCGCGCCGTGGATGGCCTTCATCCTCTCCGCCACGTTCTACTCCGGCGCGGGGCAGTTCATGCTCTCGAACCTCTGGCTCGCGGGGCAGCCCCTCTATGCGATCGCCGCGTCGATCTCCTTCGTGAACCTGCGACAGCTTCTCTATTCGGCGGCGTTCGCACCGAGGTTTCAGAAGGTGAGGCGCTCGCTCGCCGCGCTCTTCGCCCTCACCGTCACCGATGAATCGTTCGGCGTGAACCTCGATCGCTTCGCGCAAAGCGATGAATCCGCGGTGCTCTCCGGCGAGCCCGGGTTTTATCCGTGGGACGCCGCGGACGCCACCTGCGTGAACCTGCTCTCGATGAGCGCGTGGGCAACGGCGAACTTCGTCGGGGGGCTCGTGGGAAGCGCGCTCGCCATTCCCACCGCGGTGGCGTCCTTCGCGATGACGGCGATCTTCATCTGCCTTCTCTTCGGGCGCACCTTCACCTCCACCACCATCGTGGTCGGGGTGGTTTCCTGCGCGATGGTCGTCTTCATGAAGGCGATCGGGCTCGAGCAGCCGGCCATCATCGTGGGCGCCATGGTGGGCGTCGCCGCGGGCTGCGTCTTTGCCGCGCTCCACGGGCAACGGCCGATCACGCCCGAAACGCCGGGCGAGGCGGTGGCCGACGACGAGGCCTACGGCGCCCCGCTCATCGATGCCGAGCGCCTCGAGGCCGCGGAGGAAATGATGGGGGAGGAGGCGGAAGATGACCCTCGCTGAGTTCGGGATCCTCTACGCCATCCTCATGGCCACGATGGCGCTCTCGCGCTGCGTGCCGCTCTTCGTGTTGCGCGGGCGCGAGCTCTCGGCGCGCGTGGTCGCCATCCTCGACCTCATCCCCGTCGCGGCGTTTTCCGCGCTCGTGGCGAATGACCTCTACCAGCCGGCCGCCTGGGCGGCGGGAAACGTGTGGCAGGCGCTCGTGCCGCTCATCGCCGCGGGCGGAGTCGTGGTGATCGCGCGGCGCACCGGCTCGCTCATCATCTGCGCAGTGGCGGGCCTCGTCTTCTACCTCGTGCTCGGGATGATCCCCCTCTAAGTGCGACGCCCTGTTCAGTTCGCGATGTCCTGCGCTTCCCCGCGGCGCCCGCTGCCGTAGGATGAGGGAGTCCGGATACGCCCTTTGGGCACGACTTGAGAGGCAGGCTTCCATGGCCAATCGCATCGTCCTCAACACCATTTCCTACCACGGCGAAGGTGCCTTGAGCGAGCTCGTGGGCGAGCTCGATCGCAACGGCAAGAAGAAGGTCTTCGTCTGCACCGACCCCGACCTCGTGAAGTTCGGCGTGGCCAAGAAGGTGACCGACATCCTCGACGACGCGGCGGTGGACTACGAGGTCTTCCAGGACGTGAAGCCCAATCCCACGATCGAGAACGTGCAATCCGGCGTGGCGGCCTTCGAGGATTCCGGCGCCGACTGCATCGTCGCGCTCGGCGGTGGCAGCGCGATGGACACCGCGAAGGCGATCGGCATCATCGTGACGAACCCCGAGTTCTCCGATGTGCGCTCGCTTGAGGGCGTGGCCCCCACCCAGCATCACGCCGTCTTCACCATCGCTATCCCCACGACCTCCGGCACGGCGGCCGAGGTGACCATCAACTACGTGATCACCGACGTGCAGAAGAAGCGCAAGTTCGTGTGCGTGGACACCAACGACATCCCCGAGGTGGCGATCGTCGACCCCGATATGATGGCCTCCATGCCCGTGGGCCTCACCGCGGCGACCGGCATGGACGCCCTCACGCACGCGATCGAGGGCTACACGACGAAGGCCGCGTGGGAGATCCCCGATATGTTCCACCTCGAGGCCATCCGCCTCATCTCCGAGCACCTTCGCGACGCCGTGGAAGAGGCGAAGAGCGGAGTTCCGGGCTCGGGCCGCGCCGGCATGGCGCTCGCCCAGTACATCGCGGGCATGGGCTTCTCCAACGTGGGCCTCGGCATCGCGCACTCCATGGCGCACACGCTTGGAGCAAATTACGACACGCCACACGGCGTGGCCTGCGCGATCATGCTTCCGCACGTGATGGCCTACAACGCGGCCTCCACTGGTGAGCGCCTGCGCGACGTCGCGCGCGCCATGGGCGTTTCCGGTGTGGACGAGATGTCCATCGAGGATGCGCGCGAGGCCGCGGTGGATGCCGTGCGCCAGCTTGGCGAGGATGTGGGCATCCCCACCGTCGTGGACGGGCTCGTGGAAGACGACCTCGATCGCCTCGTGGCCGACACGCTCGCCGACGCCTGCGCGCCCGGAAACCCGCGCGAGCCCACGGCCGAGGACGTGGAGATCCTCTTCCGAAAGGTCATGGCGTAATCGCTCGCGTAGCGCGAGGAACCATCTAGGAAAGGACCGCACCCCGAAGTTCGGGATGCGGTCCTTTTGTCAAGGAGCGTGCCTGTTCGGCTACGAGGCGCTGGGAGCGGGAGGGTCGCTCGGGGCGCTCGTGGTGCTCGTGGTGCCAGAACTCGCGGGCGGGTCTTTCGGAGCCTCGGGCGCGGGATCCGCGGAGGGTGCGGGATCTTGCGCGGGTGCGTCGAGGCCTGCCGCCTTGCGGGCATCCTCCGCGGCCGCCTCCGCGCTCTTGGCGGCCTCGCGTGCCTTCGCGAGCGCTTCGTCGGCCTTGGCTTCCTGCTTGAGGGCCGCGCTGGCGACGGCGAGCTTCTCGGCCTCGGCTTCCGCGTCCTTTGCCGCCTGGACGGCGTCCTCGGGGAGCGTGGCCGCGGCTATCTCGTCCGCGCTTGCCGCGGGTACGTGCCTGCGCGGGATGGGGACGCCAGATGTGGCGCTCGGGGCCTCCTTCGGCTTCGCCACCGCGTCGACGGTTTCTTGCAGGGGCTCGGGAACCGGCGTAGCGGTGACGGCGGTGCCGGCTTCCACCTTCTGGGCAGCCGTGGCGATGACGGCTTCCTTGCTCTTCTCATGGGAGACGACGGGCTCGGGAGCGGGCGTGGCGTCGCCCTTGCCCTTACCGAAGAGCTTTCCGCCCTTGTTCGAGCTATAGCCTTCATATTGCGAGAGGTCGACGTGCGCGTCAGGCGACCACGGGTGCTTGATGGGCAGGCCCATCGGGTCTTGGCCCTGCGCGAGGACGTCGGCGGGGACGTTCGAGGTCACGCGGCTCGGCTTCTTCAGACCCTCGATCTCCCAGGTGAAGGGGGACATCTCGTTCTTCGGATCGACCCAGTTCTTCTTGCGGCTGATCGCGTAGATGCCGAAGGAGACGAGGAGGACGATCGCCGTGAGCGCGCAGACGATGATGACGTACTCAGTGCCGGAGCCGATTTCCTTTTGGATTTGCGCGGGCGGGATGATGGACAGGATGATGCCGAAGATCGAGGCCGCGGTGCCGACGCCGGCGACGATCCAAGCGCCCACCTTGCCACCGGGCACCACGAAGGAGCGCGGGCGGTTCGGCTGCGTGTAGCGCAGGCGAATGAAGGCGATGAACATCAGCACGTAGTAGAGCATGTAGAGGATCGTGATGGCCTGCGTGATGAGGACGACGAAGCCCTCGATGTTGGGAAGCAGGAAGACGATGAAGGCGACGAGGGTCATGCCCGCGAGCTGCACGTACATGAGGCGGGAGGGCATGCCGTTCTTGTTCGAGTTCTGGAGGAACTTGGGGAGGAACCCCGAGCGTCCGGCGTTGCCGAGCATCACGGACGGGCCTGCGAGGTTCGTCACGAGGTTTGCGATCGTCGCGCCGAGGCCCATGTAGACGAAGACCATGTAGAGCCAGGGGATGCCGATCGTCGAGCCGAGCGTCTTATACGTGGCGTAGAGCGTGTAGAGCACGTTGATCTGGTCGTTCGGGATGACGGCCGCGATGATGAGCGTGCCGACCATGAAGATGACGAGCGCGAGGACCATCGAGATGACGATGGAGAGCGGGTAGGTCTTGCGCGGGTTCTTGATCTCCTTGATGTGGGCGGCGTTCATGTCGATGCCCGCGAAGGAGAAGAACACGCCGGCTGCGAGTGCGAGGGTGTTCATGCCCTCCCACTTCGGGATGAGGGAGTTCGTGTTGGGATCCTGCATGAACTCGATGGGATGGCCTTGGCCCACGTACACGAAGAAGAGGATGATGATCGTGGCGAGCGGGATGAAGGTGCCCACGAGCACGCCGTACTTGGTGAGCGGCGCGAAGGTCTTCACGCCCTTGGTGGCGACCCAGCAGAGGATCCAGTAGAACGCGAGCCAGCAGCACATGATGAGCAGCTCGTTCGAGGGGTGCTGGGCGAAGTCGACCGCCCAATCGAAGTCTGGCGTGAAGAACCCGATCGTGGCCGAGAAGCTCGCGACGCCCACGCCGAAGTTGAAGGTCGTCTGGAACCAGAGAAGGAAGACGCAGACGAACGCCCAAGCCGGGCCGATGCCTTCGCCGACCCACCTGAAGATGCCGCCTCGCTCGTTCCAGCCGCCCGCGAGCTCAGCGGCCACGAGGCCGGTGGGCAGGAAGAACAGCAGCGCGCCAATGATGAAGTACGTCACCGAGGACAGGCCGTAGAACGACTGCTGTACGTCGTTCGCGAGGCCTGCGACCACGGTGACGTTCATCATCGTGAGTGCCGCGAGTGATATGTAATTCGTGTTCCTGGCCGTTGCCTGCTTCGCAACGGTGCCGTCGGTGCCATGCTTCCTTAAGCTCATGGCTCGCTCCTTCAAACCGCGCCCGCCGGGCGCCCCTCCTTTTGGCAGTGCAATCTCTGGGGTGGTGCATACCCCTCCGAGGAGGGTTATGGCGCGAGAACCGTGAGCGGCTGAGTAATGAAATCGCAGTTGAGACCCAAAAGGGCGCAAGGCCCAAGCCCCGCTTCAAAGGGGTTCGGGCCTTGCGAGGCGCTCGGAAGACGGAGCGCGAAGAGGCTATTTCGCCACGTTACGGCACCGGGTTGAAGGTGCTCCAGTAGGGCAGCACGACGGGCTCGGTGTCGAGGACGGCCTTGAGGTCATCAGGCAGGAGGTCCTTGCGGATGACGACCTCGTAGGTGTACTCGTCCATCCACCCATCGTTCATAATGAAGTAGCCGTTGAAGCCGACCTTCTGGCCGTGGGCCTCGGCACCCCAGGAGTTCTCGACCTTCCACTTCGTGGGCTTGCCATCGACGAGGTCGACGCCGCCGAGCATCATCGCGTGCGTGGGCAGGCTCTCGCGGGCGAGGTAGCGCTGCGTCTTATCCATCGTGTCCTTGATGCCGAAGAGCGCCTCGAGGTCGTAGAGGCCGATGGCCATGATGCCCCGATAGCGGTCGGAGCTCTGGAGCACGTCGCAGCCGAACCACACCGGCTCGCCGTCTTGGAGCTGCTTGATGGTGAGGTCCTTCAACACGTCCATCTCGACGTTGAGATAACGCACCGGCTCGGCGCCGGCGACTTCGTTTGCCATCTCGATGGTGAACATGCGGTTGTAGGGAGTGGCGTCGGTGGGGACGTTCGTCACGGCCACGTAGTCGCTCACGTCCTTGCAGTACTTCTTATAGAACTCCTGCGCGGTGAGGCCGTAGTCGCCATGGAAGTTTCCGTCGGTGTCGCGGTACTCGAAATCGAACTTCTCGGGCGGAACGCCGAGGCAGACGGCGCAGATCTTGTAGATGTCGCCGAGCATCGATTCCTTGGCCGCGGCGACCTCGTCATCGCCCTTGCCATCGCGTACGAGCCTGCGAAGCTCGAGGGCGTCTTGGCGCATCTTGCGATTGAGGACCGTGTCCATCTCGCTGGAATCCATCGAGCACGCGGTGTCGCCCATGGCGGTGAGGGGCATGACGCCGTACTTCTCGATGAGCGGGGCGATGATGGGCCAGTCGCCGCCATCCTGCTGCGGGGTGGAGAGGAGGAAGGTCACGCGACGGTCGTCGAGCGAGCTATCGGCGCTCGCGATGATCTGGTCGTAGAAGTAGTTGGCCTTCTCGAGCTTGTCGAAGAAGAAGTTGTAGTTCTGAGAGAGCTGGAAGCTTCCCTTCTTGAGCTTGAGGTTCTTCTCGATGTCCACGCGAAGGGTGTTGAGCGCGGCGAACATCCAGCAGCGGCCGGACTGCTTTTGGTTGGTGACGGCCTCTTGGTCGACGTCGACGGAGAAGACGAAGCTCATCTCGTCGATGACGTTGTCGTTTTGCGCGGAGCTCAAGATCCCGTTCTTGAAGACGGCGCGCTCAGTGGCCTGGCGCGTCTCGTCATTGAGGAAGGAGTCCTTGAACTTCGCAAGCGTTTCCATTTCAAGAGCCATACTTCGTCCTTTCTCGTCGGGAGGTCGGCCGATCCGACCCCTTCAAACTGGCACGAGCCTTGAAAGACGAGCGACGAAGGACATCCATCGCCTGAGGAAGACCGTGTTCAGTCCACTTGGTGGGTGCCCTCAAACGAGGGCTCGCAAACCCGAAACTCCCCAGCGTCTCCGCGGATGGTGGAAAGCTCTACCAAACCTTCACGGATGCGACCCGCCCTTTCCGAAGATCGCTACACTACGAGCGGCCGGACCCGAAGGGGCTCGGCGCAAACGCACTACGAACGCGGCATGAACGAGCGCAAAACGGGAGATTGATGTGAGCGGCACCATGCACGACCCTCGGGATCCAAACCAGAGGAAGCCCGAGGGAAGCTTCAGCCAGGGAAGCCAATTCACCCGCGGGGAGAACGGGCGCCTTGTGACGCGCTCCCAGCAGGGTTGCTACTCGCCCCTCGATGCGAGGGCCCCGAGTTCCCATGCTTCGCAGGGCGCTGCTCGCCAAGGGTCGTCTCGCCAGAGCTCGGTACGGAGCACCTCCGCGAGAAGCGCGCGAGGCACGAGGAGCTCGCGCGACCAGGCCTCTTCCCCCTACGCGCGCAGCGGTGCCCGCCCGAACGCGCAGAACGCGAGGCGCAGCTCGAGGCAAAGCGCCTACGCCACGCGCCCCCAGCTGGAAAACCCCATCATCACGAACCGTGCCGAGGGCTACCAGACGCGCGCCCCGCATCAGCGCCCCGCGAGGAAGCGCTCGAAGGTACCCGTGGTGATCGGCATCATCTGCGCGGTGGCGCTCGCCGTCGGCCTCGGCTACTTCCTTTGGGCGACCTTTGGCGTGATCGACGTCACCGTGAACGGCGTCGAGCTCTCCCTGAAGCCGGGGACGACGATCGAGGGCGTGATCGAGGAGGGCCACGCGTCGCCCTCTCCCGGAAACCTCCTTGCCATTGACGGATCGCTCCTTGAGCAGGGTGCGGGCCAGCCCTTCACCGCCACCGTCGATGGCGAGGCCGCCGACGGCGACACGGTGTTGAAGTCCGGAAACGTCGTGCAGATCTCAAACGGCGGCGACACCACCGAGGAGACCACGACCGAAGAGGTGAGCATCCCCTTCGGCACGTCGAGCTCCGACACATGGGGCGCCATCCACGTCTACTCGCAGGGCACCGACGGCGTCATGCAGCGCGTGACGGGCACGCGCTCCGGCATCGTCCAGGAAACCGTGATCCAAGAGCCGGTGGACGCGGGCTACGTCCAATACAACGCAGATACCGGCGACGACAAGGTGGTCGCCCTCACCTTCGACGACGGCCCTTGGGACACCACCACCCAGCAGATCCTCGATATCCTAAAGGAAAACGGCGCAGTGGCCACCTTC
>CANQOF010000014.1 GCA_947625405.1 uncultured Atopobiaceae bacterium | reverse complement strand
CCCGGGGCATGGGCGAGGGCGAAGTGGGGAGATGGCGAGACGATGCGAGGAGGGCGTGCTGAGATGCGAAGGCGATGTGAGGCAGAGGGGGCCTGAACGAACGAGGCATGGGCGAGGCGCGCAGGGCACGGCATGCGCGTCCATCTGCGCGAAAGGCGCTGACCTAGCGCGAGCGGTTCGCCCCTGTCGAATCATGGTCCGACAAGGGCATGGAAGGCTTCGTCGTCTGGTTCGTGGCCTGGGGCCTCTAGCCGCGGACGCGGGTCTCCCAGGACTTCACCGTCTCCTTGCGTAGGAACGCCTTGAAGGGCTCGAGGTCGCCCGTCTCGTCAAAGGCCTCGAGCTCGCCGAAGTACTCGTTGCGGTCATCCTTGTAGATGCAGATGGGCGCGTGGCCGCCCCAGAGCAGGATGTAGTTCGAGAGCTCGCGCGCCACGCGACCCGTGCCCTCGGAGAACGGGTGGATCGAGACGAGCTGGTTGTGGAAGTACGCGGCCACGGTGAGCGCGCGCGAGGGGGTGAGGTTGTCGAGCTCGTCGTCCACCTCGGCGAGGAGCTCGCGGGTGAGGGTCGGGCAGTCCTCGGGGAGCGCGCCCACCTCCTTGGTCTCGCGCACGAAGTAGTCAGAGCGCTTGTAGGTGCCGGGGAATTCGCCATCGGCGAGCTGGCGGCGTGAGAAGGTGCCCCCGGCCACGAGCCGATGCGCCTTCAGGAGGAGCTCCTCGTCGAAGCGCTCGCCGCGGGCGAGGTTGCGGAGGATGAGGTCGAAGGCCACCTGCTGGTTCGCGAGCGAGGTGAGGCTGCGCACGTCGCCGGTGTAGGCGGTAACGGTGCCGCGCTCGAAGATCTCGCGCGCCTCCTCGAAGTGCACGTCGGAGCGCTCGAGCTTGGTGGAGTGGTAGCCGAACTCAAGCGCGAACTCGTCGATTTCCTGGGCGCGCGTCTCGGGGTCGAGCCCCTCCCACCACCTGCACACGTCTTCGTAGGTCTTCGGTTGGCGCTTCGTCATGATCGGCTCCTTCGCCGGGCTCCAAGAGCGGCGAAGTTGACCTCTCAACCTCGACCGCATTCAGGGGAACACTCATACTGTGGCACAGTTTTGCCCACGACGAGCCCAGAGACCCGTCACCGAAGGAGAGTCATGAGCCAAGAAGACCACGCGGTGCCGAACCCCACCTCGCCCCTCGACGAGTACGTGCCCGATCCCGCACCCGCCACGGCGAAGTGCAGCCTCATCGTGGACTCGCCTTGCGAGCTGCCACTTTCCTTCTGCAAGAAGCACGGCGTCTTCGTGATGCCCTACACCTACACCATGAACGACGAGGTCGTGCAGGACGACATGTACGCGTCCATCACGCCGAAGGAGTTCTACGACGCCATGCGCAAGGGTGCGACGCCGCACACGGCCTACGCCGACCCGATGACGCTCGAGCGCGTCTACACGCAGGCGCTCGACGCGGGGCTGCCGGTCGTCTACCTGTGCTTCTCCTCCGGGCTCTCGAACGGCTACGAGGCGGCGGCGATGGCGGCCGAGCGCTTGAAGGCCGAGCGCGGCGGCGACACGCCGCTCTACGTGGTGGATCTCAAGGAGGAGTCGACGCCGCAGTACCTCGCCTGCTGGGAGGCCGTGCGCCAGCGCGATAGGGGCCTCACGGCCGAGGAGATGGTGCAGTGGGCCGAGGAGGCGCACTACTACATCTACACGATGTTCATGTGCGACGATCTCGACGCCCTCGCGCGCGGAGGCAGGATCCCGCAGGGCGTGGCCTTCGTGGGCACGAAGCTCAACGTGAAGCCGCTCCTCTCGATCGACCTCGACGGCAAGCTCACCCTCGCCGGCGTGGCGCGAGGGCGCAAGAAGGGCATCCAGCGCCTCGCGGACTACTACCGCGAGCACCACGATCGCCGGACGCCGCTCGCCGCCGTGGGCAACGCGGATTGCCCGCGCGACCTCGAGCACCTGAAGAACCTGCTCCGCGAGGCGGCGGGCTTCGACATCCCGTTCCTCGAGAGCTCGATCGGGCCGACCATCGGCTGCCATGTGGGACCCGGGATGATCAGCTGCTGCTTCTGGGGGCCCGACCGCCGCGACAACGACATGAAGACGATCCCCGACCGCATCGCCATGGAAGTCACGAGCGACGACAGCCGCTACGCCACCACGGAGTAGCGCGCCAGCCGCACGCGCCGCGCCATCCCCCCACCTCGAACCCCTTGGAAGCCTGAGGTCCTACTCCACGGACTTTAGGCTTTCCACCATGTCGATCTTTCGAAGCTTGGGCGCCATGGCGAGGAGCACGAGCCCGCAGAACGCCATCGTGAGCAAAAACGACCACACGTAGCTCAACGCGTGGACCGTGCGACCGAACATCGCCGCGTCCACCTCGGCCGTCACCACCACGTAGGCCTCGAAGAAGTAGCCGAGCACGAGGCCCGCGAGCGCGCCGCCGATCACGATGAGGATGATCTCGCGAAACACGTAGGCGTCCACCTCGCGCCTCGTGAAGCCGAGCACCTTCAAGCTCGCGATCTCGCGCACGCGCTCCGAGATGTTGATGTTCGCGAGGTTGTAGAGCACGACGAACGCGAGCGCCGCCGCCGAGACGATGAGCACGACCATCACGAGATCCACCGAGCGGAGCATCGTGGAGTAGGTCTCGATCATGTCGTCCTCGAAGACGACCGTGTCCACGTCGTCCATGGCCTGGAGGTGCTCGGCCACCTCGCTCCTGAGCTCGGGATCCCTCACCATCGTGGTGTAGATGGTGTCGAACGAGGGCGCCTCGTCGAAGACCTCCTCGAAGGCACCCGGCCCGAGGTAGAGATAGCTCTGGATGTAGTTCTCGGTGATGCCCGTGAGCGTGACCTCGGTGCCGAGGTCCGTCACGTTGCCCACGGCGTTCGGCTCGTAGAGGCGGAAGGTGTCGCCGGGGCTCACGCCGAGGGTCGTCGCGAGCTTTTCCGTGAGCACGACGGAATCCTCGTAAAAGGGAATCTCCTCATGGCTCAGGCGATCGCGCAGGGTGCGGATCTCGCGGAACTCGCTGAGATCCTCCGGGCAAAGGAGCTGCACCGAGTGGTCGTCGCCCTCCCCCGAGGCGTCGCGGAGCACGACGTTTTGCGTGTCGGCGATCACGCAGTCGCCCGCGCCCCCGGTACCGTCGAGGTAGGCCACCACATCGTCGAGCTCGCCTTGCGTGGAGCCCTCGGCGAGCCCGATGACCACGTCGTGGTGCACGAGGTCGTTGTACTGAATGTCGATGATGTCGGAGATGGCGTCGCGCACGCCGAAGCCCGTCACGAGGAGCCCGGTGCACCCCGCGATGCCGATCACCGTCATGGAGAAGCGGCGCTTGTAGCGGAAGATGTTCCTGAGCGTCACCTTCCACGAGAACGTGATCCTTCGCCAAAGCGGCCCGATGCGCTCGAGGAGGATGCGCTTTCCCACCTTCGGCGCCTTGGGCTGCATGAGCGCGGCGGGCGTCTCGCGAAGCGAGGACACGCAGGCCGCGAGCGTGGCGATGAGCGTGCAGCCCACCCCGAGCAGGAGCGCCGCCATGGCGGGGCCCGGCTCGATGGGAAGCGGGAAGGGCCGCTGCGGCACCTTGTAGACGATGCCGTAGGCCTCGGGGATCACCCATGGCAAGAGCTGCGACATGAAGGCGATCCCCACGAGCGCGCCTATCCCCGAGGCACTCGCGGCGTAGACGAGGTATTTCGAGGAGATCTGCAGCGTGGAATAGCCGAGGGCTTTATAGGTGCCGATGAGCGAGCGCTCGTCGTCCACCATGCGCGTCATCGTGGTGAGCGCCACGAGCGCGGCCACGATGAAGAAGAAGAGCGGGAAGACGCTTGCGATCGCGTCGATGCGCTCGGAGTCGTTCGTGTAGCTCTGGGCGCCGTAGTTCTTCGTGCGGTCGAGGACGAAGACGTCGGGACGCTCGAGGTCGTCTATCTCGGCCTGCGCGTCGTCGAGCTCCCGCTCGGCGTCGTCGAGCCTCTCGAGGGCGTCCGCGCGCTCGCGCTCGTAGGTGGAGAGCCCGTCCTCGTATTCCGCCCAGCCGCTCTCGATCTCGCGTTGCGCGCTGTCAAGCTCGGCCTTTCCGGAGGCGGCCTCGGCGCGGGCGCTCGCGAGCTGCGCGCGCGATTGGTCGATGCGCGCCTGGCCCGCCTCCACCTGCGCCCAGCCCTCGGCGATCTCGTCGCGCGAGGCCTCGAGTTGCGCCTCTCCCTGCTCGAGCGCCGCCCAACCGGCCTCGAGCTCGGCGGCCGTTTGGTCGAGCTGGGCCTTCGCGCTCGCGAGCTGTTCCCGGGTGGCGCTCACCTGGCCCTCGAGCTCGGAGATCTGGGCCTCCAACGCCTCGCGCCCGGGATCGCTCTCCCCCATCTGCGCGAGCTGGCCTTTGAGCCCGGAGATCGTTTCCTCGAGGCTGGCGATGGCGCCTACGGCCTGCTCCTCGGACGCCTCGTAGTCCGCGAGCCCGCTCTCGTAGGCGGCTTGGCCCTCCTCGAGCGCCGTGCGATTCGCCGCGAGCTCCTCCTCGCCCTTCGCGAGCTCGGATTCCGCGGAGGAAAGCCGCGCGCGGCTCTGCGCGAGCTCACGCTCCCCCGACGCGATCTGCGCTTCGGCGTCGGCGATCTCGCGCTGGCCCTGCCGATAGCTCGCGAGGCCGTCCTCGTAGGTGGCTTGGCCGCTCTCAAGCTCGGCCTTTGCGTCGTCGAGCTCGGCCTTCGCGTCGTCGAGCTCCCTCAGCGCGTCGGCCCTCTCCCTCTCGAAGTCCGCGCGATTCTCGTCGAGCGTCTCCTGCGCCTCCGCGCGTATCTCCTCCTTGCGCTCGTCGGCGAAGGAATCGAGGTTCACCTCGAGCTCCTCCTCGACCTCGTTCACCTTCTCCTCGTAGGCGTCGGTGGCAGACACTTCGCCCGTGGCGTCGCCCACGCGCATAAAGAGCTCCGTGTAGGGGGAATCGGGGTCGAACGCGTCCTCGGGCACGTACACCGCCTGCTCGAGCATGCCCGAGCCGAGCGTCGTGGTGGAAAGCGAGGTGGACTGCACGTAGTACGACGAGCTCACCGTGCCCACGATGTCGAAGTCGCGCACCTCGAGCACGCCGTCGAGGTCGGTGGCGCCATAGAGCACCTTCACCTCGTCCGCGGGGCCGAGGTGCTCCACGCGTTCCTCGAGCACCACGCACTCGTTCGCCTTCTCGGGCCAGCGCCCCGTGCGGAGGATGAGGCGGTTCAGGTAGCCGCTGTCGTTGGAGACCACGCGCGGACCGTCCGATTCCGCGTTCTTAGCCGCCTCCACCTCGAAGCTCGTGATGCGCGCCGCGATCTGCAGGTCGCCAAGCGCCGCCATCACGTCCACCGAGCGCGAGGGCATGACCGCCGTGACGCCGGGGGTCTTCGCCACCTTCTCCACCGTGGAATCGGTGATGCCGAGGGTGGAGATGAGTTGGAGGTCGTAGAGCTCGGTGCCGTCGTAGTAGATGTCGGCCGCCTTGCGCATGCCGGTGCCCGTCATGCGAAGGCCCGCGAAGAAGCCGCAGCCGATGGCCACGATCGCCGCGATCGCGATGAAGCGCCCGAGCGAATGGCTCACCGAGCGCAGGATCTCGATGACGAAGGGGCTATGGCTGCGTCGCGATCCCACGGCGAGCCTCTCTCACCACTCCACGGTGAGCGCGTCGGCGGGGTGCGCGTTCGTCTCGATCCGCTTCGCCCGTCCCTCGTGCACGTGGATCACGCGGTCCGCGATCTCGGTGAACGCGAGGTTGTGCGTCACGATGGCGATGGTGCGGCCATAGTCTTGGCAGGTCGTTTGGAGGAGCTTCAAGACCTGCTTTCCCGTCTTGTAGTCGAGCGCGCCCGTGGGCTCGTCGCAGAGCATGAGCTTGGGGTTCTTGGCGAGCGCGCGGGCGATGGCCACGCGTTGCTGCTCGCCACCCGAGAGCTGAGAGGGGAAGTTGTGCATGCGATGCGCGAGCCCGACCTTCTCCATCACGTCCTCCGCGGGGAGCGGATCGTCGCAGATCTGGCTTGCGAGCTCGACGTTTTCAAGCGCCGTGAGGTTCGCCACGAGGTTGTAGAACTGGAACACGAAGCCGATGTCGTGGCGGCGATAGAGGGTGAGCTCGCGCTCGTCCATCGCGCTCACCATGCGATCTCCGAGCTTGATCGTGCCGGCCGTGGCTTGGTCCATGCCGCCGAGCATGTTGAGCACGGTCGTCTTGCCGGCGCCGGAGGGCCCCACGATCACGCAGAGCTCGCCCTCCTCGATGTCGAAATCCATGCCGTTCACGGCATTCACCTCGACGTCGCCCATGGCGTAGACCTTGCGCACGTCCCTGAACTCGATAAACGCCACCGAACGCCCCTCCCTTGCGATGCCGGCGACTTCCGCGCCCTGAGCCCTCTCCCCAAGCCCGCGCGCGTGCGTTAAGCGTATCCTTCCGCCGCTCGCCCTCCGGCCGCCACGTTTCCGCAACGAATTCCCCACGATTTTTCCATCATTTTCGCCGCTCACCGACCCCAAGGCGCCGAATTCGGAATACGTCGTTCCTTTCACCCAAACCCCACGATTTCCTGTCACTTTTGCGTGCTCGTTGACCTCAAAATCAGTCAAGGAACGCGCGCACCTTCCTCCAATGTGCGCTCCGAGAACGGAAGTAGCACTATGAAAAAGACGAGCCCGATGACCGCGATCAATCCTCGGCACCTTCAAACCACGGAACCCACCCGTCGCGTCCACCTTTCCTACGCGGGCCAAGTGAACACCGGCCAGTTCGTCTACACCGCCACCCAGGAGGCGGAGAAATTGGGCCTTACGGGCTGGATCACCCGCGCATACCACGGCATCGCCGATCTCGTGGTGCAGGGC
Source organism: uncultured Atopobiaceae bacterium (assembly GCA_947625405.1). Classification (GTDB taxonomy): domain Bacteria; phylum Actinomycetota; class Coriobacteriia; order Coriobacteriales; family Atopobiaceae; genus CANRLS01. The sequence goes on along the minus strand of CANQOF010000014.1, from coordinate 41,317 downwards.
CCCGCGTCGAAGGTGAGCACCTACCAAAAGACGATGACCGACAACGAGGCCTCCGGCGTGCTCTACAACCTCGCCGACCTCGAGGAGCTGAAGCCGGTCCAGAACGAGAAGTCGTTCGCGCGCCAGGATTTCTAACCGCGCGCCACGCGCTTCCCATATCATTAGATCGTGACGATCTCGCCCCGGAGGCCTCGTCTCCGGGGTGTTTTTTCAGACGGCGCGCACTCGGGCGCCGGATCGCGGCTCGCAAAGGAGGATCTCCGTGGCAAACCCGCGCGTCTCGGTGATCGTGCCGGCCTTCAACGCGGAGGCGTTTCTCGAGGAGTGCCTCTCGTCGCTCGCCGCGCAGACGCTCAAAGACCTCGAGGTCATCTGCGTAAACGACGGTTCCACCGACTCCACGCTCTCGATCTTCGAGCGCTATGCGCAAGCCGACGATCGCTTCACCATCCTCTCGAAGGAGAACTCCGGCTACGGGGACTCGCTCAACAAGGGCATCGCCCAAGCGCGGGGGGAATGGGTGACGATCCTCGAATCCGATGACTTCATCGAGCCCGACGCCTACGAGGTGATGGTCGCGGCCGGCGAGCGGCACGACGTGAACCTCGTGAAGGCGGACTTCTTCCTCGCATGGACGCTCGGCTCCTACCACAAGCGCTTCCGCTGGTGCGATGAGTGCCTCTCGGGGCTCGTGTGGCCGCGGTGCGACCGCGAGGTGTTCTTCCGCAAGCCGAGCATCTGGAGCGCGCTCTACCGGCGCTCGTTCCTCGAGGAAGGCGACATCGCCTGCCTGCCCACCCCCGGCGCCTCCTACCAAGACACCGGCTTCTCGTTCCGCGCCTTCGCGAAGGCCGAGCGCGTCTTCCTCGTGAACCGCGCCTTCGTGCACTATCGCCAGGACAACGAGGCCTCGTCGGTGAACTCCCCCGCGAAGGCGCTTTGCGTCTGCGACGAGTACGCCGGCATGCTGAGCTGGCTCGACGAGCACCCCGAGCTCGGAGAATGGCTCCGCGCCACGACGAGCCGCATGCGCTACGACACCTACCTCTGGAACTACGAGCGCCTCGCGCCCGAGCTTCGCCACGACTTTTGCGAGAGGATGGTGGAGGACTTCAAGGCTGAGGACGAGGCCGGCATCTCCGACCCCACGCTCTTCGCGTCGGGCGCCTGGCGCTATCGCCGCTTCATCGAGGAGAGCCCCGAGCTCTTCGAGATCATGCACGAGCGCGCGACCTCGGGCGATCCCGGCAAGCTCAAGACCTTCAAGGCCTACTACGATCGCGGCGGCGCCCCCTACGTGGCCCGCGCGCTCGCTCGCTCCGTGACCGATCGCATCACCCGGTAGCTCGAAGGAGGCAACGTGCCCCGCCTTTCCGTCATCGTGCCCGTCTACAAGGTGGAGGAATACCTCCCGCAGTGTCTCCACTCGCTGCTCTCGCAGGAGGGCTCCGAGGATCTCGAGATCATCTGCGTGAACGACGGCTCGCCGGATCTCTCGCGCCAGATCCTCGGCCTCTTCAGCGAGGTGGACCCGCGAATCGTGATCGTCGACAAGGAGAACGGCGGCCTCTCGTCGGCGCGCAACGCCGGCATCGAAGCCGCCACGGGCGACTACGTGGCCTTCGTGGATTCCGACGACTTCGTGGAGCCCACGTACGCGCGGACGATCTTCGACGCCCTCGCCCCGGGCGACATCGACGTCCTCGTCTTCGGCGCGCGCGTGTGGCCGGAGGGCGCCTCCTACTGGTGGCTCGATCGCGTGCTCTCGCCGCGCACCTGCAACTACGAGGGCTTTTGCGAGGGCCTCCTCCTCGACGAGGGCACGCGCCCCTTCGCGTGGCGCCTCGCCGTCTCGCGCAAGCTCCTCGTGGAAAGCGGCCTGCGCTTCGACGAGGATCTCGCTTTCGGCGAGGATCAGGCCTTCATGCTCGGGCTCTATCCGCGCGCCTCGTTCATCTCCGTGATCTCCGCGAAGCCCTACGTCTATCGCGCCGACCGCGCGGGCTCGCTCATGGCGGGGCGCTTCCAAGACCTCGCGCTTCGCTCGCACGACCACGTGCGCATCGTGGAGCACGTGCTTCGCGACTGGCAGGGCGCGGGCTTCCTCGAGCGCTGGGGCCGCGAGATCTTCTTCTGGGCCATCGACTTCACCGTGGCCGACATCCTGAAGCTCGAAAACCCCGAGCGCAGCCAAATGCTCACCTACCTCGCCTGCACGCTCGAGACGTTCTTCGATCGCGCGCGGCTTGACGAGTGGTGCGCCGAGAAGGGCACGCTCGCCGCCTTCGCGCGCGCCGTCCTCAAGGACCGCGCGCTTTCCGCGGGCCCCGGGCGCAAGGGCCTCTTCTACTACCACACGATCGTGAACGAAGGTCCCCGTCCCTTCATCGAGGGGCCGGTGACGCGCGTGCTCTCCAGCGCGCCGGCGAAGAAGATCGCGGGCGTCGCCTGGCGCATCCGCCCCGACCTCAGTCCCGAGGCGCAGAAAGCGCGCGACGAGCTCAAGAGCGAAGCCGAACGCGCCGAGGCGCTCGCGCTTGCCCTCGACGCGCTGAACGCAAAGCGCGCCGAGGCGGGCCTTTCCACCTTCTGGGAGGTCGAGGCCGCAAGCGAGGAGACGCCCGAAGCCGATGCCGCGCCAGAAGGCGAGTAGGGAGCCATGGGATTCCTCGATCGCCTCACCGGCCAAGGTTCCAAGGGCTCGAACAGCTCGAGCGAGCCCTCCGCGCCGCTCGTGGACGTGAACCGCCTGCCACTCCCCAACCCCACCGGCCTGAACCGCCTGCACGCCACCTTCACGGGGCGCTGCCAAGGCGTGGGTTTTCGCTACACCTCCGCCTCCATCGCCGATTCACTTGGACTTTCCGGCTGGGTGCGCAACCACATGGACGGCTCCGTGGAGCTCGAGATCCAGGGATCTTCCTCGGGCATCCGCCGCTTCATGCAGAAGCTCTTCGCCGCCTACCAGCGCTACCGCTTCGCCTTCCAGATCGACAAGGCCACCGCCGAAGACCCCATACCGGGAGAAACGGGCTTCAAGGTGAGGTACTGAGGAAGGCGGGTGCATAGGGCACCTTCTTGGAATGTCGACTGGGGGCGGGGGTGCCTATAGTCCCCGGAGCCCGGTTCCCGCTCGTACGGGTTATCGGCTTTCACCGGCCCTTTTTCTCGGGTGACACACCTCCAGCTGGCATACGGGCTTTGGTTCCGGCGGACCACTCCTCAAGGGCCGAGAAAAAGGGCCTTCTCTTTTGCGGCTCCCACAGGGCTCCGGGGACTATAGGCACCCCCGCCCCTCGAGAGTCGTTGTCTCATCGCATAAAAGGCGCCCCCGTGGGAGCGCCTTCGTTTGTTCGGGTTTTCTTGGCTGCTACTCGCTCACGTCCGAAGCGAACGCCTGACGGCCCCAGGCCTCCTTGTCCTTGGGGGAGAAGGTTTGGATGCCCTTGGCGGTGGCGAGCTCCTCGGTGATGGTGACGGAGTTGAGAGTCGGATCCTCGTAGGTGTTCCAGAAGTAGGTCTTGATGCCGCTCGCGTAGCCGCCGGTGTAGACGGTGTACTCGTAGGAGCCGTCGGCCATGGCGCCCATGCCCTTGACCATCGCCACGTTGTTCAGGGTGTGGAAGAGCCGCATGATGTTCTCGTTCGCGTTCTTGTCGAGGTCGTCCTCGCCGAAGACCGGGCTCATGGCGTTGATGTAGGCCACGCGCACGAAGCGGGCGACGGCGCCGCAGTCGCCGGGGAGGCCGAGCATCTGCGGACCCACGCCGTAGGGCGCGAGCTCGCCGCGGGTCCACGTGACGGGCTTGTGCCAATCGTGGTCGACGTTGATGTAGTTGCGAAGGTTCTGGACGTGCCAGTCGAACGTGGGCTGGTTGGTGAGCACGTCGAAGTCGTTGTGATAGACCTTGAAGCCGTTGGCCTCGGTCTGCTCGATGACGATGGAGCGCTCCTTGTCCGTGACGATCCAGTGCATCGGGGTGGGGTCCATGCCGCCGATCTTCACGGCGACGAGGTTCATGTTCTTCGCCACTTCCTCCACCTCGTCCACCGTGGTGAACTGGGTGAGGATCCAGAGCGGGAGCTCGTAGGTGGCCACGTTCGTCTTGCCGTCTTCGGGGCCGTCGGAGTACTTCGCGTAGCCGGCGAAGGAGAGACCGCCCACGGCAAGCCCGTCCTCGTTCGCGCAGTCGAAGAAGAGGGGCGGGATCTCGTCGGTGGGCATGACGACGGCGGAGCCGATGATGGCGCTCTTGGTGGTCATGTCGCCGGAGAAGGCACTCTTCCACGGATGGTTGCGCGGGACGATGCAAACCTGCTCGCCGAAGCCACACCCCCAGTCGAGGTTGCGCCCGAAATAGAAGTTCCCGGCCTTGTCAACGAAGCGGACAGCGGTGCACATAGCTCCTCCTTTATGCAGCAAGCGATTTCGCTTTGGCTGTTTCCTCAATGAGCTGGTACCCCCGCCACGCGCGCTTTACACACGCAGGCGCGCTAGCTTGCGGATCCATCTTGGGGAGCGGTGGTCTCTGAGGCCTGCGGCACCGTGGCCCGCGCGTTTTCGTGCTCGCTCTTCATGGCGTCGACGATCGTCGTGAGGAATTGCACCGCGCCGTCGCCCACCGTCACGTGCGCGCCGTCCTTTTCGAACCAATCGCTGTGGTCGGCGGTGATGGCGTACCAGTCGATGAGGTAGACGTTGTCGCGCTCCTGGGAGAGCTTCGTGATGATCTCGTTATTCGGCGAGCCCTCGATGAGCGGGTCTCGGTTCGTGAGCACGAAGATCGGCACGTTCTCGGGCACGGTGTCGAGGAGCTCCGTGTACTCGCGCTCGAACTCGCTCGATGCCACGTACGTGTTCGTGCCGAGCACGAGCACGACGCAATCGCCGCTCCAGCCGCTGTCCATCCAGTCTTGGAGGACCTCCTGGCCCTGCTCGAGGTCGCGCCCCACGACCGCGTCGATCGCGCCGTGGACGAAGTACTCCTTGAACTCGTTGGTCGCCGTCTCGGCCACCGAATCGCCCACGAGGAGCACGTTCCACTGCCAAGGATCGTCGGGAAGCGAGGCGAGGCGCTCCGCCGCGGTGGCGTAGGCCGCCACCTCCTCGTCGCCCTGCTCGGCGTTTTGCCGGGCGACGACGGCGGCGGGATCCACGGGCGCGGAGCCCTCCCCCATGTTCACCGCGAGGGTGGGCGGCACGACGATCCAGCACACGACGACGGCCACGAGGAGCGCCGCGGCCGAAGCCGCGTAGGCGGGATGCGTCCGCACGATGTCGGCGGGAGTCGCGCGGCGATCGAGGAGCGCGTGCCAGGTGCGGCCGATCACGCCATGGCGGATCGGGGTTTCGATGAAGCGATACGAGAACTCCGTCACCGCGAGGATGACCACCACTTGGCAGATGACCATCACTAGCGACGGCTCCTCGAAGTTAGTCGGCGGATTCATGAGCAGGAGCAGCGGGTAGTGCCAGAGGTAGAGGCCATAGGAGCGCTTGCCGAGCCACACGATCGGCGAGAGTGCGAAGGCCCTCGCGAGGATCCCGCGCTCGGAGCAGAGCCCCACGATCGCGACGCCGCTCAAGACGGACACGAGGAAGAAGCCCCCGCGATACAGGAAGGGCTCGTAGGCGCTCACGGTAAAGACCATCCAGAGTATGGCCACGAGCGAGGCGAGGGCGGCGATCTCGGCCCAGAGGCCGAAGTCTCGCGTGAAGCGCCGGGAGCGGATCCTCGCCGCGGGCAGCATCACGGCAAACCACGCGCCGATGAGCAGCGAAAACGCGCGCGTGTCGGTGCCGTAGTACACGCGCGAGGGGTCGGCGTCCGGCTGGTAGAGGATCGCCATCTCCACCACGGAGGCGATCGCGAGGACGCCGAGCACGTTGGCGATGCCGCGCCTCGACGCGCGCAGCTTGAAGAGGAGGATGAGCACGAGCGGCTGCACGATGTAGAACTGCTCTTCGATGGCGAGGGACCAGAGGTGCGTGACGGGGCTCGGCGAGCCGAGGTTCTCGAAGTAGCTCACGTTTTGGAAGATCTGCCACCAGTTGTTGTAGAAGAAGAGGCTCGGAAGAAAGTCGTTTCGAAGCTTCGTGAGCATCACCGGCGAGAAGATCGCGCAGAGCGGCACGAGGCAGAGCAAGAGGAACGCGATCGCCGGCATGATGCGCCTCAGGCGCTTGATCCAGAAGAGCTTGAGATCGAGGTGGTGCGTGCGCCTCCACTCGTCCACGATGAGCGACGTGATGAGGTAGCCCGAGAGCACGAAGAAGATCGTCACCCCGAGAAGGCCGCAGGGCGCCCAGACGGCCTTCAGGTGGTAGAGGACGACGCAGATGACGGCGAAGGCGCGAAGGCCGTCGAGCGCGGGCACGTAGGGCATGTGCGAGGCCCTCGGCGCCTCGCGAACGGGAGCGGGAGGCGCGGCAAGGGCCGCGACCTCGCCACTCATGGAGGCGCGCGCATCACGCGGACGACGCTGCCTCGAAGGCCCCTCAATCCTCGAGCGCCTCGTCGCCATGTGCCGCACCTCCTCTCGCGCCTTGGATTGCCCATCCGCCCAGAACTCCGAAGCGCCTCGGAGATCGGGGTACAAGTGGATTGTAGTCAGCACCATCCCTTGTTCGAGGAAGCGAGGCCCTCATGGCCACGACCGCAGCCGTCAGCGCGCCCTCTCTGCCCGCCAGCCGGGCGAGCATCGTCCGACCCACCTTTGAAAGCCTCCAGGACGTGATGGATCAGGCCGCGCGCATGCGCCAATGGTTCGAGCAGGGCGCCACCCTCGACCCCGCGTTTCGCATCGCCGCGCTGAGGCGCTTGAAGTCCCAACTCAAGGCGAACGAGACGAAGGTGCTCGACGCGCTCCAAAAAGATCTCGGCAAGAGCCACTTCGAGGGCTACGAATCCGAGCTCGCGCTCGTCTACGACGAGATCAACACCTGCGTGGCGCACCTCGGCGCATGGTCGAGGCCGAGGCGCGTGCCGACGCCGCTCTACCACTTCCCCTCGTCCTCGAAGATCTACCCCCAGCCCTTTGGCGTGGCACTCGTACTCTCGCCGTGGAACTACCCGCTCCAGCTCGCGCTCGTGCCGCTCGTGGACGCCATCGCCGCCGGCAACTGCGTGGCGCTCAAGCCCTCGCGCACCTCCGCCGCCACCGGCACGCTCCTCTGCGAGCTCTTGGGCGAGATCTTCGACCCCGGCTTCGTGTGCGGCTTCCCCGGCTCGGCCAACATGAACGACTGGCTCTTGAAGCCGCACTTCGACTTCGTCTTCTTCACCGGAAGCGCGAGGGTCGGCAAGGAGATCATGGGCGCCGCGGCCGAGCACCTCACCCCCGTCGTGCTCGAGCTCGGCGGGAAAAGCCCGTGCTTCGTGGACAAGTCCGCGAACCTCAAGGTGGCGGCGAAGCGCATCGCCTGGGGCAAGGGGCTGAACTCAGGGCAGACCTGCGTGGCGCCCGACCACCTGCTCGTGCACGCCGACGTGACCGATGAGCTCGTGGAACTCCTCAAGGACACGTTCCATCGCTACTACGGAAACGCGCTCGAGTGCCCGTGGTGGCCGCACATGATCTCGGACCACCACTGGCAGCGCGTGATGGGGCTCATCCAAAACCGCCCCGAGGGGTCGAAGATCGCCTTCGGCGGGAACGGCGACGAGGCGAACCTCAAGATCGAGCCCACCTGCGTGACGGGCGTCACCTTCGACGATCCGCTCATGGGCCAGGAGATCTTCGGGCCGGTGCTTCCCGTCATCACGTGGACGGATCTCTCCGAGATCCTCGCGGTGAAGAAGGCGCAGCCGCACCCGCTCGCGTGCTACGTCTTCGCCGAGGACAAGGAGGTGTCGCAGCGCATCATCCGCGAGCTCCCCTACGGCGGCGGCTGCGTGAACGACTGCGTGACCCATATCGTGAACAACGCGCTCGGCTTCGGCGGGCTCGGGAACTCCGGCCTCGGCGAGTACCACGGAAAGCGCGGATTCGACACCTTCACGCACTACAAAAGCGTTCTCACGAAAGGCACCTGGCTCGAGGTACCCATCCGAAATCCCCCCTTCAAAGACAAGTTCTGGCTGCTCAAGGCCCTGATGCCGCACTAGGGCCGCGCATGGGGGAGCAGCGGAAAGAGGAGAGGATCGCTCGGGCTCCGCGCGGGATGCGCGCGGAGAACGTGACACTTGCCGTGCTCGTGCTCGTCACGTTCTTCACGAACCTCTACATGCAGGGCCTGAACACGGGCATCCCCTACTACTACGACACCGTCGGCTACTCGGCGGCGGTCGGCGGCACGTTCGTGGCGGTCTTCACGCTCTCGAGCATGGTCATGCGCCTCGTGGGCGGGCAGATCACCGACTGGTTCTCGCACTACCGCGTGCTGCTTTTGAGCCTTGCGGTGATGTTCGTCGGAGTGGCGCTCCCCGCCATCTGGGACGGCTTCGCCATGGCGATGTTCGCGCGCGTGCTCCAGGGCGGCGCCTTCGCCATCGCCACGAACGTGATGACGGTGGCGGTGCTCGGTTCGTCCTCGAAGAAGCAGTTCGGGAAGCGCCTCGGCATCAAGGGCGCCGGCACCTCGCTCGGCACGATGTTCGGCGCGCTCATCTCCACCGGCCTCATCGACGGCATCGGCTACCAGGCGTTCTACGCCTTCTACGCGCTCCTTATGGTGGCCTCGATCGCCGCGATCCTGCTCCTACAGAAGAAGCGGCACTCGCTTGCCACCGTGGCCGCGAACCCGAAGCCCGATGGCGGCGATCCCTCCGCCCCGAAGGAGAGCGCCCTCAAGCGCTTCGTCGCGCCCTTCCTCATTCCCGAGGCGCTCCCCTTCATGGTGATCTCCCTCGCGCGACGCATCCCCAAGGGCTTCTGCGTAACCTTCATCCTCATTTTCGCGAAGTACGCGGGCATCAAGGTGGGCGCCGCGTTCTTCGTGGCCACGGGGATCGCGACGCTCCTCTGCCGCCTCGGCGGCGGGAAGGTCTTCGACAGCGACAAGACGTGGCTGCTCTTGCCGCTGCAATCAGTGGAGATCATCGGATTCGTCTTCTTCGCGCTCTGGCCGAGCTTCGCGACGCTCATCCTCGCCGCCATCGGCTACGGCATCACCGTGGGCACCACCTCGCCCCTCATCAAGGCCCTCATCGCGAAGAAGACCCCGAAGGAGCACTGGGGCGCCGTCAATGGCGAGCTCTTCTTCTTCGCCGACATCGGCAAGGCCGGCTCGGCGTTTTTCGGCGGCCTCCTCATCGACGCCATCTCCAAGGCCTTCATCCCCGCAATCGCGCTCGCGTTCTGCGTGCTCTCGAGCGCCATCACCGCCCTCGCGCTCCTCTTTGGCCGCCGCGTGTGGAAGCGCGCCGAGACTCCACCCCTGCCATAGGCTGGCTTGGGGTGTACGCCGTGCCACGTGGGGGCTTGGGGTGTAGCGAAAAGCGCCGCGGGTGCCCTTGCGGTGTAGGAAAAGGGCGGGAATCGAGCGTTTTTGCCCCTTTCCGCTACACCGCAAGGGCATCCCCGCCATGAGATACACCCCAAGGCAAGCCGCGACGGCGTTGATACACCCCAAGGCGCCACGAGGCATCCCGGCAGCGTCGGCACCCTTCTTTGGCGCAGGGCACGTCGCGGTGCGGGAGCTCTGTAAGCGGCGGTGCGCGTGGGCGGACCACGAAAAAGGACCCGCCGGAGCGGGTCCTTGGAGTTCCGTGCGCGTGCGAAACGACTACTCGTCCACGCTGAGATCCACAACCTCAGCCTCGGGGGCGTTCTTGCGCACGCTCTCGATGCCGTCGAGGCAGGAGCCCTTGCTCTGATACACCTGCGAGGTGGCGATCACCTGGCCGTTGGTGGCCTTGAGGACGAAGTGGTAGCCGCCCTTGTCGTTTACGGAGACCTCGAACTTGCCCATGGATGCGTCCTTTCGCGTCGGAGAGCCTTGGCTCGAATGTAGGCAGTCCCGCACCTCGCGCGGCCTGCATGCCGACGAGCGGACGCAACTCAACCAAAGCTAGAAATTGCCGCCGTTCCAGCCCCAGTTGGGCGTGTCGAAGTACGACACGTAGATGCGATCAGGCGAAATGCCGAACTCTCCCGCGAGTAGCGAGGTGAGCCGCCCCGTCATGGCGTTCGTGCCGTTTGCGGAGAGCGAGCCGAAGGCCTTCACCTCCACATAGCAAATGGAATCGGCGGAGCCGCGGAAACGCAGCGACGCCTCGGGCTCGAAGCCGCACATCACCCACGCTTCGCCCTTGCCGAGGCAATCCTGGGCGATAAGGCAGAACTCGCAGGCAAGGCGATCCTTGGCCTCCTGGTCGAGCGATTCGGTGGTCTTGAGATTGATGAAGGGCATGGCGTCTCCTTTGGCTGAAAACGATAAAAGCCGCCGCCCGGGCGGGCGACGACTCCAATCTATACCTCCGCTTCGGCTCAGAGCACCTGCTCGCCGTTCACGAAGAGGTGGTGGCCGTTGGCAGCCGTACCGAACTCCTCGCCCTGGCCGCCCATCGCGGGACCATCCCCTCGTCTTGCGGGGAATTGTGGGCAAACGGTGGTGGCGGCGTGCGCGGTGAAAGGACGAGGGGCGGAAGAGGAATAAGCAAGACAAAGGTCGATGGACGACACCACGGCAACCGCAGTTCAGCGGTTTTCCCGGAGACCTCTCGAGAGGTTTCTAAACCTTGCCTACGACGTCGTCCCGACCTTTTCTTGTGGCATGAGATAGGACTAATCAAATGCATAGTCATACATCATCCGAGTTAATCGTTCATTCACAATTTCTTCATATTGAATTAGTCCTATCGTGGGTATAGAATGCGCACGCAAGGAACGCAGAACCCCACACACGAAACGAAAGACACCCACGCGTTCCCGGAGAAAGAAAGGAGACCGAGATGGACACGAAGAAGTTCTCCGAGTCCGCGTATGCGGTTCTCCCCATGCGCGGCTGGAAGCTCGACTGGCACGGCGAGAACGTCCACCACACGACCGACCTCTACCTCGTGAATGGCTCATGGCAGCCCCTCGGCGAGGATGAGCAGGCGCGGACGTTCGTGCTCCCCGGTGGTTTCGACGCGCGCCTGGATGGCCTTGGATCGAAGCGCATCGCCGACGGCTTCGGCCGCGACGCGCTCCTCACGAGCGAACTCGTGCGCGGCGAGCTCACCCCCGTCGTGATCGATTCCGACGGGCGTCGCTTCGAGCTCCTCGCCGCGTAAGCGCCATCCGCCTGGCTGCTTCGGCAGCCTCAATCGCCCCCTCCAAGGACCCGCTCCGGCGGGTCCTTTTTCGTGGTCCGCCCACGCGCACCGCCGCTTACAGAGCTCCCGCACCGCGACGTGCCCTGCGCCAAAGAAGGGTGCCGACGCTGCCGGGATGCCTCGTGGCGCCTTGGGGTGTATCAACGCCGTCGCGGCTTGCCTTGGGGTGTATCTCATGGCGGGGATGCCCTTGCGGTGTAGCGGAAAGGGGCAAAAACGCTCGATTCCCGCCCGTTTCCTACACCGCAAGGGCACCCGCGGCGCTTTTCGCTACACCCCAAGCCCCCACGTGGCACGAAATACACCGCAAGCACACGCGCGGCAGGGCGAGGCCACGGGGACGCAAGGAGAGATGGGGACGCGCGCGCAATGGCGCCACGTCTACCGCATCGACGTGCGGGGGATAGCTCGCCAAATCCGAGGGCGCAGCGACGCGCTCTCGCGCTATGATCGTGGCACATAGAGCCCCCACGCAGCTGAAACACACCCCATGGCGCTCAGAAGAGACATCTCCATAGCCTTGCGCGTCTTTCGTCGCGACGTCCATCGTCTCGTGACGAACCCCATCGCGCTCATCATCGTGCTCGGTTGCTGCCTCATGCCCTCGCTCTACGCGTGGACGACGATCATCGCGAACTGGAACCCCTACGGAAACACCGGCGCCCTCGAGGTCGCGGTGGCAAACGGCGACAAGGGAGCCGAAAACCCGCTCGTCGGCACGATCAACGTCGGAGATCTCCTCGTGGAGGAGATGAAGAAGACCCCCGCCTTCGACTGGCGGTTCGTGGACGAGGACGAGGCCATGAGGCTCGTGGAATCGGGCGAGTGCTACGCGGCCTTCGTGGTGGGCGAGCACTTCAGCGAGGACTTCCTGAGCGTGCTCACCGGCGATTTCACGCGGCCCCAGCTCGACTACTACGTGAACGAGAAGGTGAGCGACACCGCGCCGGAGTTCACCGACGAGGGCGCCACCGTGATCGACGACGAGATCAACCAGACGTTCGTGACGATCGTGAGCGAGACCGTGATGAAGCTCGCGCAACAGGCGGGAACCGGCGTCGAGGCCGGCGCGCAGCACGCCGAGGGCTCCCTCACGAACGGAGTCACGCGTGCACGGGATGTGATCTCCTCCACGCGCCAAACCCTCGCCGACCTCTCGGGCAGCTTCACCTCCGCGCAGGGCGAGGTGGAGCGCGCGAGCACGGCCTTCGACGCGCTGCTCAGAGACCTCCCGGGGCTCGCGAGCGACGTGGAGAGCGCGAAACGCGATCTCGAATCGCTTCGCGACGAACTCAACATCTACGGCACGCAGCTCACCGGCTCGCTCGCCAACGTGGGGCTCGACCTCGGCCAAGCCGCGGCCGCCGCGGAGAGTGCAGCAAGCAAGGTGGAAGGGGCCATCACCAAGGCCGAGGGCGCCACGAGTGCCGCGCTCGCGGGAGCCAAACGCCTCGTCACGCAAAACGGGCAGATCCTCTCGACGCTCGAGGCGCTCGCCCACGACCATCCCGCGCTCGAGCAGGTGATCTCGCGTCTCGAAGCCGAAAACGACGAGCTCGGCCAGACCGTCAGCGCGCTTCAGGGCCTCGATTCCTCCCTCGAGGACGTGGTGAGCGAGCTCGAGGGCGCCACGAGCGAGGTGGCAGACGCCGCCGAAGCGGCCGCGTCGCAGCTCGAGAAGGACGCCGCCACCCTCCAAACGACGACGCTCCCCGCCCTTGCGAGGAGCCTTGATTCCTTTGCCGACGCGCTCGGCACCCTCCACGGCGCCATCGTCTCGCTCGAGCCCATCGTCGATGACACCATCTCCACGCTCGGGCTCCTCGATTCCACGCTCGCCCAGGCGCAGACGGCGGCACGCGCCACCGATTCCTCGCTCGCCTCCATCGAGAGCGTGCTCTCCGACGCCTCGACCGACCTCCAGGCGCTCGCCACCTCCTCCTCGATGGAGGAACTCGCCACCTACCTCGGGCTCGATCCCGAGGAGGTGGGCGAATTCATGGGCTCGCCGGTGAAGATCACCACCATCGCTCGCTATCCCGTGAAGAACTACGGGAGCAGCGTCGCGCCCTTCTACACGAACCTCGCACTTTGGGTGTCGGGCTTCGTGCTCACGGCCGTGCTCAAGGTGGGCGTGGACGACGAGGGCCTCGAGGATCTCCCGCCGCTCACCACTACGCAGGCCTACCTCGGGCGTTGGATCCTCTTCATGGTGCTCGGCCTCTTGCAGGGCCTCATCGTCTGCGTGGGCGACCTCGTGATCGGCATCCAGTGCCTCTCTCCCGTGGCCTACGTCTTCGCTGGGCTCGTGACGGTGTTCGTGGACGTGAACATCCTCTACGCGCTCGTCTTCACCATGCGCCACCTCGGGCGCGCCATCGGCGTCGTTCTCATCATCGTGCAGATCCCGGGGTCCTCGGGCGAGTTCCCCGTGCAGATGATGCCGCCCTTCTTCCAGGCGATTCACCCGTTCTTGCCCTTCACCTACAGCATCGAGGCCATGCGCGAGGCCATCGGCGGCTTCTACGACGGACGCTACTGGGCCTGCCTGTGCGCGATGCTTCCCTTCGTGGCGATCGCGCTTCTCGTGGGGCTCGTGGCCGGGCGCTACGCCTTCAATTTGAACGCGCTCTTCGACGAGGAGCTCTCCGAGACCGACCTCCTCGTCTCCGAAGACCCCGGCGCGCAGGTGCAGCACTTCCGCATCCGCCACGTGCTGCGCGCGCTCCTCGACATCCAGGGGTATCGCTCATGGGTGGAGGCGCGCGTGGAGAAGTTCCACGAAACCTATCCCCTGCTCCTGAAGATCGGGTGGATCGCCATCGCCGCGCTGCCGGTGGCCGCGCTCGCCCTCGCCTTCGCCGCCTCGGCGGACGCGGAGACGAAGGTCATCCTCCTCACCCTCATGGTGCTCGGCATCATCTCCGTGGCGGTCTACCTCATCGTCGTGGAGTTCATGGAGCGCAACCTCGAGAGCCAGCTCGCACTCTCCGAGATGGATCCCGAGGAGGTGCGACAGAGCGTGGCCTCCGCGCCGAACCCCGCGACGTATCACGGCACGTCGCGCCTTGACGACACGAGCGTGCTCGACGCCACGCCCGCGCCTTCCCCGAGCCCCAAGAAAGCCAAGCACGCCCGCGGGGAGGATCGCCATGCGTAACATCTGGCGCCTCTTCGTGGAAGACCTCACCTCTCTCAAGGCGAACGTGATCGCCGCCATCGTGGCCATGGGGCTCTTGCTCACCGCATCGCTCTACGCGTGGTTCAGCCTCCTCGCCTTCTGGGACCCCTACGCGCGCACCGACGAGCTCGCCGTGGCCGTCGCGAATGCCGACGAGGGCTACGAGAGCGAGCTCTTCCCCACGCGAGTGAACACCGGTGATGCCGTGGTGAACGCGCTTCGGGGAAACGACGAGTTCCACTGGGTCTTCACCACGCCCGAGGACGCCGTGGCGGGCGTGGATTCGGGCGAGTACTTCGCCGCGCTCGTGATCCCCGAGGACTTCAGCCGCAACATGCTGCAGGTGTTCTCGGATCCGCGCGCCTCCAAGGCGGGATCCACCATCGACTACTACGTGAACCAGAAGACGAACGCGGTGGCGCCCGAGCTCACGAGCGAAGGGGCCCTCGACCTCCAGCATGAGGTGAACACGCAGTTCGCCAAGGTGGTGGCCGACGTGGCCCTCGGCACCGTCACCGACCTCATGAGCTTCATGGACGGCGAGGGGGTGGGCAACTACGGCACGCGCCTCCTCTCGGTGCTCGACGAAACCCTCGCCGACCTCGACGAGGCCACCGCGGGCACGAGCGCCTTCGCGGACCTCGCCGGCTCGTGCTCCTCGCTCCTCGAGGCCACGGGCAACGTGCTCGACGATCTCGGCTCGCTCGACGAGACCTTGGAGCCGCTCCTCGACGAGGCGCAGGACGGGCTCTCCGAAGGCGCTACGGCGCTCGGGAGCGTGGAGGACATCCTCAGCTCAGCGCTTTCCGAGACGCAAGTCGAGCTCAACGCACTCGCCGCCGCCGCGAACGGCGTGCTCGACGCCGGGGAAAACGCCGTTCCCGCGAACCAGCGGGTGCTCGACGATGCCGCCGACGACGCGTCGAGGCTCGCCTCGGCCTACGCCGACCTTCGCGCGGCCGTGGCGGCCATCAACCCCGAGAGCCCAGCCCTCGCCGCGATCGACCAGGCCATCGCCGTGCTCGACGCGCTCTCCGACGATCTCTCCCAAGCCTCCACCGACCTCGGGCAGGGGGCCGCGGATGTGGAAGCCGACCGCGCGAAGGTCGCAGGGGAGATCGCCTCCGCGCGCGAGGCGATCGACGCGCTCCAAGACTCCGCGGCGGGCACCATCGCCTCCGACGCGAAGGCCCTCCAGCAGAGGCTCCAGGCGCTCCGCGACGGGGCCCTCGCCCTTGGAGAGCAAGCATCGTCCGAGGTAGAAGGGCTCTCCACCACCGCGGAGACCCTCTCTGGCGATCTCTCGCTCGTGGAGGGCTCGCTCGACGCGATGGCCGAGACCCTGAGCTCCACCCGAGAGCATCTCGCCACCGCGCGCGACCAGCTCGCCCAGGCGCTCGCCTCGGGCGACCTCGAGCAGATCCGCACCATCATCGGCTCGGATCCCGCCGGCCTCGCGAGCTTCCTCTCATCGCCCACGCAGCTCGTGCGCCACGAGGTCTTCCCGATGGCCAACAACGGCAGCGCGATGGCGCCCTTCTACCTCTCGCTCGCGATATGGATCGGTTGCATCTTCGAGGTGGCGCTCGTGCAGACGAGCGTCTCCAGCGCGCGTCGGGCGAAAGTCGAGGCGGCCACCGGCAGACGCCTCACCGCCAACCAGTGCTACCTCGGCCGCTACCTCACCTTCGCCCTCATCTCCCTCTGCCAGACGACGATCCTCATGCTCGGTGCGATCCTCTTCCTGAGGATCCAGTGCATCCATCCGCTCCTCCTCATCGCGAGCGGCTGGGTGGCGTCGATCGTCTTCTCGAACATCATCTACACGCTCGTGCTCTCCTTCGGGAGGGTGGGCGAGGCGCTCGTCATCGTGGGGCTCGTCGCGCAGATCGCGGGCGCGGGCGGGGTCTTCCCGGTGCAGGTGTCGGGGCCCTTCTTCATCGCGCTCTATCCGTGGCTTCCGTTCTCGCACTCCATGCTCGCCTTCGAGAGCTGCATCGCGGGCATCTACGGCAACCAGCTCGCTATGGCGCTCGCGAGCCTAGCCGCCTTCCTCATCCCGTTTTTGCTCATCGGCCTCGCGCTCAGGAGGCCCATCATCAAGCTGAACGACTACGTGGACGAGAAGCTCGAGGCCTCGCACCTCATCTTCAAAGAGTGAACGAAAAGGGCGCCATACGCGGCGCCCTTCGAGTACCCGTGGAGCCGAAGACAGGAATCGAACCTGCAACCCACTGATTACAAATCAGTTGCTCTACCGTTGAGCCACTTCGGCGTGGGCTCCATGGTAGCGGATGACGCGCACTCGGACGCGCATGCTTAGGAATCGCCTCGTTTCGCGCGGCCGATGATGGCGTCGAGCGCCGCGCGACTCGCCGGGCTCAGGCGATCCTCGAGCGCCATTCTCCCCTTTCCCGGGAGGCGCTCATCGCTTGCGCGCTCGTCCTCGATCGCGTCCACCTCGCGGGCGAGGAGCGCGCTCGACATGAGCGAGACGGGCACGCCCGCCACCGTGGCGCGAATGGTGTTATCCGAGGTCACAAGCGTGACCGGACGCCCCGCGTCGCGCGCTTGCGTGACCATCTTCTCTATCACTGCGTCAGCCGACTGCCCCTCGCGCGAAAACACCACGCGAACCCCGCCGATCACGCGCTCGGGACGCTCGATGGAGAGATTGCGCGCGCCGTCGTAGACGATCACCGCCTCGAAGCTCCCCGCGGCGAAGGTGGCCACATCGGCGAGGAGCGCCTCCCGCGCGCGATCGAAGGGGTCGGTGGAGAGCCGGCTCGCCGCGGCGCGAGGCTCCGTGCGTGGCTCGTTGACGAGGGAGAGGTACGCGTCGCTCGCGTAGATGGCGTTATAGCCATCTACCACGAGAAGGGGAAGCGAGCGCGCGTTCGCCACTCATGCCCTCTCGAAGGGCCGCGCGTCGAGCTCGCCAAGAGTGTGGCGCAGCCACTCGTAGCAAAAGACCGTCGCCGCCTGGGCCACGTTGAGCGATTCGATGCGACCCACCATGGGAAGCGCGAGGGAGAGATCGCCATGCTCGCGCACGAGACGCGAGACGCCCTTGTCCTCGGAGCCCATCACGAGGCAGATGCGCCCGGAGAGATCGCTCTCCCAAAGGCTCGCGTCGGCGTGCTCCGTGGCGCAGACCACCCAGAAGCCCGCCTTCTTGAGCTCGTCGATGGCGCTCGCGAGGTTCGGCACCTGCGCGACGGGGAGGTGCGCGAGGGCCCCCGCGCTCGTCTTATAGGCGCCGGGCCCCACTCCCGCGGCCCGACGGTTGGCGATGACGAGGCCGCTCGCGCCCACGCACTCGGCAGAGCGCGCGATGGCGCCGAGGTTGCCCTCGTCTTGCACGTGGTCGAGTAGCACGACGAGAGCATCCCCCTCGCCCGCCCTCGCCACGAGATCTCCGAGCTCGGAGTAGCCGAAGGGTTCGATCTCGAGGAGGATGCCCTGGTGGTTTCCGCCGAACGCGAAGCCGTCGAGCGTGGCCTTGGAGACGGCCTTCACCTCCACGCCGCGATCCTCGAGGCTAGAGATCAGCCGCGCGAGCGTGGCATCTCGGCCGCGTGGCGCCTCGGCCACGAAGGCCTGGCGCACGGGGAGCTCGGCCTCGAGCGCCTCCGCCACGGAGCGGCGACCGTAGACCACATCGCCCGTGAGCGTCGCCTTCTGCGAGGCCGCGCGCGGGCGTGGACGCCGGGAACGCGGGTCCTCCGGCCTGCGGTGCGCGCGATCCTGCGGGCGCGCGCCACGAGAGACGTTGCCGCCTCGCGCCGGGCCCCTCGCGCCTCGGCGGGCGCTCGAGCCCTTGGGGCCCGAACCTTTGGCGTTTCGAGAAGCGGCCATGCTAGCCCTCGCGCCTCACCACGCGCGAGCCCGTGGGGGTGTCCTCCACCACGAGCCCAAGGGCGGAGATGCGATTTCGGATGGCGTCGGCCGCGGCCCAATCCTTGGCCTTGCGCGCCTCGGCGCGGGCCGAGATGAGCGCCTCCGCGGCCTCCTCGGGCGAGCCGCCCGCGAAGCCCGCGAGCTCGGCCGCGAGGTCCACGAGCTCGCTCGGAAGCGTCGCTTGCCCAGGCGCCACGGAAATGCCGAGGATGCCGAAGAGCTCCACGAGCGCGTCCGCCGCCGCGCGAGCGACATTGGGTTGCGCGCCCTCCCCCACCTCTGCGAGATAGGTGTTCGCCTTCGTGGCGAGCGTGAAGAGCGCGCCGATGGCGCCTGCGGTGTTGAAGTCGTCGTCCATGGCGCTCGAGAACTCCGAGCGCGCCTCGTCCACCGCGCCTTGGAGCGCGGCCGTGGGCGCTTCTGCCTCGCCCGGCTCGCTCTGCGCGCTCGTGGCGTCATCGCGCGCGGCCCACTCGAGCGCGGAGACGGTGTTCTTGATGCGCTCCCACGCGCCCTGAGCGCCTTCGAGCCGCTCGAAGGAGAAGTCGAGCGGCGAGCGGTAGTGTGTCTGGAGGAGCAGGAGCCTCAGCGCGTCAGCGGGGTAGCGATCGAGCACTTCCTTCAGCGTGTGGAAGTTCCCGAGGCTCTTGCTCATCTTCTCGCCGTCCACGCGAAGCATCCCGGAGTGCATCCAGAGGTTCGCGATCGGAGTGCCCCATGCGGCCTCAGCCTGCGCGTTCTCGTTCTCGTGGTGCGGGAAGACGAGGTCGGAGCCCCCGCCATGGATGTCGATCGGCACCCCGAGGTAGCGGTTCGCCATGGCCACGCACTCCGTGTGCCAGCCGGGACGTCCCGCGCCCCACGGGCTCTCCCACGAGGGCTCGCCTGGCTTCGCCGCCTTCCAGAGGGCGAAGTCGGCGCTCTCGCGCTTGTCCTCGTCCACCTCCACCCGCGCGCCCGCGAGGAGGTCCTCCACGCGGCGCCCGGAGACCTCGCCGTAGGCGGGGCACGAGGAGACGGAGAAGTAGACGTCGCCCGAGGGGGTGGCGTAGGCGTGGCCCTTCTCCACGAGCTCCTCGATGAGGGAGATCATCTGCGGGATCTCCTCGGTGGCCTTCGGCTGCACGCTCGGCGGCTCCACGCCCATCCGCCTCATCTGCTCGCGGAAGGCCTCGGAGTACTCGTTCGCCACCTCGGCGGCGCTCCTGCCCTCCTCGGCGGCGCGGTTGATGATCTTGTCGTCCACGTCGGTGAGGTTTTGCACGAACGTCACGTCGTAGCCTTTGGCCTCGAGATAGCGACGGATCGCGTCGAAGGCCACGAACGTGCGGCCATTGCCGATGTGGATCTGGTCGTAGACCGTGGGGCCACAGACGTACATCCGCACGTGCCCCTCATCGCGCGGGGTGAACTCGCGCTTGGCTCGGCGCTCGGTGTCATAGATCTGCATCTTCGCGATCCTCCTCCACTCGCGCACTCGCCTGAGCCTCGAGCTGGCGCTCGAGCTGGGCGATCCTCGCCTCGAGGATGGCGATGGTTTGGTCGATGGGGTCGGGCAGGTATTGGCGGCGTCGCGCGGACTCGGGCCCCACGGGCTCGCCGAGGTCGTCTGCCGCGCGACGGACGCGTACGCCGCAGTTCGTGGTCACGTGTCCGGGCACGCCCACGACGGTGCAGCGCGGCGGCACGTCCTTCACCACCACGGCGCCTCCGCCCACCTTCGCGTAGTCGCCGATGGTCACGTTGCCGAGCACGCTCGCGCCCACGCCCACGACCACGTGGTTTCCGAGTGTGGGGTGGCGCTTGCCGGTTTCCTTGCCGGTGCCGCCGAGCGTGGCGCCTTGGTAGAGCATGCAATCGTCGCCGATGATCGTGGTCTCGCCGATCACGATGCCCATGCCGTGGTCGATCACGAAGCGGCGCCCGATGGTGGCCGCGGGGTGGATCTCCACGCCGAACTTCTTGCGAGCGCGCGTGGAGCAGTAGCGCGCGAGGCCCTTGAGCCCGTGCGTCCACATCCAATGCTCGCGACGATGCGCCCATATCGCGCGCATGCCTGGGGAGTTCAGCATGATCGAGAGCGTCGACGTGGCCGCGGGATCGCGCTGCCGAAACGCCTCGATGTCCTCTTTCGTTCTCGCAAACATGCGGCTGAGTCTAGCCGTCGCGCCTACGCGTGGGGCGTCTCGGACGCGATCTCGCCAAGAAGGCAGGTGGCGATGGCCGCCATGCCCTCCTTGGCGCCCACGAAGCCGAGGCCCTCGAAGGTCGTGGCCTTGAGGCCCACGCGATCCGGGGATACGCCGAGCGCTCGGGCGATGTTGCCGCGCATTTCCCGCTTGTAGGGCGCGACCTTCGGGGCGTCGGCGCAAAGCGTCACATCGCAATCCACCACGCGAAAGCCCGCCTCGTCGAGTTTCCTCGCCACGCGCGCGAGGAGGTCGAGCGACCTCGCGCCCTCGAGCGAGGGATCGCTATCGGGGAAGAGCTCGCCGATGTCGGGCAGGCGCGCGGCCGAGAGGAGGGCGTCCATGAGCGCGTGGCACACCACGTCCGCGTCGGAGTGACCCGCGAGCCCGAGGTCTGAGGGGAGCCGCACGCCGCCGAGGATGAGCGGACGCCCAAACACCAGCTCGTGGACATCGACTCCGTTTCCGATGCGCATCTAGAACTCCTCTTCCCACTGCCGCGTGAGGCGCTCGGAGAGGAGCGCCTCGGCCATCTCCAGATCCTCGGGGACGGTGATCTTCAGGTTGTCGGGCGATGACTTCACGCAGACCACGGTGCCGCCCCAGCGCTCCACGGCCGATGCGTCGTCGGTGAAATCCCAGCCCTCGGCCACCGCCTCCGCGAGCGCCTCGCGAAGGTGGCGCGTGCGGAAGGTCTGCGGCGTCTGCGCGTACCAGAACCTCGAGCGCTTGGGGGTGTATTGGATCACGCCGCGCTCGCACACCTTGAGCGTGTCGGTGGCGGGATAGGCCGCGATCGCGCCCGAGAGCGTCGAATCGTCGCGCAGGTACGAGAGGGTCTCCTCGAAGAGCTCCGGGCTCACGAGCGGGCGCGCGCCGTCGTGGATGCACACGTAGGGCACGCTCGCCGGCACGAGCGAGAGCCCCGCGGCCACCGAGGCTTGGCGCGTGCGCCCGGCCTTCGCGATGACGATGTTGCCGGTGATCGGCATGGTGGAGAGGGCGCGAAGGAGCGCGGCCTCGTCGTCTTGGCGACACACCACCACGATGAGGTCGATGGAGGGCGCCTCCGCGGCCGCCTGCACGCTCCAAAGCGCCATCGGCATGCCGAGGATCGGCACGAGCGCCTTGCCCTGCCGAAGGCCGAGGCGCTCGCCTCGCCCGCCGCACACCACCACGCAGGCCGCATCCTTGGCATAGCTCGCGGCCATGCCCATGCGCTTGGGGAGGGTTTCGGGCGCGAGCACCTACTCCCTCCGAACCCTCATGCGATCCAAGCTGTCCGCCAGGATCGTGGGCTCGCGCACGCCCGCGTCCTTCAGGCGCGCCGGGTTGTCCTCGATGTCGTCGAGGAGCTCCTGGAGCGAGCCGTACTCGTCGACGATCTTGTCCGCGATACCCTGGCGCACCACACTCACGCGATTCAGCGTGCGAAGGCCCAGCGGCGAGACGATCGAATCCTCGCGAAGGTGCTCGTAGCCGAGCATACGCCCCACGAGCGCGGGGTCGTGGAAGTCGATGTCGTTCATCGCGTGGAAGGCCGCGCGCACGGCGCGCGCGTTCGCCACGGAGCTGTCGCGCGCGTAATCGCGGATCATCAGGTTGTATTCCTGGTCCATGTCGCCGAGGTGCTGCTCTTCCTGCATCGCCACGATGCGACCTTGGTCGCCCAGCTGGAGGATGAGGTCGTTCAGCTCCTCGGCGGCCGTCATGAGCACCTCGAAGGACGCGAAGATCCCCGCGATGTCCGCGAGCGTCACGTAGTTGTCGAGCTCGAGCGACGTCAGGCGCAGAAGGCTCCTGTCGAGGGCCTGGCGCGTGGATTGCAGCGTGATGAGGAGTTGGTTCACGAGGGCCATGAGCTCGGCGATCGTGTGGATCACGAAGCTCTCGCCGTCGATGTAGACGTGGGCCACCTGTCGGCGCTCGGAGATGGAGATCACCATCGCCTCGGTTTGCGAGGAGATGCGCGACGCGGTGCGATGGCGCATGCCGGTTTCGAAGGTGGGCACGTCCATGCCGGGGTTCAGGTGGAAGTTCGCGCGGTAGATGCGCTTGAGGTCCTCATCCACCACGATGGCGCCGTCCATCTTCGAGAGCTCGAAGAGGCGGTTCGCCGAGAAGTCGATGTTCAGGGGGAAGCCATCGTTTCCCGCCGCGATGACGGACTCCACATCCCCCACGCAGATGAGCGCGCCGAGGTGGCCGGAGAGGATCATGTCGAGCGCGCGGCGAAGCGGCGTGCCCGGCGCGGTGAGGCGCTTGGCCTTATCGAAGCGCTCCTCCAGCGTGGGGTTTGTGGTGGTCTCTGGCACTCTCTCGCCCTCTCAGCCTTCCTGGGAAACGTCCTGCGCGGGCGCCACGCCGCGGGGCGTGGCGGGCACCGTCCAGCTCTCGCGAGCCCTCGGGCGCTCCATGGTCTCGCGCGTGCGCGGAGCCGGGATCTCGCCCTTCTTGCCCGTGAACACAAGCTCGTCGTCCTCGGCGTCCACCATGATGATATGGCCGGGGCCCCATTCGCCGCCCAGGAGCCGCTCGGCGAGCGGGTCCTCGATGAGCGTCTGGATGGCGCGGCGCAGGGGACGCGCGCCGTAGACGGTGTCGGTGCCGTCTTTGATGAGCTTGGCGCGCGCGGCGTCGGTGAGCTCGATGGACATGCCCTCGGCGATGAGGCGATCCCGAAGATCGGCCACCATGAGGTCGACGATCTGGTTCAGCTCCTCCGTGCCGAGCGAGGTGAAGACCACGATCTCGTCCACGCGGTTCAGGAATTCGGGCCTAAACACGCGCTTGAGCTCGCCGTTCACGCGGCTCTTGATCTCTTGGTGCGAGAGGCCCTCCGTGCCCTGCGTGCCGAAGCCCATGGGCGCGGTCGTGGCGATCTCGCGGGCGCCGATGTTCGACGTCATGATGATGACGGTGTTCGAGAAGTCCACCTTGCGGCCCTGACCGTCGGTGAGGCGACCCTCGTCGAGGATCTGCAGGAGCACGTTGAAGACGTCGGGGTGCGCCTTCTCGATCTCGTCGAAGAGCACGACGGAGTAGGGCTTGCTGCGCACGGCCTTCGTGAGCTCGCCGCCCTCGTCGTAGCCCACGTATCCCGGAGGCGCGCCCACGAGCTTGGAGACGTTGAACTTCTCCATGTACTCGGACATGTCGAAGGTGATGAGCGCGTCCTCGGAGCCGAAGAGGAACTCCGCGAGGCTCTTTGCGAGCTCGGTCTTTCCCACTCCGGAGGGGCCGAGGAAGATGAACGATCCACCGGGGCGCCTTGGGTCCTTGAGCGGCGAGCGCGAGCGACGGATGGCGCGCGCCACCGAGCTCACGGCCTCGTTCTGGCCGATCACGCGCTCGTGGAGCACTTCCTCGCAGCGAAGGAGCTTCGAGGTCTCGGCCTCGGTGAGGTTCGAGACGGGCACGCCCGTGATGGAGGACACCACGTCGGCGATATCGTCGGCGGAAACCTCCACCACCGAGGAATCCATCTCCTCGTGCCACTTCTTCTCGAGCTCGGCGCGGCGCTCCGTGAGCTCCTTCTCCTCGTCGCGCAGACGCGCGGCAAGCTCGAACTCCTGCGCGCTCGCGGCACGGGCCTTCTCCTCGCCCACGCGTTCGAGCTCGGAGTCGATGGCTTGGATGTCGTCGGGGACGATCACCTTGTGCACGCGCGTGCGGGCGCCCGCCTCGTCGATGACGTCGATGGCCTTATCGGGCAGGAAGCGATCCTGGATGTAGCGCGAGGAGAGCACCACGGCCTGCTCGATGGCCTCGGGCGTGTAGTGCACGTGGTGGTGCGCCTCGTAGCGCTCCTGGAGGCCCTTCAAGATGACGATCGTGTCCGCCACGGAGGGCTCGCCGATGTTGATCGGCTGGAAGCGCCGCTCGAAGGCGGAATCCTTCTCGATGTGCTTGCGGTACTCGTCCGCCGTCGTGGCGCCGATCACCTGGATCTCGCCACGGGAGAGCGGCGGCTTCAGGATGGATGCGGCGTCCACCGAGCCCTCGGCGGAGCCCGCGCCTATGAGCGTGTGGATCTCGTCGATGAAGAGCATGTCGTTCTCGGAGTTCATGACCTCGTTGATCACGCGCTTCAGGCGCTCCTCGAACTCGCCGCGATACTTCGAGCCGGCCACGATGGCGGCCACGTCGAGCGTCCAGATCTGCTTTCCGCGCAGGACCTCGGGCACGTTGCCCGAGGCGATGAGCTGCGCGAGGCCCTCGGCGATGGCGGTCTTGCCGACCCCGGGGTCTCCGAGGATGAGCGGGTTGTTCTTCTGGCGGCGGGCGAGCACCTGCATCACGCGCTCCACCTCGAGATCGCGCCCGATCACGGGATCGAGCTTGCCCTCGGCGGCAAGCGAGGTGAGGTTGCGCCCGTACTCGGAGAGCAGCGACTTCCCGTCCTGCTGTTGCTTGCCGCCCATCATGTCGGGGCCGCCGAGCGGCATGCCCGTCGCCGGGTTCTGCGGGCGCGCCTGGCCCCTGCCCTCGGGCGTCTGGGCGATGAGTTCGTTCACGGCATTGCGCACGGCGTCCCCGGACACGCCCATGCGGGAGAGCGCCTCCATGGCGCGGCCGTTGCCCTCGCGCACGAGGCCGAGGAGCAGGTGCTCGGTGGAGATATAGGTCTGCCCACGGGCGATCGTCTCGCGGAACGCGCCCTCGAGCACGTGCTTCGCCTTCGGGGTGAAGGGGATGTGGCCCCCCGGCACGTCCTCGGGCTCGGTGGTGGTGAGGCTCTTCACGCACGCGAGCGTCTCGTCGTAGGTGATCTCAAGACGGGCGAGCGCTTGGGCGGCGATGCCGTCTTCCTGCTTGATGAGGCCGAGCAGGAGATGCTCGGTACCCACGAAGCTTTGGCCGAGGTTTCGGGCCTCGGTTTGGGCGAGGGACATCGCCTTGCGCGCTTTCTCGGTGAATTTATCGAACATTCTCGTCCCTCCTTGCTGAGGCTCGCCTCTCCGGACGCAGCGATGGGAAGGCAATCACGTCGCGGATGGAAGCCCGGTTGGTTACTAGCATGGCCAAACGATCGATGCCGATGCCGATGCCTCCGGTGGGCGGCAAGCCCACCTCGAGGGCGCGGACGTAGTCGGCGTCGTAGTCCATGGCCTCCTCATCGCCCGCGTCCTTCGCGGCAAGCTGGGCGATGAAGCGCTCCCGTTGGTCTACGGGGTCGTTGAGCTCGGCGAACGCGTTCGCGTACTCGTGGCCGCAGATCACGAGCTCGAAGCGGTGGGTGAGCCGAGGGTCTTCCGCCTTGCGCTTGGCGAGCGGCGACACCTCGACGGGGTAGTCGCACACGAACGTGGGGCCCACGATCTCGCCCTCGCAAAGCTCGTCGTAGAGGTGGAAGATGAGGCGCCCTGCGCCCCAGCTCTCCTCGAACTCGAGCCCGAGGCGCTCGTGGATGGCGCGGAGGCTCTCCACGCTCGTGTCCATGGACACGTTCTCACCCACCCTCCGGCTCACGAGGTCGGACATCGCCACGCTCTCCCAGGGCCTTCCGAGATCGAGCGCCGTGCCCTGGTACTCGATCTCCGTCGTGCCGAGCACCTCGAGCGCGGCCGCGCGGAAGATGCCCTCGGCGAGCGCCTTCATGTCCTCGAGGTCCGCGAAGGCGCGATAGGCCTCGAGCGTGGTGAACTCGGGGTTGTGCGTGGCGTCCATGCCCTCGTTCCTGAATTGCCTCCCGAGCTCGAAGACGCGCGGGATGCCGCCCACCACGAGGCGCTTCAGGTGGAGCTCCGTGGCGATGCGCAGGTAGAAGTCGGTGTCGAGCGCGTTATGGTGCGTCCGGAAGGGGCGCGCGTTCGCGCCGCCGAGGGTCTCTTGGAGCATCGGGGTCTCCACCTCGACGTAGCCCTCCCCCTCCATGTAGCGCCGGATGGCCGAGACCATGAGCGAGCGCGCGAGGAGCGTGTCGCGCACCTCGGGGTTCACGATCATGTCCGCGTAGCGCTGGCGGTAGCGGGTCTCGGGGTCCGCGAGCCCGTGGAACTTCTCGGGGAGCGGGCGCAGCGCCTTCGAGAGGAGCGTGACCTTCTCGGGCGCGATGGAGAACTCGCCTCGTCGCGTGCGGATGGCCTCGCCCGTCGCGGACACGATGTCGCCCACGTCGAGCGAGCCGATGAGCTCCCAGCTCTTCGGCTCCACGACGTTCGCGCGGCAGAAGAGCTGGCATTGCCCCGTCGAATCCTCGAGGTCGATGAAGGCCATCTTGCCGTGGCGGCGGATGGAACGGACGCGCCCGGCGACGGTGTGGTCCTCGCCAGAGGAGGCGCCATCCGAAAGATCAGCGTAGCGGCTCTTGAGCTGGGCGACGTTGCGTCCGAAATCCTCGCCGGCCAGGCCGCGATCGAACGTGGCGGGGTAGGCCTCCTCGCCCGCCGCGAGCATGGCCTCGCGCTTGGCCTGGCGCACCTCTCGCTCGCTCAGGGCGGCGGCCTCGGGCGCGGCGGCCTCGGCGCTCTCGGAATCGCGGATGGCTTCTATGTGCTCGCTCTTCTCCATGGGATCCTCGTCTGTGGGCCGGTAGCTCGTATTTTTTCGTCTCTTGATGAAAGCGCCCCAGTGCCTTTGGCTCCGGGGCGCTCGGATGTGCGGGGGTTGTCGCGTGGTGCGCCTCGGGCCGCTCCTAACGCTCGATCGAGATGACGGTGTAGGAGCGCTCGTTGCCGTTCGGGGTCTTCACCGTGCAGGTGTCGCCCACGGAAAGGCCCGTAAGCGCCTTGCCCATCGGGGATTCGTTGGAGATGCGATGGGCGAGGGAATCCGTTTCGGTGGTGCCCACGATGGTGAAGGTGATTTCCCTTTCGTCCTTCCCCTTCTCCCGCACGGTCACGCGGCAGCCGAGCGAGACGTTCGACACGTCCTCGGAGGCTTCGATCACCGTGGCGCTCGCGAGCATCGCGTTGATCTCGGCGATGCGGGCCATGTTGCGGGCCTGCTCGTCGCGCGCGGCGTCGTACTCGGCGTTCTCGGAGAGGTCGCCGAAGTCCTTCGCCTGGCGGATGGCCTCGGTGATCTCCTTGGCCTTCTCGCCCTCGAGGTACTTCAGCTCCTCCTTAAGCTTCGCGTAGCCTTCCGGCGTGAGGGAGATGTGCGTGTCGGCCATGGGCGCGTGAGCCTTTCGGGTGACGGGGACGGGTTCGGAGGTGCTATTGGTTGACGTTCGTCGTGGTGGTCGTCGTCTCTTCCTTCACGTCGACGACGTTCGCGCCCTCGATCTGAGACGGGGCCTCGGTGGTGGTCGTGGTGGTCGTCGTGGTCGTGGCGTCGGAGCTCGGCGTCGTGGAATCCATCCCCTCACGGATGTTCTTCACGGTCTTGCCGATCGAAGAGCCGAGTTTGGGGAGGTTCTTGGGGCCAAAGATCAGCAGGATGACAAAAAGGATGATGAGGAGTTCCCAGATCCCCATTCCAAAGAACTTCATATCTATCTCCTTCGTGAGCGCAGTGCTCAGCCGCTCTTTGCAGCATGCCCCGTAAGAATAGGCCCTTTTTGCGGCCCGAGCTAGTATAGAAAGCGCGAAAATCTCACACAATCGCACTTAGGTTTTTTCACTCAAGCTCCATAGATGCCATCATCGCCCGAGCGTAGAGCTGGTGCGAGCGAATGCGCGAAGCAGACTTCGCGGCCTTAGCTAGCGCACGAAGTCCGCGGCTTCGCCACAAGCGCAGGGAAGCTCTGCGGGCATCGCCTCCACGATGGCGCCCACGAGCGCGCGCACATGCTCCATGTTCGAGGCGAAGACGCGCTGCACGTCCTCCCAGGTGACGGCCGCGTACTCGCCGAGGCCGGCGTCGTAGTCGGTGACGAGCGAGACGTTCGCGTAGTGCATGCCGAGCTCGCGCGCGAGCCAACCCTCCGGATACGCCGTCATGGAGACGACCGACCAGCCCATCGAGCTGAACCACTCGCTCTCGGCGCGCGTGGAGAAACGCGGGCCCTGGATGGTGACGACCGTGCCCTTCTCGTGCACCGTGAGCCCGAGCCCATGCGCGCAGTCGATCGCCACCTGGCGAAGCTCAGGGCAGTAGGGCTCGGCCGAGGAGAGGTGCTGGACGACGAGCGATTCGCGATGCGTGAAGAACGTGTCCTTACGGCCGTTCGTGCGATCCACGAACTGATCACACACCACCACGTCGCCGGGATGGATGTCGAGCGAGAGCGACCCCACCGAGCACGTTCCGATGACCTTCCTCACGCCGAGCATCCGCATGCCATAGAGGTTCGCACGGTAGTTCACCTCCGCGGGGGGAATGGAGTGGTTGCGCCCATGGCGCGGCAGGAAGCACACGCGCTTGCCCGCGATGGTGCCGATCGTGTAGGTGTCGGACGGACGCCCGAAGCGCGTGTCGAGGAGCACCTCCTCGTAGTCGCCCTCGAAGAGCGAATAGAAGCCCGATCCGCCGAAGATGCCGATTTCCGCCTGCGGGAGCTCGCTTGCCATGATCCGCTCCTCCCTCGCTGCCCGTTGATGCGGCTCCATTATCCGCCTTCGGGCGCGCCAAAAAGCATAAGGTTGAAGGCAACCTGAATGCTTGGCTCTACCTGCGGCGCCGTAGAATGCGTGTTCGAGGATCTTCGTTTTGAGACCGCAGGGGGCAGCGTGGGGTGCGAGACGGGAGAGAGACGGTGCGTGAGCCGCGCGACCGCGCTCCGACTCGCGGGCTATGCCTTCGCGGCCCCCGCCATGGCATGGCTCGCCTCGAGCCTCGCCGGATGCGGCGGATCGACGCCGCCTTATAGCGACCAAACCCTTCAACCCGGCGCGCTCACCATCATCTCCGCCGTTTCGTGGCCTCCCTTCGTCATCGACCAAGATGGCGAGGCCATGGGGCTCGGGGTCACCATGTGCGAAACCATCGGCGAGGACCTCGGCCTCGAGATCACGCCGCTCTCCTGCGCCACGGAAGAAGAGGTCTACGAGGCCCTCCGCGCGCGCACGGCGGATCTCGGCGGCATCATCGCCAACAGCGAATCCATCCCCGAGGGCTTCATCCTCAGCGAGCCCGTCATGCCCTGCAACATCTCGCTCGTCTCGAAAGCGATGCTCCGCGAGCAGGACTTCGGCGATTTCGACGTGCCCGAGACCTCTATCCTCGCCATCGACCAACCGATCGTGCGCGAGTGGGTGGAGGCCACCTTCTCCAAGCTCCACGTCGCCTACGAGGCGGATCCGCTCGCGATCTTGAACGCCGTACGCGCGGGCACGGTGCCCTTCTGCGTGCTCACGCGCCCGGAGGCGCTCTACTACCTGAACTCCGTCTACTCCACGCTCGTCGAGGGCCTCATGGAGCCCTCGGGAAAGAGCTTCGCCTACGTGGCGGAGGAGGCGAACGCCGAGCTCCTCGATGCCGTGAGCGCTTCCATCGTCTCGCTCGAGGATTCCGGCGAGATCGCCTCCTTCGAGGCGCGCTGGTTCGGCACCCAGCTCGCCCACTAGCCTCCCCCCGCGCGTCAATCGCTCGCTTTCCCGCGTGGCACCACCGCGCGTGGCGAGGCATGGCGCGCGGGAGCTGGTCGATCCAACGCATAATAAAAGCATTCCTTTTCTTATCTATGCATAAATCACCATCCTCATGCGATTTTGTTTGAGTTTATGCCTTGCAATATGAAATCAGGGCGCTAGACTACTCGCATCGAAGGATCGCGCCCCCGCCCTTTGACGCGAACGCGCAGGGCACAGTGCCACTCGCGGGGCGCCCAACGTTCGAAGGAGAACACCATGAAGTGGTCCACGACCGAGGGTGCCGGTGTCCAGCCGAAGTCAAAGCACCTCTTCCTTGCCCTCTTCTGTTCCATGCTCGCCGTCTTCTGCGTGGCCGTGATGGCCGGCTGCGGCGGCCAAGCCGCCGAGCCCGCCGCCACAGAGGAGACGCAAACCGAGGAGCCCGCCGTCACCGAGCTCAAGACCATCGAGGATGGCAAGCTCATCGTCCAGTCCGACCTCGCCTACGCGCCCATGGAGTACGTGCCCGAGGGCAAGACCTCCGAGGACGCCGAGGGCTTCGAAGTCGACCTCGTGAATGCCATCGCCGAGAAGCTCGGCCTCACGGTTGAGTGGCAGCAGGTGCAGTTCGACACCATCATCCCGGCCGTGAAACAGGGCGGCACCGTCGACATGGGCGCCTCCTCCTTCACCATCACCGACGAGCGCCTCGAGGAGATCGACTTCTCCGACTCCTACATGGATTCCAACCAGGGCATCGTGATGACGAAGGCCGCCGCGGCTGAGATCCCGGGCTTCGACGCCTCCCAGGACGTGGCCGGCACCGAGCGCCTCGACGCCGTGAAGTCCGTCCTCGACGTGGCCGGCGTGAAGGTGGCCGTGCAGTCCGGCACCACCGGCGAGGCTTGGAGCCAGGAGAATCTCACGAACGCCGAGACCGTGCCGCTGGCTGACGCCATCCAGTGCCTCACCGGCCTCCAGAGTGGCCTCTACAACGCCGTCATCGCCGACTATCCCGTGATGGCCTACTACTGCCAGGAGAGCTACGCCGACCTCGAGGTAGTCGCCGCCATCCCCACCGGCGAGCAGTACGGGCTCGTGATCTCCAAGGACAACCCCGCCCTCACCGAGGCCGTGAACAAGGCCCTGGCCGAGCTGCAAGAGGACGGCACTCTTACCGAACTTGAGAACAAGTGGTTTGGTTCCGCAAGCTAATTGACGCTGCGGCTTCCCAGTGCACCTGATCTAGGCCCGATCCCGGAGGCTTACGTACCTTAGTACGCCGCGCCTCCGCGATCGGGCCTATCTCAGGCACCCTGAAAAGCCTCGCTGTCGTTTACCTGATCTACCTGCAGAATTAAACGCAAGACAAAAGGGATGGTTCTTTCGTCTTGTAGGCTTCCGTGCCCTAGGGTTGGAGAACCTGCTCATCGATCGCCACGTAAACTGAGAACCGGTATTCAAGGCGCTGAGGGAGGATCTATGAAAGCGAAGAACACCGAGAGGATGCGCGTCACGCGCCTTTTGGCACTCGTGGCCGTGTTCATCGTCGCCCTCGGCGCCGTCTGCCTCGCCGCCCCCACGCGGGCCGAGGCGCTCGAGGTGAAGAGCACCACCGCGCGCCCGAACGAGGACGGCGGCGATCGCGTGATCGGCGGCCTTCCCACCCGCCTCACCTGGGAGGGCACCGTGGGCGAGGACGAGGAGCTCACCTCCATCAGCCTCACCATGCCCGAGGGCGGCACCTTCGAGGGCTCGAGCACGCGCGTGACCGTGCTCGACGGACTCAACCGCCAAAACGTCGACTCCGTGGCCACCCCCGCGGGCACCGCGCTCCAGGTGGTCTTCGACGAGCCCATTCCCGCGGGGTCGCTCGTGCGCCTCGAGGTGACGGGCGTGGCCTTCCCCAACGCCGACGGCGACTACACCATCGAGGGCACCTACGAAAACCAGCTCGGCGAGCAGGCGCTTCCCTCCTCCCCCGCCATCTCCGTGATCCAAAACACGCCGGTGCAAGGGCTCGTGAATTGGCTCGACCAGCAGCCGTGGGTGGAGGCGTGGAACTCGAACCCGTTTCTCAACATGTTCTTCAAGCCGCAGATCCTCGTGAGCTCGTTCGCCTCGCTCTTCCCGGGCTGGCTCGTGTGCCTCGCGATCGTGCTCGTGGCCTACCCGTTCGCGATCCTCCTCGGCCTCTGCTTCGCGTTCATGAAGATGAGCAAGTTCGTGGTGGTGCGCGCGATCGCCGTCACCTACATCAACATCCTGCGCGGCACGCCGCTCTTCCTGCAGATCTACATCGCGTTCTTCGGCCTTCCCATGCTGGGGATCCAGATCAACGTCTACATCCTCGGCTGCGCGGTGATGGCCATCAACAGCTCCGCCTATCTCGCGGAGATCTTCCGCGCGGGCATCCAGTCCATCCCCGTGGGCCAATACGAGGCCGCCGCCTCGCTCGGCATGGGCCACATGCGCACGATGGTCTCGATCATCCTCCCGCAGACCATACGTCGCGTGCTCCCCACCGTCACGAGCGACTTCATCACGAGCTACAAGGACACGTCGCTGCTCTCGAGCGTGGGCGTGATGGAGCTCATGATGTACGCGAAGAACATGACCGCCATCACGGGCAACATCACCCCCTACATGACGGCCGCCATCTTCTACCTCATCGTCACGCTCCCGCTCATCAAGCTCATCACCCTCGTCGAGGGTCGCATCGCGCGCTCCGAGAGCGGCCAGGGCCCGCGACCCAAGGGAGGCACCGTGTCCGCCGAGGACGTGGAGCTCGACTACGCGCAGGACGCGCTCGCCCAAGCCGCCCACGCCGAGGCCCTCCCCGACCCCGAGCTCTCGCGTCCCGTCTTCGTTCCGCTCGCCAGGGAAGGAGCGTGATCCCCGTGCCTAAGCGCTCTCGCCACCACGATCCCACCTTCGACGTCCCGCCCGCGCTTCCCGCCGACGAGGCCGCAAAGCTCGCCTTTGGGCACGACAAGGACCTCTCCACCCACGCCTTCAAGCCGGGCGAGCACCCCATCGTGCGCATCGAGCACTTGAACAAGACCTTCGACGACAACCAGGTCTTGAAGGACGTGAACCTCAACGTCTGGCGCGAGGAGATCGTCGTCGTCCTCGGCCCCTCCGGCTCGGGCAAGTCCACGATGCTTCGCTGCATCAACATGCTCGAAACACCCACCGCCGGCCACATCCTCATCGAGGACGACGAGATCACCGGCACCACCAAGGCGAACCTCAACGACCACCGCAAGCGCATCGGCATGGTCTTCCAGAACTTCAACCTCTTCCCGCATCTCTCCGCCAAGGAGAATGTGATGGTGGGCCAGACGAAGGTGCTCAAGCGCTCGAAGGCCGAAGCCGAGGCCGAGGCCGTGAAGCAGCTCAGCGCCGTGGGCCTCGCCGACCGCATGGACTACATGCCCTCGCAGCTCTCCGGTGGCCAGCAGCAGCGCGTGGCCATCGCGCGCGCCGTGGCGATGCATCCCGACGTCATCCTCTTCGACGAGCCCACGAGCGCCCTCGACCCCGAGCTCGTGCGCGGCGTCCTCGACGTCATGCGCGACCTCGCCCTGAACTCCGGCATGACGATGATCGTCGTCACCCACGAGATGGGCTTCGCGCGCGACGTGGCCGACCGCGTGGTCTTCATGGAGGGCGGCGTCGTCGTGGAGGAAGGCACCCCCGAGGCCGTCTTCGACCACCCGCAAAACGAGCGCACCGCGGCGTTCATCGGCAACATTCAGGATTAGGGCTGGAACGGCTGCTTGGAGCCCGCGTGAGTTCGTTTTAGCTTTATCGATCGAGGCGTGTGGTAGGCTTTTCGCGAGAAGGTGCGGCGAAGGGAGGAGCACCATGCACCACAAGAATGTGCTCTTCATCTCCCGTTCGGCCACGCTGCAGGACAAGATGCGCGCGCTCTCGAAGACGCTCGACGTCTCGGCGCTCTTGGCCTATCCAGATGCCTTCCGCGAGGCCATCGGCCAGGGCCACGACTTCGATCTCGTCGTGCTCGACCTTTCGAGCGTCGACGATGCCTCGCAGAGCGACATCGAAGACTACGCGCACGAAAACGCGATCGCCGAGCTCGTGATCTGCACCGAGAACGACCTCGCCTCGCTCACGCTGCCCGTGAAGGCGCGAGCCGACTTCATGGTGGTGAGCGCCTCCGACGCGGAGTTCGAGGCGCGTCTCACGCACCTCCTCTGGCCGGGCGAGGAGACTTCGGCCGACGACTTCGTCTCCATCGACAACATGACGATCAACCTCGCCACCTATCAAGTGCTCGTGGACGAGAAGCCCGTCGATCTCACGCTGATGGAGTACTCGCTCCTGTCGTTTTTGGCCACGCACCCAAGCCGCGCCTATTCCCGCGAGGCGCTCCTGCACCGCGTGTGGGGTTTCGAGTATTGCGGCGGCACGCGCACGGTCGACGTGCACATCCGTCGCGTGCGCTCGAAGGTCGGCCCGCAGGTGGCTTCCCACATCATCACTGTCCGCGGCGTCGGCTACCTCTTCAAAATCTAGCGAGACATCTACTCCACCAACGAAAACAGGCCGGACCCCGAGGGATCCGGCCTGCGACTTCACTTGGACTCTGCTTGCATCTTTACCACAACAAACGGTGAACTAGGGAACCAAAAAACGTCAGCGAGGCGCTCTGGGGTGCCCCAGATACGTGGGATCTCGGACGCGAGACGTACTAAGTACGTGAGCGTCCGAGATCGCGCGTAGATGGGGTGCACCAGAGTGCCGCAGCGTCGACTACGCTACTTCTTGGCCTTGCCCTGATTCGCCACGGCGTCGATCTTAGCCGCGATCCACTCGGGGTCGCCGATGTACTCTTTCTTGATGACGTTCATGTCCTTGTCGAAGGTGTAGACCAGCGGCACGGCGGTGGGGATGTTCACCTCGAGGATCTCGTCGTCGGTGAGCTTGTCGAACTGCTTCACGAGGGCGCGGAGCGAATTGCCGTGCGCGGCGATGAGGATCCTCTTGCCCTTGCGCATGCGCGGCTCGACGTGTTTGCAGAACCACGGCCACACGCGTTCGATGGTGTCGGCGAGGCACTCGCAGTAGGGAATGTTCTCGGGATCGACATTGCGATACGCAGGCCAGCTGTGGGCGTCGCGCTCGTCGCCGGGCTCGAGCGCGGGCGGGCGCACGTCGAAGCTGCGGCGCCAGATCTTCACCTGCTCGTCGCCGTACTTCGCGGCGGTCTCGGCCTTGTTGAGGCCCTGGAGGGCGCCGTAGTGGCGCTCGTTCAAGTGCCAGTTCTTCTTCACGGGCAGCCACACGCGGTCCATGGCGTCGAGCACGAGGTCGAGGGTGTGGATGGCGCGCTTGAGCACGGAGGTGTAGCAGAGATCGAAGTCGTAGCCGGCGTCCTTGAGGGCGCGGCCACCGTTATAGGCCTCGTCTTTGCCGAGGTCGGAGAGATCGACGTCTGCCCAACCGGTGAAGAGGTTCGCCTTGTTCCACTCGCTCTCGCCGTGGCGGATGAGGACCAGCGTCATGGTCTCGGGGGTTTGGATGTCGGATCCGGACATGGTGCTCCTTTCGTGGAACGTTGCGATTCGCGCCGCTTCCGGGGTATAGTAAGCCTTGGTTAACATTCAGCCACCAAAGCTACCGATGCTTGGAAGGAAGAGGCGCTCGTGGTTGACGGTATCATTATCGCCTTTGTCGTCGCGGGTGTTTGCCTCGCGGTGAGGTCGATCGCCAAGAGTTTTTCCAAGGGCTCGTGCGCGAGCTGCGGCCATGGGGCGCATTGCGCCGCCGCCCACATGGATTCCGACGAGCTCTCCAACCGCGTGGCCGAAGCGCTTCACAAGACCTCATAGCTCGCACTTTTCCCGCTCGTTTCCATTGTTTCGCCCGCGTGGCGCGCTCGGCTATCATGGCCTCAAACGTGCCGAGCGGGCGATTTTCCAGGGAGTGCGAGGGGCCATGTCACTCAACGATCGCAACATCGATTACGTGCTCCGAACCGTCGAGGAGCGCGACATCCGGTTCATTCGCCTCTGGTTCACCGACGTGCTCGGCAACCTGAAGTCCTTCGCGATCTCGCCCGAGGACCTCGAACAGGCCTTCCTCGAGGGGGTGGGCTTCGATGGCTCCGCGGTGGACGGCTTCGTGTCCGTGGTGGAATCCGACATGCTCGCCGTGCCCGACCCCGAGACGTTCCAGATCCTGCCTTGGCGGCCGACGAAGCACGCCGTGGCGCGCATCTTCTGCGACATCCAGACCCCCTCGCGCGAGCCCTTCGAGGGGGATCCCCGCGAGGCGCTTCGCCGCGTGTTCATGCGCGCGGACGCCGCGGGCTTCGTGCCGAATGTGGGCCCCGATCTCGAGTACTTCTACTTCGTGGACGATCAAGACCCCAAGCCGCTCGACGTGGCCGGCTACTTCGACCTCACCCCCACCGATGACGCGCGCGAGCTTCGACGCGAGACGGTGCTCACCCTCGAGCAGGTGTCCATCCCCATCGAGTACTCGTTCCACGCGATGGGCCCCTCGCAGCACGGCCTCTCGCTTCGCTACGCCGAGGCGCCCTCCTGCGCGGACAACCTCATGACGGCGCGCTTCGTGGTGAAGCAGATCGCGCTTCAGCACGGCTACTACGCCTCCTTCATGCCGAAGCCGCTTCCCGATTGCGCTGGCAGCGCCATGCCGCTCCATCAGTCGCTCTTCGATCACGACGGCGAGAACGTCTTCTGGGGCTCTGATCCCGTCTACCACATCTCCGACATCGCGCGCTCCTACATCGCGGGCCTCATCGCCTACGCGCCGGAGTACATGCTCGTGACGAACCCCACGGTGAACTCCTACAAGCGCCTCGTTCCCGGAGGCGATGCGCCGACGTTTGCCACCTGGGGGCGTCGCAACCGCTCCGCGCTCGTGCGCATTCCCATCCACAAGCCCGACAAGCACCTCTCGTCGCGCGTCGAGCTTCGCATAGTCGATCCCTCCGCGAACCCGTATCTCGCGATCGCCGCGTCGATCGCCGCGGGCCTTCGCGGCATCGAGGAGGGCCTGGAGCTCCCGCCCGAGTACACTCCCGATCTCGGCGTGGACCCGCGTTCGCTCGCGAAGGCCGGCTTCGAGCGCCTGCCCGAGGACCTCGGCGAGGCCATCGACGCCTTCAAGGGCTCGGCCCTCATGCGCGAGGTCCTCGGCGACCACATCTACGAGTTCCTGCTCGAGGAAAAGCAACAGGAGTGGGAGAGCTACAACGCCTCCGTCACCGACTGGGAGCTCATTCGTTATTACGGCGGCTACTAAACCCGTTTTCGCGGTTTGGCAAGGCAACAGGCCCCGTTGCGCTCACGGGGCCTGACCTCAGCGGCTTCGCGCTACTTGGCGAAGCCTTTCATTGGGAGGACTAGTGCCTCTCGGGGACGCGCCATGCCATGATGATCACCTTTCTCCCCAAAACACTCTTCCTGGCCCGGGGTTTCGCGAGGAAACCTGTACCTTTTTCTTCTCGCTGCTCACTATACACAAGGTTTCTGTTTGTTTCAAGTATGTTTCTGATATTTCTCGTAAATGTTACGCGTTTGCGCTAGGAAGCAGCGCGTCCCGGGACGAGCGTGGCCATGGGAAAGGGGCGCCGCCTGATGCCCACAGGCGGCGCCCCGAGATCGGAGAGGACGAGGTTTTGTGGAGACCTCAGGCCGCCCTAAGCGACCTCGCCCATTGGCGCTTGCTCCCCAGCCGATTCCCCGTACTTCGGCATGGGCTTGAAGAGCTGATAGAGCATCGCGACGAGCGCGGCGAGGGCCACGATGGTCCAGAAGCCGAAGTTGCCGAGCGCGAAGAACTCCCAGAGCTGGTTGATGATGAGGCCGACCACCCAGCCGAACGCGCACTCGTAGGCGATGGCGAACCAGAACCAGCGCGACGAGTCCATCTGACGCCGGATGGTGCCCACCGCCGCGAAGCACGGCGCGTCCAGCATGTTGAAGGCCACGAAGGCAAACATCGCCCCGAGGTGCACGACGCCGGCGGTGGTGAACATCTGCGCGAAGCTCGCCCAGAGGACGGTCGAACCCTCGCCCACCTCGCCGAGGCCGTAGAGCACGCCGAAGGTGGACACGAGGTTCTCCTTCGCGATGAGCGCGGAGAGGCTCGAGGCCGCCGCTTGCCAGTTGTCGAAGCCGAGCGGCGCGAAGATCCACGCGATGGCCGAGCCCACGCCCGCGAGCACGGAGTAGTCCATGGCGTTCGCCGGCGCGTCCGCCATCTCCGGCAAAAACCCGAAGGCGCCGCTGCCGCCTTCCCAGCCCGCGATGCCGAAGTTCGAGAGGAACCACACGCCCACGCAGGCGACGAAGATGATCGTGCCCGCCTTGGAGATGAAGGCCCACACGCGCTCCCACACGTGGAGGAGATAGCTCTTGAGCGCGGGCAGGTGGTAGTCGGGAAGCTCCATCACGAAGGGCGCGGGCTCCCCGGCGAAGGGACGGGTCTTCTTCAGCATGATCGCGGAGATGATCACGCACGCCACGCCGAGGAGGTAGAAGAGCGGCGCGATCCACCAGCCTTCGATGCCGCCGATGAGGGCGCCCATGAGAAGCGAGATGATGGGCAGCTTCGCGCCGCACGGGATCATCGTCGTGAGCATGATGGTCATGCGCCGGTCGCGCTCATTCTCGATGGTCTTCGTGGCCATCACGCCGGGCACACCGCAGCCGGAGCTGATGAGCATGGGGATGAAGCTCTTGCCCGAGAGGCCGAAGCGGCGGAAGGCGCGGTCCATCACGAAGGCCACGCGGCTCATGTAGCCGCAGTCCTCGAGGAAGCACAGCAAGAGGAAGAGCACGATCATCTGCGGCACGAAGCCGAGGATCGATCCCACGCCGCCCACGATGCCGTCGAGCACGAGGGACTGCACGACGGGCGAGGCGCCCGCGGATTCCAGCCACTCGCCGATGACGACGGGCACGCCCGGCACGAACCATCCGTACTCGCCGGGGATGGGCTCCTCGGCGTTCACCGCGGAGAGGAACTCCGTCGCGGTGATAGGGTCGTGCGTCGCGAGCTCCTGGCCGGCGGCGAGCATCGGCTCGTCGTTGGCGTCCACGAGCACGACGTTGCCCTCGGTGTCGAGGTAGTTGCCGTCGGCGTCGAGCCATGGCACGTCCTCGGCCACCACGCCTGCGGCCTCGGCCTCGCCGGCGAAGGCCTCGATCTCGGCGGTGTCGCCGTCCTCGATCGCGCCCAGGACCTCGCTCGTGTCGAGGCCCGCGTCGCCCGCGGCCGCGAGGAAGGCGTCCAGCTGTGTGGGGTAGTCCTCGTCCGCATAGGCGCCGGCGGCCTCGTCGTAGGCTGCGGCGGAGGCGGGCGAGAGGAACCAGCCATCGCCAAAGACTCCGTCGTTTGCCCAGTCGGTGCCGATGGTGCCCACGGTGGAGACGGAGACGTAGTACACGAAGATCATGATCGCCGCGAAGATTGGGAGCCCGAGGATGCGGTTCGTGATCACGCGATCGATCTTTTCCGAGGTGGAGAGCTTGGCCGGCGCCTTTTGCACGCACTCATCCACCACGCCCTCGATCCAGTCGTAGCGCTCTGTGGTGATGATGGATTCGCTGTCGTCGTCGAGCTCGTCCTCCACGGCCGAGACGATGGCCTCGACCGCCGACTGCTCTCCCTCGCTGAGGTTGAGCGCGGAAAGCGCCTCCTCGTCGCGCTCGAAGGCCTTAATGGAGAACCAGCGAAGGGTCGCGGGATCGGCCACCTTCGGGGAAATGATGTCGGCGATCTCGTCAAGCGCCCCTTCCACCGTGCTCGAGAACCAGTGCATGGGCTCGCGGCTCGCGCCGTCCTCTCCCGCCTTCACGGCAGCGTCGACAAGCGCGTCGACGTTCGTGCCGCGCAGCGCGGAGATCTCCACCACGGGCACGCCGAGGCGCGCGGAGAGCGCGGAAAGGTCGATCGTATCGCCTCGCTTGGCGAGCACGTCGGCCATGTTCAGACCCACGACGCTCGGCGTTCCGCATTCGAGCACCTGCGTCGTGAGGTAGAGGTTGCGCTCGAGGTTCGTGCCGTCCACGAGGTCGATGACCGCGTCCGGGCGCGTCTTCACGAGGTAGTCGCGCGAGACGACCTCCTCGGGCGAGTAGGGCGAGAGCGAGTAGATGCCGGGAAGGTCCGTGAGGACGACGTCGGGGTCGGCCTTGAGCGGCGCCTCGAGCTTCTCCACCGTGACGCCCGGCCAGTTGCCCACGTAGCCGTTCGAGCCCGTGAGCTCGTTGAAGAGCGTCGTCTTGCCGCAGTTCGGGTTGCCCGCAAGGGCGATGTTGAGCTTTTCACGTGCCATGGTCTCCCCCTACGCATCCTCGACTTCGACGCGTGCGGCCTCGTCCTTGCGGATGGAGAGCTCATAGCCGCGCACCGTGAGCTCGATGGGGTCGCCGAGCGGCGCCACCTTGCGCACCGTCACGCGCGTGCCCTTCGTGAGCCCCATGTCCATGATCCGGCGCTTCACCGCGCCGGTGCCAGTAAGCTTCTTCACCACGCAGCTCGCGCCCACGGGCACGTCCTTCAGAGTCTTTTCCACGGGAACCTCCGCCATGGGTTCTCCTCTCTCAGGGCGCCACAAGGCCGCTCAACCGAGCTTTGGCCACGCGAACGCCGACCCCGCTTCGAGGCCTCTCTCATTGCCGGATGAATTGGGAAATGAAACGCCCGGGCCTAGAATCCGGGCGCGGAGCGCTTACGCCGTGACGATGCGACGGGCCGTGTCGCGATCGAGGCCCAGCTGCGAGCCCTTCACGTTCACGATGGTGTCGCCGTTCACCTGGTTCACGACCCGCACCTGCGCACCCTCGACGAAGCCGAGGTTCGCGAGGTGGCGCGTGAAGTCCTCCTTGCCGCGCACGCGCGCGACCTGGACGGTCTTTCCCGTGGGGACCATGGAAAGGGGCAGCGACGCACCGTGGACGATCGCAGGGGCCGCGTTCTTACCCGTGGTGGCAGAGAGAACCGCTTCCATGCTCTGGCTCCTAAAAGTTCTCGCCGGTTAACTTTCTTCTCGAAGCACAGTATACGTTGCGCAACCTGAAAGTCAACCAAAGTTGACAATATTTCTGAATATGGGGTTCTACCTGCGGGTTTCCTGGAGTCGATGCTGCCTATAGTCCCCGCGCTGGAATGCCATCTGGGGTCGGCGTCCCTATAGTCCCCGCGCTGGAATGCCATCTGGGGTCGGGGGTGCCTATAGTCCCCGCGCTGGAATGCCATCTGGGGTCGGGGGTGCCTATAGTCCCCGGAGCCCGGTTCCCGCCCATTCGGGTTACCGGCTTTCAC
>CANQOF010000013.1 GCA_947625405.1 uncultured Atopobiaceae bacterium | reverse complement strand
CCGTGGCCGTGAAGGAGCTCATCTACCAACTCACCGCCTACCTCGGCATCGCGCGCACCTATCCTTTCTTCTTCATCGCGAACGAGATCATGGACGCCCGCGGGATCGCGCTGCCGCTGCCCGGGCAGGGCACGACCACGCCCGAGGATCGCGTGGAGAAGGGTGAGGCGAAGCAGGTGGAGTACTTCGGCGAGCACATGCGCGGCTTCGCCACCTCCGGCGCGCCCGGCCGCGAGCACATCAACCGCTGGCTCTCCGGCAACTGCTTCGGCGACTACTACACGCGAGGCGGCCTCTCCGACCGCGAGCGCGAGATGATCACCTTCTGCTGCCTTTCCGCGCAGGGAGGCTGCGAGCCGCAGCTCACGAGCCACGCAGGCGCGAACCTCAACCTCGGAAACGACGAGGCCTTCCTCGTGGACGTCGTGAGCCAGTGCCTGCCCTACATTGGCTATCCGCGCTCGCTGAACGCGCTCCGTTGCCTCTCCGACGCGGTGGCGCAGCGCAAGGGCTAGGAGCTGCTCATGGCGTACTCCATCGAGCACCCGCTCGACTTCCGCATGACGGACCCCGACTGCCGGTGCGGCGTGAGGGGCTACCTCGAGCTTTTCGAGATTCTCGCGAGCGAGGCCGTGGCGGCCGAGGGCTACGGCAACAACGTCTTGC
Organism: uncultured Atopobiaceae bacterium; assembly: GCA_947625405.1. Taxonomy (GTDB): domain Bacteria; phylum Actinomycetota; class Coriobacteriia; order Coriobacteriales; family Atopobiaceae; genus CANRLS01. The sequence goes on along the minus strand of CANQOF010000013.1, from coordinate 51,332 downwards.
CCTATAAGTTCGGCATCGGCTGGATCTTCGCGCGCTACATCCTTCGCATCGTGAGGCGCGCCGACGCCGAGCACCCGCTCGAACTCACCACGTGGATCTCCTCGAGGCCGCACCGCCGCTTCATGGACCGCGAGTTCGAGGTGAGGCAGGCGGGCGAGACCATGGCGCTCGGGCGACTCGAGTGCTGCTTCCTCGACCTCGCGCAGCAAAAGGTCGTGCTGCCGGACGCGGTGCAATTCCCCGATAGCTTCTTCGAGGAGAGCCGCGGCACGGTGGACGTGGGCTCCTACACGCGCATCCCCAAGGACGCCTCAGACGCGGAGCGGATCTTCGACTACGACGTGCGCTACTCCGACCTCGACAACAACGGCCACATGAACAACCTCCGCTACGTCGAGGCCGCCATGGACGCCTTCACGCGCGCGGAGCTCGAGCAACGCGAGCCGGAGCGCTTCGAGATTCACTTCCTCTCGCAATGTCGCGAACTCGAGGCGCTCTCCGTCTGCCGCAGGGACACGCGTGCGGACGACGGTACGCTCGACTCAAGCGACGTCTACCTCGTACACCCAGAGGGGGAAACCGCCTGCGTGGCGCGCGTGGAGTTCGCGCCGGCGAAGGAGACGGGGCGCTAGTCCTTGATCTCGACGATCGTGGCGGGGTAGAGGCCATCGAGGATCGCCTGCGTGAGCGCGTCACCCTCGTAGTCCATCTCGAAGACGGCGGTCTTCGAGCGGTGTTCGTTGCCGAAGATGTCCGTCACCACGAAGGTGTACTCGAAGCGATGCCCCTCGAGCGGGATCTCGCCCACGAAGCCGCAGTACTGGTCGAGCGTCACGGTCTCGAGGCTGGCGGAGTCGAGGCCCTGCAACGCTTCCGCGTCGTAGCGCTCGGCGTACGGCAGTGGCGTCACGCGATCGCCCTCTTTGAGGTACGTCACGTCCTTGGGCGCGAGCTCATGCTCGTCGAGCGCGTCCCAGAGGCCGTCGACCACGTAGTACTCCTTCATGAAGACCGTGCGGCCGTTCATCTCGTTGGATTCAACGGGATTGCCGTTCTCGTCGATCTCCTGGTAGGGCGGGTTTGCCCGCCAGTTGAAGCGGAGGTTGGTGGGCATGCCGTTCACGAGCACCGGGGCGGTGTAGAGGAGCGTGTCGTCGCCGCGGCCGAGGAGATCGGCTGCGAGGGGCGATCCATCGAGCGCCATCCACACGCCGCGGAAGTTGCTCTCGTAGGTGTTCGTGGTGCGATCGTTCACGAAGTCGAAGTCGCGACCGAGCGTCGTGCGCGTGCCGTCATCCTCCACTCGCACGAGCTCGAAGGCCACGTTGTCGAGGTAGCGCTTTGATTCGGGGGTGAGCTGGATGCGAAACGTCCCGTCGGCGGTGAGGCTGCCGGGGTCGGCGAAGCCTATGGTCTCCGCGGGCTCGTCGCCATACACCGCGTCAAGGTAGGTGCCATACGAGGGGAAGCTGCTCCAACTCTCGTACGACGCGATCGCCTCGGGATCGTAGTAGCGCGGGTAGTAGAGCGAGACGCCGCCCGCCGTGCCGAGGGTGCCACGCAGGCCGCCGAGGCTCTCGTAGGACACGAAGTCGGCGAGCACCTCGGTGAGCGCGTTCGCGGCCTCGGAATCATAGGCCTCGCCGAGGTAACTCGCGAAGGTGCTGAGATCGATGAGGTTGCTGAAGCCCTCGGCCTTGCTGTTGCCGCCGAAGCTCTCCGAATTCGTGGCGGCCTCGCGCACCGCGGCGAATCCGACGTTGTCCTCGCTCATCCCCTTCGCCACAAGCTCATCGGAAAGGGCATCGAAGGCCTCTTCGACTTCGTCCATCTTCGAGAGGTCGAGCACCGAGAGGGTGGCCATCGATCCCTGCCCTCCGGCCTCCTCATCGCTCTTCCAGATGTAGGAGTCGGCGATCACCTTCGCGAGGGCGAGCGTGTCGTCGACCTCGGCCACGGGCTCGGCCACGGGCTCGGGCGCCTCCACCTCGGGCGCGCTCTCGGGCGCCTCCGCCTCGGGCGCGGGCGCATCCGTATCGGACGCTTCTCCCTCCTCGCCTTCCTCCTCGGTGGGCAGCGCGACGACCAGCATGCCCTCGCCGTCGTCGTAGCTGCTGAAGTCGCCATAGTCGAAGTTCGCCCACTTCTCGATGGCAGCCTCTTCGAGCACCTCCGCCATGGCTGCGGGGTCGTCCATCGCCTCCACGATGGTCGTGTAGTCCCAGCCGCCCGATGGCTCGATCTCCTGCGAAGCCACGAGGTAGTCGCCATAGGGCGCGAGGAGCTGCGCGGTGTCGAGCGTCGCCATGAGGCAGGCGTCGAGGCCGATGAGGTTGAAGTGGGCGCCGGCTCCCTCGAAGGCGCTCTTGAGCTCCGCGGGGTCGAGCGGGTCCATCCCGAAGGCCTCGTCGTAGCAGAGGGTGCCGTCGGCGCCGCCACCGTGGTCCCAGAGCACGAGCATCGTCTGCTCCGCTGGATGCGCCTGCGCGCTCCACACGAGGAAGTCCTCGAGCGTCTGGGCATCGCCCATCGACGCGTTCTCGAGGGTCTCGAGGTGGCGAAGCTCGCCATCCTTGACTTCATAGCGGTTGAGGGAATCGGCGGGGATGTCGTGGTCGCGCCACGTGCTCGCGCCTCCCGTCTGCACGACGACGGTCGTGTCCGCGGGGATCTCCGCCTCGAGGAGCTCGGAGAGGTTCTGGGAGGCGGCACCGTTTTGCGTCTCGAGCGTGGAGCCGCAAAGGTAGAGGTAGAGCGCGTGCTTTGCCGGTACGGGCGCGCACGCGGCGATCGCGCACGCCATCACGAGCGCGGCAAGGGCGAGGGCGCCGGTTTTCACGACCCGAAAGCGCTTCATCAGGGCCTTTCCGAAGGGCGGGAGTTGAGCCGAGCGAAGTCTAGCGATTCGGGCCACGACCTGTGTGAAGCCCGTGTGGGCATGCCTCGCCACCGTGGAAAAAGGGGGCCGTACCAAAATGTAGCAGCTCAAGGCTTGGGCCTTGAGCTGCTTCTTTGCTCCCCGGATGGGCTTAAGGTTCGGACGCGCAAAGACCGCGCATCCGAGACCTTGCCATCCGGGTCAATCAATGAGGAACGAGTTTGGACAACACGCGCATCCGAGACCTTGCCATCCGATTCAACATACTTGGCACAAGTCTGTTTTAGCCCTGAGTGCTGCCCATCGATCCGTCGCTGCCGGTGGCTCCTGTGGAAATGAACTGGCCGCTCGCGTCCGTCGTGGTCTCCACGGTCACGGTCTTCGGATCCTCGGAGGGATACGTGAAGGTGATGGTCGCGCTCCCTTCGCCGGTGCCTTTGAAGGTGAAGACGTCGGCGTTCTCGCTCGCCTCGTGGGTCTCGCCGTCAGCCTCTATGCCATCGCCTGAAACGGCCGCCTCCCAATCGGGCTCGCCCTCGCAGTTGAGCGTGACCGTGAGGGTAGTACCGTCGTAGTCCACTTGGCCGTCCGTGATGGTGTAGCCGCCCTTCGGGGTCTGCGCGCAGCCCGCCATGAGCGCCACGCCCAGCACGGCCGCGCACACGCCCGCGATGAGGCCCTTCTTCGAAGTCTTCAGTGCCATAGTGCTCTCCTCTCGCCAAATCGGCTGATCATCCGCTGTTAAAACCGCTGCGCTACACGTAGGATGGCGCGTTCATGTCCTCCTTCGCGAAGGCGGACGGGCTCGTGTTCACGATGTCGTAGTGTTCGGAGCCGAGGAACGGGTTGCCGCCGTTATAGCGATAGCGGCTGCGCTGGTACTTCGTGGTGAGCGTCGTCTCGTCCCACTTGATCATATCGGCGTACATGTGGTCGTAGTCGTACCTGAAGGATCCGCGCTTCTCATACTCCTTATAGAAGTTCAGACCCAGGCCGGCCAACTCGTCGATGTTGTAGTGTGCGACGTAGCCGCTGCTCATCGTGTAGTCCCACTCGGTCCAAAAGCCCGCGAGCGTAACCTCCTGGCGCGCCGTGCGCCCGTTCATGCGCTTCACGAACTCGTCGAGCTTCCCGTTCTTGCTTGTGAGGTTGCCCCACCCGATGATCGCCTCGGTGCTTTCCTTATACGAGGACGAGCGCGAGCCCCAAGGAAGGGTCGGGCGCACGTAGACGCCCGCGGTGTAGAAGAAGATGGCATCCGTCTCCTCCACCGCACGGTTCTTGAGCTGCGTCTGCGCGGCGTCGAAAGAGCGCTGGATGGCGCTCATGCTCGGGTTGTTCGGGTTCGCGAGGCGGTTGTAGTAGGCGCTGATGAAGCCGAGGCCGCGGTCGAGCTGGAAGATGATGTTCGCGCGGAAGGCCTGGCGGTAGGGCTTCGCGATGGTGTCGAAGTTGTAGGTGAGCGAGCAGAGGTGGTCGTAGTTGTAGAGCGCGTTGTTGCTGTTCGAGCTCGCCGAGACGGCGTTCGCGACCGTGCGGTAGTCGGATTCGAGCGTCTGCATGGTCTTCGTGAAGCCCACGAAGTTGCCGTTGCCTTGCGCTTCCGCGTTCTTCATCGCCTGGACGAGGTCGGTGAGGTACTTCGACCACGCGTCGTTTTCACTCAGGCCCTCGTAGGGGTTCTCAACCGCCGGCACCTCGGGCGCGGCGGGGGCTTCCTCCGGCGCTTGATCCTCGGGCGTTGCCGCGCCCTCCGTGCCCTCGGTCGGCTGCTCCGATTGCGCTTGGGCCTGCGCCGCGGCATCTGCGGCGCTCTGCGCCGCCGTGATCTCCTCCTGCACCTGCGTCGGCGTCTTCACGCCGAGCGAGGTTGCCATGGCAAAGTAGTCGGCCGCGGTCTGGTTGTCCTCCTGCAGCCGGTAGAGCGCCGTGTCGAAGCTGTTGCAACGGTTCTCGTACATGCCCTTCTGGATGTCCTTCATGATCTCTGACTGCTCCGCGAGCGTGGTCTGGATGCCGTCCAGCTGGCTCTCGATGCTCTTCAGCTCCTCGAGGATCTGCGCGTTGCCGTCCTCCACCACGCCGCAGATGCCGAGGATGTTCATGACCGCGTCGTAGCCGCCGGAGATCGAGCTCATGATGTTCACGGCCTTGAGCGCGTTCGAGTTCTCGATGACGGAGAGGATGTTGCCGATCGTGTTGTCACGGCCGAGCGACTCCTGCGAGTAGGAGCGCGTGTAGCTCGTGGCCTCCTCGGTGGGCTCGTCCCATGAGGAGACGAGCGTGCCGGCGGCGAGCGTGACCGTGCCCGTCACGTCGAGATCCTCGGGCTTCGTGCCGTCCGCGGGGATCGTGAGCTCGATCTTCGCGGTGGTGTCGCCCGTACGCTCGATGGACTTCACGGTGCCGTCCTCGAAGGCATCGCCGAGCGTGACGTCGTCGGCCGCGAGGTCCTCGGCGAAGGTGCCGCCGTTCACGTAGGCGACGAGCGTGAGCGCGAGGTCGCTCCCATCGGCGCCCACGTAGTCGAAGACGGGATAGAAGCTCGCCTCGGGAAGGTCGATCGTGGTCTCGAAGTCGGCGACCTTGAGCGTCTGGCCGGAGAGCGCGGCAGCCGCCTCGTTCGCGGTGGCGACACCGGGGACGTCGAGCGTGAGGATCGCTTGATCGCCAGCTCCCGCCTGGACGTCCTTCACCGTGACGGCTTTCTCGCCGCCCGTGATGGAGATTTGATCAGCCGTGATGGTCGCGGGATCGGCCACGCCGAAGACGAGCATCGGGATGGTGACCGTGTTGCTCGCCACGGTGAGATCGGCGGGCACGAACATGACGCCGTCCGTCTGCACCGGGATGAAGGCGTTCGTGGGCACGCTCGCATGGGCGATCGCCTCGGGCGCGACGGTGACAACGCCATCAGTGTAGACACCCGCCTCGGCGACCATCGTCGGCGCGCCCGTGAGCTGGAGCGTGAGGTTCTTGCCCGCGGACGAGAGGCTCTCGACCTGCATGTCCTCGAAGGAACCGTCGAGCGTGATGGCGTCCTCGGAGACGTTCGGGTTAAACTCGCCCTCGTCGAGCACGAGCGTGAGCTTCGTCGTCTCGGCGGTGGCGGGCACATAGGAGATGTCCGGTTCGAGCGCGAACTGCGGATAGGTCACAGGCACCTGGCTCGAGAACTCGGTCTTCTCCGCGTAGACGGAGTAGATCTCGGGCTGGTTCTCCGCGGCCTTCGGATCCTCGAAGCTCAAGGTGGCCGTGCCATCGGCGTTCACCGTGAAGTCCGTTACCTCCGCATAGACGGTCTCGGTGGGGGCATCCACGAAGTCCTCGCCGTTCTCGCCCGAAGTGGTTGCCTGCGCGGGGGCGTCCTCGGCGTCGCCTTGTGCGTCGTCGCTCGTCGAGGTGTCCGTCGTGGGCGTGGCAGACGCCGCATCTTCCTCGGCTCCCTCGGGCAAGGCGTAGCCGTTTTCCACGAGCCACTCGTGGTCGATGACGGGATAGCCCACCTGCAGGTCAGCCGCGGTGAGACCCTCCATCGACACGCCATCGCGTGGCGTCAAGGTGGCCGTGTAGGAGCCGCTCGGCTCATAGGCGAGCGCCTCGGCCTCCGCGGACATCAACGGCTCGTTGTCACACCCCGCGACCGCGCACACGGAAACGCATGCGGCAAGAATGCCGAGCACAATGCTCCACCTGCGGATTTTCATAGCTCTCCCCAGAGACGCACGGCAGCCATCACGCCAGTCTGCCCAAACCGGCAGTTCGAAGTCTAGAAGTTGTGACCCACCATCGCCACGCGCGTTCGTGAATTCTCACAGAGGAACACGAGCCGCCTTTCACGCACGCCTCGTGGCCTCCAAAAACCGCCAGTTCGCGTGGGCCCTGAGACCACACCGCGAAAACCCTAGAAGAGCGTCTCCTGGATGCCGGCGAGGGGTGGGGCAGCGCCTCGTCGCACTGTGTCTTCCGGCTGTACCACGAGCCGCTCACGCGGATGATCGGCGAGCTCGGCGTAGCGGGGGCCAAGCCATAGCCTCGCCTCCTCGGGCGTGAGCACGAGCGGCATGCGGTCGTGGATGGGCGCCATCTGCTCGTCGGGCGCGCACGTAACCACGGAGTAGCGGTCGTTTTCCCACACCCCGGCCATGAGGATCGCGGGCGCCTCGGGATTCGAGAACTCGTAGTGGCGCTTGATCTCGCGGCCCGTCCTCGAAGAGCGCGCGGTTTCCGAGCGATGCGGCTCGAAGAACGCGCGACAGGGCACGATGCAGCGGCGATGCTCGATCGAATCCCTCCACATGCCGCCCTCGAGCGCGCTCTCGATGCGCGTGTTGAAGATCGGGCCCTTGCGCCAGCCCACTTCATACCCCCAACGCTTTTCCGCGGGTTGCAGGCGCTCCTCGAAGGGGATGACGAGCTGCGATTCGTCGCCCGGATACACCTGGCGCGCCGCATGCGTCCACTCGTCCTCGCGTCCCCAGTCGGCCTCGCCCGCGAGCACGTCGATCACGCGCATGATCTGCCGGATCGTGAGGGGGATGTAGCGTCCGCACATGCGATCTCGCTTCCTCTAGGCATAGACGGTCACCGAGGTTTATGCCCGAAGTCCGTCGTTTCGCTCGTGGCTCGCCTCGGGCTAGAGCTCCGCTGCCTCCGGGAAGCGTTCGGCGAGGTCAAGCTCTGAGTCGGAGGCCACGAGGACGGAGTTTTGCCAGTAGGCGTCCATGCCCCACGACGCGGGGATCTCCCAGACGTGCGCGAACTGGCCGAGGAGCGCGTTCGCCCAGGCCTCGAGGGTGAGGTCGCTCTCCTTGCTCGAGACGGCGTTTACGGCGAGCACGCCGCCTTTCGCGAGATGCTCCCTCACGCGGGCGATCGTCTCGGCGCTCGCCATCTCGCCCACCGCTTCGAGGCCGCGATAGACGTCGAGCACGCACGCATCGTAGGACTCCTGGCATTCCTCGAGGTAGCGAGCTCCGTCGTCGATGATCACGCGAAGGAGTGGCCTCCCATCCTCGCCGTGAAGCGCCTCGGCGGCCTTGAGCCCGAAGAACTTGCGCGCGATCCCCACGACCGCGGGATCGATCTCCACCGCGTCCACCACGATCCCGCGCCGCGCGAGCGAGGCGGGATAGGAGAACCCGCCCCCGCCGATCGCGAGCACGCGCCTTGGCGCTCGCGGCCCGCAGAAGATCGCATCGAAGGCTCGCACATAGGGAAAGACGAGCTCGCCGGGGTTGTCCAGATCCATCCCCGACTGCCAGGCGTGGTGGACGGAGAGCACGCGCACGCGCCTGCCCGCGAAACGCCGCGTGGTGAAGATGAGCGCGAGTCCCGCGTCGGTGCGTCGGAGATGCACGCCACGGCATGCGACGAGGGCGATCGCGAGGACGACGAAGGCGATCGGCCAGATCATGCGCTTGGGAAGACGCGCGCCTAGAGGCCGAACGGCTTCTTGAAGGAAATGACGATCCAGCTCACGAGGGCGATGATGAGCGCGATGATGAGGCAGATCACGGTCGGGTTCAAGTTCAAAACCATGGGTCGGGCCCTTCCGCTCAGCGCATCTGGCGTGGCCCGTCTACGCTGGCCACTTCGATGCGACCACCATAGCGGAAACGCGGGTTTCGAAGCGCGGCCTCAGGGGAATCCCTAGTATGTGCAAAGCCCTGCGACGTGAAATGAGGGCCCCGATGAAGAAACGGCATGCCGCGCTGCTCGCGGCGCTCCTCGTCTGTGGCGGCCTCGCCGGCTGCGGCGCCACCCCGGAGGCAGAACCCGAGCCCGAACCGAGCACGCAAACCGAAGAGGTGGCCAGCGTGTCCGATCCCGCACCTTACTACGACCTTGGCCTCGGACTTCTCAGGGACGTCGACGCGCGGGACGGCAACGCCCTCGTCTCCCCCATCTCGCTCGCGCGCCCGCTCGCGGTGCTCGCCACCGGCGCGGAGGGCGCCACGCGCACGCAGATCGAGGACGTGCTCGGTGCGCCCGTCGACGGCACCCTCGAAGCCGAGCTCAAGGGCCTTGCCGATGACTGGAGCAAAGACGGCGACACCTTCTCGCTCGCCGACTCGCTCTGGGTGAACGAGACCTTCAAGCCGGCCGAGCAGTTCATCTCGAACGCGGAGGAGGACTTCGGCGCCGAGGTCTACGATCGCGCCTTCGACTCCGCCACGCTCAAGGAGATCAACGGCTGGGTGGACGAGCACACGCATGGCATGATCGATTCCATCCTCGAGAAGGTCGATCCCTCCTACGCGCTCTACGTGATCAACGCCTGCGCCTTCGAGGGCGGCTGGGAGACGCCCTATGAGGAGGGCGCGGTGGAGGACGCCACGTTTCACGGCGTGAATGGCGCCGAGACGAACGTGAGCATGATGTACGAGCAAGATGCGTCGGGCTACCTCGAGAACGACCAGTGCACGGGCTTCATGAAGCCCTATTCAGGCCGCCGCTACACCTTCGTGGGGCTGCTCCCGAAGGAGGGCACGAGCGTCTCCGAGCTCCTCGCCGAGACGGATGGAGCGGAGCTTGCCGACCTCGTGCGCATGGGGAGCCAGGGCAGCGCGACGACCGGCCTCCCGAAGTTCGAGGGCGAGCACGAGATGGACCTCTCAAAGACGCTCCAGCGCCTTGGCATGACGGACGCCTTCGACCCGAACCTCGCGAACTTCTCCGGCATCAGCTCCGAGCGACTCTGCGTCGGCGAGGCCGTGCAGAAGACGTTCATCGAGGTGAGCGAGGAGGGCACGCGTGCGGGCGCGGCCACGGAGGTCGGAATCGAGCTCACGAGCATGGCGCCGGATCTCGACGAGGCCCACGAGGTCGTGCTCGATCGGCCCTTCGCCTACATGATCGTGGACGCCTACGCGAACGTTCCCCTGTTCATGGGCACCATAGGCTCGATCAACTGAGGAACGCAAGCGCTTTAGCTCGGCTTTAGGAGCGCCCGGCAGACTTCCCTTCCGACGGCGGAGAAAGGCTCCGCCCCAAGGAAGGAGTCTTCCATGTTCAACCGTATGCCCATGGGCATGCTCGGCGGCAACGCGCTTCTCGGCATCTTCGGGCTCATCTTCACGGCGGCCCTCGTCGCGGCCACCATCATCGCCATCGTCATGCTCATCGACGCGGCGCGCGAGAAGGGCATCGAGGTGAAGGGCGCGAAGCTCGCCGGCTACTGGATCGTCGGCATCGTGCTCACCCCGATCACACTCGGCCTCTACGTGCTCTGCCTGAAGCCACGCGAGGTGGAGGAGCCGGTCGCGGTCTTCGAGACGATGCCGAGCGAGCCCGAGGGCCCCGCGCCCACGCGGCAGATCCCGATGGATCCCACCACCACCGACGGCGCGATGGCGTAGCGCCGCCCATCCTCACCCCTCCCTCCCCCACGCACACGAAAGGCACGGATATGCATATCCTTCTTGCCCTCCTCGCGTCGCTCTCGCTCCTCATCCCCGGCACGGGCATCGTGGCGGCCAACATGCTCGAGCGCGATGACGCGTCCAGTGTCCAGGCCCCGCAAGGTCGCGAGGACCTCGACGACCTCGAGGATCGCTTCGACCTCGAGGATCGCTTCGACCTCGAGGATCGCGACTTCGATGGTCGCGACTTCGATGGTCGCGACTTCGATGGTCGCGACTTCGATGACCAGTTCGACATCGATTTCGAGGACCTCGTGGAACGCCAGATCACGAACAAGCAGCGCGGCACCAGCCAGGACCCACAAACGCGGCAGAACCAGAACCAGGACACGCAAACGCAGCAGAACGACCAAACGAACCCACAAACGCAGCAGAACCAGAACACCCAGAACCAGCAGGACCAGCGCGCCCCGAGGGGCGATCAGAGCACGCGGCAGAACCAGAACACCCAAAACACGCAGAACAACCAGTCCAACGGTTCCGTCTAACGGCCTTTCCTCCTCGAGGCCCCGCCGCCTCCTTTTCGCCGAGGTCCCCGCTTTCGCGTATGCCACGCGAGGGCGGGGACCTTCGGTTTTAGCGGCGGGGATCGCGAAGTCCGAGCGCCTCGAGGGCGTTCCAGACGCCGTCGGCGTCGCAGGCGCTCGTGATGTAGTCGGCGACGGCCTTCACCTCGGGCGCGCCGTTTTCCATGGCCACGCCCACTCCTGCGAAGGCGACCATATCGCGGTCGTTGTTGCCGTCCCCGAAGGCAAGGCATTGCTCGCGGGTGGCGCCGAGGGCGCGGAGCACGGCCCTCATGCCCTCCTGCTTGCCCCCGTCAGCGGGCACGATGTCGGCGAACCACTCGGTCCACCGCACGCTCTTGAGGTGCGGCGTATGGGCGAGCACCTCGGCGTCGCGCTCGGGTGGCACGACGGCGTTCAACTGGTAGACCGGCCTGGAAAGGTCGAGCTCGGAGTAGTCGACGGCGGGAGAGTGCTCCCAAGAATTGTTGATCACCGCGCGATCCCCTCCCGGCACGGCCACGGCCAGGTCGTGGTCGTAGGTGAGCGCGAGCCCGTAGCCCTTCTCCCTCGCCTCGGCGACGGCCGTGAGCACGTCGCCATGGTCGAGCTCTTGCGCGCGGATGAGCTCGCCATCGAGCACGCAGTAGCTGCCGTTCGCGCAGAGCCATCCGTCGAAGTCGTGGAAACGCGCGACTTCCCGGGCGAAGTCGAGGTGGCGCCCCGTGCAGACGACGATCTTCACGCCGCGCTCCTGGAGCCAGTCGAGCGCGCGCACGGTCGACGCGGGCATCATCTTCGTGCCGATCGGCATGATCGTGCCGTCGATGTCGAAGAAGGCCACCTTGGCCCTCACCGCCCGCTCACGGGACTTCGAAGTGGCGGGCTCCGGCCACGCGGGGGCGCTCACGCGCTCGCTCACGCTTCCCCTTCGTCGTGATGATGGTGGCTCCCGCAGCCGCACTCGTCGTCTTCGCAGCCGCACTCGTCCTCGTCGTCGAGCACGCTCTCGGCCACGTAGACATGCTCGATCACGCCCCAGTAGGCCGTGTGGAGCGGCGTTTCTCCGGGGTAGCGGGAGTTGAGGATCTGCTCGTCGAGGAACTTGCCCGCCTCGAAGTCCGTGCTATAGACCTTGCGGCAGCTGATGATGAGCTCGGCGTCCTCGAAGGCGATGGCCCCGTCGTCCACCTCCATCGGCTTGATGCCGCACTCGGTCTTGTCGATGTCGCGACCGGAACGCGAGCCGCAGAAGTTCAGCTTCTCGCGATCATCTTCGCCGAAGAAGGAGATGGTGAAGCGATCGTTCGCCTCCATGAAGCCATGCGTGTGGCGATCCGGCCGCACGTAGACCGTGGCCATGGGCTGGCTCCACAGAGTGCCGAGCCCGCCCCATCCGATCGTCATGGTGTTCCAGGAATCCGAGGTGCCGGATGTGAGCAGCGCCCAATCGGTGGCAAAGATGTCCATGGGCTGGAGGCTCAGCTCCTTGGGGTCGACGTCGTAGAACTCCATCATGCACTCCTTCTCTGCTCTGTCTCTGCTCTGCCATTGCGCGTATCCACGCCATTGTCGCACCGCGAGGGCGCGGAGTTCTGTGAACTCTCCATTCCATCCGCCGGTTCACTTGCGCTCGGTGGCTCGAATAGCGACAATATCCGAGCACCAACGCTCCATATGGTGGGTGTAGCTCAGTTGGCAGAGCGACGGACTGTGGCTCCGTAGGTCGAGGGTTCGAGCCCCTTCGCCCACCCCATCCTGGAGCACCCACATACGGGCTGTTAGCTCAGCTGGCAGAGCAGGGGACTCTTAATCCCAAGGTCCAGGGTTCGAACCCCTGACAGCCCACCAGACAAAACAGCAGCTAGATGGCTATATTCCATCTAGCTGCTTTCGTTGGCGGGGATGCCCGCAGGTGCCTTGTAGTCGCCTTCTTCTTCGAACGCGGCGATATGGGAGTTGACGGACAAAATGTGTTGGTGAATCGGGACTGCGGTGGACAAGTACGGTTTGGTGACATGAGATAGTCGGCTTGAACGCGGGATTGATTGACATGAGCGTGCGTGTGCGTGCTCCGTTGGCCATCGAGGCCTCCTTTCGGAGGATGGTGCGCACAATTGGCGCCGATTCCGAAGCTCGCGAAGGGACGGCTGACGAACGAGAAAGTCAGCAAATTCTGCGAGATGGTTTCCGCAGATGGCGTACTTCAAGAAGTGTTCGTCCGCAGGGCCACCGAGGCGGAGCGCATTGTCTCCGTACATGCCGGCGAGGCCTCTCAGAGTTGCCATTCCGACTCAAGGTAATGCCAACGAATATTGCTAACATACGTACAGCAGAAAGGAGCGCGAAGCTTGGACTTCGAATGGGATGAAACGAAAGCGCACTCCAACCTGAAGAAGCATGGAGTGAGCTTTGATGAGGCGTCAACGGCCTTCTATGACTCTGAAGCACGCATCATCGAAGATCCCGACCATTCGAAGGACGAAGAGCGTTTCGTGCTCATCGGGCTCAGCCTCCTCGCTCGCGTGCTCGTCGTATGCCACTGCCTTCGCGGGGATGGGGGAACCATCCGCATCATTTCCGCTCGTAGGGCGACGCCGCGTGAGGAAGCAACGTATTGGAGGTATCGGCATGCGTGATGAATATGACTTCAGCGAGTCTCGGCCGAACCCCTATGCGCACACGGAGAAGAAGCCGGTGACGATCCGCCTCGACGTGCCCGTCATCGAGTATTTCAAGGCCATGGCGGCGGAGACGGGCATACCCTACCAGAGCCTCATCAACCTCTACCTCAGCCAATGCATGGCCGAGGGCAAGCGGGTGGCGTTCACATAAACCCGGATACCGGCGGCTCTCATCGCCCCCGTACATGCCGTCGAGGCATCTCGGCCGCCCTTTTCACCGCGTAGGCCTCTCAGCCGCCCGGCGGATTTGCCCCGCAGGCTCCTCAGCCGCCCAAATGGGCGCCGTGCGGGCGGCCGAGGGATCTCCGTGCCACAAAACGGACGACGGAAGAGGCTAAGCGGCGCGAATTCGCCAAATGAGCAGGCGGCAGAGAGCCCTACAGTGATGAAAGGGCGGCAGAGAAACCTACGCGGTAAGCACACCGCGAAAGAGGGTGCCGACGCAATTGCGAAAAACCGTTTCAGAGTTCTCTCCAGGTTGGGGAGAACGCGATCGCAGTGGCCTTCCGATGAGTTGACACGGTGTCAGCATAATGGCACCATCATAGCTGACACATTGTCAGTTTCATTGGGATGGCAACGGAGGCTCGGATTCTTGGAGGGCGTGAGCATGCGCGACGAAGAGGCGATGGCAAGAAGGGAATTCCTCCGGCGCGCGACGTGGATGGGCACGGCCGTCATGGCGGGCATGGCCCTCGGCGCCTGATCGGCCTCGGCATCGGCAAGTCCACAAGGCGGAATGGCATCACTTAACCAGAGGGAGATCGACATGGAATACACGAAGCTCGGGCGCTCGGACGTCACCGTCAGCCGTATCTGCATGGGGGCCATGGGGTTCGGCGAGCCCCTCGGCATCCACAAGTGGGTGATCGGCGCCGAGGAGACCGAGGCCGTGGTGAAGGCCGGACTCGAGGCCGGCATCACCTTCTTCGACACGGCCCATGGCTATAACGGCGGCACCTCCGAGCGCTACCTCGGCCAGGCGCTCCGCGCACTCACCGACCGAGCCAACGTGCAGGTGGCGACGAAGTTCGGTACCCGCACGCCCGAGGAGAAGGAGGCCGGCGTCGACGAGCGCGGCCACGTGCGTAGGTGTTTCGAGGAATCCCTCAAGCGCCTCGGCATGGACTACGTCGACCTCTACATCTGCCATATGTGGGACTACGGATGCGACATGGAGACGATCCTTCGCGCCATGAGCGAGCTCGTCGACGAGGGGCGAGCCCGTGCCATCGGCATCTCCAACTGCTTTGCCTGGCAGCTCGCGCACCTGAACGACGTGGCCGCCTACGAGGGGCTCCATCGCCTCGACTCGATCCAAGGCCACTACAACCTGCTCTTCCGCGAGGAGGAACGCGAGATGGCGCCCTACTGCCGCGCCTACGACGTCTCCATGACGCCCTACTCCGCCCTTGCCTCCGGACGCCTCACGCGCCTTCCCGGCGCCGAGCAGTCCAAGCGCATGGCTACCGACACCTTCGCCAAGGGCAAGTACGACGCCACCGCCGAGGAGGACGCCGTCATCATCAACCGCGTCCACGACGTGGCGGAGGAGCTCGGCGTGACCATGGCCGACGTCTCGCTCTCCTGGCTCCTCACGAAGGTGGCGGCGCCGGTGGTGGGCATGACGCGTCCCGATCGCGTGGCCTCGACCGTGGCGGCGCTCGACGTCCACCTCACGGACGAGCAGATCGCCTACCTCGAGGAACCCTACGTGCCCCACGCCCTCGTGGGCGTCATGGCGCAGAACCATTAAAGCCCGAGACGACCCCGCGGGATAGCCATGCCGAAGGTGACGGAAGCGTTCGTCGAGGCGCGTCGGGAGGAGATCCTGAACGCCTGCGAGGAGCTCTATCGGACGGTGGACTTCAAGGACATCACCGTGAAGGACATCGCCGACATGACGAGCCTCTCCCGCGCGTCGGTCTACAACTACTTCCACACCAAGGAGGAGATCTTCCTCGGGCTGCTTAAGCGCGAGTACGACCTCTGGTCCGCCTCCCTCTTCGAGCTGCGGAATTCGAACGAGGCGCTCTCCATCGACAAGTTCGCCCAAGCGATAGGCGAGGGTCTGTCCAAGCGCTGGCA
Source organism: uncultured Atopobiaceae bacterium (assembly GCA_947625405.1). Classification (GTDB taxonomy): domain Bacteria; phylum Actinomycetota; class Coriobacteriia; order Coriobacteriales; family Atopobiaceae; genus CANRLS01. Next base: position 35,752 of record CANQOF010000013.1, on the reverse strand, counting down.
GCTCCTCAAGATCATGTCCATGAACCACTACGACATGGAGAGCAACAGCCGCCTCGAGGAGCTCACGAGCTTCAAGGTCTCCTACGGCCGCTCCATGGACGCGATGGGCGCCTGCCTGGCCAAGTTCTTCCCGCAGATGGACGGCGAGGCCCGCGAGGACTTCATCTACGGCTTCTTCCCGTTCATGTTCGGCATCTACCCCTACACCTTCGTCAAGAAGAAGCAGCGCGAGGCGATGGAGGGCGCGGGCGTGGACTACGTCTTCATGTCCATCTCCGAGCTCACCGCCCGCTTCGTCAAGAATTTGCTGGCATCCGTCGCCGTCTAGGCGTCTCGGCCGCCTTTTTCACCGCGTAGGCCCCTCGGCTGCCCGGCGGATTGGCCGTGTAGGCCCCACTGCCGCGCAAATGAGCCTCATGCGGGCGGCCGAGAGGTCTCCGTGCCACGAAACGGGCGGCGGAAGGGGCTAGGTGACGCGAATCCGCCATAAGAGCGGGCGGCGGAGAGCCCTACAGTGCTTCGAAGGCGGCGGAGATCCCTGCGCGGCAGGCACACCACGAAAAAGGGTAATGGCTTGTGTGTTGGCACCCTGTGCGCCGCACTGCTCTAGTCCATCAAACCACTCAAGGCCGAAAGCTGGTCTCTTCGGAACGCTTCGTCAATCGGGCGTCCGTCACCTGCCAGTGCCTGCCCAATGCCTTGCCGCATCATTGCGTCGAATTGCTCGTCGGTGAGGACGTCGCGCATGGAAATCCTAGGCACGGTGAGCGAATAGGGCACGCCGCCCGTCATGATGATTTGCCGGTAGAGGGTGTCGATGAGGACCGAGACCGGAAGTCCGATCTGATCGAGCACCGCTTCCGCCTGTTGCTTGATCTCCGGTTCGATGCGCACCGTCACGCTTGCGGTCTTCATCTCGGTCTATCCTCTCAATGAGAAGCTCCTGTAAATGTAATGCCATCTGCAATACATATTATCCGCAAAATACCCCTACACGTCTCACCCCCAAGCAAAGAAGGACGGCTCATGCCGAAAACGGCTACTCCATGCGCGAATGACTTCCATCGGCGCACGTACCGCGAAAAGCACAGAAGTCGGACGTACTCGCTACACAATCGGCACCAGTAGAATTCAAAGCTGGTAGCGGCATCCGTGCATGCGGGCGGCGCATCTCCGAGAGGGGGTGAGACGCCTATGGATCTCCATGCCCTGTCTGCGATTTACGCAATCGTGGCGAACGTCATGGCCATTGCCGAAAGGCTCTGGCATTGGCTCCAAGCTGCACGGACGCACGGTCGGTTTACAAGGAGAGGGCGCTAGCAGCAACTAGACGCCCTCTTCGCTCACCGCGCCGCCCGCCCAGTACTCACAACCAGCGGGTGCCGCTGCCACGGAGTGTACCCCTCCACGGGCATCACCATGGAATTCATACGAGAAAAGGGGCGCCGGCTCGCGTGCCGGCGCCCCTTCGGGTTCCCCTATGTCCCCTCGCGCCTCGCCATCCGGGCAAATCCCTCTCGCCCGCTTCGGCGCAGCCGTCTCCTGCGACAGGAGACGCGAGGTAGTTTTCACATTACGACCGCCCCCAAGGAGCGCACTGTCCAGGCTCAAGCTTCGGCGTGAAGATGCCGTTTCCAGTGGTGGGACAATCGCACTCCTCGATGCCAAATCCGTAATCGTGCACCCAGCCGCCCGCCACGACGGCAAGCTCGTCTTCCGAGAGCTCGCCCTCTGAGGCCGGCTCGACGAGGAGGTCGTCCGGGGCGAGGTCGAATCCGTGCGCGGTGGCGAAGGCGGCGATGGCCTTTGCCAGATCTGCCTGGCCCTCGACCTCCACGTGGAGCTCGATGCCATCGGTCACGGCCTGGAGCTCGTCCCTCAGCGCGCCATCCGCAGAGATTGCCTCGTAGAACTTGGTCACCTTCTCGTTCATGGATCTTCCTTTCGCTTGGGTGCGGATCCCGAGGGTGATTATTTCCCCCACATGCTTCCGCATTCGTCGCAAGGCACCGGTCATGCAATGCAAGCGCGCTTTCGTGCACCACCACACATCATTCGCGCGTGCTCACTAGCCAATGACGCCGCAGGTCCACTTCACGCTTTCCCTCTTCGCGCCCCCGACGACCACGCAGCCGCAGCCCTTCACGGCGCCGATGATGACGCACGCGCAGCGGCCTCCGCCCGAAACGCCCGCGAGCTCCGCCTCGGAGAGCTCACCTTCAGGGGCCTTCTCATCGGCCGCGAGGATGTCCTCGGCGGCAAGGTCGAGCTCGTGGGCCGCCGCGAAAGACGCCACGGCCTCTGCCATGGCCTCGCGCGCCTCCTTCTCGGAGAGGCCCTCGAGGGCCACGCCCTCGGTGACGGCGACGAGCTCAGCTTGAAGCGCGTCGTCTGCCGACACGACCTCGTAGAACTTGGACACGTTCTCTCTCATCGGTCGTCCTTTCGCTTGACCGCGGGTATTGGCGTCGATTATCCCCAGCTAGATGCCCTTGTTTGACGTAAACCGTGAAAGGCGTGCGGGGAGGTCGATTCGTGTGCGCGTCCGCGTCATTCGCGCGTGGAATGTGCCGTTGGCCGGTGTGGCGGCACACAGAATGTCCACAGGCGCGGCCCCCTCGCCCCTGCCAAACGCAAAAAAAGGCCCCACTTGGCCTCCTCGTGCGGAGGCCCAGTGGGGCCTTCTGCGTGCGCAACAAAGCGCGGTCTACGCTAATCCGTCGCCGGCCACGATACAACCAGGGAGAAACTGCATGTCCAAGCCCATATCCTTGCCGCCGCCGCCGATGAAGCAGCCGCAGCCCTTCACGGCGCCAATGACGACGCACGCGCAACCGGTCTTCGTTATGCCGCCGGCCACGACATCAAGCTCGGACTCGGAGAGCTCGCCCTCGGGCGCCTCGTCGGCCGCGAGGATGTCCTCGGCGGTGAGGTCGAGCTCGTGCGCAGCGGCGAAGGCGGCGACGGCCTCGGCCATGGCGGCACGGGCCTCCTCCTCGGAGACATCCTCGAGGTTCACGCCCTCGGTGACGGCCGTGAGCTCCGCCTGAAGGTTCTTGTCTTCCGAAACGGCCTCGTAGAAGGCCTTCATGTTCTCGTTCATGGATCTTCCTTTCGCTTGGGTGACGATCCCGAGGGTGATTATCCCCCACGCGCTTCCGCATCCGTCACAAGGCACCGATCGTGAAACACAAGCGCACTTTCGTGCGCCACCACACCCCATTCGTGCGCAAGACAGTGGGGACTGCGCAAGACAATGGGGACGGACCTTCTGTCTTGCGGGTGACGCATCTACCTGCGAAAACGTCGCAAGACAATGGGGACGGACCTTCTGTCTTGGCAAAGGCGCAGGTAGACGGCTTGTCGCAAGACGAAAGCTCCGTCCTCACTGTCTTGTTGCGCGTCCCCACTGTCTTGTTGCGACCGGCTGCCAGCCGGTGCGCGGTACAAGTGGAGCGCTCCTTTAGAATTGGCGTATCGATCTTTTGCGCGCAGGAAAGGAGCGCCATGTCAAGCCACGAACGCCACTGCCCCTACCCCATCCTCGCGACCCCGTTCAAGATCCGCGACGTCACGATCAAGAACCGCTTCTGCATGGCGCCCATGGGCGGCGCGCAGCTCTTCAACCCCACCGGCGGCTTCACCCACGAGGCCATCGAGTACTACGCGCGTCGCGCCCGCGGCGGCTTCGGCCTCATCTTCACCGGCGCCACCACCACCGACGACAAGGTGGACCCCTTCTGCGCGCTCGGCCCGGCCATCCTCGCGAACCCCGCGGCCTACATCGACACCTCCACCGAGCTGAACGAGCGCTGCGGCGCCTACGACGCGAAGGTCTTCGCGATGATCTCCATGGGCCTCGGGCGCAACTACCCCTATCTTCCCGCCCCCTCGCCCGATCCCGTGTGGGGCACGACGGACATGCGCTCCCCCGAGCTCACGGTCGATCAGATCAAGACGAAGATCGACCTCATGATCCAAAGCGCCGCCGTGGCCAAGCAGGCCGGCTACGCGGGCATCGAGATCCACGCGATGCACTGGGGCTACCTCCTCGACCAGTTCGGCATGGCGATGACGAACACCCGAGGCGACGAGTGGGGTGGCCCGCTTGAGAATCGCCTGCGCGCAGCGCGCCTCATCGTCGAGGGCATCAAGCAAACCTGTGGCGAGGCGTGGCCCGTCACGATGCGCCTCGGCATCAAGTCCTTCGTGAAGGACTGGAACACCGCCACCCTCACCGGCGAGGACGAGCGCGGCCGCACGCTCGAGGAGGGCGTGGAGATCTGCAAGCTCCTCGAGAGCTACGGCTACGACGGCCTCTCCATCGACACCGGCACCTACGACTCCTACTACTACGCCTGCCCGCCGATGTACATGCCGAAGGGCTTCTTCGTGGAGCTCGCAGCCAAGGCAACCGCGGCCGTGAGCATCCCCACGATGGGCGCAGGGCGCATGGACGACGCCGCCATCGCCGAGAAGGCCGTGGCAGAGGGCGCGCTCACCGCCATCTCGCTCGCGCGCCAGTCGCTCGCCGACCCGGACTACCCGAACAAGGTGCTCTCCGGGCGCGAGAGCCACGTGCGTCCGTGCATCGCCTGCAATATCGGCTGCATCCAGCGCCTGGGCGACGGCGTGCCCTGCTCCTGCGCCGTGAACCCGCAGGCCCAGCGCGAACTTCGCATGGCCTACAAGCCTGTCTTCCGCGAGAAGGACGTGCTCGTGGTGGGCGGCGGCGTCGCCGGCATGGAGGCCGCGCGCGTGGCGGCCCTGCGCGGCCACGACGTGGACCTCTACGAAGCGAAGGACGCCCTCGGCGGCGAGCTCGTGGTGGCCGGCTCGCACTCCTTCAAGCACGAGATCGCCGAGCTCAACGAGTGGTACCAGCACATGCTCGACCACCTCGACGTGGACGTGCACCTCAGCAAGGCGATGGATGTGGAGAGCATCTGCAAGAAGAAGCCTGACGTCGTCATCCTCGCAACGGGTGCCGAGCCCACGATCCCGCCCGTCCCCGGCACCGACGACCCAAAGGCCGTCGACTCCATCACCGCGCTCGAGCAGCCGGAGAAGGTCGGCTCGTCCGTGATCGTCGTCGGCGGCGGCTCGGTGGGCTGCGAGTGCGCGCTCGGCTGGGCGCAGGAGGGCAAGAAGGTCACGGTCGTGGAGATGCTCCCGAAGATCATGGCCGCCGGCGCGCCCGCGCCCGCGATGAACGCGCAGATGATGGGCGACCTCCTCGCCTACCACGACGTCGAGGTGCTCACGAGCGCGAAGCTCAATCGCATCGAGGACGGCAGGGCCATCGTCGAGGTCGACGGTGCCGAGCGCACGCTCGAGGCCGACACGATCGTGATGGCCGTGGGCCTGAGGCCGCGCGCGTCCATGGCCGCCGAGCTGCAGGCCGCCGGCCAGACGGTCTACGTGATCGGCGACGAGCGCCGCGTGGGCACGATCCTCACGTCCGTTTGGGACGGCTTCGAGGTCGGCAACAACATCTAGCTCGTGAATCCCTCCGTCTGAGCTGCGAAATGCGAGAGGGGAGGCCCTGAGGCCTCCCCTCTTCCCTCTCGTGTGCCCTAAGTGGCAGGTGGGCTTAGAGGCCGACCATGATGGGGCAGGCGGTGTACTCCCCGCCGGTGACGCCCTGCGTCTTCGCCGCGCCGCCGATGAAGCAACCGCAGCCCCTGAACATGCCGATGATCACGCACGCGCAGCCGCTCGAGCCGCCCGCAACGGCTTCGAGCTCGCCTTCCGAGAGCTGTCCCTCGACGGCTTCCGCGTCGGCCGCGAGGATGTCCTCGACGGTGAGGTCGAGGTCGTGCTCGGCCGAGAAGGCGGCCACGACCTCCGCGATGGCGGCCCGCGCCTCCTCCTCGGAGACGCCTTCGAGCTCGACGCCCTCCACCGCAGCGCCGAGCTCGGCTTGGAGCCCCTCGTCGGCCGAGACGGCTTCATAGAACCGCTGGATCTTCTCGTTCATCGATCTCTCCTCCAAACAATCGCACGACCCGGACGAGGCGTCGCCCGCGAGAGCGATTAGTAGCCGCCGACGATCGGGCAGTGCTTCGTGTGCGTATCGTCGCCCTGGTTGATCATGTTCTTCCTGCTGCCGCTGATGAAGCAGCCGCAACCCGTGGCCGCGCCGACGATGAAGCACCCGCACTTCACGCCGCCGGTGACCGCTTCGAGCTCGGCCTCGGAGATCTCGCCCTCGGGCTGCTCGGCGTCGGCGGCGAGGATGTCGGCCGCGGTGAGGTCGAGATCGTGGGCCGCGGCGAAGGCGGCGACGGCCTCGGCCATGGCCTGGCGCGCCTGCCTCTCGGAGACGCCGTCGACGACGACCCCCTCCGTCACGGTGGTGAGCTCTGCTTGGAGCGCCTCGTCGGTGGAGACGGCCTCATAGAACTTCTGGATCTTCTCGTTCATCAGTCTTCCTTTCCGCACATCGAGAACTGGGGACGATTATCCATGACGTTGCCCCCCGCGAAGGCCGAAGCCGCGAACGGAGCCTGTACCTGCGCTTTCATGTATTCGCGGCTGCCTTTCGCGTACGAGTCGAGGAGAGTTCGTGAACGACATGACAGTGGAGACGAGACAGTGGGGACGGACCTTTTGTCTTGCGCGTGACGCATCTACCTGCGAAAACGTCGCAAGACAGTGGGGACGGACCTTCTGTCTTGACAAAGGCGCAGGTAGACGGCTTGTCGCAAGACGAAAGCTCCGTCCCCACTGTCTTGTGGGGCCAGAAGGGCGCCTTACTCCATGTCGCCGAGGTCGATGGCCACGTGGCGCACGCGGGTTTGGACCACGTAGTAGATGATGCCGGCGATGGTCCAGCAGATGCCGACGATGATCGGCACGAGGCTCAGCGAGCAGAAGATGTAGCCCACGACGATGGCGCCGATGGCCGGGCAGATGAGGAGCCGGAAGGGCTGGTGGCGCTCGTCCTCCTTGATCCAGCAGTGCCAGATGACCACGATGTTCAAGAGGCAGTACGTGGAAAGCGCGCCGAAGTTCTGGAACTCGGCCACCGTGTCCATCCCAAGCGGGATGAGGATGAAGAGCGTCGCGAGCGAGAAGGCGCTCACGAAGAGCGTGGCCTGGGTCGGCGTCTTGGTCTTGGCGTTCATCTTGCCGAGGAAGCGCGGAAGGGCGCCGGACTTTCCCATGATGTAGAGGATGCGCGCCACCGAGGTCTGGCCGGCCATGCCGGTGAAGACGCCCTGGGCGAGCGCGATGGCCACGACGCACACGACGCCGAACCAGTCGCCGCCCACGAGCGACGCGAGCACGTAGAAGCCGTTATCCCAATCCTTGGCCATGAGCTGGCCGGTGGGGTCGACGCACGTGGCGATGTAGCACATGAGGAAGAAGAGGCAGCCGAGGATGAGGACGATGAGGATGATCGCCTTGGAGACGCCGCGCGGGCCGTCCTTGGCCTCTTCCGTGAGGGTGGCGACGGAGCCGAAGCCCACGTAGGAGAGCGCGGAAAGGGCGACCGCGCCCATCATCGCGTTGAAGGAGAACTTGGGCGGGTTCACGATGGCCGTCGCGCTGAAGTGGCTCGTCGCCGGGTGACCGACGACGTAGGCGAGGCCGAAGCCCATGAAGAGGAAGAGCACGATGAGCTCGGCCACGAGGGCGAAGCGGTCGATGATGATCGTCGTCTCCACGCCGCGGAGCGTGACGAGCGTGACGAAGGCCATGAAGATGAGGCACCACACCCAGACCGGGATCTCGGGGAAGTATTCCTGGAGCGCGATGCCCGCGAGGATGTACATGAGGTTCGGGCAGATGAGGTACTGGAGCAGCATCAACCAGCCCGTGACGAAGCCGATGCCGCGACCGATGCCCTTGGAGGCGTACGTGAAGATCGAGCCCGACGAGGGATAGAGCCTCACCATCACGCCGAAGGAGAGGGCCGTGAAGAGCATGGCCACCATACCGATGAGGTAGGCGAGCGCAGGCATGCCGTTCGAGGTTTGGAAGACGTTGCCGTAGATGGAGAAGGGCGCGATCGGCACCATGAAGATGAGGCCGTAGACAACCATGTCGAAGATGGTGAGCGTCTTGGCGAAGCCCGTGTTCTGGGTGGACGGATCCTTCATGGCCGTGGGGTCGTCCTCGCGAAGCTCCCTCGACTCGGCGTCAGGGAAGGCGAGGTGATCGTAGGTGGGGGCCGCCTGTTTCGGCATCGCTGCGTTCGTGGTCGGTGCGCTCTGTCTGGTGGCGTCCTCCGACATATGTGGTCAACTCCCCCACGTGCTTCAGGTACGTTCCGTGCAACGAGCTTCAAACATGCCAACGATTTGGCATATCAAAAGCCCTCATACCCTGATGCCATGGGAGTGTGCGGACTAATCCGCGAACGAAGACGCGCTTCGGCCAAGGAGGGATTACTACTCTTGCTGGACCTTGATCGTCTCGGCGATGGCGCAGGCGAAGGCGGCGATCGCGAAGCCGAGGGAGATGAAGAGCCAGATCTCCGGACCGAAGCCCTGTTGCGTGACCTCCGCGCCGCCCACGTAGGAGAGATAGCCCGCGAGCCCCTCGTGCGCCTCGGAGAAGTGCGCGAAGAAGGCCGAACCGGAGATGGGCGAGAAGGCAATCGACACCGCGCACGCGGCGATCGTGAAGGCCGAGCCCCACGCCATGAAGCGCCTGAGCTGCTGCTCGCCGAAGATCTTATGGGTGAGCGTGCCGAAGACGCCGAGCGCGATGAACGTGAGGGCCGCCACCCAGAGCGCCTCGGCCGCGCCGAGCATCCACGTGAGCGTGGGCTCGTCGAAGGCGTTTGCGAGCTGCACCGCGAGGTCGGCGAAGTTGAGCGGCCCGTAGTTCGGGTTCACCTCGAGCGCGAAGTTCGCGTTCGAGGTGAGCTCGTCGAGCGTGATGATCCACTCGGGCGCCGCCACCCACGGGAAAAGCGAGAACACGAGGGCGAGCAAGGCAAACACCACCTCGGCCCAGCGGAGTTTCCTGGCCTGCGCGGCGGCTTGCGCCTGCGCTCGCTCCTTCGCGCGCTTGGCGCTCCGCTTCTTCGCCATGGCGCTCCCCTACTCTCCCGCGAGCAAGAGCTCGGCGATCTGGACGGTGTTCGTGGCCGCGCCCTTGCGGATCTGGTCGCCGCAGCACCAGAGCTCGAGCGCGCGCGAGGGATCCTCGGCGCCGAGATCCTCGCGGATGCGGCCCACGTACACGAGGTCCTGATCCGACGTGTCGAGTGGCATCGGGTAGCGCCGCGCGGGCGGCTCCACCGCCGGCTCGTCCACGAGCCTCACGCCGGGAGCGCCGCGAAGGAGCTCGCGCGCCTCGGCCGGCGTGATCGGCCTTTCGAAGCGAAGCGCCACGCTCTCCGCGTGCGAGCGCATCACCGGCACGCGCACGCACGTACACCCCACGCGAAGCGCGGGCAGGTGCATGATCTTGCGCCCCTCGTTCTGGAGCTTCATCTCCTCGGAGGTGTAGCCGCGCGCGTCGAAGCCGCCGATCTGCGGGATGAGGTTCAAGGCGAGTTGGTAGGCGAAGGCGCTCGGCTCGGGCACGGGCTCGCCGAGGGCGAGTGCGGCCTCCTCAGCCACGAGCTCCTCCATGCCGCGGCGTCCCGCGCCGGAAGCCGCTTGGTAGGTGGAGACGACCATCGAGCGCAGCCCCGCGGCCTTCGCGAGCGGCCACGCCGCCACGAGGCAGATGATGGTCGCGCAGTTGGGGTTCGCGATGATGCCGTGGCTCTCGGCCACGTCGGTCGCGTTGATCTCGGGCACCACGAGCGGCACCTCGGGAAGCAGGCGAAACGCCGACGAGTTGTCGACGACGATCGCGCCCTCCTTCGCGGCGGCCGGGTAGAGCGCCATGGCGATGTCGTTCGCCGCGGCGCCGAGGATGAGGTCGACTCCGGCGAGAGCCTCCGCCGTGCCCTCGTGGAGCTCGAGGTCATCAGCCGCGAGGTGCGCGTTTCCCTGCCAGGGAAGAGTCTCTCCCGCCGTACGCGCGCTGCCGAGCACGCGCAGGCGCCGAAGCGGGAAGTCGCGCTCGGCGAGGCAATCGATCATCTGCCTCCCCACGGCGCCCGTTGCGCCCACGACGGCCACGTCGAGCCCGCCCTTCTCGGCCACCTTCTCGGCGAGCGTGGCGCCCGTCGGGAGCTTCGCGAGCTCGTCGTTCAGCGCCACGAGCTCCGCCGTGGCCCCGGGGAAGGCGTCCGCGGGCTCGAGCTCGGAAAGCGGCTCCTCGGCCGCGGCCTCGGCGAACACACGCTCATCAGCCATAGCGCTAAACCTCCTCGCGCACGAAGGCGTCGTAGACGCGCCGCACCGTCTCGGCGAAGTCGCGTTCGTTCACGCCCACGATGATGGTGATCTCCTGGGAGCTCTGCGAGATCATCCTCACGTTAATACCCGCATCGCCGAGCGTCGTGAGGATCTTTCCCGACGTGCCCGGCCGCTTCGACATGTTGCGCCCGACGACCGATACGAGTGCGAGCCCGTCGATCACCTTCACCTCGTCAGGCTCGAGCTCCTCCTTGATGTCACGCACGATCGAGTAGATCGAGTTCTTCACGTCGGCCGCGTTCACCACCACGGAAAAGGAATCGATGCCCGTGGGCAGGTGCTCGATCGAAATGCCGTAGCGCTCGAAGATCGCGAGCACGCGGCGAAGCGCGCCGACCATGTTCGAGAGGTGCGTCTTGTCCACGTAGACGGAGAGGAAGTCCTTGCGCCCGGCGATGCCCGTGACCACGGGATCTCCCTCGTGATGCTCCACGTGCTCGCGGATGATGGTGCCGGTGTTTTCGGGATCGTTCGTGTTGAGGATCTGAATCGGGATGTTCGCCTCGCGCACGGGGAAGATCGCGTCCTCGTGGAGCACGCTCGCGCCCATGTAGGAGAGCTCGCGCATCTCGTCGAACGTGATGCGGTCGATCGTGCGCGGCTCGTCCACGAGCGAGGGATCGGCCGAGAGGAAGCCCGAGACGTCGGTCCAGTTTTCGTAGAGGTCGGCCGAGAGCGCCCGCGCGAGGAGCGAACCCGTGATATCGCCGCCGCCACGCTCCATGAGCTTGATCTCGCCGTCGCTCGTGGCTCCGTAGAAGCCCGGCATGCAGAACTTCCCGAGGCGCTTCACCGTGGCGCGCACGAGCTCGTCGGTGCGCTCCTCGTTCAAGGTACCGTCGTGGTGGAAGACGATCACGTCCGCGGCGTCCACGAAGGGAAGCCCGAGGTATTCGGCCATGAGATGCGCCGTGAACCACTCGCCGCGCGAGACGATGTACTCCTCGGAATCGCTCCCGATATGGCTCGCGAACTCGGCGAACTTCTCCGCCACGGGGAAGGTGAGGCCGAGGCCGTCCTTGATGGCGAGGAAGCGCTCCTCCACGTCCTCGAGGAGGTCGGTGGCATCCACGTGGTAGGCGCGGTGCGCGCACACGAGGTAGAGGAGGTCCGTCACCTTGTTGTCGTCCGGGAAGCGCCGGCCCGCGGCGGAGACCACCACGAAGCGCCTCGCGCTGTCGGCGCGGATGATGTCCTTGATCTTCTTGAACTGCGCGGCCGTGGCCACCGAGGAGCCGCCGAACTTCGTGATCTTGAGCATGGAACCTCCGGAAGGGCGCGTGCGCGCTAGAGAAGCGATTCGAGCGATGCCGCGGCTTCGGCGGAGAAGCTCGCGGCAAAGGTGGCGGGGTCAGAGGCGGCCGACGCGCGCACGAGCTCGCCCGCGCGCACGGGATCGAGGCCGAAGACGAGGTAGAGGGCCTTATTCGCGCCGGATTCGCCGGCGCGTGCGAGCACGCGGGCCCCTTCGGGAGCCGGCGCGTTCGTGGCGAGGAGATACGCGGCGCCAAGGAGCGCGGAGTCCCATTCGAGCGTCTCCTCGGTGGCGTAGCGCGGCTTCTCGCCGGCGGCGACGTCGAGGAGGTCCTGCACGATGGCGTTTCCCGTGGGAAGGGCGCCCGCGCCTTGGCCGAAGAACTTGAGCTCGCCCACGGTCTCGCCCACGAGCGTCGCGAGGTTGAAGTTCGACGGCACGTGCGCCTCCTCGCTTGCGCGCGAGAGTACGACGGGCTCCACGCACGCCGCGTAGCGGCCGCTGTCTTGGCGCGCCCGCGCGAGCAGCCGCACGCTCCAGCCGCGCGCCTCGAGCGCGTCGAGAATGGGCTTCGTGAGATGGCGAATCCCGAGCACGGGGATGTCGCGCCGGCAGAGCGAGCCGAAGGCCACCGTCGCGGAGATGATCGTCTTATTCTTGACGTCGATGCCGTCGATGTCGGCCGAGGGATCGGCCTCGGCGTATCCGAGCGCCTGGGCCTCGGCGAGTGCCTCGTCCGCGCCCTTGCCGCTGCGCTCCATGGAATCGATGAGGTAGTTCGACGTGCCATTCAGGATGCCCGAGAGCTCGGAGATCTCGTCGATGCGCCGCGCCTTCTCGATCCCGGCGATCCACGGCATGCCGCCGCCCGAGGTGGCCTCGATCTTGAACGCCACGTCGTGCTTCTCCGCGAGCTCCATGAACTCCGCGAAGTGCGCGGCGACCACCGCCTTGTTGGCCGTGACCACGCTCTTTCCCGCCTCGAGCGCGCGGATGAGGAAGCCGTGCGCGGGCTCGATGCCGCCCATCGCCTCCACCACGCACTCGATCGCGGGGTCGTCGATGATGTCGGCCACGTCGTGGGTGACGAGAGGATCGTCGAGTTCGCCGGGGAGCGTGAGGATGCGGCGTACCTCGAGCTCAGGCACGCGCGTACGGCAAATCCTCAGCACGCCGCCGCCCACCGTTCCGCAGCCCAAAAGCCCGATCCTCATGCGTCCTCCTGCTCGCCATTCCAGAATCTCAAGTCTAGCGCCTCGCGCGCGCGAGCCTGTTTGCCGGCAGATTGCAGATTGCGGGGCCTCTGTAACCGCGCCTTCATGCATGGCCACTAGAATGTGGGGCCGAGCGAAGGGAGTGGCATGGCTGGCACCTATCACAGCACGCGCGGCATGGGCGAGCTCGTCGACGCGAAGGCGGCGATCCTCGAGGGGCTCGCGGCCGACGGCGGGCTCTTCGTGAGCGACGAGGTGCTTGAGCGGAAGCTCGACCTCGCCTCGCTCGGCCTCGAGGCGGATTCGAAGGTCGACTACCTCGCGCACGCGCGCCAGGTGCTCTCGCTCCTCATCCCCGCCTATTCCCCCGAGGAGATCGATCGCGCCGTGGCCGCCGCGTATGGCGCGAGCTTCTCCGACCCCGCGATCACCCCGCTCACTCCCTTCGGCGAGGACTGGCGCCTCGAGCTCTTCCATGGCCCCACCTGCGCCTTCAAGGACGTGGCGCTCCAGATGCTGCCCCGCCTCGTGGAGATCGCGCTCGCCACGAGCGACTCCGCCACCGCCGGCGAGCGCGTGCTCATCCTCACCGCCACCTCGGGCGACACGGGCAAGGCGGCGCTCGCGGGCTTCGCGGACGTCGATCGCACGGCGATCGTCGTCTTCTATCCCAGCGGCCTCGTGAGCGACGTGCAACGCCTGCAGATGGTCACGCAGCCGGGCGCGAACGTGGGCGTCACGGCCGTGCGCGGCACCTTCGACGACGCGCAGACCTCCGTGAAGCGCGTCTTTTCCGACCGGACACTCGAGGCGCGGCTCGCCAAGCGCGGCATCATGCTCTCGAGTGCAAACTCCATCAACGTCGGGCGCCTCGTGCCGCAGGTCGTCTACTACGTGGACTCGTGGTGCCAGCTCGTGCGCGCGGGAAAGATCGGCGCCGCCGAGCCCGTCGACTTCTTCGTGCCGACGGGCAATTTCGGCGACATCCTCGCCGGCTACCTCGCAAAGCGCCTCGGCCTTCCCGTGGGGCGCCTCTGCATCTGCTCGAACGCGAACGACGTGCTCGTGGACTTTCTCGCCACGGGCGTCTACGACCGTCGCCGCGAGTTCAAGAAGTCGATCTCGCCCTCGATGGACATCCTCGTGTCCTCGAACCTCGAGCGCCTCCTCTACTACGAGAGTGACGGCGACTGCGAGCTCGTGGCGAGCCTCATGGCCGATCTTCAGGAAAAGGGCTGCTACACGGTGCCGGATCGCGTGATGGATCGCATTCGCGCGACCTTCACCGCGGGCCGCGCGGACGATGACGCCACGCGCGCCGCGATCAAGCGCGCCTGGGAGGACGACGGCGTCCTCATCGACCCGCACACGGGAGTCGGCGCGAGCGTGATGGCCGCGAGCGAGCCTGAGGGCGCGGAGCGCGTGCTCCTCTCCACGGCCTCGCCGTTCAAGTTCCCGGCGGACGTCCTTCGCGCGCTCGGCGCGCCCGCGGAGCGCTCGGGCTTTGCCGCGATGGCCGCGCTCGCGAGGCTCACGGGCGAGAGGCCGCCCGCCCAGCTCGCCGCGCTCGAGGACGCGCAGGTGCGCTTCGACGGCGCGATCGCGCCCGCGGACGCCGTGGCCTTCGTGGAGGCCGAGGCGGAAAGGCTCCTCTCATGAGCACCGCGCGCCTTCCCCGCCCCATTGACATCACGGTGCCCGCGACCTCGGCGAACATGGGCGTAGGCTTCGACGTGCTCGGCCTCGCGCTCTCGCTTTCGAACCGCTTCCACCTCGAGGCGGCCGACGACCTCTCCATCACCGGCTGCGATGAGTGCTTCGCCGGCGAGGACAACCTCGTGTGGACGAGCTATCAGAAGGCTTGCGAGCTCAGCGGCTTCGACGCGGCGCCCGTCTCCATCCACATCAACGCGAGCATCCCGCTCACGGGCGGCCTCGGCTCGAGTTCCACCTGCATCGTCGCCGGCGTGGCGGCGGGGCTTTTCGCCTGCGGGCGGGAGGCGGACCCCTCGCGGGTGATCGAGATCGCGAACGCCATCGAGGGGCATCCCGACAACGTCGTGCCCTCCGTGCTCGGGAACCTCGCGAGCTCCTGCACGACCGACGACGAGGAGCTCATCATCGTCTCGTGGCCAGTGGACGCGCGCTGGCGCTTCGCGCTCCTCTGCCCGCCCTATGCCGTGCGCACGGACAAGGCGCGCATGGTGCTCCCCAAGGAGGTGCCGCACCGCGTCGTGGAGTGGCAGTCGAGCCGCTGCCTCGCGCTCGTGCGCGCGCTGGGCGAAGGCGACGGCGAGCTCCTCGGCGCCGTCCTCTCCGACCGCATCCACGAGCCCTTCCGAAAGCAGCTCATTCCCGACCACGACCGCGCGAAGAAGCTCGCGCTCGAAGGCGGTGCCTCGGGTTTTTGGATCAGTGGATCGGGCTCCGCGCTCCTCGCGGCCTGCCTTTCCGACGAGGCCGCCGAGGCGGTCTCCGCCGCATGGGAGAGGGAATTCCCGTCCTACGAGCGCTTCATCCTCGAAACGAACACGCAGGGCTTCGAAATCGAGTAACCCTTCCTCCGCAAGACGAAAGGGACGGTCCTTTTGTCTCGCCCGCAAGGCACAAGTAAGATCAAGTGCCAGATAATCAGCAATGCGTTAGCAAGAGGTGCCCGTGAATCCTCGCCTCGACGATGGCGGATTCAGGGAATCCGACAAACATCAGCGAGAGGCGCTGGGGTGCCCCAGATTCGTGGGATTTTGGGGGCGTTGCGTACTTACCGCTACGTGAGCCCCCAAAATCGCGCGAAGATGGGGTGCACCAGCGTCTCGCAGCGTCGACTACCGGGGCTACATCGCCTGCACCTGCGGCTCGGCGTGGGTGCCGCCCTCGTGGAGCTTGAGGAAGCTCCGAGCCTGGCGCCTCGCCTGGCGCGAGGGGTTGCGACGGAACTCATCGCCGATGAGGTAGTTGATGTAGCTCGCGGTGTCCTGCACCTCGGGATGGTTGCCCGGGGCTTTGAAGGAGAGGAACGCGGTGTCGCGCTCGAGGCCATCCGGCTCGTCGATCGTCTCGATCGTGCCGATGCCGTCGCTGAAGGCCTCCGGCGCGCCCACGCGGGAACGTTCGATGCGCTGATAGGCGCGCTCGAGGCGCTCGCCCATGAGGTTGTCCTCCACGCGCTCGTCGAGCGCGGCGAGGGCGCGCTCCCAGTGGTCGTCCTGGGAGTTCCACGCGCGTCCGATCTCAGGATAGGCCTCCTCCACCACCTGCGGCACGCGCGAGGCGATGAGCTGCGCGACCGTGGGTTCGGGAGCCTGCACGCTCACCCGCGGCGCGGACGCGGGGGCAACGGGCGCGGCGCGCATGGCGGCGGGCACCGCTGGCGCGGACGCCGGCGAGAAGGACGTGGCGCTCGCCTGCGGCGTCCGGGGGATCCTGAGCGGTGGATAAGCCTGCGGAGTCTGCGGCACCTGCGGCACCTCCGACACGGGCGCCGGCATGTGCTCCGGCTGCGCGTTCACGCGATTGGCGAGCTCGCGGGCCTGGATGGCCTCCACGCCAAAGGCGCTCGACACCGCAGGATCCCACCACGAGGTGCCCACGTCGCCCACGGAACCATCCGCGCGCATGATGACGGGCATGTCGTCGAGCATGTTCTTGCCCATGCGCTCGGAGAGCACGGCGCGCACGCCCTTGGCCCTCTGGCCCATGCGCTCCTTCATGCTCTTGTCCGCCACGTAGGCCACGGCCACCTCGGCAAGGTCGCCCGTATCGGAGAGCGCGTCGAGGTAGGGGTTGTTCTCAGCGATATGGCGCGCGGGGTGCGCGCTCTCGGGGGCGGCTTGCGCGCTGAGCGCGGCGTGGCCGGGCGCCACCTGCGGGCCCTTCGCGCCATGCGCGGGCGTCGTGGCGCGCGCGGGCTTTTCCGCCACTCCCTGGCCGTAGAGGAGCTCCTCGTAGGCGGCGCGCTCGCGGCGAATGGCGCGATAGCCAAGGCCGCTCGCCACTCCCGCCCCGACGGCGGCGCCCACCACCCCGGAGATCGCGGAGGCCGCGATCACGGCCGTGTCGTTCGCCGCCCACGCCACGGAGGGCGTGAGCACGACGGGCGCGGCAACGCTCGCCGCTGCCACCCAGGCGCTTGTCCGAGAAGCCTTGCCCATGGTTCGCCTTTCGCCGGCACGTGCGTGCACGCGCGATCACACGAGGCACGCTCGAGAGCCCGAAAGCCCAGCCACGAGATGACGGCTCCGAGCGGGAAATGTCTCAAGGGGGCTCGCCGTGCGAGCATCCAAAAGACGGCGTGGTGTCGTTTTAGCTTCGTGTACCGTCGCGGTCGATCACAAATATAGAAAACAATGGCCCCTCCCTGCAAGAACTTTCGAGGGGAAGCGCCGCGAGCGAGCGCCGGGCGCGCCGCCGAAACGCGGGGACCGTCCGCCTACCCATCGATAAAGATCGTTCTCATCTCTGCGAGCATGGATGGAACTCCACCTCCGAAAGGAATCCCATGCGCGATATCGCCATCGTTTCCGGGGCCTCAAGCGGCCTTGGCCGTGAATTCGTTCGCCAGCTCGACCTCGGGGCGGGAGGTCCCTTGGACGAGATCTGGGCCATCGCGAGAAACGAATCCGCGCTCGCCGAGGTGAAGGAGCAATCCCACACGCCGGTGAAGGTGCTCGCGCTCGACCTCACGGACCCCGCCGCCTTCACCGAGCTCGCCAAGGAGCTCTCCGACGCGGCGGACGGCCTGAACGTCCAATGGCTCGTGAACTGCGCCGGCTTCGGGAAGTTCGGCACATTCGAGGAGGTGGGCGAGGCGAACGCCTCGATGGTGAAGCTCAACTGCGTGGCCGTGGTCGAGGCCTGCTACCAGGCGCTCCTCTACATGCACGCGGGAAGCCGCATCGTGAACATCGCGAGCGCCGCGGCGCTCCTGCCCCAGCCCGGCCTCTCCACCTACAGCGCCACGAAGCGCTTCGTCCTCGATTTCTCGCGTGCGCTCGACGCCGAGCTCGGCCCCGTGGGCATCCACGTGACGGCCGTGTGCCCGAAGTTCATGCACACGAAGTTCCTCGACAAGCCCGGCGACCACGGCGCGCTCGATCGCGTGCTGTGGATCGGCTTCGAGGATCCGCGCACCTGCGTGAGCGAATCGCTTCGCTGCGCCATCCGGGGCAAGCGCGTGGCCATCACCTCGCCCGACGTGCGCGTGATGAACGCGCTCTGCAAGGTGATCCCCACGGACGTGGCCATGGCCCTCGAAGCCAAGATCAGCGAGTGGACGTCGCAAAGAAACGCGAGCTAGCGGTTCTATTTTCCTTACTACAGGGAGATCCGACAAACGACAGCGAGGCGCTCTGGGGTGCCCGAGGTACGTGGGATTTTGGGCGCAACAACCCAGTGGGTTGTTGCGAAAGCAACGAAATGCAGGTTGCCAATGGTGACGTAACCTACGGGATGGCTTGAGAGGACGTAGCGTACTTGCGCTACGTGAGTGCCCAAAATCGCGCGTAGATCGGGTGCACCAGAGTGCCGCAGCGTCAGTCCGAATAATCGGTACGAGCCGCCTTCCTTGCCGAACGAACGAGGAAGTCCTGATTGTTCGGCGTGGACTGGAGGCCTTTGATGAGGGAGGCCTCGGCGCGCTCGACGTTGTTCATATTGGCGAGCACGCGGCGAAGGCCCCAGACGAGCGGCGCCATCGTGGGGTCGATGAGGCGATCCTCGTTGCGCGTGCCGGAGGCCACGGGGTCGATCGCGGGGAAGATGCGCTTGTCGGCCATGCCGCGGTCGAGCTTGAGCTCCATGTTGCCCGTGCCCTTGAACTCCTCGAAGATCACCTCGTCCATCTTCGAGCCGGTGTCGATGAGCGCGGAGGCGATGATCGTGAGCGAGCCGCCGCCCTCGATGTTGCGCGCGGCGCCGAGGAAGCGTTTCGGCGGGTAGAGGGCCGCGGAATCGACGCCGCCGGAGAGGATGCGCCCCGAAGGCGGTGCGGCGAGGTTGTAGGCGCGCGCGAGGCGCGTGATCGAGTCGAGCACGACCACCACGTCCTCGCCCTGCTCCACGAGGCGCTTGGCGCGCTCGATGACGAGCTCGGCCACCTGCGTGTGGTTGTCGGCCGGCATGTCGAAGGTCGATGCCACGACGTCGCCCTTGATGGAGCGCTCCATGTCCGTCACTTCCTCGGGACGTTCGTCCACGAGGAGGCAGATGAGGTGCACCTCGGGGTTGTTTCGAGAGATGGCCTGGCAGATGCGCTTCAGGATGGTCGTCTTGCCGGCCTTCGGCGGACTCACGATGAGGCCGCGCTGCCCCTTGCCGATGGGCGCCACGATGTCGATGGCGCGGCCGGTCGTGGCCTCCTTCGTGGTCTCCATCTTGAGGCGCTCGTCGGGGAAGATCGGCGTGAGGTCGCGAAAGCGCGGGCGCAGCGCCGCGAGCTGCGGGTCGAGCCCGTTCACGGAGACGATCTTCGAGAGCGCGGGATAGCGGTCGTTCGGACGGCTCGGGCGCACGGAGCCGGACACGAAGTCGCCGCGGCGCAGGCCCTGCTGGCGGATCATCGCCTGCGGCACGAAGGCGTCGTTGTCTCCGGGCATGTAGTTGCCGGTGCGGATGAAGCCGTAGCCCTCGGGCACGATGTCGAGGATGCCGGCCACGTCACGGAAGCCCTCGAGCGCTGCGGCCTTTTGGTAGATGGTCTCCACGAGGTCGGCCTTGCGCACGCCCACGTAGTCGAGGCCAAGCTCGCGCGCGCGATCGCGGAGCTCCGCGACCTTCATCCCCTGGAGCTCCTCGCGGGAGAGGCTCGGCTCGGCGGGCGTCTGGTCGCGACGGTTCTTGTGGCGGTTGCGGCGCGCGTTGTAGCCCTGGCCCTGTTGCTGGTTGTTGAAGTTGTGGTTGTTGCCGCGGCCTTGGTTCTGGCCCTGCTGGCCCTGCTGGCCCTGATTCTGGTTCTGGTTTTGGTTCTGGTTCTGCGCGGGCGCGGCGGCCTTAGGCTCCGAGGAAGCGGGCTTCGATGCCTCGGCGCTCGCTTCCTCGGGAGCGGGTGCCTCGCCCTCCGCCGCCTTCTTGGGACGCGTGCGCTTGGGGCGCGGCGCCGCCTCGGGGCTCGTCTCCTTCGCCTCCGCGGCGGGCGCGGCCTCCGCGGGAGCCTCCGCGGCGGCGCTCTTGCGCGTGCGACGCGTGCGCTTGGGGCGCTCTGCCTCGGCGAGGGTTTGCGCGGGCGCGGGGCCCGGGGTGGCCTGGGCCTTCGTAGCCTCGCGCGTCCGGCGGGTCATGGCGTCGATCGAGGATTCGGCGCTCGTCGCCTCGGCGGCTTCCGGCGTCTTCGCGGCGCTCTTTCTGGGCATGGGTTTCCTTCCAACGGCTATGCCACGCGCACTTTCACTTGGAAACGTGGATCTCAGGGAGGAGTGCCGCCGAAGCGTGGTTGGCGGCTTCATGGAGAGACGAGCCCTTGAGCTCGACGCGCAGTGTAGCACAGCCGAGCTGCGATGACGCGACCCGGGAAACGACCTTTCCGCCGCGCGAGCACCCCTACATCGTCTCCGGGGCCGAGACGCCGATGAGCGAGAGGCCCACCTCGAGCGTGATGCGCACCGCGTCGCACGCCGCGAGCCTCGCCTGCGAGAGCGCCTCGGAAAGAGGGCGCCTCTCGCGTGGCAGAATCGGGCAGGCGGTGTAGAAGCCGTGGAACGCGGAGGCGAGTTCCTGCAGGTAGTGGGTGATGCGGAAGGGGGCGCGGTCTCGCGCGCAGCCGGCGACGAGGTCGCCGAACTCGTCGAGCTTGCGGCAGAGCGCGGCCTCCTCCTCGCCCGAGAGGAGCGAGAGGTCCACGTCCTCGCCGATCGCCCTCAGCGCGGCGGCGTCGGCCCCGAGGCGCTCGGCGTCCTCGGCGCCCCTTCGCGCGGCGGCGCGGCGCAGCACCGAGCAGATGCGCGCGTGCGCGTACTGCACGTAGTAGACGGGATTGTCCGCGTTCTTCTGCTTCACCTTCTCGATGTCGAAGTCGATCGTCTGGTTCGAGGAGCGGCTCATGAGCGTGAAGCGCGTGGCGTCCGCGCCCACCTCGTCGATGAGCTCGCGGAAGGTGATCATCGTCCCCTTGCGCTTCGACATGCGCACCGGCACGCCGTTTCGCAGCAGGTTCACGAACTGCCCGAGCAGCACCTCGAAGCGGCCCTCGTAGCCGAGCGCGTCGCACGCGGCGCGCACGCGGGCGATGTAGCCGTGGTGGTCGGCACCCCAGATGTCGATCACGTGGTCCACGCGCTGGAACTTGTTCCAGTGGTAGGCCACGTCGGAGGCGAAGTACGTGTACTCGCCGTTCGCCTTGATGAGCACGCGGTCCTTATCGTCGCCGAGCGCGGTCGAGCGGAACCACAGCGCCCCCTCGGCCTCGAAGAGGTAGCCCATCTCGCGGAGCTTGTCGAAGGCGCGGCTCACCTGCGAGGTGCCGTCGGCGTCCTTCGCGTAGAGCGAGCGCTCGGAGAACCACATGTCGAAGTGGCAGCGCACGTCGGCGCAGGTCTTCTCCATCTCGTCGAGCATCATCTGATAACCGCGCTCGCGGAAGGAGAGGTTGCGCTCCTCGGCCGGTTGATCCACCCATTGCGTGCCATCGGTTTCGAGGAAGCGCGCGGCGATGTCCACCACGTAGTCGCCGCCGTAGGCGTTTCCGCCGAGGTGCTCGTTGAAGGCGTCCATGAGCGGGTGCGCCTCGGGGTGCGCGTCGTCCTCGTCCGCCACGAAGGCCTCGCGGTCGGCGAGCAGGCGCTCGCGCGCGCCGGCGAGATCGAGCCCCTCCTTTGCCATGAGGCCCGCGAGCTGGAGGTAGCGCTCGCCGATGGAGGCGCCGAAGACGTCGAGCTGGCTTCCGTGGTCGTTCACGTAGAACTCGGGCTCAACGGCGTAGTTCGTATGGCGAAAGACGCGGCAAAGCGAATCGCCGAGCGCCGCCCATCGCCCGTGGCCGAGGTGCATCGGCCCCACCGGGTTCGCCGAGATGAACTCCACCTGCACGGACTGCCCGTGCCCCACGTCGGAGCGCCCGAAGTCGTTTCCCTTCTCGCGCGCCTCGGCCACCACGCTCGCGCGCGCGGCGGGGGTGAGCTTGAAGTTGATGAACCCGGGGCCCGCCACCTCCACGCGCTCCACCACGTCGTTTGCGGGGAGCGCGGCGAGGATCGCCTCGGCGATCGCCCGCGGCGCCTTACGCGCGGCCTTCGCGGCGCGCATCGCGAGCGTGGAGGACCACTCGCCGTGACTCGCGTCCGCGGGGCGTTCGAGGAAGGCGTCCTCCACCTCGAAGGCGGGAAGCGCGCCCGCGTCCTGCGCGGCGCCGACCGCCTCCACGAGGAGGCCGGCAAGGGTGTCTTTCACAGGCACAGAAGCCATGGTGTCTCGTCTTTCGTGTTCGTTTTGGCGAGGGGCGCGCGGGGGCGCTAGCCTTCGTCCTTCGTGCTCGCGTGAGCCGTCTCCCACTCGAGCTGTGTGAGGTGGCTCCTGAGCTCCGCGAGCCCCGGCTCGAGCCCCACCGGGTAGAACTGCGGGTTCAGGAAGCGACGGATGGCCGGGTCGAGGTGCATGAGCGCGTTCTTGCAGCGCTCTCGCGCCACCGCGAGCGGCTCGGCCGGCACCGCGGCGTGGCCGTCCTCCACCATGAGCGTGAGCACCTCCTCCGGCGTGCCGGAGGTGAAGTCGTACATCGTGTCGCCGTCGAGCACGTCGCGCGCGAGGCCGGAGAGATCGCTCGCCACGTCGTCGAAGACGATGACGTCGCCCATGGGCACCTCGTTCTCGCTTTTGTAGCGAAGCACGTGCTGCACGCCGGGGATCGTGCGCTTGAAGGCCTGCTCGGAGAGCTTCATCGTGGGCGTCCAGGCGCGCTCGCCGGGCGTGCGGAAGGCCGTGAGCTTGTAGACGCCGCCGAGCGAGGGCTGCGGATCGCACGTGGCGAGCTTCGTGCCCACCCCGAAGCTGTCGATGGGGGCGCCCTGCGCGAAGAGCGACTGGATCGTGTATTCGTCGAGGTCGTTCGACGCGGAGACGCCCACGTAGGGCAGCCCCTCCTCGTCGAAGCGCCGGCGCGCGTACTTCGCGAGCTTCGCGAGATCGCCGGAGTCGAGGCGCACGGCCCGAAGCCGCTCGCCGCGCGCCTCCATCTCCTTCGCCACCACGATCGCGTTCTCGATGCCGTTCTCGGCGTCGTAGGTGTCCACGAGCAGCGTGCAGTTGTTCGGCATGGAGGCCGCGAAGGCGCGGAAGGCCTCGATCTCCGTGGGGAAGGCCATCACCCAGCTGTGCGCGTGGGTGCCGAAGACGGGAATGTCGTAGATCTTTCCCGCGAGCACGTTCGAGGTGGAGCTCGCGCCGCCCACGTAGCTCGCGCGCGCCACCGCGAGGCCGCCGTCGGGCCCCTGGGCTCGGCGAAGGCCGAAATCGCTCACCGCGTGGCCCTCGGCCGCCTGCACCACGCGCGCTGCCTTCGTGGCCACGAGCGTCTGGAAGTTCACGAGGTTCAAGAGCGCCGTCTCGATGAGCTGGCAGGCCACGACGTTTCCCTGCACGCGCACGAGCGGCTCACGCGGAAATACGAGGTCGCCCTCGCGCACCGCGTGGATCGTCACCCTCGGCTCGAAGTCGCCGAGCCAGGCGAGGAAGTCGGGCTTGAACATCTTCCCGCCGCCGGGCGCCTCGAGCGAGGCGAGGTAGTCGATCGATTCCGGCGTGTAGCGGAAGTTCTCGATCATGTCCGCGATCTGCCCCGTGCCGCAGGCCACGGCATAGCCGCCGTCGAAGGGGTTCTCGCGGAAGAAGACGGTGAAGACGGCCTCGTCCTGCCCGCGGCCGCTCTCGAAGAAGGCCTGGGCCATCGTGAGCTCGTAGAGGTCGGTGTTGAGGGCGACGTCCGTGGGGATGGTGCGATCGGTGAGCGACATGGCGATCTTTCGACGCAGGGACGATCGCGCGCGGCGCGATCTCGATCCTCGCTAGTGTAGCCTGCTCCATTCGCCCGCGCGCGAAGCGCGCGCGACCTCAATTCTCATTTGCCCAAACGGGCTCGGAGGCCGCGCGCGCTACGCGTGCATCGCCTCACGGCCTCCTTCGGTGAAATCAATACAGAACCACCTTCGGGACTACAAGAAGAAGTAGAACAGCACCACGACGAAGACCACGATGCAGATGAGCAGGATGATCTTCTGGGGAAGGGGCATCTTGAGGTCGTCGTCGGGCTCCATGCGCTGGCGCGCGGCCTCGATGCGCGCGTCCACGGCCGCGTCGTGCTCGGCCCGCGCCTGCTCCTCGCGAAGCCGCTCGAGCTCGGCGCGCTCGCGCGCCGCGGCCTCGGCCTCCTCGCGCGCGGCCTTCTCAGCGCGCAGTTCCTCGAGCTCCGCGCGTTCCTGATCGCTCAACTGTTGATCGGCCATGGCTCCCCAAACGCCGAGTGCTTGCTCGGGCCAGAATGCTACGCCTCTTCGCCCTCGATCTTCTTCTCGAGCGCGCGCTGCCTCTCCTTGGCCTCCCACTTGTCGAGCAGGCGTTCCCTCTCGGTCTTCGCCTCCTCGCGGCTGGCCTCGGCCGCCTCGGACTTCGTCTCTTCCTTGAGCGCCTCTTCGCGCTGCAGCTTCTCCTTCTCGCCCACGGGCAGGGGCTCGGGATCATAGACCGCCATGATGGCCTCCTTGATTCGCGTGCGTGTGAGTGCCTCTCGAGGGCTCTATACCCCTTCAGCGCGCCTCGGGATGCTCTCCGGGAAGGCCGGTGCCGTCGAAGGCGGGCACGAAGCTCTCGGAGACCGTCCCCGCTTCCTGCCACCACACGCGCTCGAAGCCGAGCTCGTAGGCGTAGGCGATGAGGGCCTCGTAGTCCTCGTCGTCCACGCTTCCCGCGAGCGCGCCACCCGCGCGCCGGCAGGCCTCGTTCGGCGTGTATTGGTTCATGAGCGAGAGGTCGCAGCGGCCGAGCGCGAGCGCGGCCACGCGGTCGAGCACGGCGAAGCTGTCCGATGCCTCGCCGGGAAGCAGCAGGTGGCGCACGATGACGCCGCGCCTGAGGTGGCCCGCCTCGTCCTCCTCGCGCCCGCCCGCGGCCTCCACGACCTCGACCATCGCCTCGAGCGCCTCTGACGCGGCCTCTGGGTAGTCGCGCGCGTGGGAGAGCCGCGCCGCAAGCTCGGGGCTCGCGTACTTGAAGTCCGTGAGCCAGACGTCCACCGTGCCCGCGAGCGCGCGCACGAGCTCCGCGCGCTCGTAGCCCGAGGTGTTCGCCACGATGGGGATGGAAAGGCCCAGCTCGCGAGCCTCGCGCACCGCGCGAGCCACCTGTGGCGCGAAGTGGAGCGCCGTCACGAGGTTCACGTTGAGGGCGCCTTGGGCCTCGAGGGCGAGCATCGTCCGCGCGAGTTCGCCCGTGCTGAGCGGCCAGCCGGCGCCGCGCGCGCTCACCTCGGCGTTTTGGCAATAGACGCAGCGAAGGGGGCAACCGGAGAAGAAGATCGTACCCGAGCCCGCGTCACGCGCCTCGGCGGCGGGCAGCGCGTCGTCGGCGGCGTTTCCCGAGATGGGCGGCTCTTCCCAGAGGTGGAGCGCCGCTCGCGCCGCGCGCATCGTCGCCGTCTCGCCGCACACGCCGCGCTCCCCCGCCGCGCGGTTCACCCCGCAGCGCCGCGGGCACAGCTCGCAGCGCCCATACGCCGCAAGCGAGAGCAACAGGGATGTTTCACGAAAGCCCATGCACGCGATTCTATTGCGTCCCAGCGGTGTGCTTGCGGTGTAGCTGCTCGTGCCACGCCCCCGCTTGCGGTGGAGCTCGTGGCATAGGTGTGCTTGCGGTGTAGCTCGTGGCACGGGTGGGCTTGCGGTGTAGCCGCTCATGCCACGCACGGCCTTGCGGTGTACTTCGTGGCACGGGTGGGCTTGCGGTGTAGCAAATCTAGGTGAAAACGGCGCGGATTTGCCCGATTCGCACACCGCAAGCGTGGCTGCGGCGCTTTTGCGCACACCGCAAACGCACCCGTGCCACCAGATACACCGCAGGGCTCGGCGTGGCACTCGGCGTGGCGTTGCCAGGGAGAATCGCCCGCTACCATGATCTCGCCTTATCCACGCGCGACTGAACGGAAGGATTCCTCGTGAGCGAACTCGAGAAGATGGACGCGGGACAGTGGTACGACGCCGGCGACCCCGCGCTTGAAGCGCTTCGCACGGAGGGCAACGCCCTCGCCTGGGAGTTCAACCAGCTCTCCCCCGCCGAGCTCGAGCGCGCCCGCGAGCTCCTCGAGCGGCTCTTCGCCGAGTTCGGCGAGGGCGCCGTCGTGCTCGCACCCGTCTACGTGGACTACGGCTCGCGCATCGAGATCGGCGAGGGCACGTTCGTGAACCACGGCGCCTACCTCATGGACGGCGGCGGCATTCGCATCGGCAAGCGTTGCCAGATCGGCCCGAACCTCGGCGCCTACACGGCCCAGCACCCGCTGAACGCCGAGGAGCGCGCGACAGGGCTCGAGAAGGCCTCTCCCATCGTCATCGAAGACGACGTGTGGGTGGGCGGCGACGTGACCATCATGCCCGGCGTGACCATCGGCAAGGGCTCCGTCATCGGCGCGGGCTCGGTCGTGACGCGCGATATCCCCGCGGGCGTGATCGCCTACGGCTCGCCCTGCCGCGTGGCGCGCGAGCTCACCTCCGCCGACCGCATTTCCGACGAGCTCGCGTAGCGCCTCGCCTCGAGCCTCGCGCCACGCGGGGTTTGACACCCTCGGCCCTTCGTCGGAAAATACCTGCACCACACGGGGATGTAGCTCAGCTGGGAGAGCGCTGCCGTCGCATGGCAGAGGCCGAGGGTTCGAATCCCTTCATCTCCACCATCGCCAGCAAGGCCCGGTTTATCCGGGCCTTTTTGCTGATGATCATAGAGATGAAGGGATTCGAACCCGCGAGGGCGCGAGGAGCCCTTGTGGCTCCTCGTAGGGCGAAGGGCTGTAAGCCCGGAGCCCAGCGGAATTGCGAAGCAATTCCGCGTCGAATCCCTTCATCTCCACCAGTTCGTACCTGTACGAACCCTACTCCCCATTGTCGGATGCGCGCTCGGCTTCGAGCTCGGCGTCGGGGAGGTTTTGGCGCTCGGCTTCCTCCACGAAGCGCGGATCATCGGGGGTGATGAGCACATCGCGGCGGCGGCGAGGATCCCAGTGGTGCAGGAGCACGGGCGTGAAGAGACGCAGGCGGATCGCGAAGATAAGGGAAAACGCGAGCAAGAAGAGGAAGATGAGCACCTTGAGCACGGTGCGCTCGAGCATCTCGTCGGTCCAGGAGTCGATGCGCGTCATCACGATCGCGCCCACGCAGAGCACGGCCGTCCAGAGGTAGATGAGGATCACGGCCTGGCGCGGGTCGTAGCCCTCGCGCACGAGTCGGTGGTGGATGTGGCCAGTGTCGGCTTGGCCCACGCTCACGTGGGCGCGCCGGCGCCTGACGATCGCGGAGAACGTGTCGAGGATCGGGATGCCGGCGAGCATGATCGGCAGGAGGAGCATCGTCACGCCCGCGACGCGCGTGACGGAGAGCAACGACACGCAGCCGAGCACAAAGCCCAAGGTGAGCGCTCCCGAATCGCCAAGGAAGATCACCGCGGGGCTGAAGTTGTAGCGGAGGAAGCCGATGCAGGCGCCCGTGAGCGCGATCGCGAGCGCAGCCGCGTCGAGGCGCGCCTCGTTCGTGGCGATAACGAACATCGAGAGGCTCACTATCGCCGTGAGACCCGAGGCGAGGCCATCGAGACCGTCCACGAGGTTGATCGCGTTCGCGAATGCCACGAGGTAGATCACGGTCACGGGATAGGCGAGCCAACCGATGGAGACGGTGCCGCCCGCAATGGGGTTCACGATGTCTCCCACGATGAGACCGGAGGCGGCGGCCACGGAGCTCGCGAGGACCTGCCCGAGAAGCTTGGGGAGCGGCCGCAGCGAGACGAGGTCATCGATGAAGCCCGTGAGGAAGATGATGAGCACGGAGACGGCGAGCACCCAGTAGTTCACGCTGAGGCCGGGCGCGGGGAGCACGACCACGGGCCAGTCGAGGTAGGTGGTGCCGAGCCACTGCACGCCGGCCGCCACGGCGAGCGCGAGCACCACCGCGAGGCCGCCCATGCGCGGGACGGGCACCGTGTTCACGCGGCGTCCGCCGGGATAGTCCACAGAGCCGAGGCGGATGGCGAGACGCCGCACGAAGGGCACGAGTGCGAGCGTCATCGCGAGGGACGTGAGAAAGAGCGCCACGAAGGGCACCCAGGGCAACGGCATCCCTCGCCACCTCCTCTCGAGCTCGCGCGGCCGGTATGTGGCGTGATTCTAGAGGCTTTTGCTCGCACGAACCGAACGCAAGACGCCGCAAGACAAAAGAACCGTCCCTTTGGTCTTGGGAAGATTCGAAAGGGTTGGTATATCTTTTCGCCTTTGACTGCGGGAGTTCATACCGTTGGCGAGTGATCCATCGAGGAAGTTGGATATCCCCTCGACCTCGGGGCGCGCGATGGGTATCGTGTGCGTCGAATGCTCGCCCCGCGGACAAACTGGGTGGCCCGTCACGAATACTTAGGGAATCCGCGACACGCGTTCGTACAGGTATCCACCGTTGATGTGGAAGCTGGAAAACGCGGGCAGGACACCCACCTTATGAGGTGGGGTCACTAAGGGTTCCAGCGAGGGCGGCATTCTCGCGCATTCGGGGGACCCTCGCGGGTCCCCCTTTGCAGTGCGCGGTAGCGCGGTCGCAAGCCCCTACCTTGTCGTGGGGGCAGGAGTTTCTGTCTCGGTTTTAAATTCAGGGGGCCGAAAACGCAGAAAGTCTGGGCCTCGTGCCAGGAAATGTCAGAAACTCCTGCTGTCACGCCAGATTCAGGCGAGATCGATGGCAGAAACTCCTCGCCCCATGCCACCTGGTGGCACGAGGCAAGGAGTTTCTGCGCCTTCCTGCCGCGAGGGCGTGTAATTCTGCGATGTTATGTAAAGCCCGAGGGATGGGCCGCGCATCGTCGCGCGAAAAAACGCCGCATGCGCCCGAAGGCGGCATGCGGCGGTTCCAGGACAAATGAGCGGGGCGCGAGCCGTTAGGCGGCCTGCTCACCTTCCTCGAGGGCCTTCTTCGCCACGTCGCAGAGGGCGGCGAAAGCGGTGGCATCGTCGTAGGCGATCTCCGCGAGCACCTTGCGGTCAAGCTCCACGCCGGCGAGCTTCAGGCCGTGCATGAAGTTCGAGTAGCTGAGCCCATTCTCGCGGCAGCCGGCGTTGATGCGCTGGATCCACAGGCGGCGGAACTCGCGCTTCTTGTTGCGACGATCGCGGTACTGGTACTGCAGCGAGTGCTGAACCTGCTCCTTGGCCGAGCGATACGTGCGCGACCGCGCGCCGTAGTAGCCCTTCGCGCGTTCGAACGTGGTGCGACGCTTCTTCTTCGCGTTCACGCTGCGCTTAATACGTGCCATGATCCTCAACTCCTTCGAGTGTGCAATCGAGTAAAAGTCGCGAGGGCAGCGCCTCTAGCCGAGCCTCGCGTTCACGTTCTTGGCGTCGGCCTTGGAGACCTCGGTCTCCTTGCGGAAATTGCGGATGCGCTTGGGCGACTTCTTGGTGAGGATGTGGCTCTTGAAGGCGTGCGCGTGCATGAGCTTGCCGGTACCCGTGCGACGGAACCGCTTCGCGGTGCCGCGGTGGGATTTCATCTTTGGCATATCGTCTCCTCTTTCCTTTCGGCGGACGTTCTTCGAGTCGGTGCTTGCGTGGTGGTGCGTCGTAGGGAGCTAGGCCTTCTCGGGGGCCTCGTCCTCGGTGTCCTTCTTGTCGAACGCGCCTTTGATGGGGGCGAGCAGCATGTGCATGTTGCGACCCTCCATCTTCGGAGCCTGCTCGACGGTGGCGTAGGGCTTGAGGTCCTCTTGCAGACGTTCGAGCACCGTGAGGCCTTGATCGGGATGCGCCATCTCGCGGCCGCGGAACATGATGGTCACCTTCACGCGCGCGCCCTTCTTGAGGAAGCGCAGGACGTGGCCCTTCTTCGTCTCGTAGTCGCCGACGTCGATCTTCGGCCGGAACTTCATCTCCTTGACCTCGACGCGCGTCTGGCGCTTGCGGGCCTGCTTGTCCTTCATGGCCTGCTCGTAGCGGTACTTCCCGTAGTCCATCACGCGACAAACCGGGGGGTTGGCGTTGGGGGCAATCTCCACCAAGTCGAGGCCCTGGTCGTCGGCGTAGCGCTGGGCATCGAGAATGCCGAAGAGCCCGAGCTGGTTCCCGTCCGGCCCGATGAGGCGGCACGTGCGGGCCGTGATCTCATCGTTGATGCGCGGCGTGTCGTTCCTAGCTATGTCGAACACCTTCCTTTCGGCCCCGCAGTGCTCCCGCGCAGGGCCATCGATATGAAAAAACCGGCGGCTCCCTCGGGAAACCACCGGCAGGCGTTGCGACTATGGCCCCTGCGCCCGGCACTCGCGCCAGCCGCCCGAGGGACAATCGCTCAAAACCAGCCAGCAGCCTGCAAAGGGCGCCAGTCAGGTGGAGGCCCAAGCGAGCCTCGCTTCGCGAAGAGGAATGATAGCAGAGAGCATCGCACGTGGCCTCGAGCAACGTGTGGCCATGGCAAGCCTTGCGGTGTGCGAGGCGCTGCCGCGGAGGCCCTTGCGGTGTATCCCGTGGCACGGACGGGCTTAGGGTGTGGCGAATTGTGCCGAGGCTGGCCTTGCGGTGTACGAAACGGGACAAAAATGGGCGTTTTCGCCCGATTTCTCTACACCGCAAGAGCACCCATGCCACGAGATACACCGCAAGGGCGCCCGCACCCGCGTTGCGTCCCGGATGCCAGGTCTCGGCTGCGCGTGGCATCGAGACTCGCTCCTGATTGATTGCCCCGGATGTCAGGTCTTGGATGCGCGTTTTCGCGCGTCCGAACCTTAAGCCCATCCGCTGGGCAGAAAAAGCAGCTCAAGGCCTAAGTCTTGAGCTGCCTACGAGCTTGCTTCCATTCCCTGCGCTGCGCAGGGCATGGTGGCTGCCTTCCCCCGAAGAGAACCTACTTGTCGCTCACCGTCACGATGCGCCAGACGAGGACGGCGAGGCCGGCGCCCACGAGCGGGGCGAGGATGAAGACCCACACCTGCGAGATGGGGAGCGTGTCGCCCACGCCGAGCATGAGGAGCGCGGGGCCGAAGCTGCGCGCGGGGTTCACGGAGGTGCCCGTGAGCGGGATGCCCATCACGTGCACGAAGGTGAGCGTGGCGCCGATGATGATGCCGGCGAAGGGTGCGGTCTTCTCGCTCGAGGTGGAGCCGAGCACGGAGAGCACGAAGACGCAGGTGAGGATGATCTCCACGAGGAAGGCGCCCACGCCCGTGAGGCCAATGGAGCTCGCGGAATCGAAGCCATTCGCGCCGAGGCCGAACTCGCCGGGCGCAAAGCCGGTGCACCATTCGATGGCCATGAGGAGCGCGGCGCCGCAGATGCCGCCGATGAACTGGCTCACCCAATAGCCCACCATCTCGCCGCCGGACATGCGGCCGTCGAGGAACATACCGAAGGACACGGCCGGGTTGATGTGGCAGCCGCTCACGTCGCCAATCACGAACGCCATGGCCACGATGGAGAGGCCGAAGGCGACGGCGATGCCGAGATTGCCGAGGGTGCCGCCGGCGATGGCCGCGCTGCCGCAGCCAAAGAGGGTGAGCACGGCGGTGCCGAAGATCTCTGCGAAGTACTTCTTGTACGCGGGTACGTCCATGAGTCCTCCCAAAATGCGAGCGTATCTATGCCGCAAGCGCGTGGCGCGAGCAAGCGCGGCCTCGCGGGAAGCGGCCTTCGCAAGTGTAGGACTCCTCCACAGTCCTTCCATATTCGCGGCCCCGAACGGCACGGTCTCGCCCAAGAGTTGAAATGCCGGCAAGGGTTTGAGGTCGCGCGAGGGCGGACGAGATGCCTCCACGCAATCGCACATCCGAGACCTCTCCATCGGGGCAAGCAACCAGGAGCGTGTCTAGATTTCGCGCGGGCGAAAAGGCCAGGGTGGCACGCAAAGTGAAAAACAGGTGATACATGAAACTGGCAGCAGCGATTCGCAAAAGCGCAGGTAGATGAGTTGCGGGCTTTGGGCGAGTGGCGAAATTGTCATTCGGTGGCAAATGAAACAGCCGCTGGCATGGCGAAAAGAAGGACCCCGCCGGCGAACGCCGACGGGGCCCTTCT
This sequence comes from uncultured Atopobiaceae bacterium, assembly GCA_947625405.1. Taxonomy (GTDB): domain Bacteria; phylum Actinomycetota; class Coriobacteriia; order Coriobacteriales; family Atopobiaceae; genus CANRLS01. The sequence goes on along the minus strand of CANQOF010000013.1, from coordinate 3,727 downwards.
CGCTAGGTTGTCGTCCGCCCTGCGAGGGGGCGTGGGCCCGCCTCTTGCAGAGGGACCGGAACCCGAAGATAGGGGCGGGGGGCCGTCGCCCCCCGCCGAGTGCACTCTCGCGGCCGTGGGCCTGCTAGGTAACCCATGGGCAGCGCGAGTCGATCGACGAACATGGAGCGGTGCGGGCGGAATGCCCGCGGGGAGTGCGGGGTGGCGGGGGCGCGGAGCCCCCGCCGGGGATGAAACTAACTAGTCCTTAGAGGGTCGTTCCGGGATAGGAGGCGAACCACTTCGGACCCTCGTTCTGCCAGCCATCAGGCGTGCAGAGTGCGAGGACCTCGTTCATGTCGAGCGTCCAGAGGTGCGTACCCACGGTCTCATAGGGGTTGAAGAGCTGGTAGACCGGGTAGAGCGAATTCTCGGTATTGCCATAGAAGACGGGGTTCTGAGTGCCGTCGGCGTTCGCGAAGTCCTTCTCCCAGCCAAGCTCCACGAGGCCATCCACCTCAGTCGTGCTGGTGGTGTAGTAGTGATCGTGGTTGTACGGGTTGTAGAGCCTGTACACAGCCTGGCCATCGGCGGGAGCGAACCACGCGATGTCCTCGCCGAGCCATCCGGCGGTGAGAAGCGCCATGGACTCGTCGTGGCTCGTGGTGAGCACGTGCTCGCCGTCGTAGGGGTTGTAGTAGCGGATGACCGCGATGTCAGCGTCGGCGGCGACGCCATCAACGTTGAGGATGCCGTATAGAGATGAAGGAGTCGTATCCCCGGTACCAGCCTCGTTGATCGCAATGCCCACGCTGTACTTACCCTGCGTGGCGTTCGCACCAGTGGTGATCGGCACCGTGATGACGAAGGCGGCCTCGCTCACATCAGAGACGGTTGGCGTGCCGAGCACCACACCATTGAGAGCGCCGGAGCTCGCGCCTTCGAACGTAGTTTGAAGCGACACATAGCTATCGCTGTCAACAACGCCCGTCACGTTGATAGCCTGAGGATCGAGGTTGATGTCGGAGATATCGAGAGTGGAATAGTAGTCAGTGTTGGCCAGGACAACCTTCACGGGCACGGTGTAGGTCGCGGTTTCGCCAGCCATGATGGTCTGCGGGGAGCCGTCGAGGATGTCCTTGATCGCAGTATTGACAGTAACCTTACCGTACACGGCGTTGTAGGTCACATTGGCGCTCGCAGTCGGGACCTCGGTGATTGGATCGGGGAGGACAGGAACGGTCGCATCCGTAGCGGTATTTGACTCATACCAACCAAGGAAGTAAGAACCGACTGGCTTCTCGACCGGAAGGCTCGCCACAGGCACGTTCTTGGAAGTGTCGGTGATGCTGGGGATGCCATTGAGGATGGTGTCGCCGCCAGGCTCGGTGAAGTAGACGCCGTATTCGCTACCCACAGGCGTAGCGATCGTATAGCCGAACGCACCTTTATTCGCATCCGTTACGGTCTCGCCATCAACCGTTGCGCCCGCCTCGGGCTGAGGATCCGCAAGCCTTCCGTTGCCATCGAACGTTACCTGATAGGAGACCGGGATCTCGTTCATGGTCAGCTTGAGGCTGTTCTTGGGATAGAGGCCGGTCACGGAGAGCGCAGGGGCGTTCGTGGTGGCAAGCGTGAGGGGCAGCGTGGTGCCGGAGAACTTGTTGGTGAGCGCGAAGTACTTGCTCCCGCTCGCAACGGTCACCACAGTCGGGTTAGTACCGCTGTTGATGCCGTTGAAGATGGAGGTGACGTTGGCTTGCTCCGCCCCGGCCACGTTGTCAGCGAGCGGATACGTCGTATCCGTGAAGCTCGGGGCCATCTTGGCCGAATAGGCGAAGATGCCGGCAACATCGGTGGACTTAGTCACGGTCCCTGTATTGGCAACCACATAGCCGTTGGGCATGGGAGCACCAGTTATGGCCCCACCAGCGCCCGAACCAGTGGCGCCAAACGAGCCAGACGCCGGGGAGACCGTGGCGATGAAGCCAGTGATGGCATTCGGCATCACGATGACCTGGGTGAGGTTTTCAGCCGTGATGCTCACGGGCTCAGTGGCCATACCCGCATAGTTGCGGATTTCCATGGGAAGGACGGGCTGAGGGGTAGCGGTCGAAGGCGCGGTTGTGGTGTTGGTGCCACCGGATACGTACACCCACTTGTAATTCGCTGCACTCGAGTCACCTGTGGCATCGGGGGCGATCGCCCCATTCACTGCCTGCGAATTTCGATCCGTGTCCTTGGTGGAGGCGTTGAGAGTCGGACCACCATTCCCGGATTCAGAGTTGTTGGTGAGAGTGATGTTGCCAGTGGAGCTAATGCCATAGCCGGCAGAGCTATCAGACTTGGCAGGAGCGCCACCGTTGGCGGTAAGGGTGCCGCCATTGAGCGTAACCGAGGTGGTAGCCGCGCTTGCGACGATGGCCGTTGTGGTCCCGGAGGTTGCGGTGATTTCGCCGCTGTTGAGGGTGATGAGCCCAGCGCTCGTGATGGCCACGCCAGGGGCGTTCACGGAGAGGGCGCCAGCGGTAAGCGAGTTACCGGAGCCATTCCCAACGGTCACAACACCGCTATTGGTGGTTGTGAGACCCTTGCCACCACCGTTTACGACATTTACTGCCATGGTGCCGCCGTTGGCGACGACCACGCCTGTGGCAGTGCTTGTTTGGACACCGTTGATTTCATAGTTAGATGCGGTCGCACCCGCGGGCACGGAGACGGTCACGTCCACGGCAACGGTACCACCATAGTTGGCAATGCTACCTGCAGTTACGACTGCGTTGGCGCTGCCACCAAGGCTCGTGGCGTTCGGCTGAGCGGACACGGTGAAATCAGCATTTGAAGCGGGAGCACCAGCTGCGCCGAGGGCAATGGCGCCCGTGGAGCTCACAGCAGGCATGTTACCGGTGCCGGTGAGCTCGACGCTCACGGTACCGTCGACTTGAAGGTTGTTATCGTTAAGCTGAACGCCCGCGGTGGTCCCATTGGGAGCGGCAACGGTGCAGGCAAGAGTGGCGCCTTCGTTCACCTTGATGTCATTTTCATCGGTATTCGTGTCAGTAGCCGCAACGAACGCCGGGCCACTCCCCGTGTTGTTGAGGGTCACGGTAGCGGTTGAGCCATCGCCATCGCCGATGGTGAGAGGACCATCACCAAGAGCGAGTGCACCAGCGGTACCACCGCTCACGTTTGCGACTACGTTAAGGGAGTCGGTAACCGTTACGGCCCCAGTGGATGTGGTCATTGCACTCGCGCTGCTGGTATTCGTGAGCGTGAGAGTGCCGGAGCCGCCCAGCACGACGCCCACGGTTTCACCAGCAGATTTATCGCTCTGCTCACCAGCTGTGTTTGTGATGGCAAGCACGGCCGCAGAGCCGCTTACATTCCCGCCATTGAAGTTCACGTATGTGTCTTTAGTTCCATTAATGGTGATAAGCGCGCTCGATTGTCCCGTGATCGTGCCGAGGTTTTCGAATGTGATCGGAGTGCTCTCGGAGTTCGCGGCATTTAGATTGATCGTGATGGGATCTTGATCCTCGCCCGCAACCGGCGAGATGGTGATGCCGGTACTGGTCGCGCTCGTAATCCCGCTGAGCGCGCCCCAGCCGGTGGGTGCATCGCTGGTACCAGTCGCAACGACCTGCCAGCCGCCCGTGATGGCAGGAGACATTTCCTCCGCCGGGTCGGCTACGGCCGGCGTTGCCACCACGACGGCGGCAAAGAGGGCTAGCAGGGCCGCCAGGGCCCC
>CANQOF010000012.1 GCA_947625405.1 uncultured Atopobiaceae bacterium | reverse complement strand
GACGTCTCCGAGCGCGGCCTCGAGGAGAGCGCCTCCTCGCTCGGCTACGACGTCATGGAGGCCTTCCTTTCCGCCGCTCACGAGAACCAGAAGGTGATCGCCTCCGTCACGACCATGACGGGCGAGGAGCCCGAGCTCACCTACTCCACCAAAGAGGAGCTCAAGAGCTGGCCTCGCCTCTTCGCCCAGAAGCTCGGGCTCGTGCGGGCGACGGCCCCTGAGGTGGAGGCCGAGGAAATGGCCGTGGGGCCGACCGTGGGAGACCTCGTGGGACGCCACTGCCAGCTCCTCATCACCTCCGTCATGGAGGAGGGCATGAGAGAACCCGCCAAGATCACCTACGACCTCATCTTCACCTGCTCGGAGCGTGATGCCCTCTACGCGGGCCTCATCCCGGTCTATCGCCTCTACAACCCCTACGACGGCCAGCACCTCTTGACGACCGACGAGCATGAGTACGAAGAGCTCGCGAAGATCGGCTGGCAGCAGGAGGGCATCACCTCCTACCAGGAGGAGGTGGAGCTCTCCGAGGCCGCCATCACGCTCGACAAGCTCGAGGAGCTCGATCAGGGCTCTGGCCACGTGTTCCGCCTCTACAACCCCCATAACGGCGACCACCTCTACACGATGGTGCCCGCGGAGGTGAGCGAGCTCACCCGTCTCGGCTGGGAGTTCGAGGACGCCGTCTTCCAAAGCGCGGACCCGAAAGACAAACACGCGGCGCCCGTCTACCGTCTCTTCAACAAGTACATGACGGAGAACGGAGGCGTGGGAGCCCACCTCTACACGCCAAACGCCACCGAGTACGCAGAGCTCGGAAAGCTCGGTTGGAACCAGGAGGACGCCTGCTGGTACGCCGCCGCGCTCCCGCCGGAGGAGTAAGGCCGGATTGATCTCACCGAGGGGGGCTGGTTGCATGGCAACCAGCCCCCCTCGCTTGTATTAATGGACCATCCGGCATTCGCCGTCCTGGGCTTCAAAAAGCTGAAAACCGCTCGCGGGGTGGGGGATACCGTTCGGCTTTACTCGCCGAATTAACTAACCTTTCACGCGCTTTTCCTGAGGTTTCAGTGAATCGCATATAAACATTTAAGCCGTTTAAACCCACAAAGCGCCTCCTCCACGCTGCATGGGATGCTCGAGCCACGGCTGTGGGAGTCGCTTGCGAAAGAAGCGGAGCGGCCATGGCCTACACGTCACCGAAGAGGCTCGGATTGGGCATCTCGGTCTATCCCGAGCATTGCTCCCAGGAGGAAACCCTCGCCTACATCGACGCGGCTGGAAAGCGCGGCTACACGCGCGTCTTCAGCTGCTTGCTTTCCGTGAAGGGGGACCGCGAGCAGATCGTCGAGGAGTTCAAGCCGGTGGCCGAGCGCATCCACGCGAACGGCATGCAGCTCGTGCTCGACGTGTGGCCCGCGGTGCTCGATCGCCTCGGCGTGAGCCCCGAGGATCTCTCGTTCTTCCACGACCTCGGCGCCGACGGCCTTCGTCTCGACGCGCCCTACGCCGACCGCACCATCGCCGAGATGACGCACAACCCCTTCGGCCTCGTGGTGGAGATCAACGCCTCCATGCGCGACGCCATCCTCGAATCAGCGCTCCTCTCCGGCGCGGACCCGGCGCACCTCTGGGCCTGCCACAACTTCTATCCCCAGCGCTATAGCGGCCTCTCGTACGACTTCTGGGAGGAGACGAGCATCCAGGCCATGGAGCAGAACATCCGCGTGGCGAGCTTCGTGGGTTGCGAGAACCACGACGCCATGGGCCCGTGGGGAAACGGCACCGGCCTCCCCACGCTCGAGATGCATCGCGATCTCGCGCCCGGCCTCGCCGCGCGCCATCTCGCGGCCACCGGCCTCGTGGACGACATCCTCATCTCGAACGCCTTCGCCACGGAAAAGGAGCTCGACGACCTCGCGGCCATCGACCCCCTGCGCATCGACATGAAGATCGACCTCGAGGACGCCGACACGGACGTGGAGCGCGAGATCATCTTCAACTTCCCGCACGTGGTGCGCGGCGATCTCTCGCCCTACATCCTTCGCAGCTCGATGGCGCGCGTGAAGTACCACGACACGCCGATCCCGCCGCACGACACCCGCGACGCCGTGCGCGGCGACATCGTCGTGGTGAACGACAACGACCCGCGCTACAAGGGCGAGCTCCAGGTGGTCCTTCGCGACATGAAGAACCTCGGGCTCCACAACATCGTCGGCCACGTGCCCGAGGAGGAGCAGATCCTCATCGACTACCTCGATTCGTGGCAGCGCTTCGGATTCATTGGCTAGGGAGCGCCGGAGGAACGCTTCCTAGAGGGGGAGGGCTCGTCGGAGCCCAGAGGGGCCTGAAAAGGCCAGAAGCACGACCCGCGTGGGAAGGGCCCGCGCACAAAGAGAGAGGCGCGGGGGAAAGTCCCGCGCACGACCAGCACAAGGAGGTTTGGCATGGCTGAGGAGTCCGGCTTCTACGCTTGGATGGAAAACAAATTCATGCCAGTCGCCATGAGGATCGCCAACGTGCGACTTCTCGTGGCAATCCGCGACGCGTTCGTGTCGATCCTGCCCATCACCATGATCGGCTCGTTCGCAACGCTTCTGAACGTGTTCTTCCGCGACCTGCCGAACGTGTGGTTCGGCGAGGGCAACGCCTTCACCGCGGCGTGCTCCGAGCTCATCAACATCGACGGCCTCGCCTACAACGGCTCGCTCTCGGTGCTGTCGCTCGTCTTCGCCTTCGCACTCGGCTACCACATGACGCGCACCTACGAGAAGGAGGGCGACGTGAACCCGTTCGCGGGCGGCGTCATCACCTTCGCGGCCGTCGTGTGCACGATGAACTTCTCGGCGAGCTTCGACTACACGCTCCCGAACGTGGCCGTTGACGCGGTCCCGACCCTCACCCAAGCCGGTCTCGAGGTGGTGGAGGGCGAGGGCATCGTCACCCTGCCCGTCACCGGCGGCGGCCTCATCTCCACGAGCCTCACCGGCTCCACGGGCCTCTTCGCGGCGCTGATCTTCGGCCTGCTTTCCTCCTGGATCTACGTGAAGATCACGCTCGCCAAGCTCACGATCAAGCTCCCCGAGGGCGTGCCGCCCATGGTCTCCAAGGCCTTCGCGGCCATCATCCCGGGCGTCGTGGCCGTCTACATCTGCGCCATCATCACGCAGCTCTGCGTCATCTGGACGGGGCAGTATCCCGGGCCGCTCATCTCGACGCTCATCCAGCAGCCTTTGCTCGGCTTCTCCCAGAACGCCTTCGCCATCATCCTCGTGAACTTCCTCATCCAGTTCTTCTGGTTCTTCGGCATCCACGGCTCGAACGTGCTCGCGCCCGTCACCAACGGCGTCTACCTCCCCGCGCTCATGGAGAACATGAACGCCTACAACAGCGGCACCGCGCCGATGGATCTTCCCTACAAGTGGGTGAGCTCGTCGTATGAGGTCTACACGTGGATCGGCGGCGCCGGCATCACGCTCGGCCTCATCATCGCCGTGCTCATCTACTCCAAGCGCGAGGACTACCGCGTGATCTCCGGCCTCGCGCTGCCAATGGGCATCTTCAACATCAACGAGCCGATCATCTTCGGCATCCCCATCGTCTTGAACCCGCTCTACTTCATCCCCTGGATGATCATCCCGCCGATCTGCACCATCCTCCCGCTCATCCTCACCTTCGCGGGCGTCATCCCGCCGGTCTTCCTGCAGGTGCCGTGGATCATGCCCGCCGGCATCGGCGCCTTCCTCGCGACGGGAGGCAACCTGCTCGCGGGCCTCGTCTCGCTTTCGAGCGTGGTGATCTCGTTCCTCATCTGGATCCCGTTCATCCGGCTGGCGAACAAGGAGACCTCGATCGAGATCGAGCAAGACGAGGAATACAACCAGTCGGTGGGCGACGAGCTCTAGGCGCGCGTGCGCGTTCGGCTCATTCGCTAAGATCTGAGCGTATTCACCAGCCGCCCTCCTTCTCTTTAGGGGAGGGCGGCTTCCATGGAGGGGGGCGTCGTGCCCAGGAGCTCGTGGTCCGCGTTCTTTTTGGTGATCGGCCTGCTCTTCGTGATGGCGGCCGGCTTCGTGAACGGCCCGAACACCATCAGCTGGCCGATGCTCGCGGGCGGGCTCATCATCGCCGGCGCGGCACTCGCCTATATGGTGCATAAGCGCAGGTACTGAGGCTGAGGGCCCCTTAGGTTTTCGCGGACGCGGGCGGGAGGTTCGCCATGAAGGTGGAAGCGCATCTTGAGGTGAGCGCGGAGGAGTTCTTCGAGCGCCTGCTCGCGAGCGTGTGCTACGACATCGAGCAATCCACGGGCAAGCGCAAGAACCCGGCCCTCCTGAAGAGGGGCTTTTCCTACCGCAAGCCCATCCACACGAAGCTCGGCCACGAGCGCGACACGAAGGTGAAGATCACGCGCCTCGAGCGTCCGGTGGCCTATTCCTGCAGCTTCGAATCGATGGGCGACACGAACACCGTGTCCTACGACCTCACGCCCTCTGCGGACGGCAGCGGCATCGACGTGGTCTACGAGGAGGACTTCGGCTCATCCTCGAAGTCGCGCGACGTGAACGGCAAGCTCGTCGGCAAGCTCTACGAGCGTTCCGCCAAGAAGAGGATGAGAAACCAACTTAAGGCCATGGAGCGCTACATTACGAGCGAGCGCCGCCTGCTCGACGGCGAGGAGCTCGAGGGGGAGGCGAGGGAGTAATGGCCGAGGCATCCGCGCACACCGCGCGGCTCGCCATCGAGGGCATGAGCTGCGCGTCCTGCTCCTCCATCATCGAGCGCATGGTGGGGCGCATGCCCGGCGTGGACGAGATGCGCGTGAACCTCGCCGCGAACACCGGCGAGGTGGTCTTCGATCCCTCGAGCGTCTCGATCGACGCGATCCTCTCGCAGATCCGCGACCTCGGGTTCGTGGGGTCGGTGATCCCCGAGAAGGGGCGCCAGGCCTTCGACGAGGAGCGCCGCGCGAAGGAGGCCGCCACCGAGCGCAAGGACCTCCAGACCTTCGTGCTCGCGCTCGTGATCACGGCGATCGTGGTCACGATCTCCATGACTCCCGCGGGCATGGCGGTGGGCGGCATCGCGGCAAACGTGTTCCTCGGCTCAGGCGACCACCACTCGGCGATGTTCGCGATGAACCTCATCTGCCTCATCCTCACCATCCCGGTGCAGTTCTATTGCGGCGCGCGCTACTACAAGGGCATGGTCGGCGCCGCTCGCGCGCACGCGGCCAACATGGACACGCTCGTCGCCCTCGGCACGACCGTGGCGTTTTGCTATTCCGTCTACATCACCTTCGCGCCCACGCAGATGGGGCGCATGGCGCCCTTCGAGACGTCGTGCATGCTCATCACCTTCGTGATGCTCGGGAAGATGCTCGAGCATCGCGCGAAGGGTCGCGCGGGGCGCGCGGTGGAGGAGCTCATGAATCTCGCGCCGCGCGAGGCGCACGTGCGCCGCGGGGGCGCCGAGCTCGACATTCCCACGGACGAGCTCGTGGTGGGAGACGTGGTGCTCGTGCGCCCGGGCGAGCGCGTCCCGGCTGACGGCCGCGTGGTGGCGGGGCTCTCCTCGGTGGACGAATCCATGCTCACGGGCGAGCCGATGTACCAGGAGAAGGCCCCGGGGGCGAGCGTGACCGGCGGCACGATGAACGGCACGGGCTCCTTCGAGTTCAGGGTGGAGGCGGCGGGCGCCGAGACCACGCTCTCGCGCATCGTCGCGATGGTGGAGGCCGCGCAGGGCTCGAAGCCGCCGATCCAGCGCTTGGCGGACAAGATCTCCGCGGTCTTCGTGCCCGCGGTGCTCGGCATCGCGCTCGCCACCTTCATCGGCTGGCTCATCTTCGGCGCCGTGAATGGCACCGAGCAGGGGGCGGCCTTCGAGGCGGCGCTCATGGCGGGGGTCTCGGTGATCGTGGTCGCGTGCCCCTGCGCGCTCGGCCTCGCCACCCCCACCGCCATCATGGTGGGCACGGGCAGGGGCGCCGAGCTCGGCATCCTCGTGAAAGACGGCGATGCGCTCGAGGCGGCGGCCTCGCTCGACCACGCCATCTTCGACAAGACCGGCACGATCACCCGCGGCATGCCGGAGCTCTCGGCGGTGCGGCTCGCGGAGGATGCGCGCACGGGCGCGAGCGCCCCGGCATCCGTGGCGAGCTTCCTCGGGGCAGAGCTCTCGGAGGGCCAGAGGCGCGCGCTCGCGATCGCGGCGGCGCTCGAGAAGGGTTCGGAGCACCCGCTTGCCCGCGCGATCCTCGTGGCCGCGGCCGAGAAGGACGTGGAGCCCGCGAGCCCGGTTGAGGGCTTCGAGGCCATCCCCGGCTTCGGAGTCGCCGCGCAGGTGGCGGGGGAGCGCTGGGCCTTCGGCAACGCGCGGCTCGTGGCGTGCGAAAGCGGCGCAGGGCTACCCGCGTGGGCCGCCGACGCGGGCGTCGCGGGCGTGACGGAGACCTACCTCGTCTCCGAGCGCGAGGGCGTGCTCGCGGTCTTCTCCGTGGCGGACAGCCCGAAGGAAACCTCCGCCGAGGGCATCTCGAAGCTGAGGGACCTCGGCGTGGAGGCCATGCTCCTCACGGGCGACGCGCGCGGGGCGGCGAACGCCATCGCGAGCGAGGTGGGCATCGATCCCGAGGACGTGATCGCCGAGGTGCTCCCCGGCGACAAGGCGAGCGTGGTGGCCGATCTCGTGAAGCGCGGCAACAAGGTGGCCATGGTGGGCGACGGCATCAACGACACGCCGGCGCTTGCAGAGGCGAGCGTCTCCATGGCGATGGGCGCGGGCTCGGACGCCGCGCTTGAGGTGGGACAGATCGTCCTCATGCACGACGACGTGCGCGACGTGGCGCGCGCGATACGCCTCTCCCGCGCGACCTTGAGGAAGATCCACCAGAACTTCTTCTGGGCGCTCGCCTACAACTGCTGCCTCATCCCGCTCGCGATCTTCGGCATCCTCGCCCCCGAGGTCTCGGGCGCCTGCATGGCCCTCTCCTCCGTGAGCGTGGTCTCGAACTCCCTGCTCCTGCGCCGCAGCAAGCTCTAGCCTCGCAAGACAATGGGGACGGACCTTTTGTCTTGCACGTAACGCATCTACCTGCGAAAACGTTGCAAGACAATGGGGACGGACCTTTTGTCTTGGAGAAGCCGCAGGTAGAAGAGCTGCCGCAAGACAAAAGGTCCGTCCCCAATGTCTTGTGAAGTCGATGGGGTAGGCTCTTGTCCGTAGGCACGGGCGAGGGGAGGGCGCACATGGCGAAGCAGCTGAGCATCTTCGATGACGACGAGCTGGCGGGCGCGAGGGGCCCGGAGGAGGGCGACGTCTCGCCCGAAGCGCGCGTCGTCGAGCTCAACAACCTGCTCCATCGCTATGCGCACGACTACTACGACCTCGACGCGCCGACCGTCTCCGACGCCGAGTTCGACCGCCTCGTGCGCGAGCTTCGCGACCTCGAGGCGGCACATCCCGAGCTCGTGACCCCCGCCTCCTACACGCAGCACGTGGGCGGCTCCGTCTCCGAGCAGTTCGCGCCGGTTCAGCACGCGCGCCGCATGTTCTCGATCGACGACGCGATGGGTCTGGGCGAGCTCGACGAGTGGCTCGAGCGCACCGATCGCGAGCTCGGCGCCTCCGCGGAAAACCCCGTGGCCTACACGTGCGAGCTCAAGATCGACGGGCTCGGCGTGGCCATCACCTACGAGAACGGCACCTTCGTGCGCGCGGCGACGCGAGGCGACGGCGCGGTGGGGGAGGACGTGACGGCGAACGTGCGCACCGTGCGCGACGTGCCCTACGCGCTCCACACGGCCCCGCTCGACGCCATGCCGCGCGGGCGGGAAACATCGCTCGAGGTACGGGGTGAGGTCTATATGCCAAAGGCCTCCTTCGTGCACCTGAACGCCGAGCGCGATCGCCTCGGCGAGAGCGTCTTCGCCAACCCCCGAAACGCCGCCGCGGGGTCGCTTCGCCAGAAGAACCCGAAGGTGACGGCCGGGCGCGACCTCGAGACCTTCATCTACGCCGTGGCCGAGCCCGAGCTCGTGCCCGTCTCCTCGCAGCACGAATTCCTCGCGTGGCTCGCCGACCTCGGGCTTTCCGTGAACCGCAACTACCGCGTGTGCACGAGCGCGAAGGAAGTGCACGCGTTTTGCGAGCGCGCGCAGACGCGCCGGGGCGAGCTCGAGTACGACATCGACGGCGTGGTCGTGAAGGTCGACGACTTCGCGCGCCAGGCAGAGCTCGGCTTCACCGCGCGGGCGCCGCGCTGGGCGATCGCGTTCAAGTTCCCGCCGGAGGAGCGCGAGAGCGTCCTTCGCGATATCCGCATCCAAGTGGGCCGCACCGGCGTGCTCACCCCCGTGGCGGACTTCGACCCCGTGCTCGTGGCGGGTTCCACGATCGCGCACGCGACGCTCCACAACCTCGACGAGATCCGCAAGAAGGACGTGCGGGTGGGCGACACGATCGTCGTGCACAAGGCGGGCGACGTGATCCCCGAGGTGGTGGGGCCCGTGCTCTCGAAGCGGCCCACGGACGCGATGCCGTTCGAGATGCCGAGTGCGTGCCCCTCTTGCGGGAGCCCCGTGGTGCACGAGCTCGGCGAGGTGGCGTATCGCTGCATCTCGATCGACTGCCCCGCCCAGACGGCCGAGCGCCTCGAGCACTGGGTGAGCCGGAAGGCCATGGACGTGGACGGCATGGGCAAGGAGCTCATCGGCCGCCTCATCCGCTCGGGGCTCGTGCGCGACGTGGCCGACCTCTATACGCTCACGCAAGACGAGCTCGCGTCGCTGCCGACGGATCGCGTCTACGCCTCAAACGGCAAGGGCCATCGGAAGGGCGACCCCGTACCCACGGGACAGAAGACCGCCGAGAAGGTGATGGCGCAGCTCGAGGCGTCGAAGGGCCGTCCGCTCGCGCGCCTTCTCTTCGGCCTCGGCATACGGCACGTGGGGGCCTCGGTGGCCGAATCGCTCGCGAGCGCCTTCGGCAGCATCGACGCGCTCCGCGCGGCCACCGAGGAGAAGATGTGCGAGGTGGAGGGCGTGGGCGCCGTCATGGCCGCCGGCATCTCCGAGTTCTTCCGCACCCCGCAGAACCTCGAGGTGATCGAGCGCCTTCGCGAGGCGGGGGTCTCCATGGCCGACGCGGCGGCGCCTGAGGGCGAGGAGCAGCCGCACTTCCTCTCGGGGCTCACGTTCGTGCTCACGGGCACGCTCGAGGGCATAACGCGAGACGAGGCGGGCGCGGCGCTCAAGGCGCTCGGCGCCAAGGTGTCCGGCTCCGTTTCGAAGAAGACGAGCTACGTGGTGGCGGGCCCTGGCGCGGGCTCCAAGCTCGCGAAAGCGCAATCCCTCGGCGTCCCCGTGCTCGACCAGCCGCAGCTCGAAGCCATCCTCGCCACCGGCGAGCTCCCGGAATAGCGAAGAAGGCCCCGGAGCGGGGCCTTCGCGGGTTTTCTGGTGCGCTCGCTGGGACTCGAACCCAGAACCGGCGGATTAGAAGTCCGATACTCTATCCAATTGAGCTACGAGCGCGTGAGGGCCCAAGCGCGAGGTCGCGCGGGCACGCACGATCATAGCGCAGGGCGGCTCGCGAGCCCGTTGCATCGCGTGGCGGGGCAATCGTTCCCTCCCGCTTGCGCGCGCTCGCCCATTCAAGCTCAATCGCGCGCGCGAGCTGGTTAATATAAGGGTGGAAATCCATCGGGTGCCATCCCGGATGCCGCGTCCTTTCAAAGGCGCGGCGGGACCGGCGCGACCATAGAAGGAGAGGTCCATGAGCGGTTTCGTGAGCAAGGACGAGGTTTTCATCGACGTCGACGTGAGCACGCGCGAAGAGGTGCTCGAGTTCATCTCGAAGGAGGCCGTGCGTCTCGGCGTAGCCAACGACGAGGCCACCGTGCTCGACGCCTTCAATCAGCGCGAGAGCGAGGGCGCGACCGGCCTGCAGGGCGGCTTCGCCATCCCGCACGCGCAGTCCGATGCCATCTCGAAGTCCGCGGTCATCGTCGTGAAGCCGAAGCAGCCGATCGACTGGGAGACCCTCGACGGCAACCCGGTGACGGTGGCCATCGCGCTCCTCTGCCCCTCGGGCGAGGCCGGCAAGGGCCACCTGCGCCTCCTCTCCCAGCTCGCCGTCATGCTCATGCGCCCGAAGTTCTGCGACACTGTCCGCAACGCCGAGGACGCGAGCCACATCGCCGAGGCGATCAACTCCTGCTTCGACGGAGAGTGCGAGTAGCGTGAAGGATGGCCCCGGCCCTTCCGCCGGGGCTTTTCGTCGCCGCTCGGCGAGGATCACGGTTCTTGGCCGGCGAAAATCCTAGCTAAGCGGCATACTTACGATTCGAGATTTGCGCAATCAAGGCGAGGGGAGCCCGCAGTGATTTACACGGTCACGTTCAACCCTGCGGTCGACTACAACATGCATCCCACCACGCTCGACATGGGATACACCAACCGCTCCTCCATGGAGGAGGTGTACTGCGGTGGCAACGGCATCAACGTATCGACCATCCTCAACGAGCTGGACTGCGACAACGTGGCCATGGGCTTCCTTGGCGGTTTCACCGGGCAGTTCGTCCTGAACACGCTGCAGGATTCGGGCATCAACTCGAACTTCGTGCAGCTCGACGAGGGCTACACCCGCATCAACGTGAAGCTCAACGGCATCGTGATGACGATCGTGAACGGCATGGGCCCGAACATCCCCGAGGAGAAGGTGGACGAGCTCTTCCGTCGCCTCGAGAAGCTCGACCCCGGCGACACCCTCGTGCTCACCGGCTCCATCCCGAGCTGCCTGCCCGAGGACATGTACGACATCATGATGAACCGCTTCAAGGACAAGGGCCTGCGCTTCGTGGTGGACGCCCCGGGCAACCTCCTCATGAACGCCCTCAAGTCGAGGCCCTTCTTCATCAAGCCGAACAACCACGAGGTCGGCCGCATCTTCGGCGAGAAGCCGGAGACGCCGGAGGAGGTGCTGCCCTTCGCGCACATCCTCCACGACAAGGGCGCCATCAACGTCCTCGTGTCCTGCGGAAAGTGGGGGAGCGCGCTCGTGGACGAGTACGGCGAGGAGCACGTCACGCGCTGCCCGCCGTGCAAGCTCGTAAACGCCACGGGCTCGGGCGATTCCATGGTCGCCGGCTTCATGGCGGCGCTCGATCGCGGCTGGTCCTACGGCGACGCGCTCAACTTCGCGAGCGCCTGCGGCTCCGCGACGGCGGCCTCGAACGGCCTTGCCAAGCGCGCCACCATCGACAAGTTCTACGAGGCCCTCGTGAAGCTCCTCGAGGAGGAGAGCGAGGCCGAGGCGTCGATGACGGCGGAAGCCGAGGGAGAGGCCGAGTAGCGTTGCAGGTCATGGGGTCGATCCGAAATTGGATCGACCCTGCTTCATTTGCGGGGCGATCCTAAGGGCGGGGGCCCGCCGGGTCTGCTACCATC
This sequence comes from uncultured Atopobiaceae bacterium, assembly GCA_947625405.1. Taxonomy (GTDB): domain Bacteria; phylum Actinomycetota; class Coriobacteriia; order Coriobacteriales; family Atopobiaceae; genus CANRLS01. The sequence goes on along the minus strand of CANQOF010000012.1, from coordinate 41,458 downwards.
GGTTTGGAAAAACGGGCAGGCAAGCGCCTGACCGCGGGAGAGGAAGAGCGGGCACGCCGCTCTCGAGAGACAGGAGTCTTGCCATGGTTTCCGAGACCGTCACCATCATCAACCCCACCGGCCTGCACATGCGCCCCGCTGGCCTCTTCGCCTCCACGATGGGCAAGTTCAAGAGCACGGTGACCGTTGAGAACGTTGAGGGTGGCAAGCCCATCAATGGCAAGTCCCCGATGGCCATCATGGCCGGCGGCCTTTCCTGCGGCACCGAGATTAAGATCACCTGCGACGGCGAGGACGAGGCCGAGGCCCTGAAGACCGCCGTTGACCTCGTGAAGAGCGGCCTGGGCGAGTAGACATTGGCGCCACGGGTCCGCGTGGCCCGCATTTGCACTTCAAGGACGTGGCGCCCGAAGCGCTGCGTCCTTGTTCTTTTGAAAGGCCCGTTGGGGCCATCACCATCCACGGGGACGCACCCCGGCTCATGAGGAGGATTGCATGTTCCAAGGCGTCAATGCTTCCGATGGCATCGGCATCGGTGTCGCGCAGGTGGCCGTCGAGCCTGATCTTTCCTACACCCCGAAGGCGCACGGAGATCCCGACGCAGAGGCAGAGCGCTACAACCAGGCGCTGAACAAGTTCGTCGAGCGCACCCGCGCCCAGGCCAAGCGCATGGCCGAGACCGTGGGCGAGGAAGAGGCGCAGATCATGGTGGGTCACATCAACATGGCCCAGGACCCCTTCATGATCGACGAGATCCAGAGCCGCATCGGCCAGGGCATGGCCGCCGAGCAGGCCACCGACGAGGTCTGCGACATGTTCTACAACATGTTCGCCGGCATGGACGATCCGCTGATGCGCGAGCGCGCGGCCGACGTCCAGGACATCCGCACGGGCCTCATGGCGAACCTCCTCGGCAAGGAGGTCATCGACCTTTCCGTGCTCCCGCCGAACTCCATCGTGGTCGTCGCCGAGCTCACCCCGTCCATGACCGCCGACATCGACAAGGACAACGTCGTCGGCATCGTCACGGAGACCGGTGGCCGCACCTCCCACTCCGCCATCATCGCTCGCGCGCTTGAGATCCCCGCGGTGCTCTCCGTGCCCAACTGCACGACGATCGCCCGCACCGGCGACACCTGCGTGGTCGACGGCTCCGCCGGCACTGTCTACGTGAACCCCACCGATGACGAGCTCAAGGAGTTCCGCGAGAAGGCCGCCCAGCTCGCCGAGGAGAAGAAGGCCCTCGAGGCCTACCGCGGCAAGGAGACCGTCACCGGCGACGGCGACAAGGTCCTGCTCGTGGCCAACATCGGCAACCCCGACGATGCGAACGGCGCGCTCGAGCACGACGCCGAGGGCGTGGGCCTCTTCCGCTCCGAGTTCCTCTTCATGGACGCCAAGGAGCTCCCCTCCGAGGAGGACCAGTTCGCGGCGTACCAGAAGGTCGCCCTGCGCATGAAGGGCAAGCCGGTCATCATCCGCACGCTCGACGTGGGCGGCGACAAGGAGATCCCCTACATGAAGCTCAAGAAGGAGGAGAACCCCTTCATGGGCTATCGCGCCGTGCGCTACTGCCTCGACAATCCCGAGCAGTACAAGGTGCAGCTCCGCGCCCTCCTGCGCGCGAGCGCGTTCGGTGACATCAAGATCATGGTGCCACTCGTCACCTGCATCGAGGAGATCCGCGACGTCAAGAAGCTCGTCGAGGAGTGCAAGGAAGAGCTCAAGGCCGAGGGCGTGAAGTTCAACCCCGACATCGAGGTGGGCACCATGGTGGAGACCCCCGCGGCCTCCCTCATCGCCGACGACCTCGCCGAGGAGTGCGACTTCTTCTCGATCGGCACGAACGACCTCATCGGCTACACCATGTGCGCCGACCGCGGCAACGACGCGATCGCCTATCTCTACCAGGTCTACCAGCCCGCGGTGCTGCGCTCCATCAAGCGCATCATCACCGAGGGCAACAAGAAGGGCATCATGGTGGGCATGTGCGGCGAGGCCGCGGCTGATCCTCTCTTCATCCCGCTTCTGGTGAGCTTCGGCCTCGGCGAGTTCTCCGTGTCCGCGCCGAGCGTGCTCCGCACCCGCAAGATCATCTCCCAGTGGACGAAGGCCGAGGCCGACGCCCTTGCCGAGAAGGTCATGAAGCTGAAGACCGCCGGCGAAGTGAGGGAATGCCTGGAGGCCAACGCCAAGTAGCCTCTTAGTCGACGCTGCGGCACTCTGGATGCACCTCATCTAGCCACGATCTCGGGGGCTCACGTACTTAGTACGCCACGCCCCCGAGATCCTGTCTATCTGAGGCACCCCAGAGCACCTCGCTGACGTTTGGCTGATTCCCTTGCCCAGCCATTGTTGGAGCAAGGATTGAGGGGGGCTCTTCGGAGCTCCCCTACTCGCGTAAAGTGGAAAAATGCGCGAATCTGCGCAAAATAACATGGAAAAATGTGGAAATCTGGCTATTGGCAACGGCGAATTATGCAACGCCGCAGCTAGGTAGCATCGTTTGCGGAGCCGTTCGCCTGCGTGGGCGATGTCGGTCACGGCAAGCACTCCAGATTGCGGGTACGTACCCTGAACACCGTTCGCGAGATTGCGGGTACGTACCCTGAAGCGCCTCTCTCAAGCTGCGGGTAGCGATACTTCCAGCTAGAATGGCCATGTGAACCGCATCGGCCGGAGGGGGTCGGCTGACGCTTCCGCTCTTCTACGCCTCGCGCATCTGACGCGCCCTTGCCGGCGTCGCTACGCTTGCGCTTCGAGCTGCTTCTCGAGGTACTCGCGGAAGTAGGGGAGCTCGAAGCCCACGACGCCACGGCCCCTTTGGCCGATGATGCCCGCCTGGATGAGCCGAGTTCGGTACTGCGCCGCAAGCGAGCTGCTCCACCCAAGCCGCTCGCGGACATCGGCGATGTGGCTCTCGCTTTCGTCGGGGAGCATGGCCTCGAGGAACTTTCGGTCGTTGCCGGAGAGGTCTCGCCAGGTGGCGCTGAAGATCCTCGTCTCCAGCTCCGACTTCCCTTGGCGGATCCCGATGCGCATAGCCTCAGGCGTGATTTCGCTGTCGCGGGGATCGACGTCCCATGCGCGAAAGCCCACGAGCTGTAGGAGGTAGGGAAAGCCTCCGATGGTGCTCACCGCCTCGCGCAGGGCCTTCTCCGCGACGCTCCTGCCGCTCGATTCGACGGTCTGCCGGAGCGCAGTCTCGATGTCGGCGTCTGGGACGGGGCCGAGCTCCTCAAGCTGGGCGCGTCGCAAGAAGGAAGAGGACCTGCCATCGAGCAGGCCGTGGACGCGGCTCGGCAGGCCGGCCATGACGAGTGCGGCCTTTCGGCCCTCCCTCACGAAATGCTGGTAGACCGTCACGAGCTCCTCGAGTTCGTCGAGCTCGGGATCCACCTCGTCAACTGTGATGAGGAGCCCGGTGTCGTTGGCGCCGAGCTCGTCCAAGATGGTGGTCATGCGCGAGCGCCAGTTGGATTTGGGCTTCTCGGAGACGCGCTCCAGCTCAAGCTCTACCATACCCGGCACGCCGATCCCCGAGAGATGCGTCTTTCCCGAGCTCGGCAGGAGGTGCGCCGCCTTCCTCGCCGTTTGGATCTCGATGTCGTCGAGCATGCCCTTTCGGGCGGTCGTGTCGACGCTCAGCCATCCCCGCTCGCCGGCGCTCTCGGAGACGATGGCGAGGAGCGTCGTCTTGCCGATGCCGCGAGGACCGGAGAGGATCGTGGTGAGCTCGGGGCGGCGACCCTCATCGACGAGCGCTCGCTCGATCCCTCGAAGGAACCGCGCGCGGCCCGCGAGATGGGTAGGCACTTCGCCGAAGTCGGGCGTGAAGGGGTTCCTGGAAGGAGTCATGCTGCGGTGCCTCTCAAGATATGGGCCATTTATGCTGGGATTATACCGGTTACTTAGAAGAGCTTAGAAGAGCTTAGAAAAGCTTAGAAGAACTTAGAAGAACTTAGAAGAACTTAGAAAAGCTATCGGGTGCGACCTCTCGCCCGTATCGGCCCATCGGGTGCGGCTTCTCGCTCATATCGGGGCATCTGGTGCGTTTTTCCTCGCGACGGGCCATCGGGTGCGCTGCGGGACGGCGATGGCCGCGCACCCGATGTGTCGAAGCGGCGCTCCCATCCGTCGGGAGCGCGGAATCGGGCCCGATCCGGCTGTTCCGGTCCCTTCCGGCCCCGAGGCCATCGCACCCGATGGGCCCCTGCGCGAAATTTCGCACCGGATGCCGAGGAGCGCAGGCGGACCGACGTGAACAACGCGGGTCGTGTAGGCGGACCGACGTGAACATCGCAATCCGCGCTCGCACGGCCGAGGTACCACGGGTGGAAGGCGCCGACTAAATATCGCTCGTCCTGCGATGCGGCGTTAGCGTGCGGGTAGCACGACCTCGAGAGCGTGGGGGATGCTCTCCACCTCGAAGTGGGTGAAGCCCGTGAGAGGCTCGCCGTCCACTTGGCAGGGCGGTTCCGTCTCGAAGTCCACCTCGAGGCGTTCGAAGCGCCTCAGGCGGACCTCCCTCGAGCCGGTGTGGTGGCCGAAGCGCGCGAGGCCGAAGAGCACGAGCGTCTTGGGCTTGTTGGGGAAGCGCGTGGTGTAGCAGAGGTCGAGGAGGCCATCCTCGGGAGAGGCCTCGGGGCACACCTCGAAGCCGCCGCCGTAGGTGCGCCCCACCTGGCAGGCGAAGACGATCTCCTCGCCCGAGATGTCCTGCGCCTCGCCGCCTTCGAAGACGCGCCCCGTGAAGCGCCAGCCCTCCTTGTGGCTCATGAAGACGGAGATGCCGGACTGCGCGAAGAGGAGCGTGCCGATGGCCTTCGTGCGCTTGCGGCGCTCCATCGTGTCGAAGGCGATGGCGGCGTCGAGGCCGAAGGAGCAGGTTTCGCAGAACCACCTGCCATTCACGCGGCCGAGGTCGAGGAACGCGCGCGTGCCGTGGACGATCTGCGCGAGGGCGCGCTCGGGGTCGTTTCTTGCGAGGCCGAGCATGCGCGCGTAGTCGTTTCCCGAGCCCATCGGCACGATGGCGAGCACCGGGCGCGCGTCGCGGGTGCGACGGTTCATGAGACCGTTCACGGTGTCGTGGATCACCCCGTCGCCGCCCACCACGAGGAGCGTGTCGTAGCCCCGCGCGTGCTCGGCGTAGCGCTCGGCCGACCCCGGGCCCGTGGTGAGCGCGAGCTCGTAGTCGTCGACGTTCGCGCCGCGATAGCGCAGGAAGCGCTCGATGAAGGCCGCCGCCTCGGCGCAGCGTCCATTCTGCGCGGCGGGATTGGCGATCACGAGGACTCGCCCGAGTTCGCGTTCGTCCGCTGCCATGGTCCCTCGCTTCCCCGCTTACGACTTGCCCTCGATGCTGGGTTATACTCCATTGGACCCGGGGCGTGGCGCAGTTTGGTAGCGCACCTGCTTTGGGAGCAGGGGGTCGCTGGTTCGAATCCAGTCGCCCCGACCATGCGGCAGTAGTTCAATTGGTAGAGCCCCAGCCTTCCAAGCTGGTTGTTGCGGGTTCGAGTCCCGTCTGCCGCTCCACGAGCACATTCCGGGAGCCTCTGCGACAATGCGCGAGGCTCCCTTTGCATGGGCCGAGGGTCGTTCGAGAGGAGAGAACGTGAGCTATGCACAACGAGTGAAGGACGAGCTTGCCGAGCGCTATGTGAATGAGCCGGAGTTCGTCCAGGCCGCGAGCGAAGTGCTCGATTCCATCGAGGGCTACGTGGACGCGAACCCCGCCTTCGAGGCCGCCGGACTGCTCGAGCGCCTCGTCGAGCCCGAGCGCGTGATCAGCTTCCGCGTGCCATGGGTGGACGACGCGGGCAAGGTCCAGGTGAACCGCGGCTACCGCGTGGAGTACAACAGCGCCATCGGCCCGTATAAAGGCGGCCTTCGCTTCCATCCGTCGGTGAACCTCGGCATCCTGAAGTTCCTCGGCTTCGAGCAGACCTTCAAGAACTCCCTCACGAGCCTGCCCATGGGCGGTGGCAAGGGTGGCTCCGACTTCGATCCCAAGGGCAAGAGCGACCGCGAGGTCATGGCGTTTTGCCAGAGCTTCATGACGGAGCTCTGCCGCCACATCGGCCCGAACACCGACGTGCCCGCGGGCGACATCGGCGTCGGCGGCCGCGAGATCGGCTATATGTTCGGCCAGTACAAGCGCATTCGCGACGACTTCTCCGGCGTGCTCACGGGCAAGGGCCTCACGTTCGGCGGCTCGCTCGCGCGCACCGAGGCCACCGGCTTCGGTCTCGTGTACTTCGTGGACAACCTGCTCAAGGACCACGGCGATAGCTTCGAGGGCAAGACCGTGGCCGTCTCCGGCGCCGGCAACGTGGCCATCTACGCCATCCAGAAGGCCACCGAACTCGGCGCGAAGGTCGTCACCTGCTCCGACTCCACCGGCTGGGTCTACGACCCCGATGGCATCAGCCTCAAGGAGCTCAAGGAGCTCAAGGAGATCCGTCGCGGCCGCCTCTCCGAGTACGCCGTGGAGAACCACGAGGTCGTGTACTCCGAGGAAGGGCGCGCGTGGGACGCTCCCTGCCACATCGACATCGCGCTTCCCTGCGCCACGCAGAACGAGCTCAACCTCGAGCAGGCGAAGGCGCTCGTGGAGAAGGGCTGCAAGGTCGTGGGCGAGGGCGCGAACATGCCCACCACCCGCGAGGCGACCGACTACCTCATCGAGCACGGCGTGGCCTTCTGCCCCGGCAAGGCCGCGAACGCGGGCGGCGTGGCCGTCTCCGGCCTCGAGATGAGCCAGAACGCCGAGCACCTCTCCTGGACCTTCGACGAGGTGGATTCCAAGCTCAAGGACATCATGGCGGGCATCTACCAGGCCGCCTCGAGCGCCGCGAAGGAGGCCGGGCAGGAGGGCAACCTCGTCGTGGGCGCCAACATCGCCGGCTTCGCCAAGGTCGCGAACGCGATGATGGCCCAGGGCGTGGTCTAAACGTCGCCTTCGCCTGCTAAGCTTTTGCCACGCACGCGGGCGTGGTGGAATTGGCAGACACGCGAGATTTAGGTTCTCGTGGGGCAACCCGTGGGGGTTCAAATCCCTTCGCCCGCACCAAAAACAGCGGAGGTCGGCCATAAAGGCCGGCCTCCGATTTGCTTTGGGCGAAGGGATTTGAACCCGAAGGGCGCGAGAAGCCCTTGAGGCTTTTCGCGGAGCGGAGCGTGCCGAAGGCCGCGAAGCTCGGCAAAAATCGCTGCGCGATTTTTGCGTCAAATCCCTTCGCCCGCACCAAAAACAGCATCCGGCCTCGCATTGCGCGAGGCCGGATGATTCTACGGAGCTACTCGTACTCCCCAAAGTTGCGCCGCATGGCAAGGTCTCGGATGCGCGGTCTTCGCGCGTTCGAACCGCCGCCCATGCGGGGGCTAAGAGAGCGGCTCAAGGCCACGCCTTGAGCCGTCACATTTGCGGCATGTTCTGTACAAGTTCGAGGAAAACGGCGAGAATAGCGGGTTGTTTTGAGTACGGCTAATTGTTGTTGAGTTTATGGGGTACGCTCAGCGATGAACTTGCCCAGGCCCCCTCGAGGAGGAACCGTTGAACATCAAGGTCCAAGCAAACGAGCCCGTAGACGACGTGCTTTCGGTCACGCTCACCGTGCCCGCGGATGAGGTCGATCGCGTCATCAAGCACACGTACGCGGAGATTTCCAAGCGCTACAACTTCCAGGGCTTCCGCCGCGGACGCACGCCGCGTCCCGTGATCGACGCGCAGCTTGGGCGCGTGGCCGTGCTCGAAGACGCCACGAACGAGCTCCTGAACGACGTGGAGCCGCAGATGCTCTCCGAGCTCGACGTGGTGCCCGTGGGCCAGGTGGCCTACGGCGAAGAGGGCGAGGACGTCACGCACGTCGAGGACCACAAGGACTACGAGGTGGCCGCGCGCGTGACGCTCACCCCCACGGTCGAGCTTTCGAGCTACGACCCCGTGGCGATCGACATGCCGCCCGAGGAGGCCACCGAGGCCGAGATCGAGAACCAGATCAACCTCCTGCTCCAGTACCAAGGCGGCTTCGAGGACGTCGATGATCGTCCGGTGGAGGAGGGAGACTTCACCACCGTCTCCATCGAGAACGTCGAAGGCGGCGAGGACATCGTGGAGGAGAGCGCCCTCATTCGCGTGGGCGCGCACGCCTCGCGCTTCCCGCACGAGATCGAGCACGCCATCGAGGGCCTGAACATCGGCGAGAGCGTGGACGTGTCCTACGTGCCCGAGCGTGAGGAGGGTGGCGAGGATCCCAAGGAGGCCACGGTCAAGGTCACGGTGAAGGGCATTCGCGCCATCAAGACCCCCGAGCTCACGGACGAGCTCGCCAACGAGGCCTTCGGCTTCAAGACGGTCGACGAGCTCAAGAAGGGCGTCGCCGAGGAAATCGAGAACAGCAAGAAGGAACAGCTCCCGCAGCTGAAGGAAGACCGCGCGCTCGCGGCGCTCACCGCTCGCCTCGAGGTCGAGGAGCTTCCCGAGGCCTACGTGCAGCAGGTGTTCCGCGACATCGTGGAAAACCTCATGGACGAGCTGCAGGAGCACGGCCTCTCGCTCGAGATCTACGCGCAGAGCCAGGGCATGACGGTGCAGCAGCTCGTCGATCGCCTGCACGCGGAAGCGCACGATCACGCGCGTGAATCCGTCGCGCTCGACGCGCTCGTGCGCCACATGGGCATCGAGGTGGAGGACGGCGACATCGACGAGCAGCTCAAGGGCACGTCCATCACCGACGTGGACGCCTTCGTAGCCGAGGCCGAGGAAGCGGGTCGCATGCCGGCGCTGCGTCGCTCCGTCAAGCGCTCGAAGGCGCTTGAATGGGTGAGGGACAACGCCATCGTCACCATCGTCGATCCGGCGGCGTCCGAGGCCGAGGAAGCGCCCGAGGCCGAGGTCGACGTCGACGTCGAGGCGGACGCGGAGCCCGAGGGCGAGCCCGAAGCCTAGTCATTTCGCACTTTCAAAGAACTACCACGGAGGATTCATGTTCCAACCCAAAGACATCCCCACCATCCCCTACGTCATTGAGCAGACGCCGCGCGGCGAGCGCAGCTACGACATCTACTCCCGCCTTCTGAACGACCGCATCGTCTTTCTCGGCGAGCAGGTGGATTCGAACTCCGCGAACCTCGTGATCGCGCAGCTCCTGCACCTCGAATCGCAGGATCCTGAGAAGGACATCGCCCTCTACATCAATTCGCCCGGCGGCAGCGTCTACGACGGCCTCGGCATCATCGACACGATGCACTACATCAAGCCGGACGTCTCCACCATCTGCGTGGGCATGGCGGCTTCGATGGGCGCGATGATCCTCGCGGCGGGCACGAAGGGCAAGCGTCTCGCGCTTCCGGATTCGATGATCCTCATCCACCAGCCCTCAGGCGGCGTCCAGGGCCAGCAGACGGAGATCCAAATCGTCGCGGACGAGACGAAGTACATCCGCACGCATCTGAACGAGATGCTCTCCGACTACACCGGCCAGCCGCTCGAGAAGATCGAGCGCGACGTCGAGCGCGACAACTACATGCGCGCGCAGGAGGCGCTCGAGTACGGCATCGTCGATCGCGTGATCGCGAACCGCGGCGAGTCCGCGAACTAGCAACGCGGGGCCCGTGGCCGTCGTGGCTTCGGGCACGGGCCCTTCCCCTCGCTAGGCTTGCTCCCGAGGAGCACTCTGCCACGCCCGCAAACGCACCCGCACCCGCACTTTCGACCTTAAACGCAGCAGGAAGGACCATCCATGGCCACCAATGACGGCGATCAAAACGCCTCCACCATGCACTGCTCGTTTTGCGGCAAGAATCGCGATCAAGTCGCCAAGCTCATCCAAGGCCCTGGCAACGTCTTCATCTGCGATGAGTGCATCGACGCGTGCTCGTCGATCATCATGGAATCCGAGCTCAACGTGCAGCAGGCTCCCATCCCCGGGATGGCCATCGAAGAGCTCCCCACCCCCCATGAGATCTACGACGAGCTCTCGCAGTACGTGATGGGCCAGGAAGACGCCAAGCGCGCGATGTCGGTGGCGGTCTACAACCACTACCGCCGCGTGATGTACCACGACGTTCCCGGGGCGAGCGCCGCGGACGAGCAGGTGGAGCTCGCAAAGTCGAACATCCTCCTCCTCGGCCCCACGGGCACGGGCAAGACCCTCCTCGCACAAACGCTCGCGCGCTTCCTGAAGGTGCCCTTCGCCATCGCCGACGCCACGAGCCTCACGGAGGCCGGCTACGTGGGCGAGGACGTGGAGAACATCCTCCTCAAGCTCATCACCGCCGCCGACGGCGACGTGGAGCGCGCACAGGTGGGCATCGTCTACGTGGACGAGATCGACAAGATCGCGCGGAAGGCGGAGAACTTCTCCATCACGCGCGACGTCTCGGGGGAGGGCGTGCAACAGGCGCTCCTCAAGATCCTCGAAGGCACGGAGGCCTCCGTCCCGCCTCAGGGCGGCCGGAAGCACCCCCAGCAAGAGCTCATCCACATCGACACGACGAATATTCTCTTCATCTGCGGTGGCGCCTTCGTGGGGCTCGATCACATCATCGCCGAGAGGGTGGGCAAGAAGGGCATCGGCTTCGACGCCGAGCTCGGCGAGCGCACCCGCGAGAACACCGACGAGCTCCTCGCGCAGGTGGCGCCGATGGATCTCCACAAATACGGCCTCATCCCCGAGTTCATCGGCCGCATCCCCGTGATCACCGCCACGCACGAGCTCACGGAGGACGATCTCGTCGACATCCTCACCAAGCCCAAGAACGCGCTCGTGAAGCAGTACACGCGCATGTTCCAGATCGAAGGGGTCGACCTCGAGTTCGAGCCGGACGCCCTACGCGAGATCGCGCGGCTCGCCATCGAGCGCGAAACGGGCGCGCGCGGCCTTCGGGCCATCATGGAGGCCACGCTCGAGCAGACGATGTTCGACGTGCCCTCCGAGGTGGATGTCCTACGCGTGGTCGTCACGAAGGACGCCGTTGACGGCCTCGAGCAGCCCCGGCGCATCACGGCCGCCGAAGCGCGCACCCTTTTCGACGAGGAATCGCTTCCCGAGGCCTCATAGTGGGCGTGGCCTGAGCAGCGATACGTCGAAGGAGCGTGCCATGGGTGCCACCGTTGCCGAGAAGAGCGCCGCCCTCTCCCGAGAAGAGGGGGAGAGGCTCGCCGCCGCCATCAACAAACTCGAGCTTTGGCTCGCCGTGCGGGATATGTACGAACCCACGATCGAAGCGCTTGAGAGCGCGCTCGGCCTCGACCAGGTGGACGTGGTCGTGCTGTACGGAGATTCCGTGCTCGCCGGCGTTGATTCCTTCGTGAGCGCCATTCGCGAGGGCATCGGCAAGACCTCGCTCGTGGCGGGCGGGAGAAGCTATGGCACCGACGGCCTCATCTCCGCGATCAACGCCGAACATCCCGGGCTCGTGCCCGAAGACGCCACCGCGGCTGACGCGATCTGCGCCTACATGGCGCATCGCAACGACCCCATGCCCACGGCCGTGGAGAGGGAGTCGACGAACATCGGCGCCCTCGTGCGCAACACCATCACCTTGCTGCGCAGCGTGGAGGTCGTCCCCGACACGCTCGTCGTCATCGCCGACCCGATCTTCATGCGGCGCATCGAGGCCACGTTCGCCGTGGTCGAGGAGACCTTGAGCGTCACGAGCCTGCCGGCTTACGACGCGCGGGTGAACTTCGTTCCCGGAGTTGGCCTCGTCTTCGAGCAGCCGACCCCCCATGGCATGTGGCCGCTCGACACCTACCTCGACCTCATGAGCGGCGAGGTGCCGCGCCTTCGCGACGACGCCGAGGGCTACGGCCCCAAGGGCAAGGGCTTCATCGACCACGTGAACATCCCGCCCGAGATCTCCCAGGCTGCCTCGCTCCTCGAGGAGTTCCTCGGCGGATACCGCGAGCCCGATCCCGTCTTCGCATAGATCGCAAGGCCGTCGACGAGCGCCAGGCTCTGGCGCACATGGAGGGTGTGCCATGGGCGTGACGCTCCAAACCATCAAGTACTTCTGGGCGGTCACGAAGACGCAGCTCCCGACCTTCCTCGGCGCGGTCTTCGCCACGCTGGGGTTCGTCTTCTTTCTCACCTACATGAACCCGTATCTGATGGGTCTCGTGGTGGACTACGTCTCGGAGCCGCACCCCGATAACTCCGCGCCCACCTGGGTGGTGCTCATGCCCACGGCGCTCGCGCTCATCTTCGTGAACGTCGCAGGGCAGGTGTGCTCGAAGCTCCAGGACTACTTCTGCGCGAAGACGGACATCCAAGGCTCCTTCGACCTCACGCGCCAGGCCTTCGACACGCTCTCCAACCAGTCGATGACCTTCTACAACAACCGCTTCGGCGGCGCGCTCGTGTCGCAGGTGCAGCGCTTCACCTCGGCGTACACGACGATCATCGACCGTCTCACGTACTCGGTGATCCCCATGGTGGCGGGGGTCGTCTTCACGATCTGCCTCCTCGCGCCGGTGGCGCCCGCCTACGTGGGGTGCCTCTGCGTGCTTCTCGCCATCTACGTGCTCGTGGTGCGCAAGCTCTACGCGAGGATCCTGCCGGAAAACGCCCGTGCGGCCGCCGCGGCCAACGAGCTTTCCGGCCAACTCTCCGACGCCGTGACGAACATCCTCGCGGTGAAGACCGCGGGGCGCGAGGACTTCGAGCGCCAGCGCTTCGCCGACAAGAACCAGGGTGTGCGGCAGGCGGAGCGCAGCCGCATGTTCGCGAACCTGCGCTGCGGTGCGGCGACGAGCTCGCTCATCGCGCTCATCATGGTGGCGTGCACGATCTTCATCTGCGGCGGCACGGATTGGTTTGGCATCCAGCCCGGCGTGATCGTGATGATGTTCAGCTATACGTATAGCCTCACCTCGCACTTCAACATGCTCTCCTCCACCTTCCAGACCTTCAACCGCGCCCTTGGCGACGCCCACGACCTCACGGTCGTGCTCGGCGAGCCGCTCCTCGTGGCGGACAAACCCCACGCGCCCGACCTCAAGGTGGAGGCGGGGCGGATCGACTTCGTGGACGTGGGCTTCCATTACCCCGATGCCCCCTCGGACGACAACGTCTTCAAGGACTTCTCGCTCACGATCCCCGCGGGGCAGAGGGTGGGCCTCGTGGGGCGTTCCGGCTCGGGGAAGACGACCCTCACCTCGCTCCTCCTCCGCCTCGCCGACCTCCAAGAGGGCCGCATCCTCATCGACGGCCAGGACATCTCGCGTTGCGCGCAGGCCTCGCTTCGCCGGCAGATCGCCTACGTGCCGCAGGAACCCCTCCTCTTCCACCGTTCGATCGCCGACAACATCGCCTACGGCCGCCCCGGCGCGACGATGGAGGAGGTGCGCGAGGCGGCGGCGAAGGCGAACGCCACCGAGTTCATCGACCGCCTGCCCGACGGCTTCGACACCTTCGTGGGGGAGCGCGGCGTGAAGCTCTCGGGCGGCCAGCGCCAGCGCGTGGCCATCGCGCGCGCCATCCTCGCCGACGCGCCGATCCTCGTGCTCGACGAGGCCACGAGCGCGCTTGATAGCGAGAGCGAGCGCCTCATCCAAGAAGCGCTCGCCACGCTCATGCGGGGGCGCACCTCGCTCGTCGTCGCGCACCGTCTCTCGACCGTGGCCGCGCTCGACCGCATCGTGGTGCTCGCGGACGGCGAGATCGTGGAGGACGGCACGCACCACACGCTCGTGGCGGCGGGCGGCCCCTACGAGCTCCTCTGGGATCGCCAGAGCGGCGCCTTCCTCGAGGAGTAGCGCCCGTTCGCGCGCCTTGGCCCCTCGCTCGCGCACTTTCCTCGGCGAAAACTTTCGAATTGGCAAATTCATGCAAATCAGGGGCGCTTGCGGGGAAGGAGAGGGGGAGGGGGCTGCTAGAATGGCACGCTACGCCTCCTCCCTTCCCAGACGCGTGATATCGACAAGAAATACGAGGTCAGCGTGGCTGAACTTGATGAAATAACGGACGTATCCGAGTTCGCGGGGCCAGAGCCCTCCGCAAGCGTGCCCGTGCTCGCGGCACCGAGCGCCCCCGCGTCCGCGCCCGAGACGGCGAATCTCGCGCGTCGCATGCGCGAGGATTGCCTTGCCGCCACGAGCTCCTCGGGCGCCGGCCACGTCGCGAGCGCCCTCTCCGCGGTGGACATCCTCGCCGTGCTCTACGGCTCCGTGATGCACGCGGATCCCGAAAACCCGAAAGATCCCGAGCGCGACCGCTTCATCCTCTCGAAGGGCCACGGCGGAAGCGCCGTCTACGCGGCGCTCGCGGAGACCGGTTTCATCGATCGCAACGACCTCCTTAAAAACTACTACACCGATGATTCGATTTTCTCCGGCCACGTGAGCCACGCGGTGCCGGGCGTCGAGCTCTCCACCGGTTCGCTCGGCCAGGGCCTCGGAGTCGCCTGCGGCATGGCACTCGCCGCGCGCCTCGACGCCGAGAACTGGCGCGTCTTCTGCGTGATGGGCGACGGCGAGTGCGACGAGGGGAGCGTCTGGGAGGCCGCGCTCCTGGCCTCGACGCTCGAGCTCGACCACCTCATCGTCATCGTGGACAGGAACGGCATGCAGAGCTTCGGCCCCACGGATGAGACGGCCCTCAAGCTCGGGAGCCTCTCCGAGAAGTTCCGCTCCTTCGGCTGGGCGGCACTCGATTGCGACGGGCACGACCACGCCGCGCTCAAGGCGGCGCTTGAGACCCCGCACGGCGGCCAGCCGCTCGCCGTCATCGCGCACACGGTGAAGGGCAAGGGCGTCTCGTTCATGGAGGGCGACATCCGCTGGCACTACGACTCGGCCTCGAAGGACGAGCTCCGCCGCGCGCTCTCCGAAGTGGCGCTCCAGGACGGCGGCTTTCCCGCCGGCACCGTCGTGCGCGCGCAGGAGGGGGCCGAGGCATGAGAAACACCTTCATCCAAGCGCTCGTCGACCAGGCGGCCAAGGATCCCTCGATCATGCTCCTCACGGGCGACCTCGGCTACCGCGTGGTGGAGGTCTTCCAAGAGGCCTACCCCCAGCGCTACCTCAACTGCGGCATCGCCGAGCAGGACATGATCGAGGTGGCGGCGGGCCTCGCGCTCGAGGGACGCAAGGTCTTCGTGTACTCGATCTCGAGTTTCCCGACGCTTCGCTGCCTCGAGCAGATCCGCGACACCGTGTGTTACCACAACCTCGACGTGACCATCATCTGCATCGGCGGCGGCTTCGCCTATGGCGAGCTCGGTACCACGCACCACGCGACCGAGGACATCGCCGCCATGCGCTCCATGCCGAACATGCGCGTGCTCTCGCCGGCGGACCCCGCGGAAACGCGCCTCGTGGCGAGCTATTGCTTCAATACGCCCGGCCCGAAGTACGTGCGCCTGAATAGAGGCGGCGAGAAGGACCTTCCGGGAGCCGACGCGATCGAGGGACTGGAGGTCGCCGACTTCGGCGCGCCACTCGAGCGCGTCATGCGGCGCCCCGCGAGGCAGACTCCCGCCGAGGACGCGGAGCTCGACGTCGCGTTCCTTGCCACGGGCGCCATCGCCCAAGAGGCGAACGAGGCGGCGCAAGCACTCTCGGAAGAGGGCGTCTCGAGCCTCCTCCTCACCGTTCCCTGCGTAAAGCCGCTCGACGCCGACACCGTGCTCTCGCTCGGCACCTGGGCAAAGCTCCTCGTATCCCTCGAGGAGCACACGACGATCGGCGGCCTTGGCTCCGCGGTGGCGAGCGTCGTGGCCTCCGCGGGCATCACGAGCGATAAGCCCGTTGCGCCGTTGCTCGAGATCGGCATTCCCGACGCCTTCCCCGAGGTCGTGGGGAGCCAGAGGCACCTGCGTCATCTCTTCGGCATGGACGCTGAGGGCATCGTCTCGAAGGTGAGAGCCGCCCTCTCCTCCCGATAGGCAAGTCGGGCATTTCGGGCTCGCTTCCCGCAGGCTACGTCGTGGCCTCGGCGATGGCGCGCCTGAGCTCGCGCATCCCGTCGCCCTTCTCCGCCGAGGTCACGATCACCCTCTCGGGAGCGAGCTCGAGGAGCCTCGCGTCGCGCGTGCGCGCGGCAAACGCCTTCGAGCGGCTGAGCTTGTCGGCCTTCGTGAGCGCCACCACAAAGGGGATGCCCAAATCGCGCAAGGCCTCCACGCTCTCGAGGTCGAGCGGCGTGGGGTCGTGGCGGATGTCGATGAGCTGCACGGCGAGGTTGTGCGAGCGCTCGTCCTCGAAGTAGCCGGAGATGAGGGCCGCATAGGCCGCGCGTTCGGCGTTTGAGACCTTCGCGAAGCCGTAGCCGGGCAAATCGACGAAGGCGACCCCGTCGGCCTCGTAGAAGTTGATGGAGGCGGTCTTCCCGGGCGTCGCGGACACGCGGGCGAGCGACTTTCGCGAGAAGAGCGCGTTCAAGAGCGACGACTTACCCACGTTCGAGCGGCCGAGGAACGCCACCTCGGGCATCGTCGAGGGCGGAAGCGCGCGGGTGTTCGAATAGGCGGCCACGAAGGCGGCGCGCCGATAGTCGATGCGCTCCTGCGAACCCGCGTGCTCGCCCATGGGGCGTCTCCTCCCACTTGCCGCGCCAATCAACTCCTAGGCGAGCCCGGCGGCCATTGCCGCCGCCCAGCCGCTTAGAATGATGAAGTCTAGCGAAAGCGCCACGCCGAGGGCGGTTCGGCGGATGGCGCACATTGGGGCACCTCGAGAAAGGGCGAGCATGGACACTGCGATTCAGGAAAAAGTCGAGCTTTGGCGCGAGAATCTCGATGAGCCCGAGCTCATGGCCGAGCTCGAGGATCTGCTCGCCAAGGACGACGAGGATTCGATCGTCGACGCCTTCTATCGCGATCTCGCCTTCGGCACGGCCGGCCTTCGCGGCGTCATCGGTGTCGGCACGAACCGCATGAACGTCTACACCGTCTCGCAGGCGAGCCAGGGCCTCGCAAGCTACCTCAACGCCCACTTCGAGAACCCCACGTGCTCGATCATGCGCGACAGTCGCAACAAGGGCGAGGAGTTCGTGAAGAGCGCGGCCGGCGTGCTCGCCGCAAACGGCGTTCACGTTTTCGTGGCTCCGCGCATCGAGCCCGTGCCCGTGCTCTCCTTCACCACCCGCCACCTCGGCACTTCCGCGGGCATCGTCATCACGGCGAGCCACAACCCCGCGCCCTACAACGGCTACAAGGTCTACGGCCCCGACGGCTGCCAGATCGCCAACGAGGCGGCCGACGAGATCCAAGCCACCATCGAGGCCACCGACCTCTTCCACGGCGTGAAGAAGATGGACTTCGACGAAGCCGTGGAGAAGGGCCTCGTGGAGTGGATCTCCGACGACGTGATCGACGCCTACCTCGACGCCATCCAGACGGTCTCCGTGCCGGGCTGCGTGGCCGAGGACGGCTCCTTCAAGGTGGTCTACACCCCGCTCAACGGCAGCGGCCTCGAGTGCGTGACGAAGATCCTCGCGCGGGTGGGCATCGACAACGTCACCGTGGTGCCCGAGCAGAGGAACCCCGACGGCAACTTCCCCACGTGCCCGTACCCCAACCCCGAGATTCGCGAGGCGCTCCAGAAGGGCCTCGAGCTCTGCGACGAGGTGAAGCCCGACCTTCTCCTCGCCACCGACCCCGATGCCGACCGCGTGGGCATCGCCGTGCCGCATGAGGGCGACTACAAGCTCCTCTCTGGCAACGAAGTGGGTTGCCTGCTCATGGACTGGCTCGCCAAGCTCAAGAAGGAGGCCGGCGAGGACGTGCGCGACAAGGTGTGCGTCACCACGATCGTCTCCTCCACCATGCCCGACGCCCTTGCCGAGGACTGGGGCTTCGAGCTGCGTCGCGTGCTCACCGGCTTCAAGTACATCGGCGGGCAGATCGACCTTCTCACCGAGGCCGGCCAGGGGGATCGCTACCTTCTCGGCTTCGAGGAGTCCTACGGCTACCTCGCCGGCACGCACGCGCGCGACAAGGACGCCGTCGTCACCTCCATGCTGATCTGCGAGATGGCGGGCTACTACGCCAAGCAGGGCAAGGATCTCTACGAGGCCATGGACGAGCTCTATAAGAAGTTCGGCTACTACCTGAACGGCGTCGTGAACGTGAACTTCGCCGGCGCCGCGGGCGCGCAGAAGATGGCCGACATCATGAGCGGCCTTCGCGAGAACCAGCCGAAGGAGATCGCCGGCTACAAGGTCGTGGGCTACACCGACTACAACGCGGGCGCGCCGATGCCCATCACGGGCGGCCTCGGCGACACCAAGCCGCAGGTGCTTCCCGCCGCGAACGTCCTCGAGTTCAATCTCGACGGCGGCCATAAGTTCATCGTGCGCCCCTCCGGCACCGAGCCCAAGATCAAGGCCTACCTCTTCGCCACCGAAAAGACCCGCGAGGAGGCCGAGGCGATCATCGACAAGCTCGCGATCGCGGCGAAGGAGGACGTCCTTTCGTAGTACGCGTCAACTGAGAGCCGAACGCCCCGTTTTCCTTTGGAGGCGGGGCGTTTTCTTGTGGCATTCACCTGGGGGCGGGGGTGCCTATAGTCCCCGGAGCCCGGTTCCCGCTCATTCGGGTTATCGGCTTTCACCGGCCCTTTTTCTCGGGTGACACACCTCCAATTGGCATACGGGCTTTGGCTCCGGCGGACCACTCCTCAAGGGCCGAGAAAAAGGGCCTTCTCTTTTGCGGCTCCCACAGGGCTCCGGGGACTATAGGCACCCCCGCCCTCGCAAGGCATTGCGACAACAAGCTACGAGCAAGGGATGTGCAAAACGACAGCGAGGCGCTCTGGGGTGCCTCAGATAGACAGGATCTCGGGGGCGTAACGTACTTACGCTACGTAAGCCCCCGAGATCGTGGCTAGATGAGGTGCATCCAGAGCGCCGCAGCGTCAACCCAGATATTCGCCCGTCTGATCATCGTAGCCGTCGCCGTCTTCGTCGACGTGCTCCTGGGTGGTGCCCGAGCCGTCAGTGCCGTCTGTGCCACCGGGAGCGGTGAGCGAGATGAGCGTGGACGCGTCGTTCACCACGGTCGAGGGATCCCAAGCGTGGAGGCTGTTCGAGGTGGACGTGGGGTCGTAGACGGCCAGCGAGCCATCGGAGTTCGCCGCCACGACCACCACCCAGTGCGGCGTCGCGCCAAAGGCGCCGCCGGACGTTTGGATGAGGATGTTCGCGCCTTTGGTGATCTCGCCGTTCATCGTGTCGGTGACGGAATAGCCGGGCTCGGCGGTGATCATCGTCGCGTTCAGGCCGAGCGTCGTGGCGAGGGAGCCCTGCGTGGCTTGCGTGGTGTCGCCTTGCTCGATGAATTCGCCCGTCTCGTCGTCGTAGCCGTCGCCGTCGGCGTCGGTGTGCTGGGTATCGGTGCCGCCCGACGAGCTCCCCGCGATCACGTTCGGGTCCATGAAGGCCTCGCCGGTGGCGCCGCCCATCTGCGTGATGGCGCTCGCGAGCGTGGCGGGCGTTTGGTCCGTCTGGCCGAGGAGGCCCATGCGTGCCATGGCGAGCGCCGTGGGGCCGGAGCCCGTGACGGCGAGGAGGCCGCCGGCGTAGTCCACGTAGCCCCAGCGAGGATCCCAGGTGTAGAGCAAAGGAGCGGTGCCGCGCGAGACGGATTCGTCATAGGCGGAGGCGCCGTGCGCGGCGGTGGGGTAGTTGTAGACGAACGACGTGGACGCGGGCTCGTTCACCATGAGCTGGATGAGCTCGACGGGGTACTCGTCCGCGTGCTCGGCCACGAAGGTGCTCTGGAAGTCGGACGTGACCATCTGCTCCACCTGCGTGCGAAGGTCGCCCTCGAGGGTGGGGGAGATGTTTGCAGTGGGATCGTTCGTGCCCTGGCCGCAGCTCGCGGCGCAGCTGATGAGGGTGATCACGAGGATCACGAGGAGCGCGATGATGATCCCCACCACCACCATGAACGTGGTGTCGTGGTTCGAGCGGCTCTTCGTGAAGTTGATCGGACGATTGCGAAGGGGGTAGCCGCCCTGCTGCGTGACGTCGAGGCGGCGGGAGTTGGCGCGGCCGCGCGAGCCGGAGCGCGAGGAGCGGCCGTAGGATTCCTGGCCACGAAGGCGCTGGTCGGAGAGCTGCGTGGTGCCGCGCGAGCGCCTCGCGCGGCCGTCGGCGCCGATGGAGCCCATGTCGCGTCGAGAGCGAGACCTCGACCCGGTCTCGAAGTACTCCTCAGAGCGGGCGCGCCCCGAGGAGGTGGTGTAGCGAGACGAAGTGCGGCGGGCGCGATCACTCGAGCGTGCGGATCTCTCCGGCATGGTGCCTCCCCCTATGCTCTGAAGTGGTGACGCTGCCATGATAGCCAACCCCCGCGCTATCTGGGCATTGTCGCCGCGTGCGCGCGGTGCGAGACGGGCTCGCGCGGGTTTTGACAGAGCGATCGCCAGCGAGTAAAGTTGCTCTGCTCATGCAAGAAATATGCAAAGTCCGCGCAATTCATGCGCTGAAATGAGCGGATTGGGCATATCTTATACGTCTAAGGAACCGACGTGAACCGCAGTCGCGACGCCCGACGCCACATGATACGCGAGATCGTGCGCGAGAAGCCCATCCGCACGCAGCAGGCGCTGGTTGCCGAGCTCAAGGCAGCCGGCTTCGAGTGCACGCAGGCCACCGTCTCGCGCGACATCTCGGAGATGGGGCTCTCGAAGCTCGCCGACGGCCACTACATGCTCGCGGGAGACCTCTATCTCCAGCGCATGATGGGCGACCTCGCGATCTCCGTGATGGCGGTGAACAACCTCGTGCTCGTGAAGGCGCATCCCGGCACGGCGCAGGGGATCACCGCGGCCATCGACGGCGCCGAGCTCCCCGAGGTGCTGGGCACGATCGCCGGCGACGACACGATCCTCGTGGTCACGCAGACAAACGAGACGGGCACGGGGCTCGCCGAGCATCTGGACAAGCTCCGACGCACGCCCTAGCTCGCGCGTCGAAGGGCGACAGATCTTCGCCGACTCGGAGCCAGCTCACCAACCAGTCATCCAATCGAGAAGAAGCACTCGCAGAAAGGGAGCCTCACATGTCTGAAACCTCCTCCACAAGCCTTGGCAGCGTCCTCGCGCACTCCGATGGCCTCGGCCAAAGCGATACCGCGAAGGCCGCCGGCACGGGCCATGAGACGCACGTGCCGGCGGACAAGAAGGGCAAGGTCGTCCTCGCGTACTCCGGGGGCCTCGATACGTCTTGCCTCATCGTGTGGCTCGTCGAGCAGGGCTACGACGTGGTGGCGGCCATCGCCGACGTGGGCCAGCCGGAGGACAAGGACTTCGCGCAGCTCTGCGAGCGCGCCCTCAACCTCGGCGCGGTGAGCGCCTACGCGATCGACATGAAGGACGAGTACGCCGAAGAGGTGTGCACCTGCGCCATCAAGGCGAACGGCATGTACGAGAACCAATACCCGCTGCTCTCGGCGCTCTCTCGCCCCATCATCTGCCGCCACCTCGTGGCCGTGGCCCACGCGGAGGGCGCCGTCGCGATCGCGCACGGCTGCACCGGCAAGGGCAACGACCAGGTGCGCTTCGAGCTCGAGTGCAAGGCGCTCGACCCCGAGCTCGAGATCCTCGGCCCCGTGCGCGAGTGGAACCTCCTCACCCGCACCTCGGAGATCGAGTTCCTCGACGAGCTCGGCCTGAAGATCGAGGTCACCAAGGAATCGCCCTACTCGGTGGACGAGAACGTGTGGGGTCGCGCCATCGAGTGCGGTGCGCTCGAGGATCCCTGGAACAAGCCGCCGCTCGGCTGTTGGGTGATGACCAAGGAAATCGAGGACACGCCCGATGCGCCGACGGAGGTCGTCGTGAGCTTCGAGCAGGGCAAGCCCGTCGCGCTCGACGGAAAGCCCATCGGCATGCTAGGGCTCATCCAAACCCTGAACGCCGTCGCGGGCGAGAACGGCTTCGGGCGCATCGACATGATCGAGGATCGCGTCGTGGGCCTGAAGTCGCGCGAATGCTACGAACAGCCGGCCGCGCTCGCGCTCATCAAGGCCCATAAGGCCCTCGAATCGCTCTGCCTTCCGGGCGACCTCCTCGCCGCGAAGCTCGATCTCGAGCACCAGTGGGCGAAGGCGGTCTACGGCGGGCTTTGGTACTCGCCGCTCAAGAACGCGATGGACGCCTTCATGGCCTCCACGCAGAAGACCGTGACCGGCGACGTGCGCCTGAGGTTCTTCAAGGGCACCTGCACGGTGAACGGCCTCAAGAGCCCGAACTCCATCTACGACTTCGGCCTCGCCACCTACGACGAGGGCGACACCTACGATCGCAGCGCCGCGAAGGGCTTCATGGACCTCTATGGCCTGCCGAACGAGGTCTGGGCCAAGAAGGTGAGCGGCGCCGAGGTGGTCGAGGGGAGCTACGAGGTGAGCGTGCCGCTCGTGGCCGAGGCCACGCCGAGCGGCGCCGAGGTGAGCGTGCAGGTGTTCCGTGCCTGAGCTCCGGAAAGGCGCGTCGCCTCTTTGGGGAGGCCGCTTCAGCGAGGCGCCCACGGGCGACCTCGCGCGCTTCGGCGCGTCGCTCGAGGTGGATAGGCGCCTCTGGGCGCAGGACATCGCCGGATCGAAGGCCCACGCGACGATGCTCGCCGCCAAGGGCATCATCTCCGCGGAAGACGCCAAGGCCATCTGCGCGGGGCTCGACGCGGTGGCCGAGGAGATTTCCTCGGGGGAGTTCGCCTTCGATTCCGCGGTGGACGAGGACATCCACATGGCGATCGAGCGTCGCTTGACCGAGCTCATCGGCCCCGCCGGCGGGCGCCTCCACACGGCGCGCTCCCGAAACGACCAGGTGGCCCTCGATTCGCGGCTCTTCGCGAAGGAGGCGGCGGCTGGGCTCGCACGGGAACTCCGCTCCCTCATGGTCACGTTGCTCGAGCGCGCGAAGGCGGAGCGCGACGTCGTGCTGCCCGGCTACACGCACCTCCAGCCGGCCCAGCCCGTGCTCCTCGCGCACCATCTCCTCGCGTACTTTTGGATGTTTTCACGCGACGTCACGCGCGTGAGGGCCGCCGAGCGCGCGGCGGACGCGAACCCGCTCGGCGCGGCCGCGCTCGCGGGCACCACGTACCCGATCGATCGCCAGATGACGGCCGATGCGCTCGACCTCTCGCGCGTGATCCCGAATTCGCTCGACGCGGTCTCCGATCGCGACTTCATGCTCGACCTCATCTACGCCGCGAGCGTCGTGATGGCGCACCTTTCGCGCCTCTGCGAGGAGCTCGTGCTCTGGAGCTCGGCGGAGTTCGGCTTCGTGACGATGGACGACGCGCACTCCACCGGCTCCTCGATCATGCCGCAGAAGAAGAACCCGGATTTCGCCGAGCTCGTGCGGGGCAAGACCGGGCGCGTCTACGGCGACCTCGTGAGTCTCCTCACCACGCTCAAGGGCATTCCGCTCGCCTACGACAAAGACCTCCAGGAGGATAAGGAGCCGCTCTTCGACGCCGTGGACACCGCGACCTCCTCGCTCGCCGTCGTGCGCGGCATGGTGGCCACGATGGAGGTGCACGCCGATCGCATGGCGCACGCGGCGGGGGAGGGCCTCATGGCCGCGACCGATCTCGCCGACTACCTCGTGGGAAAGGGGCTTCCCTTCCGCGAGGCGCATCGCGTGGTGGGCGCGCTCGTGGCGCGCTGCGTGGCGCGGGGCAAGGCCCTCGACGATCTCACGCTCGAAGAGCTCCGGGAGTTCTCCGAGCTCTTCGAGGCCGACGTGCTCTCCTGGGTGGAGATCCGAAACGTCGTGGCGCGCAGGCGCTCGGAAGGCGGCACCTCGCCGGAGGCGCTCGAGAGGCAATTCGAACTCGCCGAGAGCCTGCTCTGAGTTGATCTGCTAGCTCTCGCCCTCGGCGCCGCCGCTCGGCTCGGGGGCGGCGCCCCCGCCGGTTTCGCCACCTCCGCCGCCACCGGCGTCACCGCCGCCCGTTTCTCCGCCCCCGCCGGCGGCGCCACCGCCACCGCCGGTCTCGCCTCCGGTGCCACCGCCGGTCTCGCCGCCCGTCGTGCCGCCGGTCTCGCCGCCGCCGGTCGAGCCGCCGGTGTCCGGATTCTCAGGCTCGTTCGGCGTGTCGGATGGATTGATCGCGCCCGTATCGTTGGTGTCCGTGGTCGTCGAATTCCAGTTCGTGGTGCTCGACGATGAATCCGTGCCATACGCCTTCGCGAAGGTCCACGTGCTGTTCGGCTTGTATTTGGGCGCGGAGGCCGTGGGGAACTCCTCCCGCGCCTCTCCCTCGAGCGCCATGTTCACGAAGCGGAAGAAGATGGGGCAGGCCGTGTTGTAGGGGTGGCCCTCGTCGTAGCCCACGTAGACCGTGCGCTCGGCGGGGTAGCCCACCCACACCGCGCAGGCGATCTGCGGCGTGTAGCCGCAGAACCAGAGGTCGCGCGCGCCTTCGGTCGTGCCCGTCTTGCCGGCGCAGGGCTGGTTCACCGCGAGGTCCACGGTGGTGTCTTCCGCGGTGCCGCGCGTGACGACCCCCTCGAGCACGTCCGTGACCGCCGCGGCCACCGACGGCTCCACCGCCTGGGTGGGGGCGTCTTGGTGCTCGTAGACGGTGTTTCCGTTGCGATCCTCGATCTTCGTGATGGCCACCACGTCGTGGTGCACGCCGCCCGAGGCGAGCGTCGCGTAGGCGTCGGCCATCTGGATGGGCGGCACGCCCACGGTGCCGAGGGTGATCGAGGGATAGCTCGGGAGGTCCACCGTCACGCCCATCTTGTGGGCCGCGTCGACGATGCGATCCGCTCCGATCTCGTTCGCCACCTGCGCGTAGCCGGTGTTGGAGGAAAGCTCAGTGGCACGCGCGAGCGTGATCGTGCCGTACTGGGCGTTGGCCATGTTCTGCACCTTCCAGGCGCTCGAGATCTGGATGGGCGAGTTGCAGTCGATGTAGACGTCGGGGTTCATGCCGTCGGTGATGGCGGCCGTGAGCGTGAAGGCCTTGAACGAGGAGCCCGGCTGGCGCCTTGCCTGCGTGGCGCTGTTGAACTGGTTCTCGTCGAAGTCTCGGCCGCCCACCATGGCCTTGAGGTAGCCCGTGCTGGGGTCCACGCACGCCATGGCCGCGTTGAGCTCGCCGTCGCCGATGGCGTCGAGCTGGGCCTCCACGGCGGCCTCGGCTTGGCGCTGCATCGTGGGGTCGAGCGTCGTGTAGACGCGAAGGCCGCCCATCATCACCGTGTCGGCCGAGAAGTCCGCGGAGAGCAGGTCGCGGATGTAGTTCGTCCAGTAGGGATAGGTGCCGGTGGCCTCCATCACGGAGTTCCCGGGGTTCAGCTCGAGCGGGGTGTTGTAGGCCTCGTCGTATTCCTCCTGCGTGATGTCGCCCGCGTCGAGCATGCGCTGGAGCACGACGTCGTTCCTTCGGTGCACCGCGGCGTCCGGGTTCTCGAAGGGGTCGTAGTAGGAGGGCAAGTTCGGAAGGCCCACGAGGAGCGCAGCCTCGGCAAGCGAGAGGTCCTTCGCGCTCTTGTTGAAGTACGTGATGGAGGCCGCCTCGATGCCGTAAGCTCCGTGGCCATAGTTGATGGTGTTCAAGTACATGTTGAGGATCTGCTCCTTCGTGTACTTCTTCTCCATCTCGATGGCGATGTAGGCCTCGCGCACCTTTCGGCGAAGCGTGAGATCGAACTGCTCGTCGGAGAGCACGGTGTTGCGCACGAGCTGCTGGGTGATGGTGGAGGCGCCCTCGGAGCCGCCCATCACCTGCACCACGACGGCGCGCAGGATGCCCTGCGGGTCCACGCCGTTATGCTGGTAGAAGCGGATGTCCTCCGTGTCGACGGTGCCGTTGATCACGTAGGGGGAGACCTCGCTCAAGTCCACGGCGCGGCGGTTCTCCGTGTAGAACTCCGCCATGAGCGTGCCCTCGGAATCGAACACCTGGGTGGGCTCGGAGACGAGGTAGGCGTCGGCGGTCTGGAAGTCCGGAAGGTCCTGCAGCCAGGAATCCACGACGCGGCCGAGCGAGTAGGCGAGCGCCACCACGGCGAGGATGAGGAATCCCGCCACGCCGGCGATGCCGAACCCGATGATGTGGGTGTGGGCCTTCTCCCTTGCGCGCCTGTTGCGAATGCCCATATAAGCTCCCGAATGCTGCGTTTCCCGAGCGCCCTCTCGGCCGCGATCGGGTGGGTGTGTCCAGAGATGCTCGGTATTGTAAGGCCGCGGGCGGGCGCGAGGGTCAAGGCGGGCGTGGGCGCTGTGACCATTTCGTGGAGGGCGTGGCGTCGAATTGCGGGAAAACGCTAGGGTTTTGGCCCCGAAACGCCTACACTGTGGGCTCGCGATCCCCCGTTTCGCGAGCCGGCATCGCGGCCGCGGACCAACGCAGCTGATTTGAACCCATCACCCGGAGGAGCGTCCATGAAGTGCCATCCCTCCAAAAAGCCCAGGCTCGTCGCGCTTTTCGCGCTCGTCGCGCTCTGCGCGGGCCTCTTCGCCTTTGCCGCGCCGGCCTTGGCGGGTGACCACTATTACGCCGACGAGGAGATGGGCGAGCCGCTCGAGGTGAGCCTTCCCGGAGGCGACGGCGCCCAGACGATGGACGTGGTGACGACGCCCATCGTGGCGCTCGACCCCGGCCACGGCAGCAGTGACGTGGGCGCGTCCTACGTGAATGAGAAAGAGGGCATCGAGCTCCACGAAAAGGACCTCAACTGGACGATCTCCATGTATACGAAGGAGTGGCTCGAGCAACACGGCGTCCGTGTCTTCCTCACGCACTCCACGAAGGATGAGAGCGTCTATCGCCAACTCGACAACAGCACGCAATGGGGCTACACCACCCCCTCCATCTACCAGCGCGCGCAGCGGGCGATCAACGCGAACGCGTGCCTCTTCGTGAGCCAGCACATCAACGAGACACCCTCGGGCACGGGCTTCGAGATCTACGTCCCCTATGATTGCGACTATTTCCCAAGCACGCGCACCGAGGGGCTGAAAGTGGCGAAGTCGGCCGAGGTGAAGCTCGCCTCCCTCGGGCTCTACGACCGTGGCATCAAGACCAGGGTCTGCGACGCGAATCCCGACTACGACTACCCCAACGGCAGCAACGGGGACTACTACGGCATCATCCGCTACACGCGCCAGGCGGGGATGCCGAGCGTCCTCATCGAGCACGCCTTCATCGACAACCCCGACGACGCGAAGCTCCTCGGCGATGACGAGTTCCTGAAGAAGCTCGGCTACGCCGACGCCGAGGCGATCTACGCGAACCTCAACAGCGCCTTCGAGGCCTATCGCATCAACCAGATCGACGCGGAGACCGCGCGCGGCATCGACGTCGCCGCGGAGGGCAGCGTCTTTCGCCTCTACAACCAGTGGACGGGCGACCATCTCTCCACGCTCAACAAGCACGAGGCCAGGGTGCTTATCTCCCAAGGTTGGACGTACGAGGGCGTGAAGTGGCTGAACCCCAGTTCTGGGGATTCCGTCTGGCGCATTCGCAACCCCTACAGTGGAGACCACTTCTACACGAAGAGCAAGGGCGAGGCGGAGAACCTCGTGGCGCAGGGCTGGGAGTGGGATAACGATGGGAAGCCCGTGCTGAACAGCACCACCGCGAGCGCGACGAACGCCATCGCGGTCTATCGTCTCTACAACCCCTTCGTGGAGGTGGGCACGCACCTCTTCACCACGGACGCGAGCGAGCGCGACGGCCTCACGCCGCTTGGCTGGGAGTACGAGGACGTGGCGCTCTACGGGATCGACCCTAAGAGCGCGCCCTCGAGCGACCCCGTGGACCCCTCCGAGGATCCCTCTGAGGACCCCACCCCCTCGGGTACGCCCATCATGGGGAAGAGCTCGACCACCAAGGAGGCGCTCGCGAGCCGCTTCGAGAGCCTCATGAGCCGCTATGGCAAGACCTATCCCTCCATCTACGCGAAGAAGGGCGCCGCGAACCCGCGTGAGTTCGCTGAGGTGCTTTGGGATCAGGCCGCGAGCGAGGGCGTGCGTCCGGAGGTCCTGCTTGCGCAGGTGATCGACGAGACCGGTTGGCTGCAATTCGGTGGCATGGTGGATAAAGAGGACTGCAACTTCGGCGGCATCGGCGCAGAGGACAATTCGAACGGAGAGAAGGTCGCGAAGTTCCCCGACGTGGCGACCGGCCTTCTCGCCCAAACGCAGCATCTTCGCGCCTACGCTGACGCCCATGCCTCGAGGGCCACGCTCAACAACCCATGCGTGGATCCGCGATTCGACCTCGTGGTGCCAAAGGGTAAGGCACCCACCGTGGAAGGGCTCAGCGGCACGTGGGCAACGAGCGCCGGCTACGGGGATGCGATCGTTAAGATCATGAATGACTATCTGCTTAGCTAAATTTTCGAGACTGGGCCACAACGCGAAGGGAAACCCGTGCTCTCCGTCGATGAACAGATGCGTGTGATCTCCTCGGGCGCCGAGGACGTGATCCCCGAGAAGGCGCTTCGCGAGAAGCTCGAGCGCGGCGTGCCCCTGAACATCAAGATGGGCGTGGACCCCACGAGCCCCGACCTGCACCTCGGCCACGCGGTGCCGCTCCGCAAGATGCGCCAGTTCCAGGACCTCGGCCACCACGTGACCCTCATCATCGGCAACGGCACCGCCCTCATCGGCGACCCCTCCGGCAAGAACTCCACCCGCCCGCAGCTCACGAGCGAGGAGATCGAGGCCAACGCGCAGACCTACGTCGAGCAGGCCATGAAGATCCTCGATGCGGAGAAGACCGAGGTCGTCTACAACGGCGACTGGCTCGTGCCCCTCGACCTCAAAGCGCTCCTCGAGCTCTGCTCGAACTTCACCGTCGCGCGCATCCTCGAGCGCGACGACTTCTCGAAGCGCTACAAGAGCCAAACGCCGATCGCGCTCCACGAGTTCCTCTATCCCGTGATGCAGGCCTACGACTCCGTCGTGATCAACGCGGACGTGGAGATGGGCGGGCGAGACCAGCTCTTCAACCTCCTCGCCGGCCGCGAGCTCATGGAGAAGCGCGGCATGGAGCCGCAGGTGGCGCTCACGATGCCGCTCCTCGTGGGCACGGACGGCCATCTCAAGATGTCCAAGAGCTATGGCAACTACGTGGGCCTCACGGACGCACCGGCCGACATGTTCGGAAAGATCATGTCCATCCCGGACGAGCTGGTGCCCACGTACTGGCGTCTCGCCTCCACCGCGAGCATCGACGAGATGGACGCCATCGACGCCGCCTTTGCGGCGGGCACCGTCGATCCGTACGCCTCGAAGCGCGAGCTCGCGAAGAACATCTGCGACCTCTACCACGGCGAGGGCGCGGGCGAGGAGGCCGAGCGCGCCTTCGATCGCGTCTTCAAGGAGCACAAGCTCTCGGAGGACGTGGAGGAGAGGGTCGTCGATCTCTCGACGAATGACGACGGGCTCGTCTACGTGCCGCGCGTGCTGAAGGAGGCGGGGCTCGCGCCCTCGGCGGGCGAGGGGCGCCGCCTCATCGACGGCGG
Organism: uncultured Atopobiaceae bacterium; assembly: GCA_947625405.1. Classification (GTDB taxonomy): domain Bacteria; phylum Actinomycetota; class Coriobacteriia; order Coriobacteriales; family Atopobiaceae; genus CANRLS01. Next base: position 12,007 of record CANQOF010000012.1, on the reverse strand, counting down.
CGGCGTGCGCATCGACTCTGAGGCGCTCGCGCCCAAGGCCTACACCGTGGCGCCCGAGCGCCTCGAGGGCCACATCCTTCGCGTGGGCAAGCGCAAGGCCGTGCGCATCGCTCGAGCGTAGGGCGCACGCGGCGAGAATGGACCCCTTGGCGTGGGCTTTGCCCGAACTCCTCGCTCCCGCGGGAAGCCCCGCGGCCTTTCGCTGCGCCATCGCCGCGGGCGCCGACGCCGTCTACTGCGGGCTCTCCGAGCTGAACGCGCGTCGCGGCGCCGATAACTTCACCGACGAAACGTTTGCCGAGGCGTGCGAGCTCGCCCACCTCGCGGGCTCGCGGGTCTACCTCACGGAGAACATCGCGATCAAAGACGACGAGCTCGAGGACGCCTGCGCGCTCGCGCTGCGCGCGGCTTCCCTCGGAGCGGACGCGATCATCGTCTGCGATCTCGGGCTCTGCGCGCTTCTCGCGAAGCGCGCCCCCGAGCTCGAGCTCCACATCTCCACCCAGGCAAACGTGGGCGACGTGGCGGGTTTGCGCTTTAGCGCCAAGCTCGGGGCGAGCCGCGTGACGCTCTCGCGCGAGCTCTCGCTCGAGGAGATCCGCGAGGTGTGCGCCGCGGGACGCGAGCTCGGGGTGGAGTGCGAGGTCTTTTGCCACGGCGCGCTCTGCATGGCGTATTCGGGCCTTTGCAGGATGAGCGCGGCGAGGGGAGCCCGTTCGGCGAATCGCGGCCTCTGCGCCCAGCCGTGCCGCTTGCCCCATCGCCTCACCGCAGGCGATGGACGGCCGCTTGCGGGCGAGGAGAGCCGCGCGCTCTGCCCGAAGGACCTTTGCGCGGTGGACGAGCTTGGCGAGCTCGTGAAAGCCGGCGTGGCGGCGCTCAAGATCGAGGGGCGCATGAAGGCCCCCGACTACGTGCTCGCCGTCGTGAGCGCGTGGAGGGAGGCGCTCGACGCGGTGGCGCTCGACGCGACGGGCGCGTCGCCCACGCTCGACGAAGCCGCGCGCGAGAAGGCGCGCGCGAAGCTCTCGCGGGCGTTCAACAGGAGCTTCACCTCGAGCTATCTCCATGGCCGCTCGGGAAACGAGATGATGAGCTACGAGCGCTCGAACAACCGAGGAGCCTTCGTGGGGCGCGTGGCTCGAAGCCACGGGAACCGCGTGGCCGTCGCGCTCGAGGCGCCCATAGGGGAGGGCGACCTCCTCGAGTTTCGCCCGGAGGAGGCGCCGGATCGCTTCCTCGCCGAGCCGTCTCCTCGAGACGCCGTGGCGGGCGAGCTCCTCGAGATGGAGCTCAAGCGCCCGATGCGCGAGGGCGTGCCCGTGCGGGCCCTCCGCGAGGAAGCCACCATCAAGGCCTCGCGCGTGCTCGGCAAAGCGCGCGCCCCGAGGCCGCGCCCCGTCGAGCTCCACGCGACGGTGCGCGTGGGCGAGCCGCTTGCGCTTCGCCTCGCCACCTCGGCGAGGACCCTCGAGGAACGCGCGGCCTATGGCCACGAGGTCGCGGTCGAGGTGCAAGGAGCCACGGTCGAGCCGGCGCGTACGAGGCCGCTCGACGCGGGAGACGTCGAAGCGCATCTCTCGCGCTTCGGGGGAAGCCCCTTCGAGGCGGCTTTCGTGGAAGTCGATCTCTCGGAGGGCGCGGGTCTCGGGTTCTCCACGCTCCACCACCTTCGCGCAGAGGCCGCGGCGGCGCTTGAGGCGGCGCTCCTCGCGCCGTTGCGCGCTCGCGCAGAACGCATCGCCGCCCGCGCGAGCGAGGGCGCGCCCTTCGAGGAGGACGTCCGCGGCGCGCGCACGCCGGCTCCGATCTCCCCCGAGGACGCGCAGGTCTGCTGCCTCGCGCCCTCCCTCGAGATCGCGCGCGCGGCCAAGGCCGCGGGCGCGGATCGCGTCTACCTCTCCGAGGCGCCCTCCGGGGCGGACGCGGGAGGGCTGGATGGCGCGATTCCCTGGCTCTCCGAGGTCTCCCGCGCGCGTGACGCCGCGGCGCAGGCGAGCCTCATCCGCCCGAACGCGCCCTGCGTCGCGTCCACCTTCTCCGGCATCGAACGCGCCCGCGAGCGAGGGGCGACCTTCGAGGTGGGCTTCGACCTTCCCGTCTTCAACGCCGCCACCTCATCGACGCTCGCCGATCTTGGCGCCGAATGCGTCTGGCTTTCCTTCGAGCTCACCTCGGGCGAGATCGCGCGCATCGCGGCCACGGGCAAGGTGCCCGTGGGCCTCAAGGTGTCCGGCGCCCTTCGCGCGATGACGACCGAGCACTGCGTGCTCCAAGCCGGAGGGGCGTGCACGGGGGACTGCGCGCGTTGCGCGACGCGCCACTCCTCGCCCACGCTCGAAAACATCGACGGGAGATTCCTCCCGGTGCGCCAGGGAGAAGACGGTCGTTCGCGCGTCTTCTGGGACGCGCCGCTCGACCTCGTGCCGCGTCTTCGGGAAGTACTCGACGCCGGGGTCTCTCGGCTCCTCGTCGACGCCTCGCTCATGGACGAGGCGCAGGCGATGGCGGCCGTAGAGCGCGTGCGAAGCGCGCTCGGCGCGCTCCGCGCGGGCGCCACGCCGCTCCGCGTGCTCCCGCGCGCCACCTTGGGACACTTTTTGGAGCCCGTGGGCTGAGCAGCCCGCCTCTTGCGCGAGTTGTTACCATGGGCCTCGCGTTGACGAACCCCAATGAAAGGATCGGCCATGGCCGTTGACGAGATCCTCCTCACCAAGGTGCTCGATGTCGTGCGCCCCAACCTCGAAGCCGACGGGGGCGACGTGCAGCTCGTGGGCGTGGATGAGGATGGCGTGGTTTCGCTCGAGCTCACCGGCGCCTGCGCGGGCTGCCCGATGAGCCAGATGACGCTCTCCATGGGCATCGAGCGCGTACTCAAGGAGCACGTGCCCGGCGTCACCGCCGTGCGCGCCGTCTAGCGATGGTCCTTTCCGACCGCGACATCAAGGCCGAGCTCGAAAAAGGTCGCATCCTCATCGAGCCGCTCGACCTCGCCGACATCCAACCGGCGTCGGTGGACGTGCGGCTCGGCTCGAATTTCCGCATCTTCATCAACTCTCGCCACACGTTCATCGACCCGCGCCACGCACAGCCCGACCTCACGGAAACCATCAACGTGCCCGAGGGCGAGGCGTTCGTGCTGCACCCGGGCCAGTTCGCGCTCGGCACCACGCTCGAGCGCGTGGCCCTCCCCGACGACGTCCTCGGCAAGCTCGAGGGCAAGTCCACGCTCGGCCGCCTCGGGCTCATGATCCACTCCACCGCGGGGTACGTGGATCCGGGTTGGGACGGCGAGCTCACGCTCGAGCTTTCGAACGTGGCGACGCTGCCCATCATGCTCTGGCCGGGCATGCGCATCGGCCAGCTCTCCTTCGAGCGCATGTCGAGCCCGGTGGAGCGCCCGTACGGGTCCTCCGGCCTCGGCTCGCACTATCAAGGCCAGGTGGGCGCCACGCCCTCGCAGGCGCTCCGGGACTAGCGCGTGCCCTCCCTGAACGACATCTACCAGATGCTCGACCCCGTGGCCTTCACGCTCGGGCCGCTCACGGTGCGCTGGTATGGCCTCGCCTACCTCGCGGGCTTCGTGCTCGGCGGCATCGTGATGTGGACGCTCATGAAGCGCTGGCGCCTCAACGTGAGCTCGGACGAGCTCCTCACCATCGTGATCGGCATCGCCTTCGGCGGCATCATCGGCGGGCGCCTCGGCTACGTGCTCTTCTATGGAGCGGGCTACTACTGGGAGAACCCGCTCGCGATCTTCATGCTGAACCAAGGCGGCATGTCCATCCACGGCGGCCTCCTCGGCGCCTTCATCGGCGGCTCGCTCGTGTGTCGCTCGCTCAAGATCTCGATCCTCACGATTTGCGACCTCGGCTTCACCGTCACGCCCATCGGGCTTTTCTTCGGGCGCCTCGCGAACTTCGTGAACGGCGAGCTCTGGGGAAAGGTGACCGACCTTCCCTGGGGCGTGGTGTTCGAGACGGGAGGGCCGCTCCCGCGCCACCCGAGCCAGCTCTACGAGGCGCTCCTCGAGGGCCTCGTGCTCTTCTGCGTGCTCTATTTCCTCGCGAGGCGCCGTCCGCCGCTTCCCCAAGGCGCCTATACGGGGCTTTTCCTCGTACTCTACGGCACATTCCGCATCCTCGTGGAGTTCGTGCGCGTGCCCGATTCCCAGCTTGGCTACCTCTTCGGCCCCATCACGATGGGCCAGGTGCTCTCGCTTCCGCTCGTCCTCCTCGGCGCGGGGCTCCTCATCTGGAGTTTCCATGAGATGCGCCCCCAGACGGGCCACTACGAGGTCGTCGTCAATCGCTCGTAGGACCTTTCCGCATTCATCTACGAGATGTCGAGCTCGTCCTCGCTGTCGGGCAGGCCCGCGTCCACGGGCTCTAAGGGGCCGCCCCCATGGCGCGCGAGCACGCGCGTGACGAGCGGGCCGAAGATCGAGGTGAGGGCGGCGGCGAAGACGAGCGTGCCGGCGATGCCGGAGCCCATGTCGCCCGATTGCACCGCGACGCTCGTCATAGCCACGACCGTGCCCATCACCATGCAGGAATACGCCGCCACCGAGAGCTGCTCCACGTTGCTCATCGAGCGCGTCTCGGGGAAGACCTTGAGCGCGAGGTCCACGGGCACGCCGCGTACGAGCAAGAGGAGCGCGATCGCGCCGATCACCACGAGCGGGTCGTGGAGGCCGGCCGCAATGTCGATGTTCGTGCCGGTGATCACGAAGACGATGGGGATGAAGAACCCGTTCGCGATGCCGCGGAGCCGCGCGACCACCTGCTCGCTCGCCTCGTCGGCGTAGCCGGTCTCGTTCTGATCGTCCTGCACGAGCTTCCTCAGCACGAAGCCCGCGGCGAAGCCCGCCACGATCATGTCCGCGCCGAGGAAGAGCCCCGTGCACACGAGGAGCACGAGGATGAGGATCGTAAGCTGGAGCAGGAGCTGCGACGCGTTCGAGCTCTCGCGAAGCGTGCGGTCGAGGAGGGTGCGCTTCTCGCGCTCATGGGCGGCGATGCGCGAGATGGCGAGCGCCGCGAGGCAGAAGATCACGATGATGACGATCTCCGTCAAGGGGTTCTCGTCGGCGAGCAGGATCGCGATGGCCACGATGGGCAAAAGCTCGCCCGTGGCGCCGTAGGAAACGACGATCTTGCCGAACTTGCTCTCGCGCGCGTTGCGCTCCTTCAGGACGGACGACACCTTGCCGTAGCTCGTGGAGGTGAGGGCGATGGCGAGCGCGATCCACCCGTTCACGGAGAGGTCCTCGGGAAGCGGCCCGAGGAGCGCGAGGAGCGCGAGCACGGCGAGCGCCACCGCGAAGGAGAAGAGCCACGACACCGCCGCGTGGCGTCCCGTCTTGCCCGTGATCTCCGAGGGGGTGAGCTCGTAGCCGCCCATGAGGAAGAGGAAGGCGAGGCCGAGCTGCTGGAAGAACTGGAGCCCTGGGGCCGTGGGGTGGATGAGGTTCAGCATGTGCGGGCCGAAAATGGCGCCGAGCAGGAGGATGACCGCCGAGGATTGCACCCAGCCCCCGGGGATGAGCGAGCACAGGAGCGGCGCGAGGAAGGTGATGGCGCAGATGACGGCCAGGGAGAAGAACGTCTCGGTCATGCCACGCCCCCTATAGCATCCGCTCGCATCCACTACCCGCCGCAGGGGAACCTACCCACTTCCCGCGAAAACTTCGAGGTTGTTTCTCCCGTTGGCGCGGCGGCCTCGGCGAGGGCGGGCGCGGCGTGGTACGCTTGTTTTCGAACTGTGCCGATCAACTGAGGAGTTTCATGTCCGGACACTCGAAATGGGCCACCACGAAGCACCGCAAGGCCGCCCAAGACGCCAAGCGCTCGTCGCTTTTCTCCAAGCTCTCCCGCAACATCACCGTCGCCGCGAAGCTCGGCGGCGACCCAAACCCCGATAACAACGCCGGCCTCGCGTCGGCCATCGCGAAGGCGCGCCTCGAATCCATGCCGAACGCGCGCATCAAGGCCGCCATCGATAAGGCCTTCGGCGCGGGCGCCGACGCGGCGAACTACGAGGAGATCTCCTACGAGGGCTACGGCCCCGCGGGCGTGGCCTTCTATGTGGAATGCCTCACCGACAACCGCAACCGCACCGCGGCCGACGTGCGCAGCGCGTTCGCGCACTCCGGCGGCAACCTCGGCACCGGCGGCTCCGTGTCGTTCCAATTCGAGCGCAAGGGCCGCATCGCCGTCGAGAAGGAGAAGATGCCGGACGAGGACGAGCTCATGATGGCCGTGGCCGAAGCCGGTGGCGACGACTACGCGGACGACGGCGACGTGTGGACCATCTGGACCTCCATGCAATCGCTCGGCACCGTGGTGAACGGCCTCGCCGAGCAGGGCGTCGAGGTGAAGGGCTCCGAGCTCGTGATGGAGCCCACGACTCCCGTGGAGGTGTCGGCCTCCGACGCGAAGAAGGTGGAGCGCCTCGTCGACCGCCTCGAGGACCTCGAGGACGTGCAGAACGTCTACACCACCATGGACATCACCGACGAGGTCTTGGCGGCGCTCGACGCGGAGTAGCGCGCACGCGCGGGGGGAGCTTGGGCGCGTGAGGGGAGGATCATGGAGAGCTTCAAGCGTTTCTGCCTGATCGTCTTCTCGCTGGTGGGGATCGTGGTGCTCGGCGCCCTCGCCCTGCCGTGGATCGGCCCGTGGACCGACCTCTTCGCGAGCTTCTTCGCCATCCAGTGGTACCTCTTCGTGGTGGAGCTCTGCTTGCTCCTCCTCGTCATCGGCTTCATCGGCCTCTTCATCCGCGGGTGCACCATGCGGCGCCATCACGACGTGGAGGTGCTCTCGGGCGATGGCGCGAAGGTGACGATCGCGCGCTCCGCCATCGCCTCGCAAGCCACCTACCTCGCGGAGCAGGATGGCACCTGCGTCGTCACCAAGGTGGTGGTGAAGGTGCGCCGCAAGGACGAGGTGGACGTGCGCGTGTCCGTGCAGCCCTACCAATCGGTGAACGTGCAGGTGGAGGCCCAGAAGCTGAACGATCGCCTGCGCGAGGGCCTCACGCGCCTCACGGGCCCCGCGTTGAAGAACATCACCCTGCGCTTCGTGGAGCCGCGCTCCACGGGCGACATCGGCCCCGGCGCGCCCGTCACGCCGACGCAGTCCGCGGGCGGCGTGAGCTACGTGCCGAGCGCGATGCACCGAGCCAACCGCGAGATCCGCCATGACCTTGGGGATCTGCCGGTGGAGGCGCCGGATTACGGCATCGACGCGAGCGTGGGCGATCCCGTGGTGCGCGTCGAGTCGACGCCCGCTCCCGGCTGGGAGAGCGACGAGGCGGGAGTGTGATCGCCATGCCCCACGACGAAAGCCCCGAGGTGAAGGTGAACATCGAGGTGGAGAAGGGCGCTCCCTCCCAGGGCGGCGCCACCTCGGGGGCGCGGCGGCGCGGCTTCACGAGCGAGGACTTCGGGCGCGGCGGGCGCCAGGCGCGCGCGGCCGTCGATGGCGCGCGCGAGCGGGCGACCGCCTTCGCCGAGGGTATCTTCCCCGGCCACGGCAACGCCATCCTCTGGGGCGTGATCGGCTTCCTCGCGGCGCTCCTCATCTTCCTCCTCGGGTTCTGGCGCACGCTCTTCATCGCGTTCCTCGTGCTCGTGGGCGTGGCCTTCGGCCAATACCTCGATGGCGACCCCAAGATCGTGCGCGCGCTGATGAACCTCATCCGCTCCTCGGATTCCAGCTATCCAAGGCGTTGATTGCCGACCCCCATCCAAGGCGAGGAAGGAGCTCCCATGCCCGAGACCCCCGATATCGTGGCCATTGGCGAAACGCCCGACGACGGCATCGTCGCCGGCTTTGAGGAGGGCAACACGGGCGCCGTGGAAACCGAGGACTCCCTCACGTTTTCCAACGGGGTCATCGAGAAGATCGTCGCTACGGCCTGCCAAGGCGTCGAGGGCGTCGTGGGCATGAAGGGCGGCTTCTACAACCGCCTCCAGGAGACCTTCACCGGAAACGCCCCCACGAAGGGCGTGGGCGTGGAGGTGATGCCGGATAGCTCCGTGCGCCTCAACATCTCGATCATCATGGAATACGGCTACTTCGCCCCCACCGTCTTCGAGCGTGTGCGCGATGCGGTGATCTCCGAGCTCGCGCGCATGACGGGGCTCATCGTCTCTGGCGTGAACCTGCGCATCGAGGACGTGGTGAAGGTGGAGGACGAGCCACTCCCGAGCGACGCGAGCTAGATCCGTGGGCCCTCGAGCCGCCATCTCCAAGACCGCCGGCCGTGCGACGAGCCGGCTCCTGCGCCTTCTCGGGCGAAACGCCTCCCAGCTTCCCGGCAGGGTGGCCCTCGCGCTCGATCCCAAGCTCCTCCAGGGCCTCGCGGGCTCGCTCAGCGAGGGCGCGATCGTCGTCTGCGGCACGAACGGCAAGACGACCACCACGAACGTCCTCGCGCGCGCCGCGCAGCAGGCGGGCTTTTCCGTGGATTGCAACTGGCGCGGCGCGAACATGCTCGCCGGCATCACGAGCGCGATGCTCTTCGACAAGGGCGCCGATTGGGCGGTGATGGAGGCAGACGAGCTCTCCTGCGTCCACGTGCTGCCACAACTCGCGCCCCGCTGGCTCGTGCTCCTGAACCTCTTCCGCGACCAGCTCGACCGCGCGGGCGAGATCGACCACGTGCAAGATTCGCTCGTGGAGGCCCTCGCGTCCTCGCCCTCGACCGGCCTCATCGTCTGCGGCGACGATCCGCTCTCCGTGGGCGTGGCGAGGCGCGCCGCCGAGGGGGGCACGCGGATCCTCGCCTTCGGCATCGACGAGGAGCTTCCGCCCCCGCCCGATCGCGTTCCCGAGGCGCGCTTCTGCCAGGTGTGTGGCGCGGAGCTCGGCTACGCCTGGCGCGCCTACGCGCAGCTGGGCGATTTCAGCTGCCCGGCCTGCGATTTCGCGCGGCCGCCACTCAGCTTCAAGGCGCGCGGCATCAGCGTGACGAGCGAGGGGGTGTCCTTCGACGTCATGGACGGAGATGGCGCGCCGCTCACGACGATCAAGGCCGGATTCGGCGGCATGTACATGGTCTACAACCTCCTTGGCGCCTTCGCCGCGGCGAGCGTGATGGGGGTTTCCCCCGAGGCCTTCTCCCGCGCGCTCGCCGGCTACGATCCCAAGAACGGCCGGCTCGAGCACTACCGTCTCGGCGAGCGCGAGATCGTCCTCAACCTCGCGAAGAACCCCACGGGCTTCAACCAGAACATCTCGCTCATGCTCGCCGACGAGCGGCCCAAGGCGGCGTTCTTCGTCATCAACGACGACTACAACGACGGCAAGGACATCTCCTGGATTTGGGACGTCGACTTCGAGCGCCTCGCCGAGGAGGCCAGCGCCGGGCGTCTCCGCGTGGTGGCGGGAGGCCATCGGGCACACGACGTGCAGGTGCGCATGAAGTACGCCGGCATGGAGGCGCCCATCGCGCGCACCGTCGCCGAGGCCGTCGCCGCACTCGAAGCGGAGGAGGGCGCTAAGTCCGGCGATCCCGAGCCGCTCTACGCCCTCTGCAACTACAGCGCACTCTGGCCGGCGAAGGCCGAGCTCGATCGAGAGGCGGAGGCCCTATGAGCGCGAGAAGCCTCTCCATCTGCCATCTCTTTCCCGAGGCGCTCAACCTCTACGGCGACGGCGGCAACATCCTCACGCTCGCGAAGCGGCTCGAATGGCGTGGCATCGAGGCGCGGGTGCAAGAGGTCTCGCTCACGGAGCGCCCGCACTTCGCGGACTTCGATCTCGTCTTCATCGGCGGGGGCTCCGACCGCGAGCAGCGCATCGTCTGCGAGCGCCTGCTCGCGCAGAAATCCGAGCTCAAGGCCTTCGCGGCCGATGGTGGCGCGCTCCTCGCCGTCTGCGGCGGCTACCAGCTCCTCGGCCACTCCTACGCGATGGGCGAGGAGACGCTCGAGGGACTCGGCCTCATCGACCTCACGACCGATCGCGGCTCGCCTCGCCTCATCGGCAACATCGCCATCACGAGCGAGATCTGCGAGCACCCGATCGTGGGCTACGAGAACCATGGCGGGCGCACGCACCTAGGCCCGGGGGTGAAGCCGCTCGGCAAGGTGGCCTTCGGCCACGGCAACGACGGCAAGAGCGGCGAGGAGGGCGCGATCTCGGGCACCATCCTCGGCACCTACATCCACGGTCCGCTCCTCCCGAAGAATCCCGGCGTGGCCGACTGGGTGCTCGCGCGCGCCCTCGAGCACCGCTATGGCGCCTCCGAGCTCGAGCCCCTCGACGACTCCGTGGAGCTCGCCGCGAACTCCGTGATGTACGAGCGCCTCATGCGCGGCGAGGAGAGGGAGTAGCGCCTCGGCGCGAGACGCGCTGGCCGATTGGCCTCGCCCACGCCACGAGCGGCGGGGCAACGTGGCATACTCAATGTGTTCAGACCGCACGCACCCCAGGGTGGGGGAGCGACGAGGAAGCCCGTTCAAGGAAAGCGGAGGTCTCTATGCTCGTCAACGCCAAAGCCATGCTCGACAAGGCCGTCGCCGGCCACTACGCCATCGGTGCCTTCAACACCAACAACCTCGAGTGGTGCCACGCCATCATGGTCGCGGCCGAGGAGACCCAATCGCCCCTCATCATCCAGTCCTCCATGGGCGCCGCGAAGTACCAGACCGGCTATAAGACCGTGAAGAAGCTCGTGAACGCCATGTACAAGGCGCTCGACCTCACCATCCCCGTCGCCCTCCACCTCGACCACGGCACCTATGAGGCTTGTCTCGAGTGCATCGACGCCGGCTTCACCTCGATCATGTACGACGGCTCCCATGAGGAGAGCTTCGAGATCAACCTCAAGAACACCAAGGATCTCGTGAAGCGCGCCCACGACAAGGGCATCTCCATCGAGTGCGAGGTCGGCTCCATCGGCGGCGAGGAAGACGGCGTCGTGGGCATGGGCGAGGTCGCCGATCCCGACGAGTGCGCGGCCATCGCCGAGTGCGGCGTGGACTTCCTCGCGGCGGGCATCGGCAACATCCACGGCGTGTATCCCGAGAATTGGCCCGGCCTCCAGTTCGACGCGCTCGCGGCCATCAAGGCCAAGACGGGCGACCTCCCGCTCGTCCTCCACGGCGGCACCGGCATCCCCGACGATCAAATCAAGAAGGCCGTCGACCTCGGCGTTGCCAAGATCAACGTGAACACCGAGCTCCAGCTCGTCTTCGCCGATGCCACCGAGGAGTACGTGAAGGCCGGAAAGATCCACGAGGGCAAGGGCTTCGATCCGCGCAAGCTCCTCAAGCCCGGCTATGACGCGATGATCGCCAAGACCAAGGAGAAGATCTGCCTCTTCGGCTCCGATGGTAAGGGCTGGAACTAGGCCATCGCGCTGTTCGTTGAATAGCAGAGGGGCGGTCCCGCGGGCCGCCCCTCTTCGTATCGCGCACGGGAGAGGGGAAAGGCTATGAGCTATGACGTGGTCGCGCTTGGCGAATTGTTGATCGACTTCACGGAAAGTGGCACCTCGCCCCAGGGCAATTCCCTCATGGAGGCATGCCCGGGAGGCGCACCCTGCAACGTCTTGGCCATGCTCGCCGGCCTCGGCCACAAGACCGCCTTCATCGGCAAGGTGGGCCGCGACGCCTTCGGCGAGCAGCTCGAGCGCGCGCTCGAGGAGGTGGGCGTTTCCACCAAGGGCCTGGTGAAAGACGACGCCGTCCACACCACCCTCGCCATCGTGGCGTCGCTTCCCGGCGGCGACCGCGACTTTTCCTTCTACCGCAACCCCGGCGCGGACATGATGCTCTCGCAGCAAGAGGTGAACGCGGATCTCCTCTCGTCCACCCGCGTGTTCTGCTACGGCACGCTCTCGCTCACCTCGGAGCCGGTGGCCTCCGCCGCGCGCTACGCCATCGAGGTGGCCGAGCAGAACGCCTCCGTCATGGCCTTCGACCCGAACCTTCGCCCGCCGCTCTGGAAGTCGCTGGACGCGGCAAAAGCGGAAATGGAATACGGCTTTTCAA
>CANQOF010000011.1 GCA_947625405.1 uncultured Atopobiaceae bacterium | reverse complement strand
CCCGGGGCATGGGCGAGGGCGAAGTGGGGAGATGGCGAGACGATGCGAGGAGGGCGTGCTGAGATGCGAAGGCGATGCGAGGCAGAGGGGGCCTGAACGAACGAGGCATGGGCGAGGCGCGCAGCGAGCGGCATGCGCGTCCATCTGCGCGAAAGGCGCGGGGAAGCCCTCGTGCGCATCGGCATGCGGGCGTGGGCGCGTACCTCGGCCAACGGGCGGGGAGGACGTGAGCACTGATACCATGGGAGCATCTCATCGGAAGTCGCCGTGGAGGGTGCTATGAGGTTGCTCGTCACCGGTGCGAAGGGCCAGCTTGGCGAAGAGCTCACGCGTGTGCTCAAGTCGGGGCGCGCCGACATCGGGCCCGTGAACGCGCGCTGGGCGGACGTCGAGTTCCTGCGCACGGACGTGGTTTCGGACGATGCGTCCGAAACGCTTGCCCTCGACATCACGGAGGCGGCGGACGTGGACGCCTTCATCGCCGAGCACGCGCTCGATTGGGTGATCAACTGCGCGGCGGCCACGAACGTCGATGGGTGCGAGGCCGATGCGGAGCTCGCCCATCGCCTGAACGCCGATGGTCCCGCGAATCTCGCGCGCGCGTGCGAGGCCATGGGCACGCGCCTCCTCCACGTATCGACCGACTACGTGCTCGCCGGTGATGATCCGCTCCCGCAGGCGGAAGACGCCGTGCCCCATCCCAAGACGGTATACGGAAAGACGAAGCTCGAGGGTGAGCGCCTCGTGACCACGCTTGCCCCGAGCTCCGTGGTCGTGCGCACCGCCTGGCTCTACGGAAGCCGAGGGAAGAACTTCGTCTACACGATGAGCCGCCTCGGGCGCGAGCGTGGGCGCGTGCGGGTGGTGGACGACCAGCACGGAAGCCCCACGAACGCAAACGATCTCGCCTGGGAGATCCTCGAGATCATGGCATGGGCGGATGAGGTGGGCGACGCCGCGGCCGGCATCTGGCACGCGACGGGCTCCGGCACCACCACCTGGGACGCCTTCGCGCGGAAGATCTTCGAGCTTGAGGGCCTTTCCTGCGAGGTGGAGGGCGTGAGCACCGAGGAGTGGGGCGCGCCCGCGCCAAGGCCCGCGTGGTCGGTGCTCGATAATCGGCGCCTGAGGGAAACGATTGGCGACGGCATGCGCCCGTGGGACGTCGCGCTCGAATCGTTCGTCGTGGAAGAGGGCCTGCGCGCGTGAGCGGCGAGGCGCGTGAAAGCCCGCGAGGGGAGGTCGAAAGCCCCATGAAACGCTATCTCGTGACCGGCGGCGCCGGTTTCATCGGATCGAACTTCGTGCTCCACCTCCTGCGCGGCGAGGGCTGCGCGCGCGTGGCCAACGTCGATGCGCTCACCTACGCGGGAAACCTCGATAACCTCCGCTCGGTGGAAGGCGATCCGCGCTACGCGTTCTACCAGGAGGACATCCGCAGCGCCGAGGCCATGGCTCGCGTCATCGAGCGGGAGCGGCCCGATTACGTGGTGAACTTCGCCGCGGAGAGCCATGTCGACCGCTCGATCGAGGACCCCTCGATCTTCGAATCCACCAACGTCGGCGGCACGGTGAACCTCCTGAACGTGTGCCGCCTGGCGTGGGAAGGCACGGATGGCGGGTATGGCGAGCATCGCTACCTGCAGGTTTCCACCGACGAGGTCTACGGCACGCTCTCGCTCGACGAGCCGGACGCGTTCTTCGGCGAGAAGACCCCGCTCTCGCCCCACTCCCCCTATTCCGCCTCCAAGGCCGCGGCGGACGTCTTCGTGGGGGCCTACGGCGACACCTTCGGCATGCCCGTGCTCATCACGCGCTGCTCGAACAACTACGGGCCCTACCAGTTCCCCGAGAAGCTCATCCCGCTCATGATCCATAACGCCGTGCGCCACGAGCCCCTCCCCGTCTATGGCGACGGGCTGAACGTGCGCGATTGGCTCTACGTGGAGGACCACTGCAAGGCCATCGACCTCGTGCTTCGCAAAGGGCGCGTGGGCGAGGTCTACAACGTGGGCGGCCACAACGAGCGCGCGAACATCGACATCGTGAAGACGATCATCCGCCTTGTGTCGGAGCGCCTGAAAGACCCCGCCATAAACGACGGGCTCATCACCTTCGTCGAGGATCGCAAGGGCCATGATCGGCGCTACGGCATCGACGCGGGAAAGATCGCGGCCGAGCTCGGATGGCGCCCGGAGACCCCCTTCGAGGCGGGCATCGAGAAGACGATCGACTGGTACCTCAAGCACGCCGAATGGGTGGAGCGCGTGACGAGTGGCGCCTACCAGGCCTACTACGAGCAGATGTACGGCCACCGCGGCGCGGCCGGGGCCTGAGGGCGGGCGAGCCGGCATGCGCTACGCGATCTTCTCCGCGCTCTACCCGCCGCACCTCGGCGGCGTCGAGCGATTTACGCAAAACCTCGCGAGGGGCCTCGCCGAGCGAGGAGATGAGGTGCGCGTGATCACGAGCGCGCTCTCGCCCGAGGACGTGGGCGAGGAGCGGGACGCCGCGGGCTTCACCGTCGTGCGGCTCGCGTCCCATTCGCTCCTCGACGGACGGCTTCCCGTGGTGCGTCTCGTGGGCTCCGTGCGCGAGGAACTCGAGAACCTCGCCGGGTGGAAGGCGGAGCGCATTCTCGTGAACACGCGCTTCTACCCGCTCTCCCTCGTGGGGGCGGCGATGGGCTACAAGGAGCACGCGAACACGATCGTCCTCGACCACGGCTCCGGCTACCTCACGCTCGACAATCCCACGTTCGACGTGGCGATACGTCGCTACGAGCAAATCGTGACGCGCCACATGGAGAGGGGCTCGGTGCGCTTTGCGGGGATCTCCGCGAAGAGCGCGGCGTGGCTTCGAGAATTCGACATCGAGACCGATCTCGTGGTGCCGAACGCGATCGACGCGGCGGCGTTTCGCGCGGAGGCCACCGGCCGCCGTTTCCGCGCCGAGCTCGGGCTTTCCGAGGACGCACCCCTCGTGGTCTACGCGGGGCGCCTCACCTCCGCGAAGGGCGCGGGCATCGTGCTCGAGGCGGCGCGCATGCTGCCGAGCGTGGCGTTCGTGCTTGCGGGCGAGGGCGACCTCGAGGAGGAGATCCGCGCGCACGCGCCCAAGAATCTCTCCCTCCTCGGCCCGCTCTCCCACGGCGACCTCTCCTCGCTCCTCTCCGAGGCGAGCGTGCTCGCGCTCCCGAGCGTCTCCGAGGGGTTCGCCACGGTGCTCCTCGAGGCGGGCGCCTGGGGCGTGCCCATCGTGGCGAGCGAGGTGGGGGGAGCAGACGAAGTGCTTGCGGCCCGCAGCTGGGGCGCGATCCTCGATCGCAGGACCCCGCTCGCGCTCGCCGAGGGGGTCGATCGCGTGCTCTCGTGGAGCCCCGGGGAGCGCGCGGCGAGGAGCGAGGCGCTGAGGAAGCACGTGGAGACGGCGTGCAGCTGGGACGCGACGCTCGCTGCGCTCGATGAGGCCTTCGCTCGCGGCGAGGGCTGAATTGTTGTCGAGCTCGCCTGCTACCCTACGGGGAGAGGGATGGCGAAGGGGGTTCGGCGATGGATCTGAGGCTCGGATACGAGGATCGCGGTTTCGGCCGCGCCTACGTCATCATCGAGTCGGATCCATCGGCGCTCATCACGGCATCGGCGAAGGATCCTCAGGGCAGCGCGCTTCCCGTCTCGATCGTGCGCGCGCCCAAGGCGGGCGTGTGGATCCTCATCGCCCCGCTCATGGCCTTTGATTACGACATCGCGCTCGAGCTTCGAGGCGAGGACGGGAGCGTGGTGGCTTCCGAGGCCTATCCCCTTCGCGTGGCGGGGCCCGTCGGCCCCAAGGCGCCTTCCTCGCAGCTCCTGGCGAGCGGCCTCGACGACATCCGCAACGTCGATCGCAACCCCACGCCGAGCGCGGTGTGGATCTCGCCCACCAAGGCCATCGACTTCGACGACGGCACGGACGTGGTGCACGCGGACGTGGTCGCGCGCCTCCCCGAGGGCGAGGAGCCGGGAGAGCCCGAGCTCACCCTCATCGACCTCGAGGGAAATCACTTCGAGATCGCGCCGGCGATCGTGCTCGACCACGAGCGCCGGCCCGAGGGCGAGGGTTTCGCGCTCCATCGCCTCCAGCTCTCCTTCCGAGTGCCCCGCGAGCTCAACGCCTTCGTGATGGGCGTGCGATGGGGCTCTCGGGCGGGCTTCAGCGTCGCCGAGCCCTGGCTCCTCGGAAAGCTCCGCGGCGAGTGGTGGGACATCACGCACAAGGACAGCAACAAGGGCGACTACCACCACTGGTTCCTCGAGAACGGGCGCGAGAGCGACCGCGCGCTCGTCCTGCAATCGCGCACGCCGCAGGAGGATGGCCCCGTGTTCTCCATCGTGGTGCCGATCTTCGAGACGCCACTCGATTTCCTCGCGGACATGCTCCGCTCCGTGGTGGCGCAGACGTATGCCCGCTGGGAGCTCCTGCTCGTGAACGCCTCGCCGCAAAACGCGCCGCTCGCCCGCGCGCTCGCCGAGGCAGAGGCGGCGGACGCGCGCATCCGCGTGCTGCCCCTCGAGGGCAACCGCGGGATCGCGCTCAACACGCGGGTGGGCATCGGCGCCGCCTCGGGCGAGTACGTGTGCTTCTTCGACCACGATGACGTGCTCGAGCCGAACGCGCTCTTCGAGTACGCGAGGGCCATCCGCGAGGACCCCGAGATCGCGCTCCTCTACTGCGACGAGGATCTCTTGATCGACGGCACGTACCACTCCGGCTACTTCAAGCCGGACTTCAATCTCGACCTCCTCCTCAACCAAAATTACGTCACGCACCTCCTCTGCGTGAGCCGGAAGATGCTCGAGGAGCTGCGAGGGGGCCGGGGCATTCCCGGCAAGGAGTTCGACGGCGCGCAGGACTTCGCGCTCACGCTCTTCGTGGCGGCTACCGGGGCGAAGATCCACCACGTGCGCAGGTTCCTCTACCACTGGCGCGCGCACGCGGGCTCCACATCCATCAGCCACAGCGCGAAGACCTGGACCGACGACGCGGGAAGGCGGGCCTTGGAGGCGTTCCTCTCGGGCGAGGGCCTTCGCGCGCACGTCGAGCCGGGCGTCGAGCAAAACATCTACAGGGTGCGCTACGACGTGCCGGAGGGCGCGCGGGTGTCCGCGATCGTGCGTCGCACGACGCCCGACGAGCGCGTCTACGACTGTCTCGATTCGCTTCTCGAGGAGGCGGGGGAGCTCCTGGAGGACGTGGCGGTGGTGAACCCCTTCGCGAAGGAGCACGCGCCGCTCGACCTCGCGCGCTACGCGGGCGTGCCGGTTCGCGAGGTGCGCGTGGGCGAGCGCGTGGGCGTGGGCGCTGAGCGTAATCTCGGCGCCGAGGGAGCGCGGGGCACGCACCTCCTCTTCCTCGACGATCGCGCGACCACGAGAAAGCCCGGCTGGCTGGGGGAGCTCCTCGGGCCGCACCAGCGCGCGGACGTGGCCGTGACGGGCGCCGGCCTCGTCTACGAGGATGGCCTCATCCGCCACGTGGGCATCTGCCTTCCCCTCGGGGCGCCGCGCTACGTGAACGCGCTCGTCCCCTTCCACTCCGAGGACGCGGACTACTACCGTCGCATGCCGAAGTTCACCCGCGGGGTGTCCGCCGTGAGCGCGACCGCGCTGCTTGTGGAGGCCCGTGCGTTTCGAGCGCAGGGCGGCTTCGACGAGGGCTTCCTCTTCGGCCTCGACGACGTGGACCTCTGTCTCAGGCTTCGCGAGGCGGGGCGCTCGGTGGTGGCGGTGCCGCGCGCCGAGCTCACCTACCATGGCCGCGCCGAAAACGGCCGCGTGCTGCCGTTTTCCTACCTCGGGCAGCCCGCGTCGCCCGCGACGTTCGATGCGTGCGAGAGGGTGCGCCACGACGAGGGGCTCTTCCGCACGCGCTGGAGCCGCTATTGGGGTTTCGGCGATCCGCTCTATAACCCCCAGCTCGCGAGGGACGCATGCCACTACCAGCTCGAATGGGATTGATCGCCCTTCGAGGCACTCGCAGCGGCACTGGGGAGGGGAAGGAGAAGATGGAGCGCGCAAAGACCATCGTGTGCGGCCGAATGGCGACTTCGAAGGGCAAGACGTACGTCCCCCTTCGCCTCGACCTGCCCGTCGGCGGCTCCATCGGCGTGAACGCGCGGACCACGGGCGGCCATCGCGTGCCCGCGAAGATCCTCTCCCCGTGGGGCCACGAGGAGAAGGTGCTCGTGGTGCCCGCGCTGCTCGCCACCATCCGCGCGAGCGTGCTCGTCTTCGATGCGCGTGGGAAGCGCGTGGCCCGAAAAGTCCAAATGATCCGCCCTTCGCTTGCGTTCCTTTCCACGTCGATGGGGCACGCGGGCCGCGAGGGCGAGGCGTGGTTCGAGGGCATCGACGAGAAGCCGTGCGGGGATGCCACCTACGTAGAGCTCGAGCGCCTCTACACGGACTTCGAGCGCGTCGACGTGCTCCACGGCACGATCGAGTTCTCGGGAAACGACCCCGTCGAGCTCGCGCGGCCCTTCGAGACGCGCCTCATCGACGCCTTCGGGCGCGCCATCAAGGGCGCGCGGCTCGTGGTGAACCGCGACGCGGTGGAGAGGCAGCCGGACGGCTCCTACCTCCGCACCGTGCGCTACTCCCAGACGATTTCCCGCGGGGTGCGCTCGTTCACGCTTTGGGTGCGCCACCCAAGCCATCGCATCCCCGACGGATTCCTCAGCCTCGACGCGCCCACGCTCGCCTTCCATCGCGAGATGGACGCGGGGCGCAGGGCCACGCGGCCCGATGGCTCCGGCTACCACAACTGGTACGTCGAAAAGCAGCAGGTGAGCGCCCTCGAGCTCGAGCGCGAGCGCCATGAGGAGCTGCCCTTCTCCGTCTCGCTGCTGGTGGACCTCGAGCAGGCGGAGCCCCGTGCGCTCGAGGAGACCGTCGCCTCGCTCGAGGCGCAGACGCACGGCAACTGGGAGCTCATCGGCTACGGCAACACGAGCCCCGAGGCAACGACCTATTGGCATGGCCCCGCGTGGCACGAAAAGAGCAAGCGCGCCCTCCTCGCCGAGCAGGCGGAGCTTGGCATCCACGTGCTCACGCCCGCGGACGCGCTCTTCGAGGCGCAGGGGCGCTTCGCCGGGCTCGTCGACGCGGGCGACGTGCTCGAGCCGGATGCCCTCTTCAAGCTTTGCGAGGCGCTCGGCGGCGTGAGGGGCGATCCCGGCCCTATGCCCGCGATGGCCTTCGCCGACCAGGACATCCGCACCCATGGCGAGGATGGGCACGCGTGGTACCAGCAGGGATTTCTCAAGACGGAGTTCGACCGCGACTACCTCTACTCGATGGGCGCCACGGGGCGCCCCGCGCTCGTCGATCGCCGCTGCCTCGATGCGCGCGACCTCGCGTCGCGAGACGCGAGGGGCAGGGCGCTCGATCTCGAATTCGCGCTCGCCGCGCTCGAGAGCGGCGAGCCCATCCGCCATGTGCCGCAGGTGCTCTACCACCGCCTGAACGCGAGCGGCCTCTCGATGCGCACGGAGACGACCCCCGCCCTTGGCACCCCCGAGGACGCGCAATGCCAAGAGGTCCTCGAGGCGCACTTCGCGCGCTCGGGCATCTCGGCGACGGTGCTCCCCGATAAAGACGCGGGCGCAGGCCGCCACGTGGACTACGAGCCCCTAGGGAGCCCGCTCGTTTCCGTCATCATCCCGAACAAGGACTCGGTGCCGGTGCTCAGGCGCTGCCTTGATTCGATCACCTCGAAGAGCACCTATCCTCGCTACGAGATCATCGTCGTGGAGAACAACTCCACCGAGCCCGAGACCTTCGCGTATTACCGCTCGCTCGAGGGCGATCCTCGCGTGCGCGTCATCCGCTACGAGGGTCCCTTCAACTTCTCCGCGATCTGCAACCTCGGCGCGCGCGAGGCGAAGGGCGAGATGCTGCTCTTCCTCAACAACGACACCGAGGTCATCGAACCGCGCTGGGTCGAACTCCTCCTTGGCCCCCTCACGCGCGGCGACGCGGGCGCGGTGGGTGCGCACCTGCTCTATCCCGACGAGCTCCTCCAGCACGGTGGCGTGATCATCCAAGCCGAGGGCCCGCTCCACCTCGAGCTCTTCGAGCCTCCCAGCTACGACGCTTATCAAGGCCTCACGCGTTTCCACACGCGCCAATCCACGGCACTCACCGGCGCGTGCGTGATGGTGGCGCGAAGCGTCTTCAGCGAGATCGGCGGCTTCGACGAGCGCCTGCCCATCGCCTACAACGACGTGCAGCTCTGCGTGGACATCCGCGATGCCGGCTACGGCGTCGTCTACGAGCCCCGCGCTCGGCTCTGGCACTACGAGTCCTATAGCCGTGGCCTCGACTACGATGACAAGCTGAAGGAAACGCGCCTCGTGGCGGAGATCGGCGAGACGATGCTTCGTTGGACCGAGCTCTACACGCAGGGCGACCCCTTCTACGACCACCGCTACGCCTACCACAACAACTACTTCACGCTCGGCTGGAGCCCCTCGCTCTACGCCGTCGAGGATTAACGAGGGCCCGGCAGGATCCGCACCTTCGGAAAGGCGAGGCAAGCGCGAGAGGAAGCACCATGGCCATACGCTTCGGACAGTCCCAACGCGGCGGCGGAAAGATCTACGTCTCCCTCACCTGCGAGGTGCCTCTGGGAGGCTCGATGCACGCGCGCTCGACCGCGGGAAACGGCCGGGAATTGCCGGCGCAGGTGGTGTCGACTCCCAAGAAGGGCGCCTACGTGCTCGTGGTGCCGCAGCTTCGCCTCGAGCAGGTGGTGAGCGTCTTCGCCGAGGACGCGTTCGGCGCGGTCGTGGAGGCGCAGACCTACCGCATCGACGCGCGGGTGAGCTCGCTTTCCACCTGGCAGGGCGCGCGGAGGCAGATCGGCCTCGAGGACGCGCGCAACTGCGACCGCATCCCCTGCGTGGACACCGCGTGGGTGAGCGTGGAGCGCCTCTTCGGCACCGCGAACGGCATCGACGTGATCCACGGCGTGGTGGAGGCGTACGTGCCGAAGGGCGTGCCCGAGGGCACGGTGGACATCACCGTCCTCGACGGCATGGGCCAGCCCGCCCTCCAGGAGCCCTTCATCGTCCTCGACACCGAGCGCGAACCGCTTTCGAACGGCGCCACGATCTGGCGCATCCAATACTCGGCGAAGGTGCCGCGCGCCCTCGGGCACTTCATCGTCTGGGCGCAGTTCTCCGAGCGTTTCGTGCGCGACGGGTTCTGCTGCGTCGAGCCGGGCCGCGCGCTCGCCCTGCGCGACGAATGGGCGCGCACCGTGTATTCCTCGGGCATAAGCCCGGCCTACCACGAGTGGTTCCTCGAGCATGGCCGCGCGAGCGATCGCACGCTCGCCATCCAACGCGGCACCGAGCTCTCCGTGAAGCCCACCTTCTCCATCGTCGTGCCGCTCTTCCACACGAAGGCGAGCGTCTTCGACGAGATGGCGGATTCGGTCTTCGCGCAGACCTACCCGCACTGGGAGCTCATCTTCGTGAACGCGACTCCAGAGGAGGAGCGCCTCGCCAGGCAGGTGGCCGAGCGCGCGGCCGATTCGCGGGTGAAGGTGATCAATCTCGAGGAAAACGGCGGTATCGCCGAGAACACGAACACGGGCATCCGCGCCGCGACGGGAGAGTTCGTGGGCCTTCTCGACCACGACGACCTCCTCACGCCGGACTGCCTCTTCCGCTACGCGCAAGGCCTCGCGCAGCGCCCCGAGACCGACCTCTTCTACTGCGATGAGGACACGTTCCTCCACGGGCGCTACTCTCAGGGCTTCTTCAAGCCCGATTACGACCACGAGTACCTCATGGCGAGGGACTACATCCGCCACTTCGTGTGCGTGCGTCGCGATCTTCTCGCCGAGATGGATACCGAGGGCGAGCTTCCCGGCGCGGCGATGAACGCCGCCTATGGCCACGCGCTGTGCCTGAAGGTGACGGAGCGTGCGCGCAACGTCTTCCACGTGCGCTCGATCCTCTACCACACGCGCCTCCACGAGCGCGACGAGGTGTCCACGCGTCCGCCGCGCGCGGAGTGGGAGGTGGCCGAGCTCGCGTGCGTGCGCGCGCACGTGGAGCGCGAGGGCTTGCCCGTGACGGTGGAGCGCCTGCCCGAGGTGAACGCGAACCTCGTGCGCTACCACGCGGACCCCGAGCGCGCGATCTCGCTCATCGTGGCGCACGCGGGGGATCCCACGCGCCTTTCCGCCTGCCTCGAGGCGCTCGAGCCCACGCTCGGGCCAAACGTCGCCCTCTCCGTGGTGGACGTGGCGGGCAAGGGCTGGGGCGAGGCGCGCAACGCCGCCGCGCGCGAGA
The DNA here is from genome assembly GCA_947625405.1 of uncultured Atopobiaceae bacterium. Lineage (GTDB taxonomy): Bacteria > Actinomycetota > Coriobacteriia > Coriobacteriales > Atopobiaceae > CANRLS01. The sequence goes on along the minus strand of CANQOF010000011.1, from coordinate 60,763 downwards.
CGTCGGGCGAGATCCTCGTCTTCTTCGACGCGATCTGCACGCCGCTCTCCGAGGACTGGCTCTCTTGCCTCGTGGGCCCGCTCGAGCGGCCGGGCGTGGCCGTGACGGGCGCGAAGATGCTCTACGCCGACGGCCTCATCCACCACTCGGGCATCTGCATCCCGAAGAGCGCGCCGCGCTACACGAGCCACCTCTTCCCGAACACCCTTCCCGGCGTCTATGGCCTCATTCACCTTCCGCATGGCGTGAGCGCCGTCTCGGGCTCGTGCCTTGCGGTGAAGCGCGAGGACTTCGAGCGGGTGGGCGGCTTTGACGAGGATCTCGCGCTCGGCCTCGCCGACGTGGACTTCTGCCTGCGCCTTCGCGAGGAGAAGCGCGACATCGTGATGGCGCCGCAAGCGGTGCTCGAAATCGAGATGGCCGCGCGCCACGGGCGCGTGATGCCGCACGCGCGCTACGGCCGCCCCGACGCGCCGGAGGATCCGAAGGTCTGCGAGCGCCTGCGTTTCGAGGAGGGCATCTTCATGGGCCGCTGGACCGACTACCTCTCCAAGGGCGACCGCTTCTATAACCCGAACTTCCTGCCCGCCCACTGCCACTATCAAATCGTCTAGGAGCCGCGATGTTTGGACTTATCGTCGAGGGCCACTTCGATTCCTCGCACTTCTTGGCCGGCTACCACGGCAAATGCGAGAACCTCCACGGGCATCGCTGGCGCGTGGAGGCCACGCTCGCCTCCGAGGCGCTCGTGGTCGAGGGCGATGAGCGCGGCATGGTGATGGACTTCTCCCAGGCCAAGGCGGAGGTGGCCAAGGCCTGCGCCGCGCTTGACCACCGTCTCCTCGTGGAGGAGGGCACGCTCGCGCCCGAAACCCTCGACGCGCTCGAGCAAGAGGGCTTCACCGTGCTCACGCTGCCCTTCCGCACGACCGCCGAGAACCTCGCCCACCACCTCTTCTACGAGCTCAGGCGCGCCGGCCTGCCCGTCTCCCGCGTAGAGGTGGACGAAACCCCGAACAATCGCGCCTTCTACGAGGAAACCACCCGCGCCGCGAGAACTCTCTACACGCGCTACTCACGTTGACGCTGCTTCGTAGTCGACGCTGCGAGACGCTGGATGCACCCAATCTGCGCGCGATTTTGTGGGCTCACGTAGCGTAAGTACGCTACGCCCCCAAAATCCCACGCATCTTGGGCACCCCAGCGCCTCTCGCTGGCGTTTAGCTGATTCCCTGGCTCTCTGCTTGTTGAAGCGAGGATCCATGAGAGGACTCGCTGACGTTTAGCTCGTCCATCGCTCGTAGCTTGTTGTCGTAATGGCTTGCGAGGGCGGGGGTGCCTATAGTCCCCGGAGCCCTGTGGGAGCCGCAAAAGAGTAGGCCCTTTTTCTCGGCCCTTGAGGAGTGGTCCGCCGGAGCCAAAGCCCGTATGCCAATTGGAGGTGTGTCACCCGAGAAAAAGGGCCGGTGAAAGCCGATAACCCTCCCGAGCGGGAACCGGGCTCCGGGGACTATAGGCACCCCCGACCCCAGAAGACATCCCAGCGCGAGGGCTATAGGGACGCCGATCCCAGAAGACATCCCAGCGCGGGGGGTTAGGCGTTGTCCTTGGGGTCGTCGTCGAGGGCGATGCGGCTTGAGAGCTCTTCGAGCTTGGCGGTGAGACGCGAGATCTTCGCACTCGAGGCCATGTCGATGAGGATGAGGATCGCCACCATCACGGCGAAGACGAGGTTCGAGGGCGACTGCACGCCCACGAGGTCGGAGAGCCAATAGGCCACCTGCGGGAAGAGCGCGAAGAAGAGGATCACCAACGAGAAGACGACCCAAAAGGCCGAGTCCGACACGCGGATGCGCTCGCGCCTGATGGCGAGGCACACGATGGCGAAGAGCACGAGCGCGCCGATGACGAGCCAGATTCGCAAGGTGCCGGACATGGTCCACCCGATCCTTTCAGCACGGCGCGAGGGGCGCGCCTAGCGACGAATCCACTGGAACACGAGGATATTCAAACACGTCCGCACCATATAGGCGATGGAGGTGAGGCCCGAGAGATAGGAACGCCCGCCTTGGCGCTCGGCCATCGTGCAGGGTATTTCCTCCACTCGCGCGCCTTGGCGGATGAGCCACGCGAGCGCGTCGGGCTCGGGGCCGATGTCGAAGCCGTCCGCGAACGCATCGAAGAGGCGCGCCCCGAAGAGCCGGTAGCCGCTCGTGGGGTCGTTGATGCGCACGCCCGTGGTGAGGCGGATGAGCGACGAGATGAGCGAGGAGCCAAGGCCGCGTGCGCCGGAGACGCCCTGCGCGTTCGCGCCGAGCTTGCGGCTCGCGATCACCACGTCGGCGTCGTCCGCCTCCATGGCACGGATCATAGTCGGCAGGTAGCGGGCCTCGTGCTGGCCATCGGCGTCGAACTGGCAGACTGCGTCGAAGCCGTGCGCGCGAGCGTAGCGCACGCCCGTGGCGAAGGCGCAGGAAAGCCCGCAGTTCACGGGCAGGCTCACGCAGTGGTAGCCCGCGCTCGTGGCGAGCGCGGCGGTGGCATCGGCGGAGCCATCGTTCACCACGAGGATCTCCACTTCGGGGCAGGTGGCGGCGAGCTCGGCGAGGGTGGTGAGGATCACCGCCTCCTCGTTGAAGGCGGGCACGACGGCGAGCACCCGCATCGCGCACCACCACCTCTCCCTCGAAGACGCGCCCGACCGACGACGATTGTGCCACGAGCGGCCAGAAGGCGCCTTGGCCTCGGCCTCGGCTACCATGGAAACGAAGGCAGGGCGCAAGAAGGGGGCGGGGCATGCGGCCAGGCGAGCACGATCGCGCGCGGGGGGACGCCGTGGATCTCGCTTCCGTGCACAGGGCGTTCACCTCGGGAAACTTCACCTTCCAAGAGACGTCCATCCCCGGACTCCTCGTCATCGATTCGAAGGTCTTCGCCGACGAGCGCGGCAGCTTTCGAGAGACCTACAAGCGCCCGGACTTCGCGCGCGCGGGCATCGACTGCGAGTTCGTGCAGCTGAACCAGTCGAGCTCGGTGCGCGGGGTGCTCCGCGGCATGCATTTCCAGATCGATCATCCGCAGGCAAAGCTCGTGCGCGTGGTGGAGGGCGAGGTCTTCGACGTGGCGGTGGACCTCCGCCCCGCAAGCCCCACCTTCGGCAGGTGGGAGGGCGTCGTGCTCTCGGAGGAAAACGGCCGGCAGTTCTTCGTGCCGCGCGGCTTTGCCCACGGCTTCCTCACCCTCTCCGAGCACGCGACGTTTGTCTACCAGTGCGATGACATCTACCACCCGGGCGACGAGGGCGGCATCTCCTGGGACGACGCCGACCTCGCCATCGCCTGGCCGAGCATGCGCGAGCTCGGCCCCGAGGCGCCGATCCTCTCCGAGAAGGACCGCCACCACCTGAGCTTCCGCGCGTGGAAATCCGCGCGCGGCCTGGAGTAGCGCGCGCGATCGCGCTCGAGGAAACGCCTTGACGAGGAGGCACGCATGAATTGCGACGTGGTGCTCGACGGCTTTCGCGATGAATACGACTTCGCGGTCGTGCGCGTGGGCGAAGCGCAGGGAGAGCCGCGCGCAGTCGCCTTCATTCGGAACAACCCGATCCCCGTGGTCGTGGTGAGGGAGGGCGTGCGGAAAATCCTCGAGGAAAACGCCGTCGAACTCCCGCCCGCGGACGAGGGAGCGGGCGAGGAGCGCCTCTGGCTCATCGCGACACCCGTCTTCGACGACGTGGCCGAGGTGACGCTCATCGACGCCGCCGAGCGCGAGCAAGGGGTGTGGATGGGCGCCAAGCGAACGGGCATAGGCGACGAGCCATCCTCGGTGTTTGCGCAGGAAGACCTCTTCCAAGGCCTCCACGACGCGGTGGCGAGGGAAGTGGGCGAGCGCGCGTGCCGCGCGTGGGATTCGGGCGTCTACCCCGCGGGCGAGAACGCGGTGATCCGCTATCGCGTGGTGTTCCCCGCGAGGGATCGCGAGGAGGCCGCGCGTCTCAAGGCGGAGAGGCTCCTCATCTGCCGGCTCGATCACCTCGGAAAGCGCCAGGCCTCGGGCGTCGAGGTGCTCGAGGACGCGATGGTGGAGGGCGCGAACGGCGTCGTATCGCGCGAGCTCACGGTGAGCGTGACCGTGCCGCGCGACGAGGCCACGGGGTGCCTCTGGGCCTGGAGTCGCACGCTCGAGGACGGGGCGTTCCGCGGGCTCGCGAGCTGGATGCTCGAGCCGAGGCTCGCGTGGTTCGCGATGGTGAGCGCCTCGCCGCAGGAGGACCTTGGCTACGACGCGTGGGCCCGCGAGCAGGGCTTCGCCGAGGCGATCTCGGACGAGCGAGAGGTGGAGGCGCTCGAGGGCATGGCCACCAAGGCGCAAACGGAGGCGGCGGACGAGCTCGAGGAGGGGGAGGACCTCCCCGCTGCCGTGCTCGACGACGGAGCCACGACGCCCGAGCGCGCCGACGCGCAAGCCGCCTTCGCCGCGGACGACGCGGAGCTCGACCTCCCGCACCTCACGGTGCTCATCGCGGAGGATCCCGAGGACGAGCGTGGGCACGCTCCCACGAGGATCACCGACATCCCCGCCCCCTCGCCCTTAGACGCGCTTCGCCCGCGTCATTCGAACGCCGAGCTCATCCGCACCATCGCCTCCCTTCGCGAGCAGAGCTTCCAAGATTTCGACGTGGTGTGGGTGCCCACGGGCCGTCCCCTCGGCGAGGCGGGGGTGCAAGGTGGCTCATGGCGCGTGGTCGTGGGCTCGGGCGACGTGCTCGAACCCTCGGCGCTCGAGCGCATCGCGTGCGCCGCCGCCACCGAGGGCACGTGGCTCGTCTACGGCGACGAGGACGTGTGCGAGCTCGTCGACGGCGAGCTCCGGCTCTGCGCCGCGCGCCTGAAGCCGCGCTTCTCGATCGACGAGCTCTACTGGGGAAACGGCGTGGGGCTTCCGCTCGCCGTGTCGCCCGCGCTCGAGGCGCCCTTCGCGAAGAGCGCCTACGACCTCGCGCTCGCGGCGGTGGAGCAGGGCGGCGTGGAGGGCGTCGCGCAGCTCGAGGGCGTGCTCCTTCACGCCACGCGCACGCGGCCCTTCGCGATCGGCGCCTCCGCGGAATCACTCCAGCGCCACCTCCGCGCGCGCGGCATCGCGGCCGACGTGGCCTACATGGAGACGAACGTCGACGACGATCCCACGCGCGTGCCTGGAGGGTTCCTGCGCGTTCGCTACCCGCGCCCAGAGCCCTGCCCGCTCGTCTCGATCGTCATCCCGAACAAAAACCACGCCGACTACCTGCGGCCCTGCGTGGAGTCGATCCTCGAGAGGACGCTTTGGCCGCGCTTCGAGGTCGTCGTCGTCGAAAACGGCAGCACCGACGCCAACATCCTCGCCCTCTACTCCGAGCTCCAGGAGCGCGATCGGCGCGTGCGCGTGGTGAGCTGGGTGGGCAAGGAGTTCAACTATTCGTCGGTGGTGAATCGCGGAGTGGCGAAGGCGAAGGGCAGCCTCATCTGCCTGCTCAACAACGACACGACCGTGCTCGACGGCGAGTGGCTCGACGAGCTCGTCGGCCCTCTTTGCCGCGAGGAGGTGGGCGTGACGGGCGCGCTCCTTACCTTCGCGGACGGGCTCGTGCAGCACGCGGGCATGGTGGCGGTGCCGTCGGGCGGCTTCGGCCACCTCCAGCAGAACCTCTGGCCGGGGAAGGTGGCAGACGCGCCGAGCGAGGGCGCGGACGGCTACCTCATGAGCCTCAAGCGTCCCGTGGCCTATCCCATGGTGACGGGCGCCTGCCAGGCGATGAGTCGCGCGCTCTTCGACGAGCTCGGCGGCTACGACGAGGCGCTTGCGGTGGGGTTTAACGACGGCGACTTCTGCCTGCGCGCGGCCGCGAGCGGCAAGGAGACGCTCTTCGTGCCCTACGCGCGGCTCTGGCACAAGGAGTTCGGCACGCGGCACCGCGAGAGCGATCGCGCGCGCGAGACCCTGCGCGGCGCGCGCGAGATGACCCTCATGCACGAGCGCTATCCCGTGATCTTCGAGCGCGACCCGTTCCTGAACGCCGGGCTCGACCCCGATAGCCGCTACTTCCGCCTCGACCGCCCCTACGAGGAGCTCGAGCTCTAGGAAAGTCGCGCGAATCCCCTCGCGCCCGTGCGCAAAGGGGAGCGGCCTAGAGCGCGGCGCACGCGGCGAGGGCCGCCTGCCACACGAGCTGGTAGGAGAGGTCGTGCTTCCTCGCGAGGGCCGCCACGTCGTCTGCCTCGGGCATCGTGCGCTGCGTGGAGTCGGGAAGCGTCACGCGCTTTCCCTCGATCTCCGCGCTCGTGCCGTCGGGAAGGCTGAGCGCGAGGCGCACCTTCTCGCGTGGGAGCACCGTGCGATCCATGAGCTCGCGCCGAAGGCCGATCGTGGTGGTGGAGCGGAAGATCTCGAGCTCAAGCGCCTCGGAGTCCTCGGGAAGGCAGATCACCTGGAGCTGCCACGCGGGGCGCCCCTTCTTCGTGCCGAGGGGGATCCAATGCGCCTCGCGAGCTCCCGCCTCGAGGAGGCGATCAATCGTCTCGCCCATGGCCTCGCCGGTGGCGTCGTCGACCTCGCATTCGAGCTTGCAGATCCTGCCCTCGCGCGCCGCCTCCGCGCGTCCCACGGAGGCGCGCACGAAGTTTGCCCAGGGATAGCTGCGCTTTCCCGCGCCATAGCCCGTCTTTTCGATGACCATGCCGCCGGGGGTGGAGAAGGTGGGGGAGAGCGCCGCGAGGAGGGCCGCGCCCGTGGGGGTGATGAGCTCGCCCGCGCGCTCCGAAACGCACACGGAAAGCTCGTGCGCGCGGCAGATCTCGGCCACCGCCGGCACCGGCACGGGCAGGACGCCGTGGGCCGTGCGGACGGAGCCCGTGCCCTCCGTGAGGTTCGTCGCATAGACGGCGTCGGGCGAGAGGCCGTCGAGAAGGACCGACGCCGCCACCACGTCGACGATGGAATCGATGGCTCCCACCTCGTGGAAGAGCACCGTCTCGCGGGTCTTGCCGTGGGCCGCGGCCTCGGCGTCGGCGAGGATGGTGAACGCGCGTTCCGCGAGCGCACGCGCCCCACTCGAGAGGGTCGCCTGCGCGAGGATCTCGAGCACCTCGCCAAGCGTGCGGTGGTGATGCCCATGCGCGTGCGCGTGCTCGTGCTCGTGGTCTTGTCCGTGGTCGTGCGAGTGCTCGTGTGCGTCGTGCGTGTCGTGGTCATGTCCGTGGTCGTGCGCGTGCTCGTGTGCGTCGTGGTCATGCTCGTGCGTGATGTCCAAGCCGTCGCCGTAGAGGTAGGCCATGTCGTGGTCGTGGGTCTCGAGCCCCGGCGCGAGCATCACGTCGAAGTCCACGCACCGCACCCCCGAGACCTCCACGTGGCTCACGCAGATCGAGAAGTCCTTCTCGGGGAGGCTCGCGAGGGCGCGCTCCATTGCGAGGCGGTCGCCTCCCGCGTCGATGAGCGCGGCCACGAGCATGTCGCCCGCGATGCCGGCCGAGCAGTCCAGCCAGAGTACCTTTTCCATGAGCTAGCTCCTCGTCTTCGCAGGGAGATGGTTGATCGCCGAGGCCTGGTAGCCCGCGCCGAAGCCGTTGTCGATCCCCACGACCGAGACCCCGCTCGCGCACGAGCTCATCATCGCGAGAAGCGCGGTTATGCCCTCGAAGGCCGAGCCGTAGCCCACGCTCGTGGGGACGGCGATCACCGGTTGCGCGATGAGGCCGGCGACGACGCTCGCGAGGGCGCCCTCCATGCCGGCGACCACGATGGCCACCTGGCAGCCGCGAAGCGCGTCCTCCTTCGCGAGGAGGCGATGGATCCCCGCCACGCCCACGTCGTAGAGCCGCGTGACCTCGTTTCCGAGGAACTCCGCGGTGAGCGCCGCCTCCTCGGCCACGCACTCGTCGGAGGTGCCGGCCGACACCACGCAAATCGTGCCGTTTCCCGTGGGCGCGCCGAGATCCTCGCCCACGAACGCGAGCCGGGCCCGCTCGTGGTAGGCGAAGGGCACCTCGCCGGCCGCCTCCTCAAGCGCGGTATGCGTGAGCTCGGCTTTTTTCGGGTCGAGGCGCGTCACGAGCACGCGCGGCTGGCCGCTTTCGAGAAGCGCTCGGGAGATCCCCGCGATCTCCTCCGCCGTCTTCCCCGCGCCGAAGATCACCTCGCCCGCGCCCGTGCGGCGCGCGCGATCGGTGTCCACCGTCGCGTAGCCGAGCTCCTCGAAGCCCGCGTCTTCCCCGTCCGGGTGCCTCGCCTCGCGTTCCATGGCACCTCCTCGCGCTGCTCCCGCGCTCGCCAGCCGTGCGCGGGTTGTGGGCCTTCACTATCGTACCCGCGGCCCTGGAATTGTTGTGGGGTTCGGCGACTAGAATGGGCGTGAAGCGAAGAGGCACGAGGATTCGAGGAGCGCCGATGCAGGATCGCCCCAGCTACTACATCACCACCCCGATCTACTACGTGAACGCGGCGCCGCACCTCGGCACGGCGTACTCCACCGTGTTGGCCGACGTGCAGGCGCGCTTTCGCCGGCGCACGGGCTACGACGTCATGTTCCTCACCGGCCTCGACGAGCACGGCGAGAAGGTGGCGCAAGCGGCCGAGGAGCACGGCATGACCCCGCAGGCGTGGTGCGATTCCCTCACGGGCGCCTTCACGGATCTCTGGCGCTATCTCAACATCACGAACGACGACTTCATCCGCACCACCGAGGATCGCCAAACCGCGAGCGTGCAGCACCTCTGGAACGTCCTCAAGGAAAACGGCTCCATCTACAAAGGCGTCTACGACGGCTGGTATTGCCAGCCAGAGGAGACGTACTTCACCGACACGCAGGTGCGCCACGCGAACCTCGAGATGAACAAGAAGATGGTGGACGTCGCCCACGAAGAGGTGGTCGAGGAGGTCAAGCACCACCACGGCGATGCGCCGCTTTGCCCCGACTGCGGCCGTCCCCTGAAGCGCGTGCAGGAGGAGAGCTGGTTCTTCAAGCTCTCCGAGTTCCAGGAGCCGCTCCTCAAGCTCTATCGCGAGCATCCGCACTTCGTGGAGCCAGAGATTCGCCGAAACGAGGTCGTGAGCTTCGTGGAGGGCGGCCTCAAGGACCTCTCGATCTCGCGCACGAGCTTCGACTGGGGGATCCCGCTCCCCTTCGACGAGAAGCACGTCACGTACGTGTGGTTCGACGCCCTCATCAACTACATCACGGCCGTGGGCTATGGCGTGGACGACGCGCTCTTCGAGCGTCGCTGGCCCGCGCAGGTGCACATCGTGGGCAAGGACATCATCCGCTTCCACTGCGTGATCTGGCCGGCCATGCTCATGGCCGCGGGGCTCGAGGTGCCCGAGGAGGTCTTCGCGCACGGCTTCTTGATGGTGCGCTCGGACGAGGGCGCCGACGTGAAGATGTCGAAGAGCCTCGGCAACGCCATCTCGCCCGAGAGCGTGTGCGAGCTCCTCGGCGTGGATGGCTATCGCTACTACTTCATGACGGACGTGCGCCCCGGCACGGATGGCTCGATCAGCTGGGGTCGCATGGAGCAGGTCTATGACGCCGACCTCGCGAATTCCTGGGGAAACCTCGTCTCGCGCGCCATCTCCATGAGCGCGAAGTACTTCGACGGCGCCACGCCGCCGCTCGCGATCGGCTGGGCCGAGGACGACAACGAGCTAAAGGCCATCGTCTCCGGGCTCGAGGGCGAGGGCGCCGCGCACACGCGCGAGGACGGCTCGCCCATGGGCCTCGTGGAGCGCTACGGCCTCCTCATGGGCTCCTTCGCCTACGACGAGGCGGCGGGCGCGGTGATGGAGCTCATCCACGCGGCGAACCACTTCATCGAGGTGAGCGAACCGTGGGCGCTCGCGAAGGATCCCGCCCGCGCGGGCGAGCTCGCGCAGGTGATCGGCTCCGTGCTCGAGGCCATTCGCATTTCCGCGCACCTGCTCGAGCCCTTCATGCCCGAGACCTCGGCCGAGGTCCTTCGCCGCCTCTCCGCCGAGGACGAGCTCGACACGACGGATCTCGCCGGCGTGTGCGCGTGGGGCGGCCTCCAGCCGAACGCCCCCGTGGTGAAGGGCGCCGCGCTCTTCCCGCGCCTCGCGCAGGCAAAGGGCTAGGAGCGCGAGGGACGATGCCCGAAGGCGCGCAGCCCGAGGAGGAGCTGAACCTCACTTCGCCCGCGGTCGTGCGCTCGCTCGTGGAGTCCCTCGGGCTTTCGCCGAAGAAGAACCGCGGGCAGAACTTCCTCGTGAGCCGCGCGGTGCTCGAGCGCATCGTCGCGCGCTCCGAGCTCTCCGATGGCGATGTGGTGCTCGAGGTGGGGCCGGGGCTCGGCGTGCTCACGCGCGAGCTCCTGCCACGCGTGCGCGCCGTGGTGGCGTTGGAGATCGAGCCCGCGTTTGCCGAGATCCTGCCGCAGACGTGCGGGCAGGCCGGGGGGCGGCTCGCCGTGGTCCTCGGCGACGCCGCGCACCTCGAGCCGACGATGCTCGCGAGCGCCCTCGTGGAGCTCGGCTGCGAGGGCGGCCCGACGAAGCTCGTGGCGAACCTTCCGTATTCCGTGGCGGCGACGGTGCTGCTCAGGGCCTTCGAGCGATTCCTTCGCCTCGAGCGCGCGACCGTGATGGTGCAGCGCGAGGTGGCCGATCGCATCTCCGCGCGCCCCTCCACGAAGGACTACGGCGCCTACACGGTGAAGCTCGCGCTTCGCGCGCGCGTGGTGAACCGCTTCGAGGTGGTGCGCGAGAACTTCTGGCCCCAGCCGCACGTGGATTCGGCGGTCGTCACGCTCGAGCGCGATTCGAGGGCGAGCGAGGGGGAGCTCGAGCGCGCCTCCGCGCTCGTCGACGCGGCCTTCGCGCAGCGCAGGAAGACCCTCGCGAACAATCTCGCCGCCGCGGGCATCCCCCGCGAGGCGGCCGAGCAGGCGATCAAGCAGCTGGGCCTCGACCCCCGCGTGCGCGCCGAGGCCCTCACGCCGGAGCAGCTCCTGGAAATGGGCAAGCTGCTTCGATTCGTCTTCAACGAGGAGAATCATGGTGCGGCGCGCCTGTTGTATTTCGAAGGGGAGGGATTGCACGCATGAGCTCGTGGATTGGGGACGCCTTGGAGGCGGGGACGCTCTTCTTCAACGCGAAGGGGAAGCCCGTCATGCTCGAGCCGCCCGCGGCGCCCGTAGCCGACACGCACGCGCACCTCTCGATGGCGGCGCCAAAGGACGCGAGCCCCGAGGAAAGGCGCGATGCCGCGGCCGGGTGGCTTGCGCGCGCGTGGTTTGCCGGGGTTACGTGGGTCGTGTGCATCGTCGACGCGAGCGAGGACGGCCGCGACGCGCCAGCCTTCCTCTCGTGGCTCTCCGAGGCGGAGGAGGCGGCGCGGCGGGAGATCGACGTGGCGCTTTCCGCCGGCCTCGTCCCAGCGTTTCCGAATGAGCCCCTTAGAGTGGGCCTCTCCGCGGGCGTGCATCCCTATGGAGCCGCTGAGCTCGAGGGATGCCTTGATTCGCTTCGAGCGCTCCTCGCGAATCCCCGGGTCGTGGCGCTCGGCGAGTGCGGGCTCGACTACCACTGCGAGCTTCCGCGCGAGGTGCAGCGCGCGGCGTTTTGCCGCCAGCTCGAGCTCGCGAAGGAGTTCGGCCTTCCGCTCGAGCTCCACGTGCGCGACGAGGCGGGCGATCCCGCCTACGAGGCGCATCGCGAGGCGCTGGAGATCGTCGCGGCGGCGGACGTGGCGCCGCTCGGCATCGACCTCCACTGCTACACGCTCGGCCCCGAGCCCATGGAGGGATGGCTTGCCCTCGGCTCGAAGGTGGCGTTTGGCGGCGCCATGACCTTCAAGCGCTCGGACGAGATCCGCGATGCCGCGGCCGCGTGCCCCGCGGAGGCGCTCCTCACGGAAACCGACAGCCCCTACATGGCTCCCGAGCCCCTGCGGGGCCGCGCCGCCGAGCCGGCCTTCACCCTCGCGACGGCGGATCTTCTCGCGCAAGTGCGCGGCGAGCTCCTCGGCGAGCCGAGGCGCGCGACCTTCGAATCCGCCTGGCGCAACGCGCAAACCCTTTTCTAGGCAAGGCTAAGGGGACGGTTCCTTTGTCTTGTGCGCCATCCTCCAAGATCCGCCCAAAGGCCGTCCAACCAACTGTTGGGCGGCTTTCGCGCGAGCCGAGCCTGCCCGGCGCGGCGCGCGGCGGACGCCTAAGGTGGGAGCCCGTCCGTCTCGCCTGAAGGTCGCCCCATGTCCGTGCTCCTCGAGAGATCGCCCACGCTCGCCCGGCTCATCGATGGAGCGTTCGAGTTCCTCTGGCCCGCGCGCTGCGTGGGGTGCGACGAGCCGGGCACGCTGCTCTGCGCCGAGTGCGCCGAGGCGCTCCCCGTCATCGACCAGCGCTTTTCCTGCCCGCGCTGCGGCGCGCCCTTCGGCTGGCTCGTCTGCACGAACTGCGCCGAGCCCATTCCCGAGATCGGCCGCATGATCTCCGCCTTCGCCTACGAGGGGGTGGCCGAGCGGCTCGTGAAGGTCTACAAGGACGAGCACGAGCGGCGCCTCGCGCCCATCCTCGCCGAGGCGCTCCACCTCGCCCTCGAGAACCTCGCGGAGTGCGTGCCCGCCGCGCGCGACGCCCCCGAGCCCGCCGCGGGCTTCGACGCGATCGCCTTCGTCCCCGCCACCGAGGAGGCTTTCCTTCGCCGCGGCTTCGACCACATGGAGGACGTGGCGCGCGAGCTCTCGAGGCGGCTCGGCCTCCCCGTGGCCGACGTGCTCGTCCACCACCACTCGGGCGACCAGCGCGAGCTCGGCGGCGAGGAGCGCACGGAGAACGTGCGAGGGTCCTTCGAGGTCGTGGGCGACGTGTGGGGGAGTCGCCTCCTGCTCGTAGACGACGTCGTCACCACCGGCGCCTCCCTTCGCGAGGCCGCGCGTGCGCTCGTGGCGCGCGGGGCGAGCGTGCCCGTTGCCGCCTCCGTGGCGCGCGTGTGGTGAGCGGCTGAAACGCCCGAGCGCATGGCACCGCCACACGAGGTTGAGCCCCGTGCGCCTTGCCGTCTCGCACACGGGGCGTTGGTATACTTCAAGGGTCCCTTGCCAGGTCTGTGGTTGCGGGCGGGATGGGCGCGAGCTTTCCCGTCCAAGTCCATGGCAGACGAGGCCCAACGGACCCACGTAAACCCGGGTGCGCGCACCCGGGCGATCACGGCTCGTTCTAGACGTAAGTCGCACCTCCCTTCGCGAGAGGGACGCCGTTCCTCGGGGAGAGAGGACCAACCGTGGGGGCACCGCGGTGCCCGAAGCGACGGTCCCGGTGCGCGGGTGTGGGGTCGAAGACCAGGTCAGCTGGGAAGGGGCCTTGCTCGCCGGCGCCTCACGGCGCTCGCGCGGGCAGACGACGGGAAAGGCACCCGAAAGGAAGCCGACGCTATGATCGCGACCTTGAAAACTCCCGTACCCCGCCCCCGCAGCGCGCGCCCCTTCGCGCGCCTCGCCGCGCTCGCGGCCCTGCTCGTGCTTGGCGTGGTGTGTCTCGCGGGATGCGATTTCATCGACAACCTGAACCCCTACACCACCACCTCGGTGGAAGAGGCCGAGACCGCCTACATCGCGGCTCGCGAGCCGCAGCTCCAGGCTCCCGACATCGTGGAGGACGGCGTGCTCACGGTCGGCCTCATCACGAGTGAGGGCGCGCCGTCGGTCTTCGAGACGCAGGACGGCTACGCGGGCATCGACGTCGACGTGGCCGCCGCGCTCGCCTCCGAGCTCGGGCTGAGCGTGAAGTACGTGCCCCTCCAAGATAGCGCGACGATGGCGCTCACGCCGGTTGACGTGGTGATGGGCGTGGCGAACGAGCAGGCGGGCTCAGCCGAGGGCGATTCCGCGCCCGTGGCGAGCTCCGGCCTCGTCGTGGCCTCCGACTACATGGAGCAGGCGATCGGCTTCTTCACGCTCGGCGAGGAGCCCACGGTCGTCTCCGCCTCCGAGCTCGAGGGCCAGACGGTGGGCGTGCAGACGGCCTCCGCGAGCGAGCGCCTGCTCGCCACCTCGAACCTCACGATGAGCACGCAAGGCTACGAGAACATCGACGCAGCCATGGATGCGCTCGCCGCGGGCGAGGTGGCCTACGTGCTCTGCCCCGTGTATCCGGGCGCGTTCCTCGCCAACGAGCTCGGCGGCATCAGCTTCTGCGGCACCCTCAACACGCCCACGATGGTGGGGGTGGGGGTCTCCGCGCGTAGCACCGTGCTCACGGACGCGGTGCAAAGCGCGATGTCCGACGTGCGCGACAACGGCGTGCTCACGATCATCCTCTCGAAGTGGGTGGGCGACCTTCCACGCCTCACCGCCGCCTCGCAGATCTCGGGCGTCGAGCTCGCGGACACGACCCAGACCACGACACAGTCCGGCACGCCCGGCAGCAACGCGGTGGACAGCTCCGCCCTGCCCGAGGAGACGACCCCCGAGGAAACCGACCCCAACGCCACCACGCCCGAGGGCACGGACGTCGAGGGCACGGGCGTCGAGGGTGAGGGCGAGAGCGACTCGAACGCCATCGTGCCGCTCTAAGAACGACGACCATCGATCCCTCGGCGCGGCGAGCGGCGGCCGCCCAACGCGCCGCAGGCCCGATGAGCTGCGCTCGTTCGCGACTTTCTGGCCCCAAAACGCGCCGCGCTCGGGTACGAACGCTTCTCAGAACCATGTTCAGCGAGGCTATCCACCCCAAAAAGGGAGGTTCCCATGGAAATCAAGGTCACGGGACGAAAGATTCGCGTCACCGACGCCCTGTACGACCGCGTTATCTCGAAGATCGGAGATGCGCTCAAGGTCTTTGACATCCAGCCGATGACGGCGGACGTCGTGCTCCGCGTCGCGAGCTACAAGGGAACCAAGGAACGCACGATCTGCGAGGTCACGGTGCGCGTGCGCGGGACGGTCGTGCGCGTCACCGCCACGAAGGACGACGCCGAGGCCGCCATCGACGAGGCCGCGCGCATGGTCACGCGCCAGCTCCGCAAATACAAGACGAAGGTCATCGACAAGCGCCATCGCCCGCACGGCGAGGATCTCCCGCCGGTGGTGCCGGGCACGGAGCTTGGCGAGATCGTGGCGAAGGGCGAGGAAGAGGCCGAAGAGGACGACGATCGCCTCGTGCGCACGAAGTACATCGAGTACACGCGCCTCACGGAAGAGGACGCGCTCGTGCAAGCCGATCTCCTCGGCCACGACTTCTACGTCTTCCGCGACATGCAAACCGGAAACGTCCACGTGATCTACCACCGCAAGGATGGCGGCTACGGCATCCTCAAGCCTGAAGAGGAGAACGCCGAGGCGTAGACTCTCGCGCTACCCGCTTGCACACGATCGAAGGGGGTCCCATGGCCGCCGAAGACACCACACCCAAAACCGCGCCCGACGCCAGCGAGGTCGTGAACCCCGAGGCGCTCTCTCCCGACGCGCCGAAGGCCGAGGTCGAGGACGAGGAGAAGCGCTCCGGCGTCCACGAATCGAACTACGCCCAGCCCATCTACCACAACGACCGCAAGGTGAACATCATCGTGGACAGCTGCGGGGACTTCGATCCGCTCGTGGCGCATGCCCTCGACGTGACGATCATCGGCTTCCCCTACGTGGTCGACGGCAAGGAGTACATCGACGACCTCTGGGAATCGCTCTCCGCGCACGACTTCTACGAGGCCATGCGCAAGGGTGCCGACGTGTCCACCTCGGCGGTGACCCCGGGCCGCTACCTCGAGATCTTCGAAGAGGCGGCCAAGAAGGGCGTGCCCACCGTCTACCTCGGCTTCACGGCGGGCCTCTCCTCCTCGATCCACTCCGCCGAGGAGGCGGCGCAGCTTCTTAAGCAGGACTACCCCGACTTCGAGCTCTACATCGTGGACAACAAATGCCCCTCGGCCGCGGCCGAGCTCCTCGCCATCGAGGCGGTGCACCAGGCAGACCTCGGCGCGAGCGCCAAGGACCTCGTGGCGTGGGCGAAGGAGGCGCGCTACTACATCCAGGGCTACTTCACGCTCGATAACTTCGACGCGCTCGCCAAGGGTGGCCGCATCCCGCCACAGGCGGCGGCCATCGGCGGCAAGCTCGACATCAAGCCCGAGCTCTCCTACGACACGATGGGCGCGCTCTCGCTGAAGCGCATGTGCCGCGGCCGCAAGAAGGCCATCCGCGCGATGATGGACGACTTCCGCGACCAGTTCACCGGCGAGTACAACCTGCCCGTGGCCATCGTCTCGGCCGACGCCGAGAAGGACGCCGACTTCCTCGAGAGCCTCGTGCGCCACGAGCCCGGCTGCGAGGACATCGCGGTGGTGCGGAGCTCCATCTCGCCCGTCATCGGCTCACACGTGGGCCCGGGCATGGTGGCGCTCATCTTCTGGGGCAAGGATCGTCGCGAGAAGACGAGCCTCGCCGATCGCATCGCGCGCAAGGTGGGCGGCGGCAAGGCCAAGCCCACGTCGAGCCAAGGCCAGGGCAACGACGCGTCCGCCTAACGCGACGCCTTCGACACACGAGCGAGAAAGCGGGTTTGCGTGGGCTACGTGTCCATCTTCATCGTGAGCCTCCTCTTGGCGATCATCGGCATCGTCATCGGCTTCCGCATCGGGCAAGAGCTCGCCGCGCACTGCTCGACCAAGCGCGAGTATTGGATCGCGAACGCCATCTGCTACGTGGTGGGCATCGTGGCCTCGGCCTTCATCTGGGCCTTCGGTCTCGTGGTGCTCGTCTTCGCCACGATCGGCCTCCTCGGCGGCGCCATCGCGGGCCTGAAGTTCGGCTTCGGCTCCGAGGGCCCGTGGAAGAAGGTCGACAAGTGGATGGGCGTGAAGAATAGGCACCTCGAGAAGGAGCCGCGCCCTAAGGGCGAGGAAGAACCCGAGCTCATGAGCGTGGCCGACCCCGGCCCCGTGCGGGACCGCAAGACACGAAGGGGCAAGTAGCCCATGGCAGAATCCTCCATCGCCGTCCTCATCGACTACGAGAACCTCGCCCGGGGGATGGCGGAAGACCACGCGCCGAAGTCGCAGGGCGGCGCGAGGCGCGGCCGCGGCAGGAGCCGGCAGAAGGCGCCGGCGCCCAACGTGCGCGCCATCCTCGAGCGCCTCGTGGAGATCGGGCGCATCGTCTCAAAGCGCGCCTACTGCGACTGGCAGCTCTTCACCGACTCCATCCAGACCCTCCACGAGCTCGGCATCGAGCTCATCGAGATCCCCGACCGCCAGTACTCCGGCAAGAACTCCGCCGACATCCGCCTCGTGGCGGACGCGGTGGAGATGTGCCTCACGCGCGACCACATCGACACCTTCGCCATCCTCTCGGGCGATTCGGATTTCACGCCGCTCGTGGCGAAGCTCAAGGAGTACGGCAAAGACGTCATCGGCGTGGGCATGAAGGGCTCCACGAGCCCGCTCCTCGTGGAGAACTGCGATCAGTTCATCTACTACGAGGACATCGTGGCCCAAGCGGGCCTGCCCAACTACGAGGACCGCGTGCCGCAGGAGCGCCACGCGTGCTTCGAGCTCATGCTCCAGACAATCGACGCGATCCTGCGCGAAAATGAGGGGCCGATCCTCGCCTCGCGACTCAAGGAGACCATGCGCAGGAAGCAGCCCTCCTTCACGGAGCGCGGCTACGGCTACAAGAATTTCACGGCGCTCCTCCGCGACGCGGCCGAGCTCCACCTCATCGACGTGCACACCGACCCGAAGTCGGGCACGGTGATGGTGGACGGCTTCGCGGAGTAGGGGAGCACCACGACCTTAGAAGGGCGTTTCATGAGCGACACCAACCTTTCCCCCGAGGAAGCGGCCATCATCGCCGCCGAGAAAGCGGCCGCGGACGAGGCCCCGGGCGACGTCGTCGCGCCGGGCGCGGGCGCAAAGCTCGAGGAAGACGCGAGCACGCTCACGCCGGCGCCCGCGACGAACTCCGCCGCGAGTGCCGCGGCGGCCGTGGCGGCGGTCGTGGAGGACTTCGGCGAGGAGGATCCCGACGGAGACCTCGAGCCGCTGCTCGAGGCCCTCTCCATGGAGAGCCGCCTTCGTCGCCAGGAAGCCGCGCGCCGGCTCTCGCTCTTCGCGGAGCACCGCAAGGACGATCTCAAGAAGTCAGTGGACGTGCTCGTGGACGCGATGGATCGCCCCGAGGAGCAAACCCGCTGGCAGATCCTCAACACCCTCATGGTCGTGGGGGCCGATGACCCCGAGCTCGTGTCCGGCGCCTTCGAGGCGGCGGAAAACGCGCTCTTCGAGGAGGGTGCGCGGGCCGCGTTCTCGCGCCTCGCGGCCTTCCGCTATTTCGTGATGCTCGGCAAGTCCTCGCCCGAGCGCTCCGACGAGGTGTGGCCGCTCCTCGACGAGGCCGCGCAGGTCTACCACGGCCTTCCCGAGTATCGCGAGATGCTCGTGGCGCTCGCGGACTTCGCCGGCGGCTCCATCTCCGAATCATCGCGCAAGGCGGTGGCCGATCGCGTGCGCTTCGACGCGCAGGGAAGGACCGGCGGGTTCCTCAAGAGCTATTCACAGCGGGTGCTGAGCGTCGCCGAGGGCGAGGCGTAGGAAAAGCCGACGAAACACGAGGAGGCGCGCGTGCCGTCCCACATGCTGGTGGAGGAAGACCCGAAGGGCCAGGGCTGGGGCGCCGGCCCGCAGTACCCCGCCCAGGAGCCGCCGGAGAGGCAGCGTCACGGCATCCCCGTATGGGTGTTCATCCTCACCCTCGTGCTCGGGCTCGCGGCGGGCGCGCTCGTGGGCTTCTTCTTCCCGAAGGAGGAGATCGCCTACCTCCACGAGAAGACGAGCATCACCTCCGAAGAGCTCGATTCCACGGTGGCGAGCTACACGCTCGGAAACGCCATCCACGAGATCACCGCGCGCGAGGCGCTCGAATCCACCGCGAGCCTCGAGAGCCAGCAAAACGAGGACGGCACCTACCCCATGCCCTCCGCCGAGACCATCCTGAACGTCGCACGCAACCAGCTCCTCCAAGGCGCCGTGGAAGACGAGGGCATCGAGGTGGGCGATCAAGACATCGAGAGCTATAAACAGCAGGTCTTCGGCTCGGAGGACGTCTCCACGCTCGCCGAGAAGTACTCGATGAGCGAGGAGCAGTTCGAGCAGATGCTCGCCGAGGGCGCGGGCGTCGAGCTCCTCTACGAGAAGGTCGTGGGCACGCACGTCGATGGATCGCGCGCGAGCGTGCCCGAACTTCCGCCCGTGCCGGAAGCGGGCGAGGAGGGCACGCCGACCGCCGAGTACGGCGCCTACGTGGTGGGGCTCCTCGGCGACAACTGGGATAACGGCACGAACACCTGGGCGAATCGCGACAACCCGTACTACGCCGTGATGGCAAACGACGTCTTCTCCATCGACGGCGCCACCTACGACCAAGCCATGGAGGCCTACTACGTGGCCTACAGCCAGCAGGTGCGGGACTACGCGCCCGGGCTCGACGCGTGGGACGCCTATCTCGCGGACCTCCTCGCGCAGGCCGAGATCACCATCGGCGAGCTCGTGCAGTAGGCCGCGGAGCGCGCACATGGCTGGACGCTTGAGGCTCTGCGTGAGCGATTGCCTGCTCGGCACGCCGTGCCGCTACGACGGCAAGGCGAAGCCGAACGCCGCGGTGAGGGAGCTCGCGGCGCTTGACGAGGTGGAGATCGTGCGCGTGTGCCCCGAGCGCGCGTCGCGGCTGCCCGTGCCGAGGCCGCCCGCCGAGCGCCGAGGGGATCGCGTGGTGCTCGAGACGGGCGAGGACGTGACCCGCGCCTTCACCGAGGGCGCAAAGCGCGAGGTAGAGCGCGCGATAGCCGCGGGCTGTACCCATGCCGTGCTCAAGGCGAAGAGCCCGAGCTGCGGCACGGGGCGCGTCTACGACGGCACCTTCTCGGGCACGCTCTGCGACGGCTGGGGCATCGCGGCCGAGCGGCTTCGCGATTTTGGCGTGGCGTGCGCGTCCGAGGAGGCCGTGGAAACGAAGGGAGCCGTTGCTTTCCTCATGGAGAGCCTTGAAAGCTCGAGCTCGGCACGGTAGGCTAAGCCTCGCTCGAAGCATGCCAGCTTAGCTCAGTCGGTAGAGCACCGCTCTCGTAAAGCGGGGGTCATCAGTTCAAGTCTGATAGCTGGCTCCATGAGTTCTCGCAGGTCGGAGGCCACGCGGCTCCGGCCTGCTTTCGTCTCACGCGTCGCCGCCCGTGCTGCGGGTAGCTTTGCGGTGTATCTCGTGCCACGGACGCCCTTGCGGTGTACGCGGTGGTGCCACGGATGCCCTTGCGGTGTATTTCGTGGCACGGATGCCCTTGCGGTGTAGTGAAAAGGAGCGGATTCGCTCGATTTCGGCCCTTTTCGCACACCGCAAGCGCAGAGGTGGCGTATTCGCGCACACCGCAAGCGCTCCCGTGCCACGAAGTACACCGTAAGGGCACCTGAGACCCGCGATGAAGCGCTACGGGAGCGGGTGGCCGGCGGAGAGGTAGAGGCCTTGCCACCCTCAGATGAGCTCCTTCGCCTGCTTGCCGGTGAGGCGCTCGACGGCGAACTCGATGATGGCCACGCGGGGAAGGCCGCTCGCGATCTCCTCGGCGGCGTCGAGGCCGGGGGAGTATTTTCGCGCGAGGGCGAGGAGCGCCTCCTCCTTGCCCTCCGTCTCCTCCATGCCGAGCACGCGGGCGCGCCCGAAGCAGATGACGCTGCGGAAGTGCGTGGTGAATCGCTCAGGCACGATCTCGTCAGCATCCACCACGCAAAACGACGCGCGCGGCTCGTGGGCGATGCAGCGCAGCTTGTGGCCCTCGCGAGCGCAATGGAAGAACAGCGCGAGGGTGCCGTCGTCGCGCTCAACGCACGCGTAGGAGAGCGGCACGGCGTAGGGCTCGCCGTCCTCGTCCACGAGCGCGAGCACGCCGTGGGTGTTGCGCGCGAGCACCTCGCGTGCCTCGCGCTCGCTCAGCTGCTGGCGCGTCCTTCTCATCGCCCGTTCCACGACGCCCTCCTTCGCAAAGACCCCGCGTTTCAGTCTACTTGTGAGTGGGTGGTGGTGGCGACGAAGCAACCGCGCCAAACACGCGCGAGGCCGGGGTGCAGCCCGGCCTCACAAGCGTCGCCCGCGTAGCGACTAAAGCAGAGTAGCGGGTTCTGCGGTTGCACTCATTCTACCCGAATCCTGCGTGTCTTGTGCCCGCTTTGCGCGAGTGCGCTCTGCGGCACAATAGGCCACGCGGCCGCGCGCACGAGGCGGCTGCGCGCAACCGTCGCACGTTCGGAGGCACTCATGGCCAAGCATCCGTTCCTCAAGCTCTTCGCCCTCGGCACCCTCGCCGCGAGCGCCGCCGCCATCTGGCGGTCCTTCGGAAACGAATTGAAGTCCCTCCTCGCCCTCAAGCGCATCTCGCCCGCGAACCCCGCGCACGACGACGGCGAGGTGTGGCGGATGGAGGTCGCGGGCGGCTACTACTTCGACGAGTTTCTCGAGAAGGGCGGAGCGGCCACCGACGCCGAGCTCATCTCCTTCATCACGAGCAAGATCGGCAAGGGCATCATCCCCACGACGATCAAGGAATCCGACATCACGTGCTCGTCGTTCATGGCGCGCGCGGAGGACGGTCGCCCGCTCTTCGGCCGCAACTACGACTTCAAGCGCACGAACACCTGCCTCGTCCGCACGAACCCCGGCGGCGGCCGCCACGCCTCCGTCTCCACCGTCGACCTTCAGTTCCTCGGCGTGGACCCCGAGAAAGGCGTGCAGGGGTTGATGGATCGCGTGAACATCCTCGCCGCGCCCTACGCCCCGCTCGACGGCATCAACGACGCGGGCCTCGCGTGCGGCATCTACATGAGCCTCCAGGGCGGCGGCGTGGACGAGAACCACGAGATGTACTCCGTGCCCACCGAGCAGAGCACCGGCAAGCCGAGCCTCACGTCCACGACGATGCTGCGCCTCATGCTCGACTACGCGAGCACGGTGGACGAGGCCATCGAGCTCGCCGGACGCTACGACCTGCACGATTCGGCGCACAACTCGTTCCACTACATGATCGCGGACGCCTCCGGCAAAAGCGCGATCTTGGAGTGGGCCGGCCCCTCGCTCGAGGCGGACAAAACGGACGCCAACCGCCCCCTCAGGGTCATCTACCTCGGCGATCCCGTCTACGTGCTCGATCAAGAGGAGCGCGAGGAGCGCTTCCAGCTCATCACCAACTTCATCCTCTGCGAGCCGCGCTACTACGCGGAGCAGAGCGAGATGCTCGGCATCGAGCGCTACCGCACCATGCAGGGGGAGCTCGCCGCCTCGAACGGCGTCGTGGAGGACGAGGGCAAGGCGCTCGAGGTGCTCGCGTCCGTGGGCCAGCGGCTCTACAACGCCACGCATGGCGACCTCGAGCCCGGCGTGGTGACGGTGCACTCCGTGGTGTTCGACCTCGAAAATCGCAAGGCGTGGTGGGTGCCGAACGAGCACTTCGACGACCCCACCACCTGGCAGATCCTCCACGTGTAGCGCCCCGCCCCGCGGCGCGCGCCCTACCCCAGCTGGTCGGAGAGGATGCGGAGGGTGTCGATGAAGCCCTGGTCTTGCAGGGGCGAGGCTACTCCGCCCACGACCCCGGCGAGCTCTTCGTCGGAGACCGCGGGGTTCGCGAGCGACTGGAGGTAGCTGAAGACGCCTTGCGCGGCGTTGCGGTTGAGCCAGATGCCCTTCCGGTCGAGGAGCTCGCGGAAGGCCTCCACCGAGTCGCACGCTCCCACTTCCGCCACGAAGGAAGCCGAGAACTGGGGGAGTCCGCTCGCGTCTGCGCTCTTGGCGCGGGCCCTCGTGCCCTCGCGCTTCGCCGGTCGTCGTGCCACGGTGCGCTCCCTCAACCTCGTGTTCGATCTCAGGAACACTCTATGGGCTCTCCGCGCGAGATCCATCGAAGTTTCGTAAATCGCCACACGAAACGACGCTCAAAGCGCACGACGCTCGCAAGACGAAACAATCGTCCCTAGTGTCTTGCCGGGCTCCTAGTAGTAGTCGGTGCCGAGTGCGTTGTAGACGAACGCCATGTAGGGCGCGCCGAGGTCCGGGATCGCGGGCGTCGTGGGGCTCAGCGTGAACTCCCCGAAGATCGAATCGGAGCACGAGGGCTCGAAGTAAAGCACCCGCGTGGGCGGCTCGGCGCCTTTCTCGGTGAAGAAGCGCGCGTAGCTGGCTTCAAAGACGGTGTGCGAGTCCGGGTAGGAGCTGTCCTGCGACTTGTGGCGCACGTCCACCTTCACGAGGTTGCCGTGCCCGTCGTACTCGAAGCTTGCCTCGGCCTCGCTCGGCGTGCCGCTGCCGTAGTCGGCGACGGAGCTCGCGCTCGAGAAGCGCCCGTTCTCGTCGTAGGCGTATTCGATGGACACGCGGTAGCTCCCCGTGGGGGTGACGCTGCTCGAGCCGAGCGGGGCGCCCGGCGTCATCTCCACCTTCGCCACGCGCCCCTCCTCGTCGTAGGTGAGCGCGTAGTCGGTGTAGTTGTAGGACTTCGGGCGGATGTTCGAGACGCTCGAGAGCCGCCCTGCGTCGTCGTAGCCATAGTTCTCGAGCACCTGGTTCGCCGCGCCCGGCGTCTCGTTCACGACGGAGATCGCGCGCCCGGCGTCGTCGTAGTTGATCTTCGTCCCGGTGGGATCCGTCGTGGAATCCGGATAGCCCTGCGAGCAGGCGGAGAGTCTCCCGTCCGCGTCGTAGGTGTAGTTCGTGGTGTAGGTGCCGTAGTCGTAGTGGTTCGTGGCCGTGGCGAGGCGCCCGGCGTCGTCGTAGCGGTACTCGCTGGTGTACGCGGAGCCGTCGTCGGTGCTCGAGTAGAAGCTCTCCGTGGTGGCGGACACGATCCTGCCCGCGTCGTCGAAGTCGTAGGTCGTGGTGGCCGTGGATTTCTCGCCCGTGCCGCGCGAGTACCACACCTCCTTGTAGACGGTCGGTGTGCCGGCCGCGTCGCGCACGACGGAATCACCCTCCTGCGTCTCCATCGTCTCGCCCTCCTGGCCAAAGCCGCGCGTGAAGCCCATGGGAAGCCACGTTTCCTCGAGGTTCGTGGCCTCGAGGCCCGTGACCTCCGTGTCGTCCGCGATGAAGAGCTTCGTGAGGCGCGGATTGCGTGAGACGTCGAGCGTGGGGAGCGTGGATTCGGTCGTGAAGGATTCGAGGTTTGCGAAGGGGGCGAGGTCCACGGCGGAAAGCGACGTGCCGGCCACGGAGATGCTCGCGAGGTTGGGGAAGTGCCGCAGGCCCTCGAGGTTCGCCGCGCCGTCCACGGAGAAGCTCGTGGCGTTTCCGGCCTCCTCGCGGGAGAGCTCGCCGTTGCCGTCGGTGTCGAGCTGGCTCGCGACGACGCTTCGCACGGCCGCGTCGGGGAAGGTGGCTTCGTCGATGGGGATGGGGGCGAGGAAGGCGAACCACACCCAGACGCCCGTCGCGACCACCACCGCGGCCGCGATGGCGATGCCGGCAAAGAGCGGCACGCGGGACTTGGGCGCGGGCGCGGGCGCGGGAGCTGGTGCGGGCGCGGGAGCTGGTGCGGGCGCGGATGCCGGCGATGGCTCGGTCCCGTTCGCCGGCTGCGAGGCGGCCGCCTGCGGCTGCGCGGCCTCGTTCGCCTCGGCGACGGGCGCGCCGCATTTCGGACAGAACTTCGCGCCAGGCTGGATCTCGGTGCCGCACTTGCCGCAATACATAGACCACCACTCTCTGCCCAAGGAGCCCCAATCGCTCCCGCCATCTCACGCCCCAATCATACGAAAGCAAGACACAAGGAACCGTCCCTTTCGCCTTGTGGTGATTTTGTAACTGACCTCGGGTGTTGGATCCTTGCAAGGTTTTCCTCGGGCTCTCAGCCCCAGAATGCTCCCGAGGCGAGGTCCGCACGCGGGTGGCGCACTCTCGATGAGAGAGGGGGCGAGCCCATGATCGTTGAACTCTTGACGGCGATCGTCACGATCGTCGCTGGTCTGATCAGTATCTACGACTGGTTGGAAAGGAGGACGAAACGTTCCGTGCGGAGACGCAGGGCACGGAAGAGGAGACGGAGGTAGGATCTCCGTCTCCTTAAGCAAACTGCGCCGCCCGCTCCTACTTAACCCCACGCGGGCCTCGCCGTTTTCCGCGCTCAGTATAGCGCGCTCCGAGGGCGCCCAATCGATGCCGCGCAACTTTCACGCGAGTGGCACACGCCGTACGCTCGACAGAGGACCCGTCAACTCCGTCGAGGATGATCGATGAACTCGACGGAATTGAGCCAGGTCTCGCCGAAAGCTCTCCTTCGCCTTTTTGACCGTGGAAGCTCCAAAGTCGCACAAGTGATTTCGATATGAGGCCGTCGAGGCCCTTCGTTCGCGCATGAAATGCCACAGAGGGCCCTAAATCTCGCAATTCGGGCGATTAAGGCCGCTCGACGCCAGAAGGGGTGGGCGAGCAAAGCCACTCAGCGGCAAGACGCTGCCGGGCATTGAGCGAGCAAAGGAACCCGAAGCCAAAAGTACTGGCGGGCAGCGTTCATGCGGAATCGCATCAAGCGCAATGCGCTACTCGCTAGCTCTCGTAGCTACGCTCTACGATCTCCGACATGAGGATTGCGCGATCGGCTAGATCATCGAAACGCGCGACAACGCTGAGATACGCGGCACAGAAATCGATCTGTCGTCCGAATTGTCGCTGCGAGAGCCTCCAAAGCTCATCGAGCGTATCTTCGAGCTCCGCTCTTCGCTCTACGAGCTCAACGTTATTGAGCGTCACAGGCTCGTAGCGGTGGTAGGGCAACGATGGATAGCTCACCATGAGGACGAGTGCCGCAGTCTTGTCTTCCTCGCTCGGGAAAAGAGAATCGCTCAGCAGGCAATCAGCAAGGCTCACGTAGAACACCTGAGCCTCGGGGTTCAGCAGCTCAAGGCGCTGAATGGTGGAAAGAACGCAGCGTACGATCCCCGAATCCTGCAAGGCTTCGAGCCTTTCCAAATCCTCATCAGGAGAGGTATTCGTAAGTTGGCAATGGTGGTGTTCCACGACGTGGCGAAGGATCTCGCCGGCGCGTTCCTCTTTGCTCGCACTCTGGATCTGCGAAAGCCAATCCTTCACCTTAGCTTCGCTTGGCAACGTATCCGCATAGCTCATCGCTTTTGTCCCTTCAAGAAATGAGCGGCTTCACGCATATCTCTTGCCGGCGTGTCTTCGACGGGTTGGATGCGCACCATGCTTGTTGAATCAAGTCCCGCGCCCACTTTCATCGCATCAGTTGTTGCCTGTACCTTTGGACCCTGCGCGGATTCGCTACGAACTGGGCTAGAAAGCGCAGGGTGGACCATAACGATGTGGGGTTTCGCCTTGCCGGTCTTGTCGTATCGCGTAATCTTGGCCTCATGGAGGCCGACGTCAATGTGATACCTCACGCTGAGCGGGGAGCGGACGCCGCCCAGCCTGAGAGGGAGGCTGACGCCTGCCTCCGCCTTGTGGCGCTGCTCGCTGAGGATCCTCGCGCCTGTCTCAGAGAGGCTGTAGAACTTCTCCCTGCCCGAGGAAATCTCATGTATGAGATCGTCAACCCGACGAATCTTCTCGAGCTTTTGCGAGATATCGCCCGCGGACTTGCCGAGTATCTCGGCGAGTGCCCGCTGGTTGCACCAGGGATTGGCATCGATCGCCTCGAAGAGATCGAGGTAGTTCCGCACGACGGCGATTCGCTCCACATCCCTCGCGTCTTGCCTGAGATCGCGGCGATACTGCTCAAGCATGGAGAAGGCGGCCCACACCGCGGCCCAGTCGAAGCTGTTGGACTTGGCGCGGATCTCGTCTTCATGGAGGTCGTAGGCGCTTATCACGCGTTGGCACACGTTCTGCACATAAGGCTCCATCGAGCGCTTGTTGCGCATGAGATCGCAGGTGTAGTCGTAGATAAGGCGAAATTGGCGTTCTTCGAGGGGCTTGTTTGCTTCAAGGTCGTCGAGCACTTCCTGGAAGAGGACCTTGGGATCGTAGTCCATCGTTCACCTCATGGTTCAATGGGTAATGGCGGTATTATTACCCAAAGTTAAGTGATCGTTTAGTTTTGGATACGCGCGGGACAGGGATTGCTGAGGATTCGCGGCCCCAGCGGTCCGTTGAAATCAAGTGAAACCACCCTCATGCAGCCTCCCAATCGTTGCGCGCATTCGGCCTGTGCGCCTTTTGGGCGTGTGATCGAGTGGATCTGGCAGTCCAAGGCCTTCCCACGAGCGCCGCAAAATTCAAACGAGGCAACGCAGCTCACGCCTACCTCACTCTGCCCGTATTGTTTGCGAGCGGCGCAGAGGTTGCAGACGCAACCGATTGCGTGCTTGCGAACCGTGAGTTCGTGAAGCGCGATTGAGAATGCCTTGTCGACGGACTGGCTCAAGGCGGGTACGCATACCACTTGCGGCTTGAGTGCGTGGGCGATCTCGAGGGTCACTCGTTCGCCGTCTGAGGCGAGATCCTTGCAGATGCCCACGAGCACACGCCCGACGCCCGCGATGTCTACCAATGTGTTGGTGGCGCCAGGATGATCAAGCTGCTCCACAAGGGGAGGATCCCCCAAATCGATGAACTTGCTGAACTTGTGGCACGTACCCAGCACCTCGCCGTCGCATTTGAGCAAGGTGCACACGTTGTCGCGTTCATTGCCCGGGCGTCCGCTCCCCGCCACCACAAGCTTGAGGGCCTTCTTGTCGTGTTCGGGGTTCGAAAGGAACGCCTTCACCGCCTCGAGCAGCTGAGGGGACATCGCAAGTTCTGGATAGACGACGATTTCGCAGCCCGCCTCGATCGCGTCGATGAGTGGCGAGACGACGTTCAGGTACGCATGCTGTTCGAAGTCTCTCCCATAGTGCACATCAAAGAGTCCGCCACCGATGTGGCGAAAATCCATGAAGGCGCTTTCGTCTTCACCATCGAACGTGAAGATCGGTGCGGCGGTGAGCTGGCAAAGGCCGATCTTGAGGATCGGCTCTCTTCCAGGATTCTCCATGTTCGCGATGGTCTTGATCTTGGGGTATTCGATGGTCTTGAGTTCGCTTCGGGGATAGAGCGCAAGTCCGCGAAGCATCTCGTTGAGACGGCCATCTGGCACTCGTTGGACCTTGCGCTCCCGAAGGATGTCGCAGATGAAGGAATCGTGCGGGGCGAGATAAACCCCCACCTTCTCTTTGCCGTATTCGTTGAGGGGTTGAATGCGGTGTAGCTCGCCATATTCCGGACGACTTGCAATTCCCTCGCTGAGCCCCCAAAGAACAGCCCATGGAATGGTCGCTTCGTTGTAGTCCGGATCTTGAAGCCCGGGGACTCGGTAGGGCTTGATACCCGTTTCCTCGAACTCTTCGAGTAAACGGCGCACCCGACCCCTCTCATAGAAGTCCATGGGCTTAACGCATCGAGATATGTCGTAGCCGAGGCGCTTGAGATTGGGTAGGTTCGGATTAGAGACGTGAGTTCCCGACATCCAGTACCCGCCGAGAAAAGAAGTTTCATCATGCACGGTACGTGTGACCTCGAGATAGCAATACGCGGCGAGGTCAGAGACGTGTTTAAGCTCATCAAGCTTATGGAGAATGCGTTTGATGACGTCCATGGCGATGCATTTCAATGGTGCGAGCTTATGTGAGTGATGATAGTGCGCCCACGAGATCCAAACTCTCACATGCAAAAGCTCACAAAAAGAGCGGCAAGGCCTAGACCATCTGGCTCTGCGCCGCGCAGAGCCAGATGGCTGGTATGAAACGCTCCGTGCGGAGACGCAGGGCACAAAAGAGGAGACGGAGGTAGGAACTCCGTCTCCCTCACGAAACCGCGCCGCCCGCTCCCTTTTTAACCACACGCGGGCCTTGCCGTTTTCCGCGTTCCAGTATAGCGCGCCGTCATCGCTCATTCGCCAAAGCACGTTTCCTCCACGCAGCACAGCTCCCTGGGGAGATGAACCATTCGGCATTCGCCGGCTATCCATCCTAAGTGGCGCCCCCCGCCGCCGCGCGACGTAACGAATCCGTGTCAAAAGCCGCGCGTTCGGCGGGGGAGATTTGACCGCGCGGCGGGGTTGGCTTAAGCTCCCGCTTCGAAGGAGACCTTTGCTAGGAGGGACTCTTACGCGGCATGGTGCTTGCTAGGGCATCTAAACCGCTCTCTTCCCGCGGGCTAGCGCGGGGGGGGGTCGTCATAGGCTAGAAGGCGAGAGGCCCCTAGTCTGTTTTGTCGTGTCGAGGCGAGAGAGCCTCGAGCAGCACCCTCAATTCGTATCCCACTCGGCAGTTTCCGGCGTTCTCGCGAGCGATTCCGCGTGCGCGTTCACGCGCGCCCAACTCCGCTCGCTCGAGGGCGCGTTTTCGTGTGCACAGCCGCGCGCTCGCCATTCCCAAGGAAGCGCGCGGAGCGAGGTCGTCGCGCATCAAGCCCGCGGGCCAGGAGTGGGAGGAGCCCGCAGCGCGCGCATCCGGCAGAGGGGACGCCCCTTTGCGTGAGGCGCGCGGCAGGGCCGCGCAGTTCAGGGGAGCGCATCCCCAAGGAACCGTCTCTCAGGAAATAGCGCCCCTTTCGCTAGGTGGGGGTGTCAAAGGAACCAAGGAAAGGAGACTGTGTATGAGCCACAGTCCTAAGAAGAAGATCTGGGCGGGAGCGCTGGCAGCGCTGCTTGCCCTCTTCGCCGCCGTGGTAGTCGCCACGCCGGCGGTAGCCGACCCGGCAGGTGAGATGGATGTCACCTCCAAGCAGGGTTATGGCATCTACCAAACAAGCAATAAGGATGCGGATGTCTCTGACCTTATTGAGGAAAGTAGTACAGCGGTTACCGTGAAGCCTTCAAGTAGCATTACGGATATTACCGTTCAGATAACTGGTACACCGACGCTGCCTCTCGTGATCGCTCCTCAATCGGGCGCCACCGGCTCCGTGATTACCCTCAATGGGATTACGGCGAGTGTCCCCAGCAATGCAACGGCCACGCCTCTTACGCTCGGGTCGGATGGTGGGGAGAACACGTTCACCATTAACCTTGTGGGTAGTAACTCGTTCACGTCTTCAAACAACGGGACGGTTTTCTCTGTTGCAAATAACGCGTCTAGTGTGAGCGTTTCCCTCACGGGTTCGGGCACCCTCTCCGCAACTACAGACGTGGCGGCTACCCCTGCTATGGCCATGGGGACCTCTACGCTCAATGTGGGCGCCAATTCTGCCGTTACGGATCCAACAAGTGAAACTGGGGCAACCTATCCCAACACCCCGTCCCTCACCGTGAGCAATACAAACGGTCCATGCATCACTGCTACGAGTCTGACTATGACCGTTGCCAAGGGGTGCAGCCTCAACGCTTCGACGACTGGTCAGGCCTCCGACAATGTGAATCTGGGTGAAGGTCCCCTCACCCTTAACGGTTCCGCCACCATTACCACCGGCAACGCTTCTGGTGTTGAAACAGTGGGTCTGACTGCGGGGACCGTGACTGTGGGAAGCGCTACAAGTGCGGGAACCCTCACGGTTACCTCTGCTGGGACCGCCATCAAGGGCAATCCGACTCTTGCCAATGGCTCCGTGACGGCAACCTCGAGCGCTGGTATTGGCATTGATGGGAACGTCACAGTTACTGGTGGCGAACTCACTGCCACTGGTGGTGTAACCCCGTCCTACCTCGATGGTGTGGAAAACACTCCCCAAAGCGGCATCAGTGGCACTCTTACGGTTTCCAACACGCTTGCGAATAGCGATGGCCCAACCGTAAACGTCCAAGCGGGTGACATCTCCACGCTTGCTGCCACTCCTGCCGTTGCAGGTGATTCTATTACTGTAAAATCAGTCCCGAGTACCAGTGAGATCCAGAATTATCAGTGGGTTGCCTATGCCGGTGGTGGCATGGACAAGCCTGCTCCCGATCCTGATGAAGAGCCCGGTCCTGACGCCGTTCCTCCGGCGGCACTTGAAACCAGGATCTATGGTTTTGCTGGAATGGATGGCGATGAAAAGGGCACGGGCGCTACGGTAACGCCTCAAGGGAATAGCCTCACGATTGAACCTGCCAAGGTGACTTCTTGGGAGCTCGGCATTACTCCTGCTTCTAATTCTTACGGCTCTGCAGACCACCTCAATATGCCTGACGGCTACATGGTCGCGAACATCGGCTCTGTGAGCAGTGCCTCTGATGGCTATGTCTACGATGTAACCATTATCCCCGGTGCCTTCAGCAACAACATCTCGTATCCGCTTGCCAAGGGTGTGAACGCGGGTACGGTTGCTGATCCAAGCTCGAGCATCGCGACTCAGCCGGCTGGCGCTGTCGCAAACAAGCAAACGCTTTCCACTCTGAGAAATGGCGTTTGGGTGACGGGTAATCTCACTGGCGCCGAGCCTTCAGTAAGCCTTGCTACGAAGGCTTCCACGACCGTTGCTGATCTTTCGAGCAGCGCTGTGGTCGATGCACTCTACGACAAGGCAACTGTGGGCGCAACCAATATCCCCGTTTCCTATCAGGTGGTTTTCAACAGCCAAACCAGCAATCCTGTTTCCCAGCCTGCTCCCGATCCTACTAACAAGGATGCGGTGGTACTCGACTTCGGGAACAAGGGTGGCTCACAGGGCATCTACTTTACTGAGCCTGGCACTGGCAACATGGTCTACAACGTTCCTGATCCGAGCAGCGAGTCTGTCGAATCTGTTGAAGTTACCGACCTGCCGATCGTTGCGGATAACAACTCCTACGTGCTTGGTTGGTACACCCATAGCTTCAACAAGGACGGGCAAGATATCTACGGCCCCGAACCGCTAACTGAGGTAGCTCCGGTCACGCAAAACACTATCAATTACGCGCTATACGGAAAGTTCGAGCTCGTTAATAAGAATCTGGTGCTTGGGAATTCCCCGATCTCCATCATGGCGGGTGAGAGTGGGAGCTACACCGCTACGCTAAAAATCAACATCAATCCTTCTCCTGCAGGCGTTCAGACTCAGGAGCCCGCGATCGTAATCGATCCCTCCGTGGTTCAAATTCAGAATCATGGTAAGAGCATCATCAGTGATGATTCCATTAATTACGGTACCGGCACCGACAATGGCGAAATGAACGGTGTGCAGCTCGGCGAGCCGAGCCTTACCGCCGGCGAAGCCGAGGGAACCTACACGCTTGACATCCCCGTTATGACTGGTGGAAACGCTTCACAGGGCGCCTATCAGGTAAATGTGAAGCTCAATCTCAATGGTCTAAGCGCGACAGACGGCACGACTCTCCAAGGTGTTCTCAACATCGATGGCGTTGCCGCTGATGCGGACATCGCGGTCATCCGTTACTACAACCCGTACGACGGCGAACACGTGCTCACCACCGTGCAAAATGAATCTCTCGCGCTCCTCACCGCCGGTTGGCTCCCCGAGGACATCGCGTGGTTCGCTCCCGCCGACGGCCAGGCTGTCTATCGTCTCTACAACCCGTACAACCACGATCACTACTACACCACCGATGAGGCCGAGGTGAATAGCCTCGTCACCCTCGGCTGGGAGAAGGACTTCGTGAACGCCGACGGCACTCAGACGCCCGTCTTCTACGGCGACACCGAGAGCTCGCTCTATCCGGTGTTCCAGCTCTTCAACCCGTACGTGACCTCTGGTACGCACCTCTGGACCACCAACACCGTCGAGGTCGCCTCGCTCATCAACCCGTCCGTGGGTTGGAAGAACGAGGGTCCGAAGTGGTTCGCCTCCTACCCCGGAACGAACCTCTAAGGGCTCGCTAGCGTCCCCAAGGCGGGGGCCCGGAAAGCTTGGGAACTCTCTCCCGAGCCCCCGCCACCCTTTGCTCTATCCCCGTCGATCGACCGCTCGGCGCTTCGCTTCCCTAGCAGCCAGCTACGCCCGGGCGGAGAACGTTCAAGGCGGGGGTCGACGGACCCCCGCCTCCTAGGGCCTATGCACGCTCGACCCTAGGGTATGAGTTCGGGTTCCGGTCCTCTGAATGCGAGGACTCAACCTAGCGAGAAGGGTCTCGTTGAGCGTGCGCTCAGCGAGGCCCTTCCTTTATGTGCGTGCTGGAGGAGAGGACCCCGCTCATGAAACGCACTACCTGGAATCTCGCGGCGAGCGCGCTCAGCGTGTTCGCCGTGTTTGCTGTGTTTGCCACCCTTCTCGCGATCTTCGTGGCGCGCCCGGCCGTGGCGCGCGAGGCCTCGCCCATGACGACCGACGTCGCGGGCGGTGAGGTCACGGACGCCGCGAGCCTCGTGAGCTTGCTCGGCGACAAGGCCACCGCGAGCGAGGACGGCGCCGTCGTCACGCTCACGGACGACATTGTGCTCACGAGCTCCGCGCTCGACTTCAAGCTTGGCGAGGGCGCGCTCACGCTCGACCTCGCGGGCAAGAACCTCACGGCCTCATCGGGCCGCTCGGCGATCGTGGTCTCCTCGGGAAGCCTCACGCTCAAGGGCGCGGGCACCGTCTCGAGCGCGAACGCCTCCGCGGGCGCGCCGGGCACCCCCGTGCCGGCGACGATCGTGCTCGGCATGGAGGAGCCGGGGCGCGAGGAGCACGCTCCCACGCTCACGCTCGACGGCCCGAGCGTCACGGCGCCCGCGAACGGCAACGCGATCCTCGTGCCCGGCGTGATGTACGAGGACGAGAGCGTGTCCGCGCTCGCGCTCAAAGCCGGCAACGTGAGCGCCACGAGCGGGCGCTCCGCGATCTGCCTCGGGCAGGGCGCGCGTGCCGGCAGCGCCTACGGAATGGACGGCTACGGCGAGCTCACGCTCGATGGCGGCACCATCACCGGCGGAGGCACGGCGGGCGCCCTCACGGGCGTTGCGACGGCAACGGGGGAGTGCTCCGCGGCGATCAGCCTCTACGGCGAGGCCGCGATCACGATGAACGCGGGCACCGTCGGCGTGCCGGCGGCGCAGGCGGCGGGCTATGGCCTCGCGCTCTCGGGCGGCGCGGACATCGCGCTCCTCAAGGGCGGCTCAGTCTTTGGCCCGAGCGCGGGCATCGCCACCTTCGGCGGTGCGGACGGCGTGATCGAGATCACCATGACGGGCGGCTCCGTGGCGGGCGGCACGGCGGGCGCCGGCATGTGCCTCACGAGCGCCGAGGGCGCGTCCGTGGCGAGCCAGTGCACCATCTCCGGCGGAAGCGTCACGGGCGGCGCGGGCATCGTCTCGCTCGGCACCACGCTCGCCATCTCGAACGGCGGCATCACCGCCACCTCGAGCGCGCCCGTGAACGTGGGCGACGCCACGGCCGAGGGCTCGAGCGCGGAGATCGCCTACGTGCCGGCGGCGGTGGTCGTGAGCGCGCAACGGGGCTACGCGCAGCCGTCGGCGAGCGCGGGCAGCTGCGCCATCACGGGCGGCACCTTCGTGGCCGCCGAGGGCATCCCCGCAATCGCCTACCAATCCGGCCAGTACCAGGCTGCCCTGCCGAGCGCGCCCGCGGCGAGCGGGACGATCGACGTCTCCACCGGGCACTTCTCCTCCACGCTCGAGACGAGCTATCTGAACTCGAAGATCGAGGTCGTGGCCGAGGCGGCGAGCGGCGAGGCGCCCTACACCTACTGGCCCACCTCCGCCGCGGCGGACGCCGGCGCGCCCGGCGCCCCGAGCACGCTCGTGCATCCGCTCCCCGTGAACGTCAACGGCCTCGGCAGCGTCTCGCAGCGCATCGCCGTGGCGGCGGACGGCGTGAAGACATACTCGCTCATTGCCGTCACTGAGCCCTACGGCTCCACCTTCCGCGGCTGGCAGAACCAGTACGGCACGATCGTGAGCACGCAGAGCCCGTACTCCGTCGTCCTCGCCGAGGGCGAGACGGCGCCCGTGTACACGGCCGTCTTCGAGGGCGGCTCCGTGGCCGCGCCCGAGGACAGCGTCACCGTCTTCAGGATCTACAACCCCTACAACGGCCAGCACCTCCTCACGACCGACCAGGCCGAGGTCCGCGCGAACGTGAACCGCGGCTGGGAGGAGGAGGGGACCGCCTTCTACGCGCCCGTCGAGGGGCCCGTGGACGTCTACCGCCTCTACAACCCCTACAACTACGACCACTACTACACCACGAAGAAAGCCGAGGTGGAGAGCCTCACGGCTCTCGGCTGGATCGCAGACAACGGGGGCGAGGCCCTCTTCTTCGGCGAGAGTGCGAGCGCCACGCCCGTCTACCAGCTCTTCAACCCCTACGAGACTACCGGCACCCACCACTGGACCGCCGACCCCCACGAGTACGCCGTGCTCCCCACCCTCGGCTGGCGGCAAGAGGACGTAGCCTTCTACGCCACCCTCCGCGCTTCGTAGGGGGAGCCACGCGGCATTCGCCGGCTGGGTTTTTCTGCTTTGTCTCGCCTGGCAAGAAAGTCATCTGGCCTCGCGCAGACTAAGTGCAAATGGTGCGGTTCGTCTGGAAGCGTTGCGGTTGTTTTGCGGCTACCTTGCAATCTTTCGCTCCCTCTCCCCGTGCCCTGAAATCGCCGCTCGGCGGGCGTGTTGCTTGACGTCGCTCCCTTACGTGGGCTAGAGTTCGCAAGCGATTACGGTCCTTACATGCTAGGAGGACAGTAACGGTCATGGTGCGAGCTAGGAGCATCATGCCCGCCTACCTCGCGATTTGCTCGCGGGGGGGGGGTCATTCAGAAGAGCTGAGAACCGAAGGGGTCTTGGCTCCGTTTCTGCTGTCGAATCTTCGCGGCGCTAAATCTTCCAAAAACCAGCGGTTCCCTCGCGCTTTCGCGGCGACTCGTGGCGCATGCCGCGCCACGGCGCTTCGCGTGAGCGCGTCTCCATTCACGTCGTGTATTCCCCATAAGCCTCGCGGGCCGGGTGTCCACGCCACCGCGGAAGGGGGTGTGCGGACGCGTGGGGATCCATCGCCGCGAGAACCCTAAGAGCTTCTTTTTGCACGTCCATACACATGGTCGCCTCTGCTAGGTGGACGACCAGAACAGTTGAACGAAAGGAACCTGTGTATGAGTTCCAATAAGAAAAAGGTATTTGGGGGTGTCTTCGCCGCGCTGCTGGCCCTCTTCGCAGCCGTCGTGGTCGCCACCCCGGCCGTAGCCGACCCAGCGGAGACTATGTCTCCGCTTGAGGACGGCGGTTGGTACATCGTTGCCACTGGGACTGAAGAGGCTCCTAGCGGCATCACTAGCGCCACGAACATTACGAGTGTTCCATCTACCGGCATCACGATTTCGCCAATTGCGGGCGAGACGCAAAGCGCGATCACCATCGCGCTTAATGGTGCGAATGCTGCCACGAACCCGATCACGTTCTCGAATCTCGGGAGCATCACGAGCTCGAACACGCTTATCAATATCAACGGCTCAGTGGACACATTTGTGAACTTCGAGGGCACCACTAACCTCACCACCAGTGGGACTGCACTCGCTATTGGGAACAATGCCGACGTGACCCTTGGTGGTACCGGAACGGCGACCTTCACCAGCACCAATAGCTCGAATGCTGCTATCAACAATTCCGGGAATGCGGACATCGTCGTCGCGGATTCCCTCGATCTCACCGCCAGCATGAGTGGCGGGAGCGTGGGCTCCCTTGCACTCGGCACCGGTACGCTCACTGTGGGCGGCAAGAAGTCCGACGCAACCGTTACCCTCAACAATACAGGTAGCGGTCCTGCTCTCGTTGAAGGAAGCAAGGACGGGAATGTTGTAACCGTTCAGTCTGGTTCCTCCCTTAACTGCACCGTAAAGTCCCCGAGCGTTAGAGGTCCTGCCGTCGATCTCGGCAGAACCGGTAATCTCGTCCTGAACGGCAGTATGAGCATCGAGCTCACGGGCACCGGTAACATGGCCGCCCTCACTGCCGACGAGATCCTCCTCGGCACCGCGGATGCGCCTGCTACGGGCGCGAGCCTTTCCGTGACCGCCAACCCGAATGCTAATATTACAAACCTCGTGAGTGCGACCGCTCTTGCCAACTACGGTGGAACGGTTGAGGTGACGGCCAACGTGACGGCACCTACAGGCACGAAGGCGGAAACCCTCAGCGTGAACGGTGTAAACCTGAGCGGTAAGTTAACTGCGGTATCTGATGCTGACACTTCGCTCGTCGTGGCAAACGGCGGCTCCGTGGAGGTAGACGTGACCGCTGGTAGCGGCACCGGTCTTACTTCTGCTAACGCCATTAGTGTTGGCACAAGCGTGAACGGCGATAACACGGAGGGGATCCTCTCCGTGGATGCTCCCGGTATAGCCACTACCGTGACTAGCGGGAACCTCACCCTCGCCGCGGGTACGGTTGAGGCGACCTCCACGACCGCAACTGCCATCAAGGGCAACGTGGTTGCAAGTGGCGGCACCCTCGTCGCTTCCGGTGGAGCTCCCACCGCCTCTACCGTTGACAGCACGCCTGGCTACGGGATCGAGGGCACCGTCGCGGTCTCAAACGCCTCTCGTTCCGCCAATGGCGGCCCGACTCTCACCGTGAGCACCACGGACACCTCCGCGGGCTCGAAGGCGATTAGCAGCACCATCACTCCGGACACCGTGCAGGACACTCCTAATGCGGCTTCCAATTACAAGTGGGTCTACGTGACCGGCGGCACGAACGCTGCTTCGGCTGCGACCGCTGAGAAGCCCCAGCCCGTCCTCCCCATGGAGATCTACGACTATGCTGGCCGCGCGGAGGATACTGCCCTTACCGCACCTGTCTACAACCAAGTCGTCATCATGCCGAACCCGATCGTAAGCTTCGTCGCCACGGTCTCCCCGGCAAATTCTTCCAAGGGTGCAACTCTCGTTAGTGGCTCTAGCCCCATGCCCAATGGCTATGTGGTCGCCAACAATGTTTCCGTAACGACGTCTACATCCGACCTCACAAACGTCTTCGCCTACTCTGCCAAGATGGCCCCGAGCTTCCAAAACAGCACGTATCCGCTGGCTGATAACGTTGCCGGCGCAGCTGCTAATGACGTAACAACGATCTTCAACGGGATAAACAGCGGATCGAGCCCAACCGTGGTTACCGTGAACAACGCAAAGGCGGCCTTCGCGCTTACCAACAAGTTCACCGGCACCACCGTGCCCCTTACGCTCGCGACCGATGAGGCCCCTAATCTCGCAATTACCGGCCTTTATCCTGAGGGCAGTCTCGGCGTGACCATGAATCCGATCCCGGTCTCCTATCAGGTGTCCTTCAATGCAAATGGCACCAGTGCCACTGCACAGCCTGCGGAAAGCCCAACCGTGACCAAGGCGGAAGCTGGTGCGTTTGGTTACGAGAACGATAATATCGGCGTATACTTCACCGAGCCTGGTGGCGACACCATCCTCAATGGCATCCCCAGCATCACCGACACCTCCAAAAACGTGCCTGTGGCCGCTCTCCCAACCGTGAATCCGCAAGCTTCGTTCTTCCTCGGCTGGTATCAGATCAACTCTGCTACCGATGCGACCGTTCCCGTGCTGGCTGATCCTCTCACTGAGGTTCCGACCGCAAATGCAAACGTAACCTACGCGGCCGTTTACGGTGTGCTTGACGTCGACATCACCAACGGCGTGCTCGAGGGCTCTCCGCAAACCATCATGGCTGGCGAAACCGCAACCTACACCGTGCCTGTGACGGTGAAACTTGCGCCCAATAACATGACACCCTACCGAGGCCTCAAAATCACTGACATCAATCTTGATCCTTCGGTGATCGAGGTTGGCAAGGCAGTGAATATGACGGCTAAGGGCTCGACCAGTGACAAGTATGTGAGCAACATCTGGCTTGCTTACACCTCAACTGGCGCACCCGTCACCAATGGTGGTTACTCTGGCACCATGAATGGCGTCACCTTCGGTGATATAACCGTCTCCGACGTGAGCAATGGCGCCTTCGTGATCTCGATCCCTGTGAACACTGGTAAGAACTCCACACAGGGCATCTACAACATGAATGTGTACATCAACGAAGCGGGCCAGGCGGATACTTCGCCCGTGAAGCTGCAGGGCGCGCTTACCATTGACGGCGTGGCTGAAGACGCGCCGGTTGCCGTGATGCGTCTCTACAACCCGTACAACGGCGAGCACCTGCTCACCACCGCACAGAATGAGATCACGGCGAACCTGAACGCCGGTTGGCGCCCCGATGGCATCGCTTGGTACTCGCCTGCCGCGGGTGACCCGGTCTATCGTCTCTACAACCCGTACAGCCACGACCACTACTACACGAGCAACACCGAGGAAATCGCGGGCCTCGTGAAGCTTGGCTGGGTCAAGGACTTCGAGACCACCGACGGCCAGACGCCCGTCTTCTACAGCGACACCGAGAACTCGCTCTATCCGATCGTCCAGTTCTTCAACCCCTACGTGACTGAGGGCACGCACCTCTGGACCATGGACATGAACGAGATCGACACGCTCGAGGATGCTGGCTGGGAGTACCAGGGCGTGAAGTGGTACGCCCTCATGCCCGGCGTGAGCCTCGCCTAGCTCTGCTCATGCACTAACCCCCGGCGGGGGCTCGGTTCGTCCCTGGGATTGCCTCCCAATGAGCCCCCGCCACCCCGCACTACCCGCGGGCATCCCGTCCGCGACCCCTGTTCGTCGTACGACCGCGGAGACACGTTCCTAGCAGACGGGTCTTGGCGGAAGCGCTTACGCCGGGGGGCGACGGCCCCCCGGCCCTTGGCGCGCAATCTGTGCTGAGGCCCCCTCCTCAGCGCGCTGGCAGATCGCGCACCCAAGGCCCCGTGCGTGCTCGCACGCGGGCCACGCAACCTTCGGGTTCCGGCTCTCATTTCACGAGGGCAACCTAGCGGGAAGGGCCCCGTCCTCCAAACCGAGGACGGGGCCCTCTGCCACCTTGGCCTGTGGCAGAAGCATCCCGGCGTTCGCCGGCTGCGACGTGCCGATTGCCGTCTTTTCCATGTGTGCAAAAATGGAATCGCATTCCACATTTGCAAATGCCCTGCTATCCGGCATAAAATCTGTCCGCGAAGCGACAGGGAGGCGGCGGTATGTACATTAAGCGGGCGGCGGAGCGGACCGTGCTTGGCCTCCTTGGGGAGGCCAAGGTCGTGCTGGTCACCGGCGCGCGGCAGGTGGGGAAGACCACGATGCTTCGCCATTGCATGCCTTCCGAGTATGGCTACGTGAGCCTCGACGACCCCGAAGCGCTGAGCCTCGCGCGCGACCCGGAGCTCTTCTTTCGCGCCCATCAGCCGCCCGTCGTCATCGACGAGATCCAGCGCCGCCCTGAGCTCTTCGCTTACGTGAAGTTCCTCGTCGATCAGTCCAACGACTTCGGGCAGATCGTGCTCACCGGCTCGCAGACGTTCCACCTCATGAAGGGCGTCTCCGAGTCGCTCGCGGGACGCGTGGCGATCCTCGAGCTCAGCGGTCTCTCGTTGCGCGAAGTGCTCGGGAGCGAGGAGCGCGAGCCCTTCACGCCGCGACCCTATGACGCGTATCGCGGCTTCCCAACACCGGAGAGTCTGAACCTCTGGCATCGCATCCATCGCGGTTCCTTGCCCGCTCTCGCGAGCGAGGGCATCGGCTGGGAGCGCTACTACCGCGACTATGTGCGTACCTACCTCGAGCAGGACGTCCGCAACCTCGTCACCGTGCAGGACGAGGAGGCGTTCTACCGCTTCCTGATTGCCTGCGCCGCGCGCTCCGGGCAGCTCTTCAACGCGGCTGAAGTGGCGAAGGACGTGGGCGTGAGCCCGAAGACGATCGACCACTGGCTCTCCGTGCTGCTCGCTTCCGGCGTGGCCTTCCTGCTGCGTCCCTTCTGGGCGAACGTCCAGAAGCGCCTCACGAAGGCCCCAAAGCTCTACTTCTACGACACGGGGCTCGTGTGCCACCTCAGCGGCTGGTTGGATCCGACGACGGCCGAGCGCGGGGCCGCCTCCGGCGCGCTCTTCGAGACCTTCGTCGTGGGGGAGGTGCTCAAGAGCTACCTCAACGCCGCGCGTGATGTACGCGGGGTGCGTTTCTATCGTGATGGCCGTAAGCGCGAGATTGACCTCGTGATCCAACGAGGGCGAACGCTCTACCCCGCGGAGATGAAGAAGGCCGCCACCGTGGGCGCGGACGACGCCGCGTGCTTCCCCCTCCTTCGCGATTTCCCCGATTTCGAAGTGGGCCCGGGCGCCATCATTTGCCAGACCTCGCGTCCGCTTCCCGTCGCCGCGGACGTGACGGCCCTCCCCGTCTGGTGCATCTAGCCCTGGCCGAGGACCGCCCTCGGCCGTGCACCTCGCTTTTCTTTGCCGTCCGCGCGCCTCCGCGCCGCATCCTGCCCGGGCCGCAAGGCGCTAGGCGGTGAGCCAGAGGGTGCGGATGAGGGTGTACCAGGGGTTGTAGGCGGAGTCGACGAGGTGGAGGCCGTCTTCGGTGTCCTCCTCTTCGAGGAGGCCGTCAGATCCCGCGTAGCGCTCGTAGAGGCCGAGGTAGGCGGTGCGGCCGCCGAGATCCGCCGCGAGCTCGGCGAGCTTGCGGTTGAGCGTGAGGATCTTCGCGTTCTTCTCCGCGTCGCTCGTGGGAAGCACGCTCTCGATGACGATGGTCGCGTCCGGGAGCGCCTCCTCGAGGTCGCTCACGATGCCGCGCACGTTCGCCACGACCTCATCCACGATCTCCTCGCCGGGGGCCGCGTCGTTGTCGAGGTCGTTCGTGCCGATCATCAGGAACACGATCGCCGGGTTCGCGGCCACCACCTCGTCGAGCCGCGAGGCCACTCCGACGGAGGAATCGCCGATCACCCCGAAGTTCCTCACGTTGTAGGCGGGAAACGCCGCCGCGAAGTCGCCGCCCTCCGTGAGGCTGTCGCCGAGGAACGCCACCGTCGCGCCCGCGGGGATCTCCCTCACGGCGTCCGAACCGTCCACGAGCGCGGGGCCGGTGCCGCTCGAGGGCCCGGAGGCCGCGTTCGCGCCGGCGCTCGCCACGCTGCTCGAGCCGCCGCTCGACCCCTCGAGGTCGCCCGTCGCGAGCCCATCGGCCACGCCCACGCCCTCGCCGGCCTCGAGGCCCACCTCCTCGTTCGCGGGCGGCTGGTTCAGCGGGTTCGGCACGTAGGAGAGCACCGTCGCGAGCGCGAACGCCGCGCTCGCCGCCAGGAAGAGGATGTTCGCGCGCTTCTCGCCGAGCTTCTCGAGGCCGATCGAGACGAGCGGATAGGCGAGCCACACGTAGATCACGCACATCACGCCCATCACGAGGTCGTTCACGATCCAGCCTTGCCCGAGGATGTTCCCGGGGAGCTGCGAGTTGTCCCAGAACGGGTAGACGCCGTTCTCGTCGGGCTGGTTGCAAATGAAGCCGAAGGCCGTCTCCATCACGGCCGCGAGCGCCGTCGCGATCGCGAACGTTTCGAGCGCCGGGGCCCAGACGCTCTTGTGGCGCTTCATCATGTATTCCTTGAGCGGCTCGATGACGAGCGTCATCACCACCACGCCCGAGCCATAGACCCAGTACGGCTTGAACCACGGATCCGTCCAGAGCTCGTAGTTCTCGTCGACGATCCCGAAGAACGTATCCATGAACGTGCAGTACGGGATCTCCGCCCAGTGCCCGAGGATGTTGAAGAGGTAGAAGTTCACGAAGAGCGAGCGCCAGAAGTCCCACCGGAAGAGGTGGTAGAACCCGTGGGAGTTGATGTCCCTCATCCACTTCTTGAAGCCCATGCTGGCTTTCTACCTCGTCTTTTGCTTCGAGTCTTCGCTTGAGGCTGCGGCCCGCTCGCTCGTGCCGCGGCCCGCTCGCGCGGCGACGCGCGGGCTCGCGGCGCGGGGAGGGCTAGTCGCCGCTCTCGTAGAACTTGATGAGCGCCTGGGTGCCGTTTGCGCCCATGCCGCGAAGGATCAGGTTCTCGTAGTTCTGGAGCACCTGGCGCATCATGTCGAGGTCGAGGTGCTCGCTCTCCGCCTCGCGGCGCGCGATGCGGAGGTCCTTCACGAAGTGCTCGATCTTGAAGCCGGGCGCCCAGTCGTCCTTGATGATGCGCGGCGCGTAGCCCGAGAGCTGCGTGCCCGCGGCCGAGCCCTCCTTCACGGCGTCGAAGATCTTCTGGAGCTCGATGCCCTTGGCCTGCGCGTAGGAGAGCCCCTCGCAGACCCCCGCAATGGCGCCCGCGATCATGATCTGGTTCGCCATCTTCGTGTGTTGGCCGAAGCCGGGGCCGCCCATATAGCTGATGCTCGTGCCCATGGCCTTGAAGAGCGGCAGGCACGCCTCGAAGTCCTCCTCGGCGCCGCCCGCCATGATGGAGAGCGTGCCGTTCCGCGCGCCGGTGTCGCCGCCGGTGACGGGCGCGTCGAGGGCGTGCAGGCCTCGCGCGGTGGCGGCCGCCTCGATCTTCTGGGCGAGCGTGGGGCTCGAGGTCGTCATGTCGATCACGTACGTGCCGGGCTTGGCGCTTTCGAGGATGCCGCCTTTCTCGAGGTAAACCTGCTCGACGTCCGGCGGAAAGCCCACGATCGTGATCTGCGCGTCCACGGAGGCCGCGAGGTCGGCGAGGCTCTCGTGCCATGCCATGCCGCCCGCCACGAGGTCCTGGACCTCCTCGGAGTGCCGCGCCCAGATGTGCAGCTCAAACCCCGCCTTCTGCAGGTTCCTCGCCATGGGCTTCCCCATGATCCCAAGCCCCACGAACCCAACTTTCCTGATCATCGGTCCTCCTCAGTCGCAGTCCCCAGTCTACGCTGACGCTCTCGCATCGCACAGGTGAGTCATGCGAGGTTATGCGGGGCCCGGGCGCCTATGGTCTCCGTCTCCCGGCTCCCGCTCGATCGGTTCACCAGCCTTCACCGGCCCTTTTTCTCGGGTGACACACCTCACATTGGCATACGGGCTTTGATTCCGGCGGACCACTCCTGAGGTCCGAGAAAAAGGGCCTTCTCAACGCGGCTCCCACAGGGAGCCGGAGACCATAGGCTCCCGGACCCTCGAAAGTCCTTGCTCCAACAAGCGAAGAGCTAGGGAACCAGCTAAACGTCAGCGAGGCGCCCTGGGGTGCCTCAGATAGACAAGATCTCGGGGGCACAACAACCCAGTGGGTTGTTGTGAAAGCAACGCAACGCAGGTCTAAAACGCGAGCTACCCTCCCAAGCAAACTTGAGAGGGTAGCGTACTTCGCTACTCGAGCGCCCGAGATCGTGGCTGGATGAGGTGCACCAGAGTGTCGCAGCGTCGAGTGGATTAGTGGTCGCTTGCGCTGAAGCGGTTCTTCATCTCCATGCTCCTCGTGTAGAGCACGCTGGAGAGGAGGTCGTCCGTCTGCCTCATCACGGCGTCGCAGAGCCTCTGGTTCGCGGCCTTGAGCACGCCCATGGCGTCGGAGCCGCCCTTCGCGAGCTCGGCGTCCACGCTATGAAGCGATTGGTAGCCGAGCGCCATCGT
Source organism: uncultured Atopobiaceae bacterium (assembly GCA_947625405.1). Classification (GTDB taxonomy): domain Bacteria; phylum Actinomycetota; class Coriobacteriia; order Coriobacteriales; family Atopobiaceae; genus CANRLS01. The sequence continues at coordinate 16,433 of CANQOF010000011.1, read as the reverse complement.
GGCCTGCTGGTAGCCGGTGATCGCGTTCTCGTTCGCGAAGAACTCGGGGTCGGCGAGGCCGGAGATGAGGCGGATCGCCCAGTAGAAGTCGTCCGTGGAAATGCGCATCGTCGTGTCGAGGTACTCGGGCACCTCGTCCACGCTCGTGAAGATCGCGATCGCGGTGTTGAAGGGGCCGGAGCCCATGGCGATCCACTGTACGGCCTTCGCGGCGTCGGGCGCGTAGGGGCGAATGTTCAGGATCGAGCACTCGCACGTGCGGTTGATGCCCACCTGCCTATAGAGCCGGCGCGAGCCCTCGTCGCCGAGGTTGCCGTAGCAGTTGTACTTCGTGCCGTTGTAGGTGGTGCCGAGCATCTGCTTCACGTCCTCGACGGTGATGAGGCGCTCGGGCTTGATGCACCACGGGATGTCCATCGATTCGACCTTGTACTTCGGCTCGGGGCCGCGGAATTCGGGCGTGGTGTTGTTGAGTGTGGCGTAGATGTACCAGGCGCGCGGGTTGTTGTAGACCATGTCGAACCACGTGCGGCTCGAGAACGCGTCGCGTGGGTTGATCACGACGGGGAGACCGAAGTACTTGTCCGAGCGCAGGAGCTTCGGCACGCCGTAGGAGACGTCGACGAAGTTCTCCGCCATCCACTGCGCGAGGTCGGCCGAGCACATGTAGTCCTTCTGGGCGCCGTAGGCGTCGGAGAAGTCGAGCTTGTCGATGCCCTGGCGGTTCGGCTGCACGCAATAGCAGTCGTCGGGCACGCGGCGCGCGATCCAGTGGTGGCCGCCGATCGATTCGATGTACCACACCTCGGTCTCGTCGGCGAAGGCGATGCCGTTCATCTCGTACGTGCCGTAGGTCTCGAGGAGCTTGCCGAAGCGCAGGCACCCCTCGCGGGCGGTCTTCACATAGGGGAGGATGATGGTGACGAGGTCTTCCTCGCCGATGCCGCCGGGCGTGCCGGTCTCGGGGTCGTAGGTGACGAGCGGGTCCGCGCCGAGCACGCGCGCGTTCGAGGAGATCGTCTCGGTGGCGCTCATGGCCACGTTCGCCTCGTTGATGCCGGCCTCGCCCCAGACGCCGTCCGAGCTATCCACGTTCGGCGAACAGGTGTAGCGCATCGGGTTGTCGGGGAGCTTGATCGTGAGGTGGCTGTTCACGCCCGTGTACTCGCGTGGCTGGTCCTCCGGCTTCACGACCACGAGTTTCTTGGGATTGAAATCGCCGTTTTCGCAATCCTCGTTGCGGGCGATGATCGTCGAGCCGTCGTTGGAAGCCTTGTTGCCGATCATCATCAGTGTGCACGCCATGGCCAACCTTCTTTCTCGGGCGCGGACGGCGCGAGCGCCATGCCACGCGATTCATCGATCCACGAGGGCTATACCCCGCGTCTTCGCAAGGCGAACCCGCTCCACCGAGCAAACACAAAGCCATCGGCCGAACGGCAAAGCGCAAGACAAAGGGGACGGTCCTTTTGCCTTGCGGCGCGAAGGCCCCGCTACTTCTTTTCCTCCGCCTGCCAGGCGGCGTGGTACTCGGCGAGGATCTCGCTCACTCGCTTGCCCACGGCGAGGAAGTCGTCCACGTAGAGGTTCGCGAGGGCCACGCGCACGCTCCAGCGGCCGGCGTCGAAGCCGTCGCCCGCGAGCACCACGACGCCCGTGTCCTTCGCGAGGCGAAGCACCACGTCGATCGGCCGATAGTGCGCGGAGAGCCAGCTGAAGAAGTCCTTGCCATAGAGCTTCGTCGTCCAGATCTCGAGGTCGAGCATCGAGTAGTAGCCGGCGCGGAGCGGGTCGGGCTCGAGCGTCCAGCCGAGCGAGCGCCAGAGCGCCTCGAGGCGGTCGTTGATGAGCTCCCGCATCTTGCGCTTGTAGGTGCCCGCCTTGTCGAGCAGCGCGTAGAGCGCGAAAAGGCTCATCTGCACCTGCTGCGGCGTGGAGAGCCCGGCCGTGCCGTTGAGCGCGACGAGGCGCGAATCCGCCACGAGCCTGTCGCAGAACTTGAGCGCCGAGCCGTCCTCCTTGAGCTCGGAATAGCGCTGGTAGAGCACCTGCTTTTGCTCGTCGGGGAGCTTCGAGATGAGCTCGTCGAAGATGTTGTCCCGCGCGAGGGCGATCGTGGCGAGGCGCCAGCCGGTGGCGCCGAAGTACTTCGAGAACGAGTACACGAGCGCCGTGTTCCTCGGCAGGTCGTGCATCACGGAACGGAAGTCGTTCACGAAGGTGCCGTAGACGTCGTCCGTGATGATGATGAGGTTCGGGTTGCTCTTCTGGACGATCTCCACGAGCTTTTGGCGCGTGTGCTCGGAGAGCGCGTAGCTCGGAGGGTTTGACGGGTTCACGAGGCAGAGGAGCTTCACCTTCGGGTCCCTCAGCTTCTCGAGCTCCTCGTCGGGGTACTGCCACGTGTGGAGGCCCTCGGAGTCGAGCGTGGTGGCGTTGATGTTCACCACGTTGAAGTGGAAGTCGTTCAAGCCCGCGATGTCGATGTAGGGCGTGAAGATGGGAGTCATGAGGGCGATCGTGTCGCCGGGGTTCACGAGGAAGTTCGCCTTCAGGCTGTAGAAGAGGTAGCACATGGCCGCGGTGCCGCCCTCGGTGGCGAAGAGGTCGTAGGGAGCGGGGGAGCCGTCGGCTGCCTTCGGCTCCTCGCCGCCGTCCATCTCCTGCACGAGGTAGCGGCGGCAGATCTCCTGCGTGTTCTCGAGGATGCGATCCGGCACGGGGTACTCGCAGCCGATGATGCCCTCGCTCCATTCGTGCACGAGCGAATCCCCGTCGAGGCCGAGGCCGCCCTCGCTCACGGGCGAGGTGAGGTAGTCGTAGCCGAGTTTCAGCAGCTTGGCGGCCCAGGCGTTGTGCGCGTCGGCGGGAGCGTTCGCGCCTCCCGCGGAGAGCGCGGCGCTCTCCTTTTCGAGGAAATCGAGGAAGCGCGCGGCGCATCCCGTTGCCGGCGGCTCGCCCGCGAGGTCGAACTCCGGCATGGACATCTTGCGCCTCGCCTCGCTCATCGCGAATTGCCCGATGAGGAAGAACGCGTCGCGCGGCACCGTGGCGATCCAATTCGGGTTGCCGCGTCCGGCGTTCAGGAACGTGAACGCGGACTTCTTCGCGTCCTCCTTGGCGTAGGAGATGAGGAGGTCCTTCACCTCGAAGGGCGACATCCTCGCGAGCGAAGCCTCAAGCGAGGGGGCAAAGGGGGCGAGCTCAGACGTGCCGGGAGCGCTCGCGCGAGGGCGGGAACCATCAGCCATACCTACTCCTTTTCGCGGCTATTTGGAGAGGTATATGCCCCGCCCCGAGCTCGACCGTCGCGTCTGTGTTGTTTTCACCGAACGAACCCGTGTTGCGGTGCACGCATAGCGTGCGCGGCAACCGGCCTCCTTCGGTGCTCATCGAGAATTGCCCCTATCTCGCGCATCGCGCGAGGTAGGGGCTCTGTTTTGGCGAGGCCCGTTCGGGCAAGGGGAATCTATGCGAGTTTCTTTGCGAGCGTCGCGGCGACGGCGTCGATGAAAGCCGAGGTCGAAAGCGTCACGGGGTCGGGAAGCGTGGTGATGCGCGCGAGGTCGCCCGTCATTTCGCCGGCCTCGATCGTCTCGAGGGTGGCGCGCTCGAGCGCGTTCGCGAATTCCCGCAGCGCCTCGTTGCCATCGAGCTCGCCGCGCTTCCGGAGTGCCCCGGACCACGCGAAGATCGTCGCCACCGAGTTCGTGGAGGTCTCCTCGCCCGCGAGGTGCTTGTAGTAGTGGCGCTGGACGGTGCCGTGCGCCGCCTCGTACTCGAAGTAGCCGTCGGGGCTCACGAGCACGCTCGTCATCATCGCGAGCGAGCCGGCCGCGGAGCTCACCATGTCGCTCATCACGTCGCCGTCGTAGTTCTTGCAGGCCCAGATGAAGCCGCCCTCGGCGCGCATCACCCTCGCGACCGCGTCGTCGATGAGCGTGTAGAAGTACTCGATCCCGGCCGCCTCGAAGCGCTCGGCGAACTCGGCGTCGAAGATCGCCTGGAAGATGTCCTTGAAGCGGTGGTCGTAGGTCTTGGAGATCGTGTCCTTCGTGGCGAACCAGAGATCCTGCTTGAGGTCGAGCGCGTAGGTGAAGCAGCTCCGCGCAAAGCTCTCGATCGAGGCGTCGAGGTTGTGCATGCCCTGCACCACGCCGGGGCCGCTGAACTCGAAGACCGTCACGCGCTCCTCGGCGCCGCTCGCCTTCTTATAGACGAGCTCCACCGTGCCCGGCTCGTCCACGCGCAGCTCGGCGTTGCGATAGACGTCGCCGTAGGCGTGGCGCGCGATGGTGATCGGCCGCTTCCAGCAGCGCACCGTGGGCTCAATGCCGGCGACGGTGATGGGCGTGCGGAAGACGGTGCCGTCGAGGATCGCGCGGATTGTGCCGTTCGGGCTCTTCCACATCTCCTTCAGGCCGTATTCCTCCACGCGCTGCGCGTTCGGCGTGATGGTCGCGCACTTCACGCCCACTCCGAGGCGCTTGATGGCCTCCGCGGCTTCGACGGTGACGGCGTCGTCCGTCTCGTCGCGGTGCTCGAGGCCGAGGTCAAAGTACTCGGTCTTGAGGTCGATGAAGGGTTCGAGCAGCTTTTCCTTGATGAGCGCCCAGATGATGCGCGTCATCTCGTCGCCATCCATCTCCACGAGCGGCGTGGTCATCGGCACTTTCGCCATGGGATCTCCTCTCGCGTTCGCGCGCTCGCAAAGCCCCGCCCCGCTCCTCGGGTGCCGCGGGCGTTTTGGGTGCCGCGGGCGTTTTGGGTGCCGCGGGCGTTTTGGGTGCCGCGAACGTCGCGGGAGCGCGCGAATTTCTCTCGTTTCTCCAAGGGAAAAGCGTAGCGGCCCACCGCCCTCGATTCCAACGACAACCCGGAACCTCCTCGTTCGCCCGCGCGCTCCAGACCCGCACAAGCTTGCCCATTCCGTCTCGCGCGCTGCCGCCCGCTGCCCCTCGTGGACATTCCATGCAGAGCGGCCGCTCGCGGAGGGCGTGGTCGCGAGGTGGCGAGCCGTGGGGAACAAGAGGCCGTGAAAGACGGCCGTCCCTGGAGGTTTCTCGCCAGGGGCACAACCAGAAGGAGCCCTCATGGCTGACGATCCCAAGACCTCCACGCCCGAAACATTCACGGTCACCAAGGGTGGCGCGGCGAAAAACGACGACTACACGCCGCCAAAGCCCGGCACCAAGCGCGATACCTGGACTGATGGCACCCGTACGCTCGTCTACGACATGACGGCGGAGGCGCTCCCCGTGCGCGAGGACGACGGCACGCTCATCGGCCACATGTTCGCGCTCTCCTATGTGACGGACCAAGAGGACAAGACCGATCGCCCCGTCACCTTCCTCTGGAACGGCGGCCCCGGCGGCGCGTCGATGATGGTGAACATGGGCGGCATGGGTCCGAAGTGCATCCGCCCCGACGGCATGAACGCGCTCGCGTGCCCGCAGGAGCCCGTCGACAACCCGAACTCGCTGCTCCCGAGCTCCGACCTCGTGTTCCTCGACGCCTTCGGCACCGGCTACTCCTACATCGCCAAGGACTACGACTCCAAGAAGGTCTGGAGCGTCGACGGTGACGCGGACGCCTTCGCGCGCGCCATCGCCGAGTGGATGACGCGGCACGGCCGCTGGAACACCCCGCTCTACATCTACGGCGAGAGCTACGGCACCTTCCGCAACGCCGTCCTCATGCGCGTGCTCGGCGAGAAGGGCATCGGTGTCACCGGCGTAATCGAGCAGTCGACGATCCTCGACTACGCCTACACGCTCGCCGGAAACGACCTCTACTACATGGGCATGGTGCCCGTCTACGCGGCCGGCGCGAACTACTTCGGCAAGGCCGGAGCCGGCGTCGACCAGTACGAGTGGTTCGACAAGGCGTGCGACTTCGTGGAGGGCACCTACGGCCCCGCGCTCATCAAAGCCGACACGATCACGCCCGAGGAAGAGGACGAGGTGGCCGGCCAGCTCTCCGAGCTCATCGGCCTCAAGAAGAAGTTCATCCTTCGCCAGCACCTGCGCATCGAGCTCGACAGCTGGCGCAAGCACGTGATGCGCGACCAAGGCCTCTTCACCGGCCGCTACGACGTGCGCTACACCGAGCCCGCCTACATGCGCGTGCAGGGCGACAACGAGTTCTTCGCGGGCGAGGATCCCTCGATGGACGCCATCAACTCGCCCTACACCACCGCGTGGATGAAGCTCGTGGAGGAGACGGGCTACCAAGGCTCGCCGAACTACGTGGGCCTGTCCTTCACGGTGAACATGGACTGGAACTTCACGCACACCTCGCCGGGCACCATGGGAAGCCCGCAGTGCCCGAACGTGGCCTACGACATGGCGACCGCGCTCCGCAGGAACCCGAAGTGCCGCGTGTGCTTCCTCGGCGGCATCCACGACGCCGCGACCCCGTGGTGGAACGTGAAGCACGCCGTGGGCAAGCTCTTCCTGCCGGACGCCCTGAAAGATCGCATCGAGTACCACCTCCACTCGAACGGCCACATGGCCTACACCGACCTCGACGCGCTCGACCAGATCGCGCCCGAGCTCGCCGCCTTCTACGAGAAGCGCCACGAAGACAAGCGCTAGCGCGAGGGAGGACGCGCACACGCGCTTGCGCCTAGGGAAATGAGCCGTCCAGCGCGTAATCCTCCAACTCACCACGCCTGACGGCTGGAAGCAGACCCCGCCTCGCCCGCCCGCGAGGCGGGGTCTTCGCTCATTTCGCTCGTAACTGGCCTTATTTGGCCTCACCAAATAAGGGGAGATGCGGAGCAAAGGGACGGAGCCACCGAAGGGGAGGTTGGGTAGAAAGAACCGAAAGGCGGTGGAAGGGAAGGAGGGGGACGTGGCAACCACGCACGAGAGCGCGGGTGCGGCGCGGCGCCCCTTCTTCGGCTTCCTCGTGGTCTTCGCCCTCATCTGCGCCATCGGCATGCCCATGGCAATCGCCCTCGACGCGGCGGGCATCTTCTACACACCCATCGCGAAGACGCTCCACGTGTCGAGCGGCGTCACGAGCTACTACACCTCGTTTCTCTGGGGCGCCGGCCTCATCGCGCTGCCCTTCATGGGAAAGATGCTCGATCACGTGGATTCGCGCGTCTGCGTGGCGGGATCATGCGCGGTGATCGCGATCGATTTCGTCTGGCTCTCCTTCGCCACGGAGCTCTGGATGTATTTCCTCGGCGCGTTCGTGATGGGGTTCGGCGTGGTGATGCTCAACCTCATGGCGCCCTCGACGATCATCAACCGTTGGTTCGTGGAGCGCGCGGGCTTCTTCGTGGGGCTCGTGATGGCGTTTGCCGGGGTGGGCGGCCTCGTGTTCTCGACGCTCGGCGGCTGGCTCATCCTCGAGTTCGGCTGGCAGGCCACCTACCGCATCTTCGCCTGCGTCTGCGCGGCGACGGTGCCCATCTGCTGGTTCTGCATTCGGAGCTATCCCAAGGACAAGGGGCTCGAGCCCTACGGCCTCGCCGAGCTTGAGGCCCAGGAGGCAAGGCAGGGGGACGGATCTTCCGGCCAGGCTGTCGGCGGCAGCGCCGAGGATTGCGAGGACGAGGGCATCACGGCCAAGGAGGCCTACCACACCCTCGCCTTCCCGCTCATCATGGCGCTCGCGTTCCTCATGAACTTCTGCATGTACACGTACTACATCATCCCGAGCTACGTGGATTCGCTTTCCGTCGGCGCCGCGTGGCCGATGCTCGGCGCCATGGCCGCCTCCACCGCCATGGGGGCGCAGATCGCCTCGAAGCTCGGCATGGGCGCGCTCTCGAGCAAGATCCCCTACCTCGGCACCATCGTCTGCATCGCCATCGGCGCCACCGGCGTGCTCACGCTCTGCTTCCTCGGGCCCCTTGCCGCGGTCTTCGTCTTCGCGGGCGCCGCGCTCTACGGCATCTTCCATGGCACGACGAACGTGATGCTCCCCGAATTCTCCGAGTTCTCCTTCGGCCGCGCGCACTACGCCCACATCTACTCGCGGATCTCCATGGCCGCCTGCGCCGGCAACCTCGCGACGGGCTTCATCTGGGGCACCGTCATCCGCCTCACGGGCTCCTACACGATCGTCTTTAGCGGCATCGCCTGCCTCATGGCCGTGGCCATCTGCGTCGTGCTCCTGCTCAAGCTCAAGACGAAGCGCCTCTCGCCCTCCTAGGCGCGCCCCTTTCGGCTTCGGCATCTCCTTTCGCCCGAGCGCGCCCGAGCGCGCCCGCGTGCCGCGCCGTGGGCTGCGTCCGCCGCCCTCCCCGGGAAGGCGAGCTCGGGAGGACCCCACTGGATCTTGTGGCGTGCGTGTAGTTTTTACCTGCGATTTTTCGCGCGTGACGTCGGTGACGCTATCCTTATGGGGCTTTGGAAAACCCGATTTGGGAGCGGTATGGCTAAGAAGAAAATGGGACCCTTCAAGCTCGCGCTCGTGCTGCTCATGGGCGTGCTCGGCGTGTGCTGCGCGGGGGTCGCGCTTTCCGGCTGCAGTGGCGATGCGGCGACTGCCGACGGAGAGCAGGGAGGCGATGCGGCTGAGGCCGCGGACACTACGGAGGATGCGGTGATGAAAGCTGCTGAGAAGGGCGAGGTCTACTACGCCACGATCAACGTGGACGGCTATGGCACGATCGAGGTCGAGCTCATGCCCGAGGTCGCGCCGAAGACGGTTGCGAATTTCGTGAAGCTCGCAAACGAGGGCTTCTACGACGGGCTCACGTTCCATCGCATCATCGACGGCTTCATGATCCAAGGTGGCGACCCCAAGGGCAACGGCACGGGCGGCTCCGGCACGAACATCGTGGGCGAGTTCTCCGCCAATGGCATCGAGAACAACCTCTCGCACACCCGTGGCGTGATCTCCATGGCGCGTGCTCAGGATATGAACTCCGCGAGCTCGCAGTTCTTCATCATGCACGCGGACGCGCCCTACCTCGACGGCCAGTACGCGGCGTTCGGCAAGGTGGTTTCGGGCATGGACGTGGTGGACGCCATCGTGGCAGACGCGCAGCCGGTGGACGGCAATGGCACGATCCTCGCCGCGAACCAGCCGAAGATCACCTCGATCACCATCGAGGGCCCCGTCGCGCCGAAGTAGCGCCGCAGGCACTGAACTATTTCAGCCGTACCCCTCCTCGCCCGATTTCGCGGTCGAGGCGGGGTACGGCTTTTTTGATGAGCGCATTCGCGCTCGCACACGCGCACGGTGGAGAGCGTCGCGCTCGCGCAAATCGACCTGATTGATGCGCAAAATCTTGCGCGTTATACTGCGCGTAGAAAATCAGAGAACGTGCGAGTGAGGAGCATCACATGGCACCTGAGCTGGCGGAACGCGTGGAAACGGCATGGACGCAGTCGAAGCAGAGCCACCGCATCGGCGTTTCGGAATTCACCCACGGGCGCAAGTGGCGTCCCGAGCTCATCGAATGCGGCGTGATGGAGATCTACGACCGCGACAACACCCTCGCGTGGCTCGTGTCCTACGAGTGCATGGACGCGATCATGCTGCGCATCCAGGAACTCGAGGACATGCTCGAGGAATCCTCCACGCGCGCCATGATCCGCACCCGCGCGGACACCGCGGTCTTCAAGAACGGTCCCGAAGCCGCCGAAGAGGCGATCGAGTTCTTCATGGACCGTTACGGGCATCTTTTCGAGGACGTGGAGATCCACGATGACGCTGAGTAACCAAATCATCGCCGAGGCGATTCAAAGCGTTATGCAAATCCCACACGCGATCCTCGATGCCTCCAGCGTCGCTGATGACGTGAAGTCGATCACCGAAGTTTGGCCGGAGAGCACCGACTTTCTCATGACCGTGAATAGCACGGTAAGGGCCATCGTGCTCGTGGTGGATGGCAAAGCTCGAACAACAACGCTCAAGCGGGACCTCGCTGGTTGGAACTGTTTCCACTACCACTCCGCGCGGCGGCCTTCGGGCAAGGCCGACATGCGCCTCGTCTTTCGACAAAACGACGCGAACATCGAGGTGCTGGGTTTCGGCCACCGCTACCTGCCGCTCGACTTCTACGAGCGAGTGGCTGCCAACCGAGCGCGGAAGGGCGCGTAGCGTGGAACGTCCTTAATCGACGAGCGCCGCCAGGCTCGCTCGATACTCGTCGCGAATCCGCGTGATGGGGACGAGCTCGCCGTTGCGCTTCACGCGCCACACGTCGAAGCCGTTCAGGCGCGTGGCCTTCACCCCGCGCACCTTTGCGGCGAGCATGTGCATGTCGAAGGCCTCGCCCTCGAAGCTCAGCTTCCCATCCGCGAGCAGCGTGGCGATTTCACGCCCGTCTCGCAGGTAGAAGGGCTCGCCCGTGGTGAAGAACCCCTCCGCGATCATGCTCGCCATGGGGGCCCTCGGCGGCCGCTCGTCATAGGTGGCGCGCGCGACGGGCCCGTCCTCCGGCGCCGTCATCGCGAGCCGCGCCACGCCCGCATCGCAGTAGGCCGGATCTTGCTCGATCATCAGATAGCGACGTCCGAGGATCTTCGCCGCCACGCCCGTCGTCATCGTGCCGCCAAAGGGGTCGAGCACGAGGTCGCCGTAGTGCGAGGAAATCGCCACCACGCGCAGCAAGAGGGCGAGGGGTTTTTGCGTGCTGTGGAGCTTCTTTCCCGAGGCGTCCCTCAGGCGCTCCGTGCCCGCGCACACGGGGAAGGTCCAGATGGAGCCCATCTGCTTGCGCACGCCGGCTTCGTAGTCCGCCGGGCTCACGGTGTCCGTGTTGAGTTCGCGCGCCGTCTTGTAGTTGAAGGTGTACTTCGAATCCTTGGACTTCGTGGCCCAGATGAGGGTCTCGTGGCTGTTCGTGAGGCGCGTGCCGTGGAAGTTCGGCGTGGGGTTCGACTTGCGCCACACGACGTCGTTCACGATCCAAAACCCGAGCTCCTGCATGATGGCGCCGATGGTGTGGATGCATTGCATCCCGCCGATCACCCAGATAGAGCCGTTGGGCTTCAGCACGCGCCGGCACGCGGACAGCCACTCGCGCGTGAAGCGCTCGTAGTCCTCGAGCTCGTTGAACTGATCCCACGCGTCGTCCACGCCATCGAAGACGGTGCCCTCCACGCGCTGGAGCTCGCCCGACGTGCGCATCCAATACGGGGGATCCGCGAAGATGAGGTCCACGCTCTCGGGCTCGAGGCCGGCCATGACTTCCAAGCAGTCGCCGTTGACGACGACGTCCCACGACTCGGCCATCCATGCTCCTTTCACCCGAGGACCAAGGTGAGTGTAAAGGAGCGACTCAACAATAATTACGAGCATTCAGGCCCTCGTGCCGCCGCATCGCCGCATCCCTTTCGCCGCGGGACCCTACGCGCCCGGTGGCTCGAAATCAGAGATCCGCGCCGGGCTCGGTGAGTTCGCCTCGGAGAGAGCGCGGCATGAGGCGCGCGACCTCGGAGGCGGAAAGTCCCTTGCCGAAAAGGTACATGAGCTTTGCGATCGCGGCTTCGCACGTGAGGTCGTAGCCGGAGACGACGCCGGCTTCGGCGAGGGCGTCGCCAGTGTCGTAGCGCGTTTCCTCCACGCCGCCGTCAGGGCATTGCGTCACGTTCACGATGAGGCGCCCGCCGCGCACCGCGTCCGCGATCGCCGAGGTGAACCACGGAGTCGTGGGGGCGTTTCCCGCGCCGTAGGTGCGCAGCACGAAGGCCTTGACGCCGGGCTCGGCGAGCTGCGCGCGGAGCGAGCCCTCCGTGATGCCGGGGTGCAAGAACACCACCGACACGGCCGGATCGAGCGTCGTGTGCGCGGTGAGGGCGCCCCCCGCGCTCGGACGCCAGAGAAGCTCCTCGCGGAAGCGAATGTGCAGGTTCATGGTGGCGAGCGCGGGATAGTTGAACGACTGGAACGCGCCGAACTCCGTGGAGCTCGCCTTGGTGGCGCGGTTGCCGCGCACGAGCGTGTCGCCGAAGGAGATGGCCACCTCGCGCACCATCGGCTTCCCGTCGTCGTCTTTCGCCGCGGCGATCTGCAGGGCGGTGATGAGGTTCGTCGTCCCGTCCTCACGGATGTCGGAGATCGGCAGCTGCGAGCCCGTGACGATCACCGGTTTCTCGAGGTTCTCGAGCATGAACGAAAGCGCGGAGGCGGTGTAGGCCATCGTATCCGTGCCGTGGAGCACCACGAAGCCGTCGTAGCGCGCGTAATTCGCCTCGATGGCCTGGGCGATGGCCGCCCAGTGCGTGGGGCTCATGTTCGAGCTGTCGATGGCGGGATGGAACTGCACGCGCCCGAGCGAGTAGCCGAGGCGCGCGAGACGGGGCACGTTGTCGAGGAGATGGTCGAAGTCAAACGGCGCGAGCGCGCCCGTCTTCGGGTCGCGCACCATGCCGATGGTGCCGCCGGTGTAGATGATGAGCAGACGCGGCGCGCCCGGGCCCCCGGGTAGTTCGGCCTCGCGGGGGCTCGTGGCGCCGCTTCCTTGGGTATGTGCGCTGTTAGGAGACATCGCCGGGGAGGTAGCCGCTCCTCACGCGGCCCGTGCAGAACATGAGCACCGCGGCCGTGACGACGTTGATGATGGAGCCGATGACGTTCGGAAGGAGGCTCACGACGCCGTTTCCCATGTTGAAGGCGTAGAACGCAAGCGCGACCGCCGCGCTGATGAGCTCGATGATGGCAAGCACGAGAAGCGTGTGCGTGCGGCCGGGGGCGTCAATGCCGCGGATGCCATAGCCGCCCACGATGAGCTGGTAGACGGATTGGATGATCCCGATGATCGCCGCGCCGATGAGGAAACCGCTCACCACGTAGGCGCTGAGGGTCCCCAAGCCGCCGGCCGACGCGAAGACGCCCGAGCCGAAGAGCAGGACGACCACGCCGAGGACGATGCCCGCAAGGGCGAAGAGGGTGAGGATGATGGAGGAGATCCAAATTCCCCGTTGGTAGGTTTCCATGGTGTGCCGCCCTTTCCTCGAAGTGCACTGCCCAGCTTCTTCCCGCGCCCACGAGCTTCGAAACGCGACGCGCGCTCGCCGAACCTTCCATGTTGATTTCGTGCGTCATGTTTGAACCACGCAAGACGAAAGAACCGTCCCCCACGTCTTGCGGGGTTCGAAGGGGGAGCGCGATGGGTAGGCTCAAGGGCAAAACGCGCGCACGCAATCGACGGAAGGTGCCCGATGAAGACAATCCTCATGGTCGTGGGATCGTTTCGCGAAAAATCCCTCAATCGCCAGCTCGCGCGTGAGATCGAAGCGCGCATCGGAGATCGTGCTACGGTGCGCTACCTCGAGTATCGCGGCCTTCCGTTCATGAACCAGGACCTCGAGCACGCGGACGGCTCCGAGAACCCCGCCGTGCGTCGCGTGCGCGCGGAGGTGGCTTCGGCGGACGGCCTCTGGATCGTCTCGCCGGAATATAACGGCAGCTATCCCGGGCATGTGAAGAATCTCATCGATTGGCTCTCGCGTCCGGTCGTGCCAATGGACTATGCCACGCCGCTTCCGATCCACGGCATGCCCGTCACCATCTCCGCCGCGGGCGGCGGGCGCAAGGGCGCGGGCATGGCGGAGAAGCTCACCGAGCTCCTGAAGTTCGTGCGCTTCGCCGAGCCCACGCGACCCTACTGCCTCATGGGCTACGGCGCCGAGGCGCTCAAGACGAACGTCCTCACGGTGAATCCCGAGGCGGAGGCTCTCATCACCGCGCAAATCGACGCCTTCCTCAAGGCGATCTAGCGCCGAGGAGCCAGCCCTCGCGCCGCGTGGCCGCGCGGCGTGGGAGCTGAGGCCGCGCGGCCGCGTTCACATCCCCTGCATCATTTCATGCCTGAATCCGCGCATTTCGTGCAGAGAGCTTCACCACCTGCACAGCGTGTGCAATACTTCCCGACGTGCGCACTATTGCACAAACTGCGCATTACTGCGCCCGGTGTGAAAGAGCCGAGCGTAGACCGCATGGAAGGACGCACATGCTTGCCACAGTCGACCTCGAGAACGACGTACAGGCGGCTCAAAGCAACGATCCGCGGTGCTTGCGTTCGCGCCGCGCGCTTCGCGCCGCCTTCGTCCGCGCGCTCGTGGAGATCGGCGACCTCTCGAAAGTCACCGTCACCGCCGTCGCGGACCGCTCCGGCCTCACGCGCCGGACGTTCTACGCGCACTATCGCGACATCTCCGAACTCGCGAACGCGGTGAAGGAGGAGACCATCTCCGAGCTCACCGACCTCGTGGAGGACCTCTGTTCCATCGAGCTCGACGAGGTGTTCGCCGCCATCGACCGCATGGAGCCGGTGCCCGGCTCGGTGGAGATCCTCTCGAAGATGAAGGAGCGCAAGGACTACCTCACGGCCATCATGGGCCCGGGCGGCGACCCCTCCTTCGCGCAGGAGCTCAAGGGCCGCGCTTCGAGCATCGCCGCGGCCCACGCGCTGCGCGGTCTCGGCGCGCTCGGCCTCTCGAGCTTCTACGACTACTACATCTCGTTTGCCGTGGGCGCCATCTTCGCCGTGATCGAGCGGTGGGTGGCGGGTGGCATGCGCGAGCCGGCCGAGGCCCTCGCGCGCCTGCTCTCGCTCCTCGTCTTCGTGCGTCCCGGCGATCTCTACCAAAACTCGCACGACATCGACATCCAAGGCTACGGCCTCTCCATCATCCAGAGCTTCATGGAGGCTCGCTCATGACCAACGATCTCAAGACCATAGAACTCGTGGCCAACGGCGCCGAGCTCAGGCCCGCCGATCCCCGCGCGGTGGCGGGCAAGACGCTTCGCCTTGGCATCGACGTGGGCTCGACGACGGTGAAGCTTGCCGTGATCGACGAGAACGGCGCCATCGTCTATGCCAACTACCAGCGCCATCACACCGACATCCGCGCCACGGCCAAGGAGCTCTTCGCCGGCGCGCGCGAGGTGCTCGGCGAAGTGCCGATGGGCGTGTCCATCACCGGCTCGGGCGGCCTTCTACTCTCGCAGTGGCTCGGCCTCGAGTTCGTGCAGGAGGTCATCGCCTCCAAGCGCGCGGTGGAGCGCCTCATCCCGAAGACCGACGTGGCCATCGAGCTCGGCGGCGAGGACGCGAAGATCATCTACTTCGACCGCGGCATCGAGCAGCGCATGAACGGCACCTGCGCCGGTGGCACGGGCGCCTTCATCGACCAGATGGCGACGCTCCTCCACACGGACGCCTCCGGTCTGGACGAGCTCGCGAAGGGCGCGACGCACATCTACCCCATCGCGAGCCGCTGCGGCGTCTTCGCGAAGTCCGACGTGCAGCCGCTGCTCAATGAGGGTGCCGCGCCGGCCGACATCGCCGCGTCGATCTTCCAGTCCGTGGCGAACCAGACCGTCTCCGGCCTCGCGTGCGGCCACCCCATTCGCGGCTACGTGGCCTTCCTCGGCGGCCCGCTGCAGTACCTGCCGGAGCTTCGCCATCGCTTCTACGAGACCCTCGACCTCGACGAGGAGCACCGCATCGTCCCCGAGAACGCGCACCTCTTCGTGGCGCGAGGCGCGGCGCTTGCGGGCGAGGATCCGCAGGTCGTGACCTTCTCCGACGTGATCGCGCGCCTCGAGGCGCTCGGCGACACGCAGGGTTCCGAGGTGGCGCGCCTCGATCCGCTCTTCGCCACGCCCGAGGACTACGAGGCGTTCAAGCGGCGCCACGACACAGAGCGCGTGCCCCGCGGCAGCCTCGAGGGCTATCACGGCCGCGTGTTCATCGGCATCGACGCCGGCTCCACGACGATGAAGGCCGCGATGGTGGGCGAGGACGGCGAGCTCCTTCGCACGTGGTACGGCAACAACGAGGGCGACGTCCTCGGCTCGGCGCGCGCGATCCTCGACGACTTCCTCACCGCCCTTCCCGAGGGGGCGAAGATCGGCCACGTGACCACCACCGGCTACGGCGAGGCCCTCATCAAGGAGGCCTTCTGCGCCGACTCCGGCGAGGTGGAGACCGTCGCGCACCTGCGCGGCGCCAAGGCCTTCGTCCCCGAGGTGGAGTTCATCCTCGACATCGGCGGCCAGGACATGAAGTGCCTGCGCGTCCGCGACGGCGTGATCGAGTCGATCATGCTGAACGAGGCCTGCTCCAGCGGCTGCGGCTCCTTCATCGAGAGCTTCGCCAACGCCATGGGGCTCTCGGTCCGGGAGTTCGCCCGCGAGGCCGTCCGCGCCGAGCACCCGGTGGACCTCGGCAGCCGCTGCACGGTCTTCATGAACAGCCGCGTCAAGCAGGCCCAGAAGGAGGGCGCCACGGTGGGCGACATCGCGGCCGGCCTCTCCTACTCCGTCATCAAGAACGCGCTCTTCAAGGTCATCAAGCTCCGCGACCCGGAGGAGGTCGGCAAGGCGGTCGTCGTCCAGGGCGGCACCTTCATGAGCGACGCGACGCTCCGCGCGTTCGAGCTGCTCATCGGCCGCGACGCCATCCGGCCCGACATCGCGGGGACCATGGGCGCCTACGGGCGGCCCTCCTCGCC